>NZ_JBQUYR010000014.1:0-198665 GCF_056314265.1 Pseudacidovorax sp. DMC4 | reverse complement strand
ACGCTCAAGCGGGTGAACACCCCGGCGCTGAAGGACATCCCGACGCTGGACGAGCAGGGCCTGAAGAACTTCCAGGTGACGATCTGGCATGGCCTGTACGCGCCCAAGGGCACGCCGGCACCGGTGCTCAAGAAGCTCAACGACGCGCTCAAGACCGCGCTGAAGGACCCGGACTTCATCCGCCGCGAGGAAGCGCTGGGCGCCGTGGTGGTGAGCGACAAGCGCAGCGACCCGGCAGAGCACAAGAAGTTCGTGCAGTCCGAAGTCGCCCGCTTCGGCCCCGTGATCAAGGAAGCCGGCGTGTACGCCGACTGATCACGACAGGCCCGCACCAACGACAAGGCCCGCCAGCGATGGCGGGCCTTTTTCGTCATGGCGCGGGGCGCCGTCCTGCTCAATGGTCGTGGTGCAGGTAGCTCGCCTGCCGCGGCAGCCGCAGGCTGACCAGGAAGGCGATGACCATCATCACGGTCACGTACCAGAAGAAGCTCGATTCGATGCCCGCCGACTTGGCCCACAGCGCGGCGTATTCGGCCGAGCCGCCGAAGACGGCATTGCCCACCGCATAGGCCAGACCCACACCCAGCGCGCGCACCTCGGGCGGGAACATCTCGGCCTTCACGATGCCGCTGATCGAGGTGTAGAAGCTCACGATGGCCAACGCCACCACGATCAGCACGAAGGCCACGTAGGGGCTGCTCGTGTGCTGCAGCGCCGTGAGGATGGGCACCGTGAACAGCGTGCCCAGCGCGCCGAACAGCAGCATGTTGTTGCGCCGGCCGATGCGGTCCGACAGCATGCCGAACAGCGGCTGCATGCACATGTAGAGGAAGAGGGCGCCCGTCATCACGTAGCTGGTCGTCTTGATGGGCAGGCCCACCGTGTTGACCAGGTACTTCTGCATGTAGGTGGTGAAGGTGTAGAAGATCAGCGAGCCGCCGGCCGTGTAGCCCAGCACGGTGAAGAAGGCGGCCTTGTGGTGGCGGAACAGCCCGGCCAGCGTGCCGGCCTCCTGGTTCGTGCGCGTCTGAGCGCCTTGCGTCTCGGTCAGCGAGCGGCGCAGCAACATGGCCACCACCGCGGCGATCGCCCCGACGACGAAGGGGATGCGCCAGGCCCAGGCGCGCAGCTCGGCCTCGGTGAAGATCGTCTCCAGGATCACGATGGTGAGCACCGCCAGCAGCTGACCGCCGATCAGCGTGACGTACTGGAAGGACGAGAAGAAGCCGCGCTGGCCGCGCAGCGCCACCTCGCTCATGTAGGTGGCTGTGGTGCCGTACTCGCCGCCTACCGACAGCCCCTGGAACAAGCGCGCGGCCAGCAGCAGCGCCGGTGCCCAGGCCCCGATCTGCGCATAGGTGGGCAGGAAGGCGATCACCAGCGAGCCGGCGCACATCATGGTGACCGAGATCAGCATCGAGGTCTTGCGCCCGCGCCGGTCGGCAATGCGGCCGAACAGCCAGCCACCGATGGGCCGCATCAGGAAGCCCGCGGCGAACACCCCGGCCGTGTTGAGCAGCTGGACGGTTGGGTCGGACTTGGGGAAGAAGGCGCCAGCGAAGTACAGCGCCGAGAAGGCATAGACGTAGAAGTCGAACCATTCCACCAGGTTGCCCGAGGAGGCGCCGACGATGGCGAAGATGCGGCGGCGCTTTTCTTCGGCGGTGTACGCGGGCTGGAGCGGGGTGGCGGAGGCGGGCGCAGTGCGGCCGGCCGGGTCGATGGAAGCGTTCATGGCAGGCGGTCCAGCTGTTCTGGGGTGTTGTTGTGACCAGGCACAAGCCTGACACCGCCGCGGGCGCCGCGCTGTCAGCCGGGGGCGCGGCGGGGCGCAGGCGTGCTGCGGCGTTGCCGGCCTTGCCCCTTCAGCGGCGCCGTCATGTTCCAGTCAAGGTCGGCGCCTAGACTGCCGGCCGCGCCCGCTGCCCTTGTCGGCCACGGCCGCCCGGCAGCCTTCGGCTGCCAACGCCGACCCGGCCTCGTGCGTTGTCGGCATGGAGGTGCACCGCGCCTTCGCCTTCATCACTGCCTTGGCCCATCGCGTGGCCGCAGGCGCCGTCCGTCCAACCTGCCGCCTGCCCGCCCACGCACCGATCCGCCATGCGCCGCCGACTCCTGCCGCTCGAAGTCTCCAGCGCCGTGGGCAACCGCTGGGACTGGGCCCTGCTGCCCCTGATCCTGGCCGTGCTCTTCGGCCTGGCCTTTGCCGCCTCGCAGATGGCGCGCCCTTATTCCGTGGGCGAGCCGCTGCCGCTGAGTCTGGATCCGGCCGTGCTGCCGTACTACCTTCTTCGCACCACGCTGCGCATGTTCATCGCGCTGGGCGCCTCGCTCGTCTTCGCCTGTACTTTCGCCGTGCTGGCCGCCAAGTACCGGCTGGCCGAGCGGCTGCTGGTGCCGTTGCTGGACGTGCTGCAGTCCATCCCCATCCTCGGCTTCCTGTCGATCACCGTCACCGGCTTCATCGCGCTCTTCCCGGGCAACCTGCTGGGCGTGGAGTTCGCGGCCATCTTCGCCATCTTCACCTCGCAGGCCTGGAACATGGCCTTCAGCCTCTACCAGTCGCTGCGCACGGTGCCGGCCGAACTGGGCGAGGCGGCGGCGGTGTTCCAGCTCTCGGGCTGGCAGCGCTTCTGGCGGCTGGAGCTGCCCTTCGCCATGCCGGGCCTGCTGTGGAACATGATGATGTCCATGTCCGGCGGCTGGTTCTTCGTGGTGGCCTCCGAGGCCATTTCGGTGTCGGGCCAGAACATCAAGCTGCCGGGCGTAGGCTCGTACATCGCCATGGCCATCGAGGCGCGCGACCTGCCCGCCATCGGCTGGGCCATCCTGTGCATGCTGATCGGCATCCTGCTGTACGACCAGCTCTTCTTCCGGCCGCTGGTGGCCTGGGCCGACAAGTTCCGCTTCGACGAAAGCGGCAGCGGCGAGGCCAGCCGCTCGTGGCTGCTGGACTGGCTGCGCCGCACTCACCTGACCCGCGCCACCGGGGAGTGGCTGGCGCACCGCGCGGTGCGCACGCTGGCGTGGTTTCCGCGGCGCTTCGACGGCACCTCGGTGCGCGCCCGGCCGCGGCCGGCCAATCCGCTGGCCCAGCGCGCGGGCGACGCGCTGCTGTCGGGCGCGGTGCTGCTGGCCATCGTCTGGCTGCTGCGATTCATCCACAGCGAGGTGGGCTGGGGCGAGGTGGGGCATGTGTTCCTCCTGGGTCTGTACACGCTGGTTCGCGTGCTGGTGCTGATCGCCATCGCCGCGGTGGTGTGGGTGCCGGTGGGGGTGTGGATCGGCATGAACCCGCGCTGGTCCGACCGACTGCAGGCCGTGGCGCAGTTTTTGGCGGCCTTTCCGGCCAACCTGATGTTCCCGGTGGCGGTGCTGCTGATCGTGCACTGGAAGCTCAACCCCGACGTGTGGCTGTCGCCGCTGATGGTGTTGGGCACGCAGTGGTACCTGCTCTTCAACGTGATCGCCGGGGCGTCGAGCGTGCCCACCGAACTGCGCCATGCGGCGCGCAACCTGGGCCTCACCGGCTGGCTGCGCTGGAAGCGCTACCTGCTGCCGGCCGTGTTCCCCAGCTTCGTGACAGGCGCCATCACCGCCAGCGGCGGATCTTGGAACGCCAGCATCGTGGCCGAGTACGTGAGCTGGGGCGACACCACGCTGCAGGCCCATGGCCTGGGCAGCTACATCGCGCAGATGACGGCGACGGGCGACTTCCCACGCATCGCGCTCGGCATCGGCGTGATGTGCGTGTTCGTCATGGGGCTCAACCACTTCGTTTGGCGGCGCCTGTACCAGCTCGCCGAACAAAGAATGCATTTCTGAGATCTCAGGCTCCACCCCCGTTGCTTGCTCACTTCGTGTAGCCGCCTCCCCCCTCCGGGGGCGACACCAGCGGCCCGGCGAAGCCGGTTCCGCGGTGTCTCCCGCCAACGTCGTCCAATCTGCCAGCGAAGGACCTCACCAGATGATTCAGGAACGCGACACCATCATCGACCTCCACGCCGTCGGCAAGGGCTTCCGGGCGGCGGACGGCACGGCGCGGCCCGTGCTGCAGGACGTGGACCTGCGCCTGGCCGCGGGCGAGATCGTGGCCCTGCTGGGCCCCTCGGGCTCGGGCAAGTCCACGCTGCTGCGCATCCTGGCCGGCCTGGTGCCGGCCGACCGGGGCGAGGTGCGCTACCGCGGCCAGCCGCTGCACGGGCCAGCGCGCGGCATCGCGATGGTGTTCCAGTCCTTCGCGCTCTTTCCCTGGCTGACGGTGCAGCAGAACGTGGAACTGGGGCTGGAAGCGCGAGGCGTGCCGCAGACCGAGCGGGCCCGGCGCGCGGCGGCAGCCATCGCGCTGATCGGCCTGGGCGGCTTCGAAGGCGCGCTGCCGCGCGAGCTCTCGGGCGGCATGCGCCAGCGCGTGGGCATCGCCCGCGCCCTGGTGGTCGAGCCCGACGTGCTGCTGATGGACGAGGCCTTCTCGGCCCTGGACGTGCTCACCGGCGAGCGCCTGCGCGACGACATCCTGGCGCTGTGGGAGGGCGGTCAGATGCCCACGCAGGCCATGCTGGTCGTCTCGCACAACATCGAGGAAGCAGTGCTGATGGCCGACCGCGTGCTGGTCTTCGCCGCCGACCCGGGCCGGGTGCGCGCCGAGCTGCGCATTGCGTTGCCGCGCCCGCGGGACCGTGACTCGGTGGAGGTGCGCATGCTGATCGACCAGGTTTATGCGCTGATGACGGCCGGCGGCTCGGGCACGGCCCACGGCCCCAAGCATGCGGTGCTGGCCGAGCGCCTGCCCTCGGCCGACGTGGCCCGCATGGAAGGCCTGCTGGAGCTGCTGGTGGAAGACGACTTCCAGGGCCGTGCCGACCTTCCGCGCCTGGCCGACGAGGCCGAGCTGACCGACCACGACCTGCTGCCGCTCACGCAGGGCCTGTCGCTGCTGGGCCTGGCCCGGCTGGCCGAAGGCGACCTGCTGGTCACGCCGCTGGGCCGCCATTACGCGGGCAGCGCGCGGGCAGGGCGCCAGCGCATGTTCGGCCAGCAATTGCTGGAGCGCGTGCCGCTGGCGGCGCACATCCGCCACAGCCTGGAGCAGGATCCGCAGGGGCATATCTCCGAAGAGCATTTCCTCGACCTGCTGCGAGAGAGCCTCGAAGACTCCGAGGCCCTGCGCGTGCTGCGCCAGGCCATCGAATGGGGCCGCTATGGCGAGGTGTTCGAGTACGACTTCCGCACCGGGATGATCCATCTGCCGGCGCCGGATCCGGTGGTGGCCGCCGACGGTTGAGCGCGGCTTGCCCCAGTCGGGCGTCGATGCTTCGACCCAACGCGGTGAGGCGCGCGCGCCGTCCGTTCAGGGGAATAAACAACATCAAATTCGATAGCGCGCTTCATTAACATTCCTTGGACTCCGGGCCATTCGGCCCGAGAGCAATCCAATCAATGAGGGGAATGTGGATGAGGGTGTTGGGTTACGCGATTTCCTTGGCGCTGGCTGGCGTCGTGACGGCCTGTGGAGGGGGCGGAGGCGGCGGCGGAGGAGGGGGCTTCTTTCCGGTCGTGCCTTCCGCACCCGCGCCCGCGCCCGCACCATCGCCCTCGGCGCCGCCTGTCGCCGACACGACGCGGCCGACCGTCCTGGCCTTTGTGCCCGCGGCCGGCAATGACGTACCTCGCACCACGGAGATCTCGGCGACTTTCAGCGAAGGCTTGCGCGCGTCGACGGTGACGGACAGCAATGTTCAGATTTCTCGCTCGGGCGCCGCCGTGGACGGGGTCCTGAGCTACGACGCCACGCTTCATAAAGTCTCTTTTGCGCCAGCGCAGACGCTCGACCTCTTGGCCACCTACACGGTGACGGCGGGAACCGGCCTGCAGGATCTGGCCGGCAACGGCCTGGCCGCGGAGCGATCCTGGTCGTTCCGCACGGCCGATGGGGTGTGGGAAACGCCTCGCCAACTGGATGCCGAGAGGACGGCCGTTTCTGGCAACCCGGTCACGGCGCAGGACAGCCAAGGCAACATCGTGGTCGTCTGGTCCAGCCAGGCATCCAGCGGCTGGTATGAGATTCGCAGCGCGACGCGGACGGAGAGCGGCGCGTGGGGCGGGTTCCGAACGCTCAGCGTGCCGGGGAACCGCAATGCCTTGCTTCCGCAGGTGGGTTTCGACCGCCAAGGCGGCGGTTTGGCGATCTGGTCCCAATTTGACGGGTCCGGGGTCGAAATATGGTCATCGCGCTTCCTGAAGGACGGTGGATGGCAAACGCCCGTGCGCCTCGACAGCGGCCTGGATGTCGGGGACGCCTCGCTGGCGGTTGGTGCCGACGGCAATGGTTTTGCTGTGTGGGCCAAGCAGGTCGCACCCTATGGCAATCCGGATGCCTGGGCGGCGCGATTCACGGTCGAGGGTGGCTGGCAGGCTCCGGTGCGGCTGGGCAGTTCGGCCAACAGCAGCTTTTACGACAAGGTCGAACAGCCGCAGGTGGCGATCGATGCGGCAGGCAACGCGTATGCGCTGTGGGTGCAGCGGACCAGCGACGCGCCGGTGTGGGCTGCACGCTACGAGCTGGGCACTGGCTGGCAGCCCGCTGTTTCGCTGGGCGCCACCCGGCTGGGCGATCCGTTCGCGCCCCGACTGGCGATTTCCGGCTCCGGCCAGGTCATGGCGTTGTGGAACTCCTTCGTCTATGCAGGAGGGCCCTACCGCTTCGATCTGTGGTGGAGCACGCTGGGTGGGACTGGCGGTACATGGACCACGCCTGCGCTGCTCGAAACGGACGATTCCGGCAATGCGTTGAGGCAGGTCCTGGTGGCGGACAGCACAGGCAGCTTCCATGCCGTCTGGCAGCAGTACCTTTCCGACTATCGCAGCGATCTCCTGTATCGCCGGTATACGCCAGGCTCAGGCTGGAGCACGGCCACCACGGTCAGCACGACGAACGGGACGTATTGGCAGAACCGCATGCCCAGCCTCGTGGCGGACCGCAATGGCCACCTGATGCTGATGTGGGGAGCCTACCAGTCGGGCTATGGTGGAGATCAGGAGGGCACCTTCGCCAGACGCTATGTATCTGGCGAAGGTTGGCAAGCCACCCGCCGCGTCGGGGCAGCCGGTGCCTCTGCAGCGATGTTCACCTCGCTGGCGATGCGGCCGAATGGCACCATCGCGGCGAGCTGGATGGAGCCATCGGAGCTCCGAAGCGACGGACCGGTCTCGGCCTCCGTTTTCAGGTAGCGCGGCGTCAAGAGGGGCCGTGCAGGTGGACCACGTCCTCGGTGCCGGCGTGCTCGTGGAGGTCGCACATGTTCTGCGTCACGACGCTGGGCCGCTCCACGCCGGGCCGGCGCGCCAGTTGTGCCAGGGGCGGCGGTGTTCATGGCTACAGTCTGCGCCATGACCCCTGCGCTCTGCACCCTGATGGCGGACTACAACCGCTGGATGAACGAACGGCTCTACGACGCGGCCGCCACGCTGCCGGAGGCGGCGCTGTTCGAGGACCGTGGGGCCTTCTTCGGCTCGCTGTTCGCCACGCTCGGCCACATCGTGGCGGCTGACTTGATCTGGCTGAACCGCTTCGTCCAGTTGCCGGCGCTGGCCGAACTGCGCGGACCGCTTTCGGCGCTGCCGGCGCCAACGGGCCTGCGCGACCGCCTCGCTGACAGCCTGCCGATGCTCCGGGAGCGCAGGGTGCAGAACGACGCCCTGATCTGTGACATGGTTCGGCGGCTGGAGCCCGTTCATTTCGATGAGGTGGTCCGCTACGGCAACACCGCCGGTGCCCGCCAAGCCAAGCGCTTCGGTCCGCTGCTGCAGCACTTCTTCAACCACCAGACGCACCACCGCGGCCAGGCCAGCACGCTGCTGTTCCAGGCGGGCGTGGATGTGGGCGTGACCGACCTGAATGCGTTGATCCCCAACGAAGTCTGAAAAGCGCAGAAAGGGGCTGGCCGCTCTCACTCAACCCGGCACGAACAGCAACTGCCCGTCCTTCGAGGGCCGGTAGCTGAACTTGCCGCTCATCACGACCTTGCCGGCGATGCGGGCGGTCCAGCTGTAGTCGCCCACATGCATGCCGGCGTTGCCGAAGTCGCTGGGGTAGTGCACGGTACCCGCGCGTTCGCCGCCCATCTGGGGAGCGGCCGTGGCGGTGGTGGTCTTGCCGCCGGGCATGGTGACGATGAACTCGACGGGCGACTGACGGCTGGCGGCCCGGTCGCTGACGCTCAGCGCGATGGCCGGGCGCGCGACGTACAGGACCGACTGGGCCATGACATGGGTGCTGGCGGCCGTGGCAAGTCCGAGACTGATAGCGAGGGCGAAGCGTCGAAGGGTCATGGAAGTTCCTCGGGTGCAGTGCCTGACGGTCGACGCATCAATCTCCGCATCGGACCGTTCGCTGGTTGGGCATCCCCGGCCCTTCCCATGGCGCCGGGCCGATGACGGTGCCGACGCCCCAGCCGTATTCGAAGCGCTCGCCGCTCGGGAGCGTGCCGAAGGCGCTGATGCGGCCCTTGCCGGAGTCGAAACCCCAGCGTTGCGTCAGCCGATCGATGGTCACGCGGGTGCCCGGCGGCACCGTGCGCAGAAGGCTCCGGCGATGGAAGGCGTCGTTGCGCGTGTCGCGCGGATGGTCCGACAGCACAGGCGTCTCGGCGTCGCCCACGCGGTAGAGGCCGGTCTCGCGCTGCAGCATCACCGCGGCGGGCACGCGCAGCGGCAGGCAGCCGGAGCGGCTGAGGTCGTCGGTGCCCTGGCAGCCCGCGAGCCAGACGGTGCCCGCGGACAGCGTCCATGCAAGACGTCGCAGGCCTGCCGCGCCGGGGCCTGGGCGCGGAGGGCAGGTGCGCGAAAAAGGGTCGGCCGGCATGGGCGCGTTCTGACCCGGTCGAAGGCTTCCGTGCGTAGGACGCGGGCGATTTGTTCGACAGCTCAGCCGCTGCGCCGCACGGGCTGCCGTGCGCCGCCCAGAACAGCGCAGATGAGGCAAGCAGGCAGGCGGCTCAGGCCGCCGCGTCCTGCACCCGCTGCGCCTCGCGCCGCCTGCGCCCGATGGACCGCACCAGCAGATAGAACAGCGGCACATAGAAGATCGCCAGCACCGTGCCGGTGATCATGCCGCCGATCACGCCGGTGCCGATGGCGTTCTGGCTGCCGGAGCCCGCGCCGGTGGCGATGGCCAGGGGCACCACGCCGGCCACGAAGGCCAGCGAGGTCATCAGGATGGGCCGCAGGCGCAGCTTGGCGCCCTGGATCACCGCGTCCCAGGTCGAGAGGCCGCGCCGCTCGCCCTCGGCCGCGAACTCCACGATCAGGATCGCGTTCTTGGCCGCCAGGCCCATGGTGGTCAGCAGGCCCACCTGGAAGAAGATGTCGTTGTCCATGCCCCGCAGGTTGGCCGCCACCAGCGCGCCCACGATGCCCAGCGGCACCACCAGCAGCACCGACACCGGGATGGTCCAGCTCTCGTACAGCGCCGCCAGCGCCAAAAACACCACCAGCAGCGAGATCAGGTACAGCGACAGCGCCTGACCCGAGGCCAGCTTCTCCTGGTACGACAGGCCCGTCCACGCATAGCCCACGCCCGGCGGCAGCTCGGCCACCAGCTGCTCCATGCGCGTGAGCGCCGCGCCCGAGCTTTCGCCGCGCACGGCCTGACCCTGGATGTTGAAGGAGGGCAGGCCGTTGTAACGGGTGAGCGCCATCGGGCCATAGCTCCAGCGCGGCGTGGCGACGCTGGCGAAGGGCGCCATGGCGCCGGTGCTGGTGCGCAGGCTCCAGATGCCGATGTCCTCGGGCGTCATGCGGAAGGGCGCATCGGCCTGCAGGTACACGCGCTTGACGCGGTTGCGGTCGATGAAGTCGTTGACGTAGGCGCCGCCGAAGGTGATCGACAGCAGCGAGTTCACGTCGGTCTGCGTGATGCCCAGCGCGCCGGCCTTGGCACGGTCGATGTCCACCTGCACCGTGGTCTGGTCCTCCTGGCCCTGGAAGCGCACCTGCGTGAGCAGCGGGTCTTGTCGCGCCTTGGCCAGCAGCTGGTCGCGGATGCCCCGGAAGCGCTCGTAGTCCATGGCGCTGGTGTTCTGCAGCTGCAGGTCGAAGCCGGCCGAGTTGCCCAGTCCCGAGACGGCGGGCGGCGCGCTCATGAAGATGCGCGCCTGCCGGTCGCCGGCGAAGGCCTTGCCGGCGCGCTCCAGCACCGCGAAGGCGGTGTTCTCGCGGCCGGGGCGCTGCTCCCAGTCCTTGAGGGCGATGAAGCCCTGGCCCTGGTTCTGACCGGCGCCGGCGCTGGTGAAGCCGGGCGACACGAACACGCCGTCGACCGTGTCCTTCTCGTTCTCGGTGAAGTAGCGGCTCACGCGCTCGGCCACCTCGCGGGTCTGGTCCAGCGTGGCGCCGCCGGGCAGGTTGTACTGCACGAACAGGCGCCCCTGGTCCTCGTCCGGCAGGAAGCCGGTGGGCGTGCGCATGAACATCACGGCCATGCCGGCGCAGATCACCGCATAGATCGCCATGAACAGCCAGCGCCGGGGCAGCCGCTTGCGCAGGCTGCCTTCGTAGGTGTCCATGCTGCGGTCGAAGAAGCGGTTGAAGGCGCCGAAGAAGCCGGTGGTGCGCTTGGGCTTGGGCGCATCGCCGGCATGCTGCTTGAGCAGCGTGGCGCACAGTGCGGGCGTGAGCACCAGCGCCACGATCACCGACAGCACCATGGCCGAGACGATGGTGATCGAGAACTGCCGGTAGATGATGCCGGTGGCGCCGCCGAAGAAGGCCATGGGCAGGAACACCGCCGACAGCACCACGCCGATGCCGATCAGCGCGCCGGTGATCTCGCCCATGGACTTGCGCGTGGCCTCCTTGGGCGAGAGGTGCTCCTCTTCCATGATCCGTTCGACGTTCTCCACCACCACGATGGCGTCGTCCACCAGCAGGCCGATGGCCAGCACCATGCCGAACATCGTGAGCATGTTGATGGTGAAGCCCGCCACCGCCAGCACGCCGAAGGTGCCCAGCAGGACCACCGGCACGGCGATGGCCGGGATCAGCGTGGCGCGCCAGTTCTGCAGGAACAGGAACATCACCAGCACCACCAGCACGATGCCCTCGACCAGCGTCTTGACCACGTCCTTGATGGCGCGCTCGACGAAGGGCGTGGTGTCCAGCGGATAGGACACGTCCACGCCGGGCGGGAACTGGTCGCGCATCTTGTCGACGGCGGTCTTCACGCCGGCGATGGCCTCCAGCGCATTGGCCGTGGGCGCCAGGCGCACCACCACGCCCGAGGCCGGGTAGCCGTTGTAGCGGCCGGTGAAGTTGTAGTTCTCCGAGCCGATCTCCACCCGCGCCACGTCCGACAGGCGCACCAGCGAGCCGTCGCGGTTGGTGCGCAGCAGGATGTTGCGGAACTCGTCGGGCGTGCGAAAGCGCGATTGCGCCGTGAGCACGGCGCTGAAGTTCTGGCCCTCCACCGCGGGCGCCGCGCCCACCGAGCCGGCGGCCAGCTGCACGTTCTGCTGCACGATGGCCGTCTGCACGTCGCCCGGCGTCATCGAGAAGCCGCGCAGCTTGTGCGGGTCCAGCCAGATGCGCATGGCGTACTGGCCGCCGATCACCGACACCTCGCCGATGCCGTCGATGCGGCTGATCGGGTCCTGCAGGTCGCTCACCAGGAAGTCGGCGATGTCGCCGGGCGAGAGCTGGCCGGTCTTGTCGTAGAGCGTGACGATCAGGTCGGGCGCCACGCCCGCCTTGCGCACCGTCACGCCCTGGTCCTGCACCTGCTGCGGCAGCCGGGGCAGGGCCTGCTGCACGCGGTTCTGCACCTGCACCTGGGCGGTGTCGGGATTGGTGCCGGGTTCGAAGCTCACGAAGATCGACACGCGGCCCGTCGAGTCGCTGCGCGCCGACATGTACAGGTAGCCGTCCAGGCCGGTGAGCTGTTGCTCGATGACCTGGGTGACGCTGTTCTCCACCGTCTGCGCGCTGGCGCCGGGGTAGAACGCGTTGATGCTCACGGCCGGGGGCGCCACCACCGGGTAACGCGTGACGGGCAGCAGGTGGATCGCCAGCGCGCCCGCCAGCATGATCGTGATGGCGATGACCCAGGCGAAGATGGGCCGGTCGATGAAGAAGCGCGAGATCATGGATTGCTGCGCGGTGCGGCATTGGCGGCATTCGCCGCGGGCGCGCCGTTGGCAGCGTTGGCCGTGCTCGGGCTGGCGCCCGCGGCCGGCGCCATCTTGACGCGCACCGCCGCACCGGCCTGCGCGTTCTGCGCGCCCTCCAGCACCAGCCGGTCGCCGGCCTTCAGGCCCTCGGCCACCAGCCAGCCGGTGCCCACCGGGCGGCCGGTGACGACGGGCCGCACCTCCAGCTTGTCGCCGTCACCGACCACGCGCACCGTCGGGTTGCCGCGCCGGTCGCGCTGGATGGCCGAGGCCGGCACCACGATGCCCTGGGGCGTGGTGCCCTCATCGACCACCGCGCGTACGTACATGCCGGGCAACAGCAGGCCGTCCGGGTTGGGGAACTCGGCCCGCAGCGTCACCGAGGCACTGCTTGGGTCCACCGTCACCTCGGCCAGCTTGATGCGGCCTTCCTGGGCATAGCGGCTGCCGTCCTCCAGCATCAGCGCCACCTTGCGGCTGTCGCCCTCGCGGCTGATGCGGCCGGCGGCCAGTGCCTGGCGCAGCCGCAGGATCTCGGCGCTGGACTGCGCGATGTCCACATAGATGGGGTTGAGTTGCGAGATGGTCAGCAGCGGCGTGGCCTGCGCGGCCGACACCAGCGCGCCGGGCGTGACCGCGCTGCGGCTGGTGCGTCCGCCGATGGGCGCGGTCACCCGGGTGAACTGCAGGTTGATGCGCGCGGTGTTGAGCGCGGCCGACTGCACCTTCACGTTCGCCTGCGCCTGTTCGTAGGCCGCGATGGCGTTGTCGTGCTCCTGCCGGCTCACGGCGTTCTGCGGCAGCAGCTGGCGGTAGCGCTCGGCCAGCGCCCGCGTCGAGGCGACCGTGGCCTGCGCATTGGCCAGCGCGCCTTCGGCCCGCTGCACCTCGGCCTCGAAGGGACGGGCGTCGATCTCGTAGAGCACCTGGCCGGCCTTGACCGTGCTGCCCTCGACGAAGGGGCGCGCGCGGATGATGCCGCCGACCTGGGGCCGCACCTCGGCCACCATGGAGGCGGCCGTGCGCCCGGGCAGTTCCGTGCGCAGCGGCACGGTGGTCGGCTGCACGGCCTGCACCAGCACTTCGGGCGGCGGCGGTGGCGCGGCGGCCTTCTTCTGGGCGTCGCCGTTGCGGCAGCCCACCAACAGCATGAGCGAGACGGCACAAAAGCAGGTCAGGGCGCGGCGTGCGCCCGGCGAGGGAATGCGGCTCAAGATGGGGTCCTGGCGGAGGGAGGCGGGGCGCCACCAGCGCCCGCGAAGCGCGCAAGCGTAAGCGGCTTCTGTATAGGGGATGCAAAGTTCTCACATGTCCCACGGCGGTCGAGGGAAAACCCCAGCAGGACCTGACTTTCAAAATAACTGTATAAAAATACAGTATTGATCCAGAATGATGGGCTCCTGCCGTTACCAGGCCTTGCCGCATGCCCGACGCATTGATCCCCGTTCACGCCATCAAGGGCCGCGGCGCCGCCACGCGCCTGGCCCATCGCTTCTCGCGCGACGAGCGCAGCGCCTTCGACGACGGATGGGCGGACGAGTCTCCGCCCGCCGCGGAGGGCGAGGCGGGTGCCGAAGGCGAGCGCCTCGCACCTGCCACCGAGGTCCGCTTCGAGGACGCCCGCTCCGCCCTCAGCGAGAACGACTCGCCCGACATCTCCTTCGACCGGTCGCTCAATCCCTACCGCGGCTGCGAGCACGGCTGCATCTATTGCTTCGCCCGGCCCACGCACAGCTACCTCGACCTGTCGCCGGGCCTGGATTTCGAGACCCGGCTGATCGCCAAGCGCAACATCGCGCAGGTGCTGCGCGGCGAACTGGGGCGGCGCGGCTACCGGCCCTCGCACGTCGCCATCGGTACCGCGACCGATTGCTACCAGCCCATCGAGCGTGAGCTGCGTCTGACCCGATCGGTCATCGAGGTGCTGCAGGCGGCGCGGCATCCCTTTGCGTTGGTCACCAAGTCCAGTGGCGTCGAGCGCGACCTGGACCTGATCGCCCCCATGGCGGCCCAGCGGTTGGCCGCGGTGTACGTCACCGTCACCACGCTCGATGCCGACCTGGCCCGGCGGCTGGAGCCGCGCGCCGCCTCGCCCGCGCGCCGGCTGCGCACCATCCGCACCCTGGCCGAGGCCGGCGTGCCGGTGGGGGTGAGCGTGGCGCCGCAGATCCCCTTCCTCAACGAAGACCTGGAGCAGGTGCTGGAGGCCGCCTGGGAGGCCGGCGCCCGCAGCGCCTTCTACACCGTCATCCGCCTGCCCTGGGAGGTGGCGCCGCTCTTCAAGGAATGGCTGTCGCTGCACTACCCACAGCGCGCCGCACGGGTGATGGCGCGCATCCAGGATATGCGTGGCGGCAAGGACTACGACGCCGACTTCGCCAGCCGCATGAAGGGCAGCGGCCTGTGGGCCGAACTGGTGGCGCAGCGCTTTGCCAAGGCCACGGCGCGGCTGGGCTTCAACCGCGAGCGCATCGGGATGGACACCTCGCTGTTCCGGCCGCCGGGGGCCGAGGGGCAGGGCAGCCTGTTCTGAGGGGCCGCGGGCGTCGGCGCCGCGTCAGCGCCGGGTCTTGCGGGGTGGCGGCGGCGAGGTGGGGGCCGTCACCGTCCGACGTGCGCGGGCCGGCTTGGCCTGATGGGCGCGCAGCGCCGCCTCGTAGGCGAGCCGGCCCCAGTGCAGGGCCTGTTCCGGATCGTCGAAGATCGATTCCGGCGCCTGCCGAAAGGAGGTGAGGGTGGCGGGCCGCCCCTCGCGCTGGTAGCTGAAGGCGGGCAGGCCCAGCGCGTCGAACTGGGCCTGACTGATCGCGTCGGCCTTGAGGTAGAGCGTGTCCCGCAGCACCAGCGCCAGCATCACGCCTTCGTGGTAGAGGCCGTGGCCGCCGAACATCCGGCGGGCCTCGATGCGATCCAGCGGCGCCAGCACCTCGTGCAGGCTCTGCACGAACAGGCTGGGCGCGCGGCCCGGCGTGCCCGGTTGGCGGGAGCGGGCCGGGCGGTCGGTCATGGGGTCTGCCGGGCCGCTGGCGCGGCCGTGGCACCCGTGGCCGCAGCGGGGACAGCGTCCGGGTCGCGGTAGCGGGCGGCGCCGATGAACTTGCCGAAGGCCTCGCACCAGATCACCACCGTCGTGTGGCTGCCGATGTCCACGGTGGCCGGCAGCGTGACGATGAAGTTGTCGAAGGTGCGCACCTGGCCGACCTGCACCATCTCGCTGCGGTGCTGTTCGAATTCCTCCGCGCTCTGCACGAAGGTCGGCGACAGGTAGAGCCGGTAGTCCGGGCCCGGCGCCACCGAGCCGCGAAGGGCGATGGCCCAGGGGCCCACCGTCAGTTCGCCGTGGGCCCAGTGCAGCAGATCGTTGCCCTTCAGGTCGCCGCGCATCTCCACCTTGTAGGCGGCCTGCGCGGCCACCATGCCGACTTGCGCATCGCTGGGCGCGGGCGGTGCGATCAGGATGGGCAGCCAGTAGATGCCCAGGCCCGTGCCGAGCACCAGGCCCACAAGCAGGGCAAGGCCATGGGTCAGGAGGCGGACGGACAGGCGGCGCGCGCCGGTACGCGGCGGCGGGACGGGAGGAATCATGCAGGGAAGGCGAAGCGCGGGCGGGACGCGGCGTGGCGCCGCGCGCGGATGGCGGGCGATTCTATGCAACGCCTCCTGCGGAGCCCTGACCATCCGGCTGCGCACCCGCTCCGGCCCGCCAGGCAAGCGGGCGACATGCGGGGTCGCAGGCGGCGGCTATGCTGCGCCGCGCGCCGTTGCACTCCCTGCGATCCATGACCGACATCGAAATCCACACCCAACCGCTGCTTCGTGCCATCGGCTTCGAGCGCCTGCTCACCAGCGACCCGCAAGGCCGCGCACGGGTGCGCTTCGCGCCGCGCGCCGAGTTTGCCCACACCGAGGGCACCGTGGTTCAGGGCGGCTTCGTCACCGCCTGGCTGGACAACGCCATGGCCTTCGCCGTGTTCTCGCGCGAGCGGGGCGTGGGCCTGGCCTCGCTGGAGATCAAGACCAGCTTCCTGGAGGCCGTGCGCGTGGCGCCCGTGGAGGCCGAAGCCCGGGTGATCCGTTGGGGCGGCAGCGTGGTCTTCCTGGAGGCCGAGCTGTTCGACGAGGCCGGGCGCCTGCTGGCGCGTGCGTCGTCCACCGGCAAGCTGTTGCGGCCCCGGCACTGAGACTGCGTGGCGCAGGTGGCGTCGAGGCGGGGTGCTTGCCAAGGGGCTGGTCAGCCGTCTTATTTAAGATGCCGCACCCTTTTCCCGCGGCGCAAAGCCCAGAGACCTCGCATGAAGAAGATCCTCGTCCTCAACGGCCCCAACCTCAACCTGCTGGGCACGCGCGAACCCGCGCAGTACGGCCATGAAACCCTGGCCGACGTGGAGCGCATGTGCGCCGAGGCGGGCGCCGCGCTGGGCGTGGAGATCGAATGCCGCCAGTCCAACCACGAAGGCGTGTTGCTGGACTGGATCCACGAAGCCGGCCGCGAAGTGGCCGCGGGCCGCATGCTCGGCGTGGTGATGAACCCGGGCGCCTACACTCACACCTCCATCGCGCTGCATGACGCCATCAAGGGCGCCAGCGTGCCGCTGATCGAGCTGCACATCTCCAACGTGCATGCGCGCGAATCCTTCCGCCACCACTCGTACATCTCGCCCGCGGCGCGCGGCATCATCGTCGGGCTGGGCGTGAAGGGCTATCCGCTGGCCATCGAAGCCCTGGTGCGCGTCAGCAGCTGATGGACTGACGGACGGGGGCGCCGGCGGCCGCCGCGCCAGTCTGCCGTCCTCAGGATTCCAGCTTCGTCGTCGCGTCGACCGGCAGCGGCGCTGCCGCGGCGGTACTGTCGCGGCCGATCTCGGGCCAACGTCGGTGCAGCCAGGTCCAGGCGACCAGCCCCACGCCCATCATCAGCAGCGACGACAGCGCCATCGCCATCGGCGAATGCATGACCAGCGGCGCGACCAGGCCCGCCACCACGCCGTTGGCGGTGGAGCCGATCACCGCCTGCAGCGACGAGGCCATGCCGCGGCGCGTGGGATGCAGATCCAGCACCAGCAGCGTCACCACCGGCACCATCAGCGCCCATCCGAAGCCGAACACCGCCAGCGGCCACAGCGCCCACCAGGCCTGCGGCACCAGCAGCGCATTGGCCACCACATTGACCACCGAGGTCAGCAGCATCACCACGAAGCCATCGCGAATCTGGCGCTTGGGCCTGGCCTTGCCCGCCATGCGACCGCTGGCCCATGCGCCGAGCATGATGCCGCCGATGTTGAGCACGAAGAACCAGAAGAACTGCGTGGGCGCCAGACCCAGGTGGTCGCCCAGGAAGGCCGGCGCCGCCAGCACGTAGAGGAAGAGCCCGTTGAAGGGCACGCCACTGGCCAGCGCCAGCAGCAGGAAGCGCGGATCGGAGCACAGCTGCCAGTAGCCGCGCATCAGGTCGCGCACGGCGAAGGGCTGGCGCTGGCTGGTGTGCAGCGTCTCCGGCAGGAGTTTCCAGTTGGCCACCAGCAGCACGATCCCCACCGCCACCAGGAACCAGAAGATGCTGTGCCAGCCCGCATGGACCAGCAGGAAGCCGCCGATGATCGGCGCGATGGCCGGCGCCAGGCCGAAGTAGATGGTGATCTGCGCCATCACCTTCTGCGCGTCGGCCGGGGGGAACATGTCGCGCACCACGGCGCGCGACACCACGATGCCCGCGCCCGTCGACAGCCCTTGCAGTGCCCGGAAGAACACCAGTTGCCCGATGGTCTGCGACAGCGCGCAGCCCAGCGAGGCCAGCGTGAAGACCAGCAGGCCCCACAGCACCACCGGCCGGCGGCCGAAGCTGTCCGACAGCGCACCGTGGAACAGGTTCATGAAGGCAAAGCCGAACAGGTAGGCCGACAGCGTCTGCTGCATCTCGGTGGGCGTCGCGCCGATGGAGCGCGCGATGCCCGAGAAGGCCGGGATGTAGGTGTCGATGGAGAAGGGCCCGAGCATGCCCAGCACCGCCAGCAGGATGGCCAGGGCCCAGCGCGGCGCGCGCCAGAGTTGATTGGCGTCAGGATTCATGCGTGTCTCTTTCCTTGGGTCTGCCTGCGGGGGGGGGGGGGCAGGCGGGCGCCGTTCGCGCAACGCGAGAGCATCCAATGAAAACGGCGCCCCGGCCCTGGTGGGCCGCGGGCGCCGCTTCGGCGGAGCGCTCAGGGCGCGTGCTTACAGCGTGTCGATGAACGAACGCAGCTTGTCCGAGCGGCTCGGGTGCTTGAGCTTGCGCAGCGCCTTGGCCTCGATCTGGCGGATGCGCTCGCGCGTCACGTCGAACTGCTTGCCCACTTCCTCCAGCGTGTGGTCGGTGGACATCTCGATGCCGAAGCGCATGCGCAGCACCTTGGCCTCGCGCGGGGTGAGCGAGTCGAGGATGTCCTTGACCACGTCGCGCAGGCCGGCCTGCATGGCGGCTTCGATCGGCGCGGTGTTGTTGGTGTCCTCGATGAAATCGCCCAGGTGCGAATCGTCGTCGTCGCCGATCGGCGTCTCCATGGAGATCGGCTCCTTGGCGATCTTCATGATCTTGCGGATCTTGTCCTCGGGAATCTCCATGCGCTCGGCCAGGATGGACGCATCGGGCTCGAAGCCGAACTCCTGCAAGTGCTGGCGCGAGATGCGATTCATCTTGTTGATCGTCTCGATCATGTGAACCGGGATGCGGATGGTCCGCGCCTGGTCGGCGATCGAGCGGGTGATGGCCTGACGGATCCACCACGTCGCGTAGGTCGAGAACTTGTAGCCGCGGCGGTATTCGAACTTGTCGACCGCCTTCATCAGGCCGATGTTGCCTTCCTGGATCAGGTCCAAGAACTGCAGGCCGCGGTTGGTGTACTTCTTCGCGATGGAGATCACCAGGCGCAGGTTGGCCTCGATCATCTCCTTCTTGGCGTCGCGCGAGGACTTCTCGCCAGCATTCATGCGGCGGTTGATTTCCTTGAGCTCGGTCAGCGGCACCACCACGCGCGACTGGATGTCGGTCAGCTGCTGTTGCAGCTCCTGCACCGGCGGGATGTTGCGCTGCATGACGGCGCTCCAGGGCTTGCCGGCGGCAGATTGCTTCTCGATCCACTGCAGGTTCAGCAGGTTCGACTGCACGCGGTTGCCGTTCTTGTCGATGCCGCCGAAGTCGCGGATGAAGTCTTCCTGCGGATAGCCGCACTTCTCCACGATGATGCGGCGCAGCTCGCGCTCCTTCTTGCGCACGTCTTCCACCGTGCCGCGCAGCATGTCGCACAGCTTCTCGATGGTCCGCGCGGTGAAGCGGATGGTCATCAGCTGTTCCGACAGAGACTGCTGGGCCTTCTGGTAGGCCGGCGTGCCGTAGCCTTCCTTGTCGTAGATCTTGTGGATCTTCTCGAACAGCGAGGCGATGCTGTCGAAGCGCGACAGCGCCTCGTTCTTCATCTCCTCGAGCTTCTTGGTCAGCGCCTTGGAGCCGCCGTTGCCGTCGTCGTCGTCCTCGGCGTCGAACTCGTCGAAGTCTTCCTCGGCCACATAGTCGTCGGCTTCGTTCGGGTTGGAGAAGCCGTCCACCACGGTGGAGATGACGACCTTGCCCTCACGGATGTCCGCGGCCATGCGCAGGATCTCGGCGATGGTGGCCGGCGAGGCGCTGATGGCGGCCATCATGTCCTGCAGGCCGCCTTCGATGCGCTTGGCGATCTCGATCTCACCCTCGCGCGTCAGCAGCTCCACGGTGCCCATCTCGCGCATGTACATGCGCACCGGGTCGGTGGTGCGGCCGAATTCGCTGTCCACGGTGGACAGGGCGGCTTCGGCTTCTTCCTCGGCCTCTTCGACGGTGGCGGCGGTGGGGGTGACGTTGTTCTGGAACAGCGTCTCGGCGTCGGGCGTCGTCTCGTAGACGGCCACGCCCAGGTCGTTCAGCATGGTGACCACGACTTCCATGGTCTCGGCGTCGACCAGCTTGTCGGGCAGGTGGTCGGAGATCTCGCCTTGCGTCAGGTAGCCGCGGGTCTTGCCCAGCGTGATCAGCGTCTTCAGGCGCTGGCGGCGCTTGGCCATGTCCTCTTCGGACAGGACGGTCTCGTCCAGGCCGAATTCCTTCATCAAGGCGCGTTCCTTCGCCTTGCTGATCTTCATGCGCAGCGGCTTGGCCTTCTCGACCGTGGCCGTAGTGGTGGCCTCGGGCTCGGGCGTCTCTTCCTCGGCGAACTCGGCTTCGACGTCGGAGAAGTCCTCCTCGACGTCCTTGGCCTCGGCCGCGGCGGCCTTGGGCTTGCGGCCGCGCTTGGCGCCGGTGGTGGCGCCTTCCTTGTCGGCGGCGGCCTTGGGCGGGCGGCCCGGCTTCTTCTTGGCGGGCACGGCGATCTCGTCGGCCGTGGCGGCAGCTGCGGCCTTGGCGGTCGTCTTCTTCAGTTCTTCGGTGGCCTTCTCGGCTTTGGCAGGGGACTTCGTGGCGGGCACTGACTGGGCTTTCGTGGCGGACTTGCTGGCCGGGGTGGTGGTGGTCGCCTTCACAGGCGCGACCACGGCGGCCGAGGTTTTGGTCTTGGCGGCGGGCTTGGCGGCGGCGGTTGTCGTCGTCTTTCCGGACTTTTGAGCAGGCATAGGACCCCAGGGCCCATGAGGACCCACAGAAAGAAAATTGAATCAACAGGCGCCGTCAGGCCGGCGCGGCGAGAGAGTGCCGGTGAGGACGCGGGGACCGCGCTACCGGCACGCCAGGCAAGATGGGGGGGCGAACATTTGGAATGCAAGCCCTTGCGGAAGAAAGGAGGCCGGTCGTGCACTTGGGCATCGGTGGGCCAGGGTCCGGAGGTGCTGCTGTCGCTCTTGCCGAGACGAGCCGTGGATTATACCTTTGTCAATCAATTCCTACGCGCACTGCGGGGGATTGACTGCTGGAGTGGCGTGGCTTTCGGGACCGCTGGCGGAAATCGGACCGGTGGGCGGCTCAGCTGCCGGCGCGCTGCTTCTTCTCGAGCGCGAGGCGCCGCGTCAGCAATTCGCGGTAGCGCGCCAGCGCCTGCGGATCGCGGCCGGCGGCGGCAATGGCCTCGGTCTCCTGCGTCTTGAGGTGCTCGATCAGCATGCGGTCGAGCAGATCGCGTAGTTCGGCGTCCCACTCGGCATCGGTGGCGGTGCCGGCCGGACCGGCCATCAGGCGCACCGCCATGTCCTCGAAGGCCTGGCCGGCCATGTCGGCGCGCAGTTGCGGCCATTCCAGGGGACCGTATTCGTGCAGGCAGCTTTCCAGCCAGGCGAACAGCGGGCCGTGGGGCGGCGGCAGGCCGCAGAGCAGGGCGTGCTCCTCGCCCGAAAGATGCTCCCAGGCGCCCAGGCGTTCGAGCATCAGGCGCGCGGCATGGTCGGCGCGGCTGGCTGGCTTGGGCCGCGGGCCCGCGGGGCGGGGCGGCGCCGAAGGAAAGGGCCGCTTGCCGCGGCGCTGTGACGACCAGCGCGGCTGCGAGGGCGTGCCGTCACCCCAGGCTGGAGGCATGGATTCGCCATGGAAGTCGGGCGGCTCGTGCTCGTCGCGGGAGGCGGCGGGTGAGGGCGGTGGCGTCTGCCCGGCCCACAGCGCCTGAAGCCCGGCCGGCTCCAGATGCGCGGCCTGGGCGATCTCCGCCAGCAACTGCTGGCGCAGCGCGCCTTCGGGCAGCGCCTGCCAAAGGGGCCGCGCCTGGCTCGCCATGCGGGCGCGGCCTTCGGCGCTGCCCAGCTCGCAGCCTTCGCGCGCCGCTTCGAGCAGAAAGCGGCTGAGCGGCACGGCCTGCGCCACGGCGCGGGCGAAGCCTTCCTCGCCGTTCTCGCGGATGAAGCTGTCGGGGTCGTGCTCCTCGGGCAGGAAGAGGAACTTGACGCTGCGCACATCGGTGGCGTGGGGCAGGGCCGCCTCCAGCGCCTTGCGGGCCGCGCGGCGGCCGGCGGCGTCGCCGTCGAAGCTGAACACCACCGAATCGGTGAAGCGGAACAGCTTGTGCACATGGTCGTCGGTGCAGGCCGTTCCCAGCGTCGCCACGGCATTCGGAAAGCCGAGCTGGGCCAGCGCCACCACGTCCATGTACCCCTCGGTGACCAGCGCGTAGCCCTGGTCGCGCAGGGCGGTGCGGGCCTCGAACAGGCCGTAGAGCTCGCGGCCCTTGCTGAAGACCGGCGTCTCCGGCGAATTGAGGTACTTGGGCTTTTCGTCGCCCAGCACACGGCCGCCGAAGCCGATGCATTCGCCCTTGACGTTGCGGATCGGGAACATCACCCGGTCGCGGAAGCGGTCGTAGCGCTTGCCATCCTCGCCTTCGTCGCTGGCGATCACCAGGCCGCTTTCGACCAGCAGCGCGTCGGCATAGTCGGGAAAGACGCTGGCCAGCGCCCGCCAGCCCTCGGGCGCGTAGCCCAGCCCGAAGCGCTTGGCGATGGCGCCCGAGACGCCGCGGCGCTTGAGGTAGTCCACGGCGCGCGGCGAATCGCGCAGCAGCCGGCGGTAGGCGTCGCCGGCCTTCTCCAGCACGTCGGTGAGCGTGGCCTGGCGCTCGCGCCGCGCGGCCACCTGGGCCTTCTGCTCGGGCGAGAGCGGGTCGTCGTCGGGCACCTGCAGGCCGTACTGGCCGGCCAGGTCCTGCACGGCGTCGCGAAAGCCCACGCCTGTGTGCTCCATCAGGAAGCGGATCGCGTCGCCATGGGCCCCGCAGCCGAAGCAGTGATAGAACTGCTTGGTCGGGCTGACCGAGAAGGACGGCGACTTCTCCCCGTGGAAAGGGCACAGCCCCATGAAGTTGGCGCCGCCCTTCTTGAGCTGCACATGGCGCCCGACGATCTCGACGATGTCGGTGCGGGCGAGCAGTTCCTGGATGAAGGATTCGGGGATGGCCATGGGACGAGAACCAACGAAAAAGGGGCGCCTCCCTGCGGATGGCGCCCCCTCGGGCGAGACGGAAGTATCGGTGAAAAGCCGTCAGCCCGGCTTGGGCAGGGTCAGCGCGGCGCCAGGCGGATGGCGCCGTCCAAGCGGATCACCTCGCCGTTGAGCATGTCGTTCTCGATGATGTGCCTGGCCAGCTTCGCGTAATCGGCCGGCGTGCCCAGGCGCGAGGGGAAGGGCACGCTGGCGGCCAGCGCGTCCTGCACCTCCTGCGGCATGCCGAAGAGCATGGGCGTGCCGAAGATGCCGGGCGCGATGGTCATGTTACGGATGCCGCTGCGCGCCAGGTCGCGGGCGATGGGCAGCGTCATGCCCACCACGCCGCCCTTGCTGGCGCTGTACGCGGCCTGGCCGATCTGGCCGTCGTAGGCTGCCACGCTGGCGGTGGAGATGAGCACGCCGCGCTCGCCGGTGGCCTCGGGCTCGTTCTTCGCCATGGCGTCGGCCGCCAGGCGGATCATGTTGAAACTGCCCAGCAGGTTGACGCGCAGCGTCTTCTCGAAGACGGCCAGAGCGTGCGGGCCGTTCTTGCCCACGGTCTTCTCGGCTGGTGCGATGCCGGCGCAGTTGACCAGGCCCACGAGCTTGCCGAGTTCCAGCGCCGCGGCCACCACAGCCTGGCCGTCGGCCTCCTGGCTCACGTCGCAGCGCACGAAGCGCCCGCCGATCTCGTCGGCGACGGCCTCGCCCTTGTCCGCCTGCATGTCGGCGATGACGACCTTGGCGCCGTGCTCGGCCAGCATGCGCGCCGTGCCTTCGCCGAGGCCCGAGGCGCCGCCGGTGACGATGAAAACCCTGTCCTTGATCTGCATGGATGCTGTCTCCTTGTTGCGGGCAAAACCGCCATGATAGGAGTGGGCCGCTGGCACGCGCGGACGAAAAAAAGCCCCGCCGAGGCGGGGCCGAATGGATCCCGTGAGGACCCAAGGAGACAACCAGCAAGAAATCAGCGCTTGGCGGTGGCCGTCTTCGTGGCGGTCTTGGCGGCGTTCATGGCCTGCGTCGAGACGGCGTTGAAGTTGGCTTCGGCCACGTCGGAGGCCTGCTTGACGGCCTTCTGCACGGATTCGAAGGCGTTGTTGGCGGCGGCCACGGCGCTCTTCATCATGGCGACGGCGGTTTCGGAACCGGCCGGGGCGTTCTTGGCGGCGCTGTCGATCAGGCCGACCATGGCCTGCTGCGCTTCCACAGCCTTGCTCTCGAAGGCCTTGGTGAATTCGGCGCTGGTGCCCTGGGCGATGTCGTACAGGTGGCGGCTGTAGGCGGCGGTCTTCTCGGCCATCGGCTGCATCATGCTGGCTTGCAGGGCCAGCAGTTCCTGCGCGTCTTTGGCGCCCAGCACGGCGTGGGCGGTGCCGGCGGCTTCGCTCAGGGCGGCCTTGGAGGCGGTCACGTTCAGCTCGATGAGCTTTTCCATGCCTTCAAAGGCCTTGGTCGTCAGACCGAACAGCGTGTCGATGTTGGCCTTCTGGGCGGCGATGATCTGGTCGGCGGTGAGTGCCATGGTGAGCTCCTGGAGGTGGTGGAAGTGGGGTTGCGGCGTTTGCTGCGCTGCAACATGGGATGAAGTATGGCAGCGGCCCGTGGCGATCTCAAGGGGTTTTGCTGCGATGCAGCATTTTTAGGTGACAGCCCCTATTCGGGGCGCCCGGCAGAATCGCCGCCCATGAGCAGCGCCCGCCCCACGCCCCAGCCGCGCGACCATTACCGCGCCTTCCGTCCGATCACCACCCGCTGGATGGACAACGACATCTACGGGCATGTCAACAACGTCGTCTACTACAGCTGGTTCGACACGGCGGTGAACGCGCTGCTGATCGAGCGCGGCGCCCTGGATATCCACCAGGGCAGCACCATCGGCTTCGTCGTCGAGACGCAGTGCAACTATTTCGCGCCGCTGGCCTTCCCTCAGACCATCGAGGCCGGCGTGCGGGTGGCGCATGTGGGCAGCAGCAGCGTGCGCTACGAGGTCGGACTGTTCGCCGAAGAGGCGCCGACCGCTGCGGCCCAGGGCCACTTCGTGCATGTCTATGTCGACCGGGCCACCCAGCGGCCGGTGGCTTTGCGCCCGGCCTTGCTCGCGGTGCTCGACACCCTGCGCTGACGGGGGCGTCTTCAAGACGGAAAAGGCAGCCCCGTCCGGGACCGCCCATAAAAAAGCGGCACCCGAAGGTGCCGCCAAAGCGCTTCCGTCAAACGCGAGGAGACAAATTACTTCTTGGCGACCATGGCCTTGATGTCGGCCTTGGCCTTCTCATGGTCGGCCTTGGCCTGCGACTGGCAGGCGTTCTTGGCATCGCCGCTCATGTCGTCGCACTTTTCCTTGGCCACGTCGTAGGCAGCATCGGCCTTGGCCTCGGCAACCTTCTTGGCGTGGCTGTTGCTGGGCTTGTAGGACTGCTCCAGTTCGGCCTTGGCGATGTTTTCCTTGCCCTTGGCTTCCTTCTCGCACACGTCCTTGGCGTTGTCCTTCAGCGTGTCGCACTGGGCCTTGTCGGCCTTGTACTGGGCGGAGATCTTGTCCTTCTCGGCCTTGTACTCGTCCTTGGTCATGGCGCTGGCCTGGACGGCGCCGAACAGGCAGCCGGTGGCAATGGCGAGGGTAAGTGCGGTCTTTTTCATGGTGTGGTGCTCCTTGGGCAACGATTGAAATTCGGTTGTTCGGGTTCGGAGGAAGTGGCGCAGCGCGCTCAGTACTTTTCCATCCACAGGGCGGCGGGGGTGCGGCCTTCGGCGCTTTCCCAGGCCTTGACTTGCGCTTCGGCCTCGTCGCGGCTGATGCCATGACGTTCCTGGATCTTGCCCAGCAGCTGGTCGCGCTTGCCGGCCACGACGTCGAAGTCGTCGTCGGTCAGCTTGCCCCATTGCTCCTTGACCTTGCCCTTCAACTGCTTCCAGTTGCCTTCGATGATGTCCTTGTTCATGGGATCTCCTTTGGGTTGCTTGCGGGGCCCTGTCGGTGCCGCCGTGCTATGCACTGTGGTGGGGGTACGGTGCCGCCCCGGTAGGACGCCCAAAGGATGGCTCGTAGGCGCAGGCGCACCATGACCGTGATAATCCGTCTCACCATTTCCGGTGCCGGAAAGCCAGCCTTTCCGGGGAGACAACCGCGCCGCCCCGCGCCGAGCCGTTTTCATGATCATCCAGAGCCTTCTCGACACCGACCTGTACAAGTTCACGATGATGCAGGTGGTGCTCCACCACTTCCCGGGCGCCAAGGTCGAGTACCGCTTCAAGTGCCGCAACCCGGGTGTGAACCTGGCGCGCTTCGCGGCCGAGATCCGCGAGGAGGTACGGGCCCTGTGCAGCGTGCAGTTCAAGGACGCCGAGCTGGCCTACCTGCGCTCCATGCGCTTCATCAAGAGCGACTTCGTCGACTTCCTGGGCCTGTTCCGGCTCAACGAGAAGTACATCGAGATCGTGCCCGACGCGGCCACCGGCGAGATCGACATCCACATCAAGGGCCCGTGGCTGCACACCATCCTGTTCGAGATCCCGGTGCTGGCCATCGTCAACGAGGTGTACTTCCGCAATACGCAGCGGCAGCCCGACCTGGAGGAAGGCCGCCGGCGCCTGCAGGCCAAGATCGGGCAGTTGAAGGAAGCGGGCCTGGAAGACCTCAAGATCGCCGACTACGGCACCCGCCGGCGCTTCTCCAAGACCTGGCATGAGGAGGTGCTGCGGACGCTGACGGCCGAACTGGGCGCCGTGAGCCCGCAGCCGCGCGCTGCGGAGCGGCTGCCGCAGTTCGCCGGCACCAGCAACGTGCTGTTCGCGATGAAGCTCGGCCTGCTTCCGCTGGGCACCATGGCCCACGAGTACCTGCAGGCCTGCCAGGCCCTGGGCCCGCGGCTGCGCGACAGCCAGATCTACGGCTTCGAGATGTGGGCGCGCGAATACCGCGGCGACCTGGGCATCGCGCTGTCCGACGTCTACGGCATGAGTGCCTTCCTGCGCGACTTCGACCTGTACTTCTGCAAGCTCTTCGACGGCGCCCGGCACGACAGCGGCGACCCCTTCGAATGGGGCGAGCGCATGATTGCCCACTACGTGGCCAACCGGGTCGATCCGCACACCAAGACGCTGATCTTCAGCGACGGCCTGACGGTGCCGCGCACCATCGAGCTCTATCGCCAGTTCCGCGGCCGCTGCCAGCTGGCCTTCGGCATCGGCACCAACCTCACCAACGACCTGGGCTACGAGCCGCTGCAGATCGTCATCAAGATGATCCGCTGCAATGGCCAGCCGGTCGCCAAGCTGTCGGACACGCCGGGCAAGGGCATGTGCGACGACGAGAAGTACCTGGCCTACCTGCGTCAGGTGTTCGAGATCCCCCAGCCCGCCACGCCTTGACCAACGCCAACGTGACTTCGCTTCTTCGCCGGATCCGCCCCTCGCGGGCTTTCATGGGGGCTGCACTGGCAGCCCCCGCGCTTTCGCAGGCGGCCACCTTCGACGGTGCCGCGCTGTCGCCGCTGTGGGGCCTGCCCTTCGCGGGCATCCTGCTGTCGATTGCACTGATGCCGCTGTTGGTGCCCACCTTCTGGCACCACCATTTCGGCAAGGTGGCGGCAGCCTGGGCGCTGGCCTTCCTGCTTCCCTTCGCGGCCGTCTTCGGGCCAGGCCTCGCCGGCGCGCAGGTAGTGCATGCGCTGCTGGCCGAGTACATCCCCTTCATCGTGCTGCTGACGGCGCTGTTCACGGTGTCGGGCGGCATCTACATCCGCGGCAACCTGCACGGCTCTCCGGGGCTCAACACCGGGCTGCTGGCCATCGGAGGCCTGCTGGCCAGCATCATGGGCACCACGGGTGCGTCGATGCTGCTGATCCGTCCGCTCATCCGTGCCAACGACAACCGCAGGCACAAGGCGCATGTGGTGGTGTTCTTCATCTTCATCGTCTCCAACGTGGGCGGTTCGCTCACGCCGCTGGGCGATCCGCCGCTGTTCCTGGGCTTCCTCAAGGGCGTGGACTTCTTCTGGACCACCTGGCACCTGCTGCCCGACACGGGCTTCGTCCTGCTGTGCCTGCTGGGCATCTTCTTCGTGCTCGACCGCTTCTATTACCGCAACGAAGGCGTGATGCCCGTCGACCCCACGCCCGACACGCGCGGCGTGCGCTTCGAGGGCCAGCTCAACTTCGCGCTGCTGGCGGTGGTGCTGGGCCTGGTGCTGCTGAGCGGCCTGTGGAAGAGCCCGGTGGTGTTCGACATCGCCGGCACGCCCGTGGGCCTGCCGGGGCTGGTGCGCGACGTGGGCCTGGTCGGCGTGACGCTGCTGTCGCTGGCGCTGACGAAGCGCGAGGTGCACGAGGCCAACCAGTTCGGCTGGGGCCCCATGCTGGAGGTGGCCAAGCTCTTCGCCGGCATCTTCCTGACCATCGTGCCGGTGATCGCCATGCTGCGTGCCGGCACGGCCGGCCCCTTCGGCGCCGTGGTGGCGGCCGTGACCCGGCCCGACGGACAGCCCGAGCCCGCCATGTACTTCTGGGCCACGGGGCTGCTGAGTTCCTTCCTGGACAACGCGCCGACCTACCTGGTGTTCTTCAACACCGCGGGTGGCGACCCCGCCACCCTCATGACCACCCATGCCGCGACGCTGGCCGCCATCTCGGCCGGCGCCGTGTTCATGGGCGCCAACAGCTACATCGGCAACGCGCCCAACCTCATGGTCAAGGCCATCGCCGAGGACCGCGGCGTGCGCATGCCCAGCTTCTTCGGCTACATGGCGTGGTCGGGCGCGGTGCTGCTGCCGCTGTTCGTGCTCGTCACCTTCATCTTCTTCCGCTGAGCGGGGCGCGGCCGCTAGCGGCCGACCCGCATCGGCGGCTCTTTCGAAAAACGGAAACATCCATGAGCAAGCCCGCCGTCCTCGTCGCCCGCGCCGTCTTTCCCGAAGCCGTGGCGCGGCTCGCCGAGCATTTCGAGGTCGAAGCCAATCCCGCCGACGATCTCTGGTCCAAGGCCGAGCTGATCCGCCGCCTGCAGGGCAAGGTCGGCGTCTTCACCACCGGCAGCGAGCGCATCGACGCCGAGGTGCTCGACGCCTGCCCGCAGCTGCGCATCTGCGCCAACATGGCGGTGGGCTTCAACAACTTCGACGTCGACGCCATGACGGCCCGCGGCGTGCTGGGCACCAATGCACCCGACGTGCTGACCGAAACCACGGCCGACTTCGGCTTCGCGCTGCTGATGGCCACGGCGCGCCGCATCACCGAGAGCGAGCATTTCCTGCGCGCCGGCCAATGGACCAAGTGGTCCTTCGACATGTTCGCCGGGGCTGAGGTGCACGGCAGCACGCTGGGCATCCTGGGCATGGGCCGCATCGGGCAGGGCATTGCCCGGCGGGGCGCGCACGGCTTCGGCATGAAGGTGGTCTACCACAACCGATCACGCCTCTCGCCCGAGCTGGAGGCCGAATGCAAGGCGACGTATGTCGCCAAGGACGAGCTGCTGCGCACCGCCGACCACCTGGTGCTGGTGCTGCCCTACACGCCCGCCAACCACCACAGCATCGGCGCGGCCGAGCTGGCGCAGATGAAGCCGACGGCCACGCTGGTCAACATCGCCCGCGGCGGCATCGTGGACGACGCGGCCCTGGCCCAGGCGCTGAAGGACCGGCGCATCGCCGCCGCCGGCCTCGACGTGTTCGAGGGCGAGCCCAAGGTGCACCCCGACCTGCTCGCCGTGCCCAACGTGGTGCTCACGCCCCACATCGCCAGTTCCACGACCGCCACCCGCCGTGCCATGGCCGATCTGGCCGTGGACAACCTGATCGCCTTCCTCACCACCGGCCAGCCGCGCACACCCGTCAATCCGCAGGTGCTGGGCCGGGTGCGCGGTCAATGACGGAGGCGATGACGCTGCAGGACTGGCTGCTGCTGGGTCTTGGGCTGCTGAACCTCCTACTGCTGGCCGTGCTGCTGCTGCGCCGGCCCGCCGAGCCCGACGTAGGGCAACTGGCGGCCCCGATCCAGGCGCTGCTGGAGCGCAACGAACGCGCACTGCGCCGCGAGATCGCCGACAACGCCCGCGCCGGCCGCCAGGAAAGCGCCGCCGCGCTGGCTACCTTCCAGCAGACCCTGCTGGCCCAGGGCGCCGAGGCCACGCGGACGCAGAACGCGCAGCTCGACGCCTTCGCGCAGCAGATCGGCACGCTCCGCCAGTCGCTGGCCGAGACGCTCACCAGCCAGCTGCAGGGCCTGAGCGAATCCAATGCCCGCCGCATCGCCGAGGTGCGCACGACCATGGAGACGCAACTCGCCCAGCTGCAGGCCAGCAACAGCGCCAAGCTGGAAGAGATGCGCCAGACGGTGGACGAAAAGCTGCAGAGCACCCTCGAAGCGCGACTGGGCGAGAGCTTCCGCCAGGTGGCCGAGCGGCTGGAGCAGGTCTACAAGGGCCTGGGCGAGATGCAGACGCTGGCCCAGGGCGTGGGCGACCTCAAGCACCTGCTGACCAACGTCAAGACCCGCGGCATGTTCGGCGAGGCCCAACTGGCCGCGCTGCTGGAGCAGGTGCTGGCGCCCGAGCAGTACGCGGCCCAGGTCGCCACCCATCCGGAGTCGCGCCAGGTGGTGGACTTCGCCATCCGACTGCCGGGCCGAAGCGCCGACGGCACGCCGGTGTGGCTGCCCATCGACGCGAAGTTTCCCAACGAGGACTACGAGCGCCTGCTCGACGCCCAGCAGCGCGCCGACGCCCTGGCGGTGGAGGTGGCGGCCAAGGCGCTGGAGACGCGCATCCGCCTGGAGGCGCGCGGCATCCACGAGAAGTACGTGTGCCCGCCGCACACCACCGACTTCGCCATCCTCTTCCTGCCCACCGAGGGCCTGTATGCCGAGGTGCTGCGCCGGCCGGGCCTGATGGAAGCGCTGCAGCGCGACCACCGTGTGACGCTGGCGGGCCCCACGACGCTGCTGGCCATGCTCAATTCGCTGCAGATGGGCTTTCGCACCCTGGCGCTCGAAAAGCGCAGCAGCGAGGTCTGGCAGGTGCTGGGCGCCGTGAAGACCGAGTTCATGAAGTTCGGCGAGGTGCTGGACAAGGTCAAGCGCCAGACGCAGACCGTGCTCAACACGCTGGACCAGACGCAGACCCGCACCAATGTGCTGACGCGCAAGCTGCGCAGCGTCGAGGCCCTGCCCGATGCCCAGGCGCAGCAGTTGCTGCCCACGGTGGCCGAGGCGGCGGCCGACGCAGAAGAGTCCGAGGAGGGCGGCGCGCCGTGAGCGGCGCCGAACTCGCGCGATTGATCGCGGCGCAGGTCTGCCTGCACGCCACCATGGCCGGCATCCGGCTGGCGGCGCCGCTGCTGGCGCTGCAGCAAGGGCACGGCGCGGCGTCGGTGGGCGTGCTGATCGCCCTGTTCGCGCTGACGCAGGTCTTCCTGGCCTTGCCGGCCGGCCGCTACGTGGACCGGCATGGCCTGAAGCGGCCGATGGCGATGGCGGTGACCGCCGCCTTCGTCGGCGCGCTGCTGCCGCTGCTGTGGCCTGCCTTTCCGGCCATGTGCGTGTCGGCCCTGCTCACCGGCGGTGCCACCGGCGCCACGGTGATCGCGCTGCAACGGCATGTGGGCCGGGCGGCGCAGGGCACGGCGCAATTGCGGCAGGTGTTCAGCTGGCTGGCCATCGCGCCGGCCGGTGCCAACTTCTTCGGACCCTTCGCGGCCGGCCTGCTGATCGACCATGCCGGCAGCACGGCCGGCGATGCGCGGGCCTACGCGATCTGCTTCGCTTTCCTGGCGACGCTGCCGCTGGCGTGCTGGATGCTGGTGCGGCCCACGCGGGAAGCGCCTTCGGCCGCGCCCGCCGTGCATGCGCCCGGCACCCGCGCCTGGGACCTGCTGCGCGAGCCCATGTTCCGGCGCCTGCTGTTCGTCAACTGGATGCAGTCCTGCAGCTGGGACGTGCATGCCTTCGTGCTGCCGCTGCTGGGCCACGAACGGGGGCTGGGCGCCTCGGTCATCGGCACGCTGCTGGGCGGCTTTGCCATTGCGGCGGCGCTGGTGCGCATGCTGCTGCCGGTGCTGGCCGCCCGGGCCACCGAGCGGCAGGTGATCCTGACCTCCAACCTGGTGGTGCTGGCCGTGTTCGCGCTCTATCCGCTGCTGCGCGATCCGTGGGCGATGGGGGCCTGCTCCGTGCTGCTGGGCTTCGCGCTCGGCGCCGTGCAGCCCATGGTGATGAGCATGCTGCACCAGATCACGCCGCATCACCGCCAGGGTGAGGCGCTGGGGCTGCGGCTCATGACCATCAATGCGTCGAGCGTGGTGATGCCGCTGCTCTTCGGCTCGCTGGGCGCGCTGATCGGCGTGGCCGGCGTGTTCTGGGTGGTGGGCGCGGTGATGGCGGTGGGCACGCCGGCCGTGCGGGGGCTGCAGGCGCCCGACGACCACCGCGGCTGAGCGCCAGCGCGGCCGGCAAGGGGAAGAGCTGGGCCGCCGCGGCCTGAGTGTCCACAAACTGGACATGGATTGGATACAAAATGGCACGTCGATTGCTTGCGCTTCGGCATCCCTCCCGCCGGTGCACCAAACCGGCCCGAAAGTGCCCATGACCGAACCCCTCCACTTCGACCTGCTGCTGCTCGATGCCATCGCGCTGACGGCCGACCCCGCCCGCCCCGAGATCCGCGGCGCCGCCCTTGGCGTGCGCGATGGCCGCATCGCCTGGCTGGATGCCCAGCCCCCCGCGCAGTACACCGCCGACCGCACGCTGCAGCTGACCGACCATTTCGTGACGCCCGGCTTCGTGAACGTCCACACCCACAGCATCCTCAGCATGGTGCGCGGCGTGGCGGCCGACCTGGGCTTTGCGCCTTCGTACACGCCGGGCATTCCCAAGGGCACGCAGGTCGACGAGGCGCAGGCCCGCGCCCTGGCCCGTCTGGGCGCGCTGGAGGCGCTGCTGGCCGGCTCCACCCTGGTGGGCGACAACTTCGTGCATGCCGACATCTGCACCGAGGCGATGGCCGAACTGGGCCTTCGCCTGGCGCCGAGCTGGCGCATCCACGATGTGGACTTCGCGCGCGTGGCCCATGGCGACTGGCACCACAGCGCCGCCATCGGCGAGGCCACACTGGGCGCCGGGCTGGCGCTGCATGCGCGCTGGCAGAACCATCCGCGCGTGCATGTGAATCTGGCGGCGCATGCGGTGGACACCTGCTCCGACGCCTTCCTGCGCGAGGTGGGCGAGGCCGCCGCCGCACGCGGGCTGCGCGTCAGCACCCACCTGGGCCAGAGCAAGGTGGAGGTCGAGCGCGTGCGCGCGCGCACCGGCCGCAGCTCCACCGAGGTGCTGGCCGACACCGGCCTGCTCAACGAGCGGCTGATGGGCGGGCACTGCATCTACGTGAGCGAGGCCGATGCCGCCCGCATGGCCGAGGCCGGCGCGCATGCGGTGCACATCCCCAAGTGCAACGCCGCCTCGGGCCGGCTGGCGCCCACCCCCATGCTCCAGCGCGCGGGCGTGAACATGGCGCTGGCCACCGACACGCAGCATGGCGACATGGTCGAGCTGATGCGCTGGGCGCTGGCCACGGCCCGGGTGCAGGAAGGCGGCGTCGACGACGGCTGGCAGCCGCACCATGTCTTCGACATGGCCACGATGGGCGGTGCCCGGGCGCTGGGCCTGGAGGCCGAGATCGGCAGCCTGGCCGTGGGCAAGTCGGCCGACTTCGTGGTCGTCGACGGCCGCCGCCCGCACCTGCGGCCGCACGTGAATCCGCTGGGCGCCCTGGTGCACTGCGGCCAGGGCCGGGACGTGCGCCATGTGGCGGTGCAGGGCGAGCTGCTGGTGGAGGACGGCCTGCCCACCAAAGTGGACATGGACACCGTCTGCGCCGAGGCCGAGGCGGCATCGCGCGCGCTCTGGGGCGCGCAGGGGCGCGACTACTGGCGCTGAGGTTCCTGCGGCGCATGGCCGCCGTCCAGGAAGTCCGCCACCTTCGACAGCAGCCGCACCTGGCTGCGGTCGATCATGGCGTTCATGGAGGCATTGCTGGCAAAGCGCACGCCGTTGGGTGCCCACAGCGTGGAGGCCAGGTGGTCGTCGTGCCCGACCAGGGGCGGAAACAGCGTGCAGCAGCGCAGGCCCAGCGCTTCGAGGTAGCGGTCGATGGTGTTCTTCATCACGTCCTCGCCCTCGAAGCGGTAGTCGGCCAGGGCTCGCAGGGCCCGCGGGCCGTAGAGGCCGAAGACCATGCCGATCACCGAGTCGAGCCGGATGAGCAGGTCGCTGCCGTAGGGCTGCACGTCCAGCACCCGCGCCTGGGGCGAGAGGTCGGTGAGCAGGCCCGAGAACAGGTCCCAGCGCTCGGGGTGCGCATCCAGCTGTGCCAGCAGCGCGGGCAGACGGGTGTCGAAGTCCGTCGGCAGCCGGGCGTCGTCCTCCCACACCAGCAGCCTGTCGCGCCCGGCCTGCAGCGTGCGGCGCGCCAGGTCGCGGTAGCTGAGCGCCGTGCCCTTCCAGCCGTCCACATGGCGAAGTCCCGGAAAGAGCACGGCGCCGTGGCGCAGGCTTTCGCGCGCATGGGCGAAGCGCTCCGGCGCCTCGGGCAGGCAGAGCACCACGGCCTCGCCGTCCAGGCGGGTGCTGGCGGTGGCGGCCTCGAAGGCGGCGTCGTCCAGCACGCCACAGCCATGCAGTGCCCGGGCCAGCAGGTGCGGCAGGCCGAAGGGCGTGCGGTCGTCCAGCGCGGCCGGGGCCGCGTCGGCCGGTGGCAGCGGCACATGGAAGATCTGGTGCTGCACCAGCCCGTCGGCCAGCAGCCTGGCAATGCGCGGCTGCACGGCCTCGAACACCGCGAGCGACTCCTGCAGCCGGGCCTGCAGCGGGTCGGCGTCGCCGGCCACGCCTTGCTCGTCCGGCACCTGCCACAGGATGCGCCGGTCGGCCGGCGGCAGCACCGTGAAGGCGCGCGGGTCCAGCACCAGGTACAGGTCGTCGGTGAAATCGGCCGGCATGGCGGCGTGCACCGTGCACTGCAGCGACAGGGCCTCCAGCAGGCCCGCCACGGCCGAGGCGATGTCCTGCCACAGGGCCGGGGCGACGAGCCTCACCGTGCGCACGGCCGCGAGCTGCCCCGAGGCGCGCAACGCCCGCATGCGGGTGCGGTAGTCCTGCACGGGCGCCGGCGCGGCCTGTTCGGTGGGCGGTGGAGGCGACTCCGCTGGCGTGGCGGCCGGCGCAGCGGCAGGAGCGACCGCCGCCGGGGCCGGGACCGCGTGGCGCAGCAGTCGGCGAAGGTCGCGCGCCAGCCGGCGCAGCACACGGCGGGCGAAGGGCTGCCGGGCGGCCGCCAGTGCGGCGGCATGGCGCAGCCCCGCAATCTCTGCGTCCCGTCGGGCCAGTTCCTCGTTCAGACGGGCCACCTCGGCCTGCCGGTCGGTCAGCGCGGCGTGGCGTTCGGCCAGTTCGGCCGCCCGCGCGTCGAGTTCGCGGCGGTGCAGGTCGAGTTGCGCTTCCTGCGCCTGCAGGCGGCTTTGCAGATGCTGCAGGGCCGCGCGCAGGGCCTGGGCGGGCCGTGCTGCCTCCTGCGTATCGCCCGGCCGGTGGGCTTCGTTCCGATCGGCCGATGAGGTGTTCATGGCCACAGCACCGGTGCTTCCTGGGGGCCTGACCGTTCCGCGACCTCGGCGCGCCGGCCCGGCATCAGGCCGGTGGCGTCGAGCAGGGCGCGCGGCAGGCCGTCCGCCGGCGCGGCGCGGTACGCGCGGGCCCGGCCGCGCAGCTGGGCCAGGTAGGCATCGTCCATGCACAGGCGCTCGATCTCGCGGCGCCAGGCGGGCCCGTCGTCCGGGTCGAGCGCGGGCATCAGGCCGGCCGAGGCTTCCACGATGGCCGGATGGTCCGACAGCACCACCGGCGTGCCCGCCGCCAGGCTCTCGGCCACCGGCAGGCCGAAGCCTTCGGTGAAGGACGGGAAGACGGCGAAGCGGGCATGCCGGTACAGCCACTGCAGATGCTCGTCCCGCGGCGATTCCACCACCCGCACATCGGGCACCAGCCGCCAGTTGCGTTCCACCGCCAGCCGGGCGGCGTCCACGCCCCAGCCCCAGCGGCCGGCGAGCACCAGCATCGGCAGGCGCCCGGCCGGCAGCCGCTGCCGCAACTGCTCCCACACATGCAGCAGCAGGATGTGGTTCTTGCGGATCTCGAGGGTCGAGCAGTACAGGACGAAGGGCCGGTCCAGGTCCAGGCCCGGCGGTGGCGCGCCCGGCCGCGCGGGGCCGGTGTCCAGGCCGGCGGGGGCTGCCACGCGCAGGGGCGGCGCGGCGCGGCCCGCCTCCGCCATCGCGCGTTGTACCTGGCGCGCCGTGTGGCGCGAGACGGCCACCAGCTGGTCCGCCTCGGCGATGACGCCGAGCATGTCGGCCGTGTATTGGCGCGGATCGCGGCCGGCGGTCCACTGCGGCGTCTCCCACACCATCAGGTCGTGCACGGCCAGCACCACACGCACGCCGCGCGCGCGCAGCGCCTGGAAGATCGGGACGCTCACATAGTCCCAGGGGTTGGAGACGCTCAGCAGCACATCGCCCGGGCCGGGCCCGTAGGGTCCCGCGCTGATGGGGGCGATGCGCACATTGGCCAGTGCACGGCCATGCAGCCAGCGGCCGAGGCGGCTGTCCGCCAGCCGGCGCAGGCGCGCCCTGCCGCCCTGGAAAGCGCCCAGCGCGCGCAGGCTGCGCCCCACCGACTGCGGCACGCGCGGCGGCGGCAATGGCGTGTTGGCCAGTTCGGCGGCAGCCAGCCGGCCGATGCCGTCGGGCGTGTTGGCCAGGAACTCCAGCTCCTGTCCGGTGAGCCGCCGATAGCCGCCGTCGTCGGCTCCGCGACGCACCAGCTGAACGGGCACGGGCTGCGCGGCCAGCAGATCGCCGGTGTGGTGCTCCACCCGCGAGATGCCCACGGGCGAGTGCCAGCCCTTTTCGAGGCTGACGGAGACGTCGAACAGCAGCCCCGGGCCGGGCCGGCCGGCACCGGCCGGGGGCGCGTGGGGGCGGGGGCACCAGGCGCCGTCCAGCACGGCCGTGAGCTGGGCCAGCACCCGGGGCGTGGCGAAGTCGCGCCGGGCCCGATCGCGCCCGGCCTGCCCCAGCCGGTCGGCCAGGGCGGTGTCACGGTGCAGTCGCTCGATGGCGGCGGCCAGGCCCGTCACGTCGCCTTCGTCGACGAGCAGGCCATCGACCTCGTGCCGGATCAGCTGCGCCGGCGCGCCGCAGGCGAAGGCGATGACGGGCCGGCCCAGGGCCCAGGCCTCGATGATCGAGCGGCCGAAGGTCTCCGGTCCGCCATGGGCCGAGACCGAGGTGACGAGCACGGCCCGCGCCCCGCGCAGCAGCGTCGACGGATCGTCCACATGGTCGTGCAGGGCCAGGGTGGGCGCGGCGCCGGCCTCGGCCATCTGTGCCTGCAGTTCGCGGTACAGCTCGGGGATGGGCCGGTGGCCCACCGATGCGATGCGCAGGTCCGGGCAGCGCGGCCCCAGCAGTGCGGCGGCCTGCACCAGCAGGGCATGGCCCTTGAAGGGGTTGACCGTGGCCAGGTGCAGGAAGGGCGCGTCGGCCGCCAGTGCGGTCGCGGGCACCGGCGGAATGTCGACCGGGTTGGGCATGACCAGCGCCCGCATGGGGCCGTGCGGCCAGACATGGCGGGCGAGGTAGTCGGGTTTTTCGAGCACCGCGCGGTCGGGCACCAGCAGCGTGGCCCGGGGCACCTGGGGCAGCAGCTGCGCATGGTCGAACCACAGGAAGTCGTGCACGGCGACGCAGGCGATGACGTCCAGCCCGGGCAGCCAGCCGCCGGCCCGCGCCAGGATGCGCAGCGAGTCCATCGTGTTGCTCAGGATGGCCGAGTGCCGCAGCGCCAGGAAGCGCTGCACAAGCAGCCTGGCGGCGCCGTCGGCGAAGTCTTCGCGGCCGGCGTCCACCGCGTGGATCTCCAGCGCGGGATGCGCCAGGTGCCGCAGCCGCTGCAGGTGCAGCGGGTTGCAGGCGAAGACCGTCACCGGCCGTTCGGCCAGGAGCAAGGGCAGCAGGGTCTCGATGTTGCGCTCGGCACCGCCGTAGCCGGTGGCGACCGAGAGGATGAGCAGGGGCGGTCGGGCCGCGGTCGGGCGGGTGTCGGGCAAGGCGGCTTGCTGCGTCATTCGGGCGCAGGGCAGGAGAGGGAGGAAGGCGACGCGAGGCAGTACTCGGCATGCAGCAGGCGCCCGGCCTCGCGCGCGAGGCGCTCGGCCAGCACCGGATCGTTCAGCAGGGCGGCGCAGTGCCGTGCAAAGCGGTCCGCGCGGTCGGCCACGAGCAGGTGGCGGCCGGGCTCGACCGCCAGCCCGCGGGCGGCATGCGAGGTGGCCACCACGGGCCGTCCGTACTGCCAGGCCTCCAGCACCTTGAGCTTGGTGCCGCCGCCGCCGCGCACCGGGGCGATGACGGCCGTGGCCTGGGCGTAGAGCGGTCGCAGGTCGGCGGGCTCGTGCGCATAGGCGATGCCGTGCGCTGCCAGCTGCTGTCGCAGCGACGCCTCGGCCCGGCCGGCCGCGACGACCTGCACATCGGGCACCCTTCGGCGCAGGCGGGGCAGCACGGCGCGGGCGAACCACAGCAGCGCATCCTCGTTCGGCGGATAGAACAGCGCGCCCACGAAGAGCAGCGTGCGCCCGTCCTTCGGCGGTGGTGGCAGGTCGGGCCCCGGATCGGGCACCAGCCGGTTGGGGCTGGCGCGCACCTCGCGCATGCCCGGCAGGCGGGCCACACGGGCGGCGTCCTCGAAGGCCGAGAGGTGGACGGTGCGGTAGGCGGGCAGCAGTTGCCGCTCCAGCTGGGCATAGCGCCGCGCCTGCAGCAGACCCTGCGCCGCGGCACGCCAGCGCCCGTGGCGCAGGGCCAGGCCGGCCAGGCTGCGGCGCGTGGCCGACTCCCAGTCGTCGCAGTCCATCTCGGCGACGGCGCGCCACGCGGCAGGCAGATGGGCCGCCAGGTCGTGCATGTAGAAGCGGAAGACGAGCACGCGCCCCGGCGCCGGGCCGGGCAGGGCAGCCAGCGCCGCGGCGGCGCCCGCGTCCGGCTCGAACCAGTCCGCCAGCGCGCGCGGCGCCAGGGCGGGGCCGGTGCAGTGCACCACATGCAGCCGGCCGGGCAGCGGCGTGCGCGGCACGGGCGTCTCGGCATGGCGGGTCACCAGCACGATGTCGAGTGCATGCGTGGCCGCCAGCTCGCAGGCCCAGCGCCATCCCCGGCGCATCAGGCCCACGCCCTGCGGGTCGGGCAGCACATGGGTCAGCAGGATGGCCCGGCTGCGCGGGACCTGCGCGTCGCTCACGAGGCCCTCGACCCCCACAGCCGGCGCAACCACTGGCCCAGGGCCGACGGCGCGAGGCCGGGCGGCAGGTGCGGCCGTGCCAGGCGGGCGTAGGTGGTGCGCGCCTGCGCCACGTACTCGGGCGTGAGCTGCGTGTGGTCGAAGTCGGACATGTCGCGCCGGTCCACATCCCACCAGAGGTGCGCCCACAGGTGCAGGCTGGTGGCGTCCGGCGGCAGCGTGCGGTCCTGCTCGAACAGGCCGGCGATGCCGTCGCGCGTCCAGTCGAGCGAGAAGAAGCGGCTTTCCGGCTCGACGCGGATCCATTCCGGGAACTCGCGGCTGAGCCGGTACGGCAGGAAGGTGGAGTGGTTGCTCCAGCTGCCGTCGAAGGCGCCCGGCATGCGCTCGATCCAGGTCCGCACGAAGGGCGAGCCGGGCTCGGCCATGATCAGCGCATTGCACAGCGAGCCCTCGGGCGAGGAGGGCGCGCCCACGTCGACGCGCTCACGGCCCATCACGCAGGATTCGTCGAACAGGGCGGCCGGCGGCGGCGCCACGAACAGGGTGTCCATGTCCGCATAGATGCCGCCCTGCTCATGCAGTACGCGCAGGCGGATGAAGTCGGACACATGCGCGTAGGCGAAGCGCCGGATGTAGTCGTCCTGGTAGTCCAGGTCGATGCGCAGCTCGTGCTCGGGAATCTGCTGCACCTCGATGCGCGGGCGGATGCGCTCCCACAGCGGCCCGTGCGGCTGGTTGTGCAGGTGCACCACCACGCGGTCCGGCCGGTTGACCTGCAGGCACGAGGCCAGGCACAGGTAGTGCAGCAGGTGGAAGGGCTCGGTCTGCGGCCGCAGGCCGAAGACGAAGTGGTAGGTGTTGGGGATGCGCGCGGGGCGCGCCGGCGCGGGAGGCGAAGTGGCGGTCAAGGTGGCTGCGGTCGCGAAAGGGCGGCAGGCGGCCATGCACTCGGGGCGCACCACCCAGCTGCCGCTTGGGGAGCCCCTGAGTCGATTTGTTATGTTTCGTCAAATATACACGACGGTTTTTTGCAATGAGCCCCAGTCCTCCCACGCCCCGCCGGGCGCTGCGCTACATCGGCCTTGGCGATACCAGCGGCTATGCCGTCGCGGCCGCGGCGCTGGTGCGCGCGCTGCGGGACGCGGGCACCGCCATCGCGTGGGAACCCATGCTGCCTGGTGGCGCGCTGGGCCTGGGCTATGCGCCGGCCGCCTCGCCGGAGGCCGGGCCCCAGGACCTCTGGCCCCTGCGCGACGACGCGCGCGAGTGCGACATCGCCATCGTGCACTTCGTGCCCGAGTACTACCCGCACTTCATCGCCCGCGAGCGCGCCCGCGGCACCCGCTGCGTGGTCGGCCACACGGTATGGGAGACCGACCGGCTGCCGCGCCACTGGCCCGCGCTCATCAACCGGCTCGACGCCGTGATCGTGCCGACCGGGTGGAACCGCCAGGTGTTCCGCGACAGTGGCGTGACGATCCCGATCTGGGTGGTGCCGCACCTGCCCCGGCCCGCGCGCGCCGCAACGGCGGCGGACCGGGAGCGGCTCCTCCAGCGCCTGCCGCCGCTGCAGGGCCGGCGCATCTTCTACACGGTGTCGACCTGGCTGGAGCGCAAGTCCATCGGGCCGCTGGTCGAGGCCTTCGCCGAGGCCTTCCGCCATGACGACCCGGTCGCGCTGGTCATCAAGACCACCGCGCACGACCTGGAGCGGGTGCGCCGCGATCCGGGCCACGAGGGCGAAAGCGTGCCGGTGCTGCCCCAGTTCGAGGCCATGGTGGGCCGCGCCGTGCTGCGCCATGGCCGCCTGCCGCCGCCCATCTGCCTGATCACCGACGAACTGCCCGACGGCGAGCTGCATGCCCTGCACGAACTGGGTGACTGCTTCGTCTCGCTGTGCCGGGCCGAAGGCTGGGGTCTGGGCGCCTTCGAGGCGGCGCAGGCCGGGCGGCCGGTGATCATCACCGGCTGGGGCGGGCCCACGGCCTTCCTGCGGCCGGATGCGGCCTATTTCGTCGAGAGCCGGCGGGTGCCCGTGCAGCCCGGCGAGGCCAATGGCAGCTACACCCCCGACCAGCACTGGGCCGAGCCGGACATCGCCGCGGCCGTCGCCGCGCTGCGGGCCGTGGCGGCCAACCCCGCCGAGGCGGCGCGGCGCGGTGCCATGGCGGCCCAGCACATCCGGCACGCCATCGAACCGGCGGCGGTGGCCGACGCGCTGCTGGAAGCGCTGGCCCGCTGCGAAGCGCGGGTCGAACCCGCGCCGGCCCCGGCTCCGGCCGATTCGGCTGCCCCCGTGGAAGCGGCGGCGCCGGCCGTGGTGCCGCCGCCGCCAGCCAGCCTGCCCCGGCGTGCGCTGCGCCGGGCGCGGCGTGTTCTCCGGGGGCTGGTGGCGGGGCGGTGAGACCATCGACCTGCCGCCTTCCGCGCAGCACGATCAGGGCGCTGGCGCTCAGGGCCGCCGCTGCCGGATCAGCGTCAGCAGCGCCTGCGCCGCCGGCGACAGCGACCGGTCCCGCCGCCGCACCAGGTAGACCTGCCGGCTGAGCCCGGGCAAGGGCAGCGGCCGGGTGTGCAGCCCGGCCTGCTGGAAGTGGAACAGCGTCAGCGTCGGCACCACGCTGATGCCCAGGCCCGCGCGCACCATGCCCATCACGGTGGCCAGCTGCTCCACCTCCATCAGCGTGCGCAGCGGCTGCGGATGCAGGGCCGCCTCCAGGTACTGCCGCACGCTGCTCGTGCGCGCCAGGTGGATGAAGGGCCAGTCGCCCAGGTCGGCGGCCGTGAGCTTGCGGCGCCGCACCAGCGGATGGTCGTCGCGGCAGACCAGGTGGAAGTCGTCGCTGCAGAAGGGCTCGGCCTGCAAGAGCGGGGTGTCGGCGCGGATGGCGGCCAGCGCCAGGTCGGCCTGGCCGCCGGCCACGCGCTCTATGCAGGGCTCGGAGAGGACGTCCGCGATCTCCAGCACGATGCCAGGATGGGCCTCGCGGAATTCGGCCAGCACCTGCGGCAGCCAGCCCGCGGCCAGCGAGGGCAGCAGCGCCAGCGAGACGCGCCCGCGCCGCAGCTGGGCGCTGTCGCGCGCGGCATCGAGCGCCGCGTCGATCTCGGCGCGGATGCGCTCGGCCGCCGCCATGAAGTTGCGGCCCTCGTCGGTCAGCGCCACATGGCGCGTGCTGCGGTCGAACAGGCGCAGCCCCAAGCCTTCCTCCAGCGTGCGGATCAGCGCGCTGAAGGCCGGCTGCGACAGGTGGCACTGCTCGGCCGCGCGGGTGAAGTGGCGCTCGGTGGCCAGCGCCAGGAAGGCATCGAGCTGGCGGCTGCTCAGATTCATTGGTGATGCGGATGAATTGATCCTGACAATCTATTTCACAGAATAACGCTCCGCGCCTAGAGTGCCGTCGCAGGAGACACGCATGGCACTGAAGGAACGACTGCTGATCGGCTGCGCCGCCGGCTTCTCGGGCGACCGGGTGGACGCCGCCGCGCCCGTGGTGCGCGAGCTGATCGCCCGCGGCCAGAGCGCCGTGCTGATCTTCGAGACCCTGGCCGAGCGCACCCTGGCGCTGGCCCAGCTCGCCCGTCGCGACGACCCCGATGCCGGCTTCGAGCCGCTGCTGGACGAGCTGCTGCGCCCCGTGCTGGCCGACTGCCTGGCCCACGGCGTGCGCATCGTCAGCAACTTCGGCGCGGCCAATCCGCACGGCGCGGCGCGGCGCATCCAGCAACTGGCGCGCGGCCTGGGCCTGCGCGCGCCGCGCATTGCCGTCGTGCATGGCGACGATCTCTCCGGCCCGGAACACCACGACCTGCTGGCCCGGTGCCTGGGCGCCGCCATGCCGGCCGAGCCGCCGGTCAGCGCCAACGCGTACATCGGCGCCGAGGCCATCGCCAACGCCCTGCGCGCCGGTGCCGACATCGTCGTCGCCGGTCGCGTGGCCGACCCGGCGCTGGCCCTGGGCCCGGCGCTGGCGCATTACGGCTGGGCCCTGAACGACTGGGATCGCCTGGCGGGCGCCACCATGGCGGGCCACCTGCTGGAATGCGGCGCGCAGGTCACCGGCGGCTACTTCGCCGACCCCGGCTACAAGGACGTGCCCGGCCTGGCCGAGCTGGGCTATCCCATCGCCGAGATCGAGGCCGACGGCAGCTGCACCCTCTTCAAGCCCCGGGGCACCGGCGGCCGGCTGGACCTGCATACCGTCAAGGAGCAGCTGCTCTACGAGTTGCACGATCCCGGCGCCTACCTCACGCCCGATGTGGTGGCCGACATCCGGGAGGCCGAGGTGCTGCAGACGGCCGGCGGTGTGCGGCTGCAGGGCGTCCGCGGTCATGTGCGGCCGGCCACGCTCAAGGTCAACGTGTGCCATGCCACCGGCTGGTTCGCCGAGGGCGAGATCAGCTACGCGGGCGCCCGCGCGCTGGGCCGGGCCCGCTTGGCCGGCGAGGTGCTGCGCGAGCGCCTGCGCGATGCCGGCGCGCTGCGGGTGGACCTGATCGGCGCCTGCAGCATCTTTGGTGACGACGCGGGTCGCGCCCTGGCGGCGACGCTCGATGCGGCCCCCGCTGCGCCGGACGATGCCCTGCGCGACATCCGCCTGCGCGTGGCTCTGCAGCATCCCGATGCGGCCGTTGCGCGCCGCCTGGTGCGCGAGGTCACGGCGCTGTACTGCTGCGGGCCCGCCGGTGGCGGCGGCGTGCGCACCGGCATGCGGCCCCGCCTGGGCACGCTGTCCTGCCTGGTCCCGCGCGAAGCCGTGAGCACCGGTTACTTCATGGCCGACTGAGGAGGCCGACGATGAATCCCACGCCTTTCCCCTCCGCCCCGCACGCCGATGCCGACCGGGTCGTGCCCCTCCATCGGCTGGCCCACGGCCGCACTGGCGACAAGGGCAACCGCTCCAACATCAGCGTGATCGCCTGGCATGCGGACCTGTGGCCGCTGCTGGTCGAACAGGTGACGGAAGAAGCCGTTGGCGCGCTGTTCGCCCATCGCCGGCCCAGCCGCGTCACGCGCCACCTGCTGCCCAGGCTGCAGGCGATGAACTTCGTGCTCGACGACGTGCTGGATGGCGGCGTCAACGACGCCCTCAACCTCGACAGCCATGGCAAGGCGCTGTCGTACCTGCTGCTCGACCTGCCGGTGCGGGTGCCTGCCGCGCTGTGCGGGCATCTGGCCGGTCCACCCATCGACTGACGACCTTCCTTCATCCACCCTGACCCGAGGAGACAAGAGACATGAACCGATTCCCGCCTCTGCACCGACGCACCTGGCTCGCCGCCGCCCTGGCCGCCGCCGCCACGCTGCCCGGCCTGGCCCAGGCGCAGTCCCCGGCCTATCCGGCCAAGCCCGTCACCTTCGTCGTGCCCTTTGCGGCCGGCAGCGCCACCGACCAACTGGCGCGGGCGCTGGGCCAGTCCTTCACCGAGCAGACCGGCCAGTCGGTGGTGGTGGACAACCGCGCCGGCGCCAGCGGCATGATCGCGGCGCAGTACGTGGCCAAGGCGCCGGCCGACGGCTACATGGTGCTCATCACCACCAACACCACGCATGCGGCCAACGAGCACCTCTACCGCAAGCTGCCCTATGACCCGGTGAAGGACTTCGCGCCCGTCACCGGCCTGGGCAAGGGCGGGCAGGTGCTGGTGGTCAACGCCAGCGCGCCGTACAAGAACGTCGCCGAGCTGCTGGCCGCCGCGAAGAAGAACCCCGGCAAGATGAGCTTCGGCAGCGGCAGCTCGTCCAGCCGCGTGGCGGGCGAGATGCTCAAGCAGATGGCCCATGTCGACATCCTGCATGTGCCCTACAAGAGCAACCCGCTGGCCATCACCGACCTGCTGGGCGGTCAGATCGACATGATGATCACCGACACCTCCACCGGCGTGCCGCAGATCAAGGCGGGCAAGCTGCGCGCGCTGGGCTATTCCACGCAGAAGCGCAGCACGCAGCTGCCCGATGTGCCCACGCTGGACGAGGCCGGGGTCAAGGGCTACGACATGGGCTACTGGTTCGCCGCCTACGCGCCGGCCGGCACGCCCGCATCGGTGGTCGCCAGGCTCAACGAGGTGCTGGGCAAGGCCACGAAGAGCGCCGCCGCCAAAAGCTTCTTCGATGGCGCCGGCTCCGAGGCCTGGACCACGACGCCCGAGGAGCTGGCCAAGTTCCAGGCCGGCGAGACGCGCAAGTGGGGCCAGGTGATCAAGGCGGCGGGCATCGAGGCCGAATAGCCGCCCGTACCGGTGGTGGGCCGCGCGCGCCGCGTGCCCCCGTTCCGGTCCATTCCCTCCACCCTGCGGGCACGGCCCGCGCCTTCCATTCATCCGTCGACGACCGGAGGAGGGCGTTCGTCCGCGTGGCCCCAGGCCCCTGTTCCTGCACCACAACGATGGAGACAACCATGAGAGAGCTTTGCATCACCCGGCGCCCCGTGCGCCATGCCATGGGTGCCTGCAGCCTGGGCGCGAGCCTGCTGCTGGCAGCGTGCGGCGGTTCCGGCGGCAGCGGCTTCGTGCCCGTCGCGGCGGCACCTGCCCCCGCGCCGGCGCCCAGCCCGGCGCCGGCACCCGCCCCGGCTCAGCCGCAGATGCGCCTGACCATCACCGCCACCGAGGATTTCCCCGGCAGCTACGGCAGCGTCGGCGCCTACGAGAAGCTCACGGGCACGCTGCAGGGCGAGCTGGACCCGAAGGATCCGCACAACGCCGTCATTCAGGACCTGGCCCTCGCCCCGGTCAACGCACGGGGGTTGGTCGACTACAGCGCAGACTTCGTCTTGCTCAAGCCCAAGGACATGACCAAGGCCAACGGCCTGCTGCGCTATGACGCGCCCAACCGCGGCAACATGCTCACGCTGCTCAATCCGACGGCCACGCCCGGCGATGCCGTCTACCTGCAGCGCGGCTATACGGTGCTGTATTCGGCCTGGCAGGGCGACGTGCCCAAGAGCAGCCCGGCCCGCCTCACGGCCACCGTGCCCGTGGCCCGCAACCCGGACGGCAGCAGCATCACCGGCCCCTACCGCACCGAGCTCGTGCCCAGCGCCGCCACGCCGTCCATGACGCTGCCGGGCGGTGTCTTCAACGGCACCATGATCCCCTACGAGCCGGCCAGCCTGGACAACACGCAGCCGGGCTATTCGCTCACCCGCCGGCGCAACGAGACCGACCCGCGCGAGCCCATCTCGCCGTCCCAGTGGAAGTTCGCCACCTGCGATACGGCCACGCCGTTCCCGGGCACGGCCAGCCCCACCAGCGTGTGCCTTGCCGGCGGCTTCGACCCGCAGTACCTGTACGAGCTGGTCTACGTCGCCAAGGACCCGAAGGTCATGGGCGTGGGCCTGGCGGCATTGCGCGACACGGTCAGCTTCTTTCGCAAGCGCAGCACGGACGATTTCGGCCGTGCCAATCCGGTCGCTGGCCGGTTGACGCATGCCATCGGCCAGGGCACCTCGCAGTCGGGCAATGCCATGAAGACCTTCCTGCACCTGGGCTTCAACCAGGCACTGGACGGCAGCAAGGTGTTCGACGGCATCTATGCCCACGTGGCGGCGCGGCAGACGAACATCAACACCCGCTTTGCGGTGCCGGGCGGCGGCGGCGGCCTGCGCACCGACCACACGGCCTTCGGCCAGACCGCCCCCCGCGGTCTGGCGGCCGACTACAGCGACGAGCTGGCCGGCCGCAGCGGCGGCGTCATGCGCCGCTGCAGCGCCACGGGTACCTGCCCCAAGTTCTTCCTGGGCCTGTCGGGCACCGAGTTCTGGCAGTTGCAGGGATCGCCGGTGCTCACCGACACCTATGGTCTTCGCGACCTGGCCCAGCCCGACAACGCCCGCATCTACTACTACGCCAGCACACAGCACGGCGGCGCGGGTGGCACGGCCAGCATCAGCTATGCGCCCACGCGCAACGTGTACCCGGCGGGCACGGTGGTGCACTTCAACGACACCTTCCGCGCGCTCTTCGTGGCGCTGGAAGACTGGGTGATGCGCGGTACCACGCCGCCCGCGAGCCGCGTGCCCCGCATCGACGACGGCACGCTGGTGCGGCCGGCGCAGCTGGCCTTCCCGACGATGCGCGGCCTGAGCTGGAACGTCGGCGCCACGCCGACGGCAATCCCCGACTTCAACTACTTGGCACGCTACAACGACTTCCCGCTGCTGGACTTCGGCCCGCAGTACGTGCCGCAGGACGAGAGCGGCATCGCCACGCTGCAGCCGCCGCGCTATCAGGGCCGCAGCTACGCCATCCTGGTGCCGCAAGTGGATGCGTCCACTGGCCTCACGCGGGCCGGCATCCGCGCGGTGGAGGCGCAGGTACCGCTGGGCACCAGCCTGGAGTTCAACTACGTCGCCATGCCGGGCATCGTCGACCTGTCCAACCTCACGGGCAGCTACATCCCCTTCCACAAGACGCGTGCGGCGCGGCTGGCGGCCGGCGACGGGCGTCCTTCGCTGGAGGAGCTTTATGGCGACCAGGCTGGCTATGTGGCGGCCGTGCGTGCCGCGGCCCAGTCGCTGGTGGGCGAGCGACTGCTGCTGCAAGCCGACGCCGACGCGCTGATCGCCCGCGCCCAGGCAAGCGCCGTGCTGCCCTGACGCCTCGCGTGACTGGCGCGCCGCCTTGCGGGCGCGCCGGCCCCGGGGGCCGTCAGCGCTCCCCAGTCGCCTGAGCCATGCGCCGCAGCCGCGGCGTGACCATGGGCACCGTCAGCATGGTGCTGGCCACCGCCATCAGCAGCAGGGCCGTGAAGGTGGCGTTGGTGATGATGGCCTTGTCCAGCAGCACGTTGGCAAAGATGATCATGATCAGCGCCTTGGTCTGCAGCAGCCAGCCGATCAGCATCCCTTCGCCGCGGGCCCAGCCCAGGATGCGGCCGGCCAGGCCCAGCCCCGCCAGCTTGCCGGCCACCGAGGCCGCGAGCAGCAGGGCGGCCGCCCCGAAGACGGCAAAGCCGCCCACCTGCCAGCTGGTGCGCAGCCCCGTGCTCAGGAAGAACACCGGCATCACCACCAGCAGCACATGGTGGCGCAGCAGGTCCATGTGTTCCTGGTCGAACCAGTCGCCGTCCATCACCACACCGGCGATGAAGGCGCCCACCATGTAGTGCAGGCCGGACCAGTCGGCGCCCAGGCCGCAGGCCGCCAGCCAGATCAGGCCCAGGTACCAACGGTCGCGCTCGGGCACGCGGCGCATCAGGCGCCGGAACAGCACCGAGGCCACCGCAAACACCAGCAGGAAGCCCACCTGCCGGCCCACGCGCTCCCAGTCGGTCAGGATCACGGCCAGCACGCCCCAGATGGCGATGTCGTCCAGGCTGGCGTAGCGCAGGATGCGCTGGCCCAGCGGCTGACGAAGGATTTCCAGCTTTTCCATCAGCAGGATCAGGATCGGCAGGGCCGTCACCGCGCAGGCCATGCCGATGCCCAGCACGAATTGCCAGTGCTGGGCCTTGGCGCCCATCCAGCCGGGTTGCATCAGCAGCACCAGCGCCGCGGCACTGCCCAGCAGCAGCGGCACGCCCAGCGCCAGGCCGGCGGTCACGCTGCTTTCGCCGCGGTGGGTCCAGGCCTTGCGCAGGTCCAGCTCGATGCCGGCGATCCACACGAAGAGCATCACCGCCCACTGCGCCACGCCGTTGAGCGACTGGATCACCGGTGCGCTGAACACGAACCTGTAGTAATCGGGGAACACCGCGCCGAGCGCGCCCGGGCCCAGCAGGATGCCCATGATGATCTGCACCACCACCAGCGGCGCGAAGTAGTCGGTGCGCCCCAGCCGCCACAGCAGGTAGGGCAGGGTGAAGACGATCAGCATCGCGATCAGGAAGACTTCGGAGACGGTCATCGGCGCTCGGGGGGGTGAAAGGCCGCGGCAGTGTGACATGGCCGCGCGTCGGCCAAAGGGCGTAGGACGGCCCAACATCGCACCCGCGGCCAGGGTTGCCGCCTTGGCGTTAGCCTTGGTGCATGTCCGCCCTTCCTTTCTCGACCGACGTGCGGGCGGCGCCCCTGCCTTCCAACCCGCCACCGCCGGCGCCGGGGCAGCCACCAGCGTCGCCGCCCATCATCGTGCCGCCGCCGGCCGGCGATCCGCCGCCGCACGAACTGCCCGTCACCGACCCGCCACCCCCGCCGCCCGTGGGCGACCCGCCCCGGCCCGTGGCCGCGCTGGGGCGGGTGCACATGCGCCGACTGCGCGAGGTGTACCGCTCGGCCGGCTGGCCCTGCTTCGATGCCATCGAGGTCGACCTGCTGGCCGCGGGCCTGCTGGAGCGGGTGCGCTCGGCCCTGGGCCACGAGACCGTGCGCCTGAGCGATGCCGGCCTGGCCCGGCTGGCCGGCGCCCTGGCCGGCAACCGCGGCGCGATGTCGGCCCACGAGTCGCTCGTCGAGCAGGTGGCGCGCGAGATGACCCGCGGCGGCCGCATCGCCTGGCGCGGCCTGAGCCTGCGGGCCCGCCTGGCGCCGCTGGAGCCCGACGGCCCGGCCCGCTGGTGCATCGCCCGGCCCGATGTCTTCTCGATCCGCAACACCACCGTCGAGGCCTACGCCCATCCCGTCGTGCACGAGGTCAAGGTCAGCCGCGCCGACCTGCTGGGCGATCTGCGCCGCCCCGACAAGCGCGCCGCCTACCTCGACCTGGGCGGCGAGTGCTGGTACGTGCTGGGCAACGATGCCCGCGGCCGGCCCGTCGGCGGGCCGGAGGACGTGCCCGCCGAATGCGGCGTGATGCTGCTGGAGGGAACGCGGCTCACGGTCGCCCGCGCCGCCGTGCACCGGCCGGTCGAGCGCCTGCCCTTCGGCGTGTGGATGGCGCTGGCCAAGGCCCAGCCCGTGGCCGGCTTCGATGACGAGGCACAGCAGTGGTTGATGGGTGCCGAAATCGAAGCGGATCCCGCTTTCACACGATAGACTGCAAATAATTGTTAATAGAGTGCCGGGACGCCCTGGCCGGGACCCGGATGGGACCGGCCTCCCAAACGCCCCGCATTCGTCGTCCGGGGATCGCTGCGTCGTGATCGCGTGCGAATGTCCTGGCGCTGTGCCTCCATGATTTCAAGTCTTGAATCTGCGCGGCCCCATCATTGGGAGGCCCTGCGCCGCGACCTTCGGGCGGGCGACTGGACCTTCCCCGAGGCCGGCACCGCCCCCGTCCTGCCGGGTGGCGAACTGTCCTTCGTCGTCCGCCGTGGCAGCGAGATCGCCATCGCTGCCGGCCGTTGGGGCCTGGTCACGCGCGAGACCCTGCGCGCCGGCCTGCCCGCGGCGCTGCGTGCCCGCACGGCCCTGATCCGCGACGACGAGCTGGGCAAGCTGGCCGTGCGAAGCGCCTGGCAGGGTGCCCAGCAGTGCCTGGTGCCCGTGGCGGCCCTGCATGTGCCCGATCACCGCAATCCCGAGGGCGAGCCGTGGCTCACCCGCATCGCGCGCCGGGACGACGGTCCCCTGTACCTGGCCGGCCTGTGGAACAGCTGGGCCGACGAGAACGGCGTGCGCCGCCTGAGCGTGGGCCTGCTCACCGTGGACGCCGCGGGCCATCCGCTGATGGGCAACTATGGCCCGCCGGGCAAGCCGCGTCGCATGCCGGTCGTCCTGCCGCGCGGCCTGGGCCGGGCCTGGCTGCTGGCGCAGGGCGAGGAGCGCGCGGCCTTCCTGCGGCCGCTGCCCGCCGCGCAGTTGAGTGCCATCTGCATGGAGAAGGGGAGCGGCGCGCAGGACGGGCCGGCCGTCCCCGACGCCGCCCTGCCGCCGCCGCCCGAGGTGCGCCGCCAGAGCCTGCTGCTGGTGGACGACGAACCCAGCAACCTGCAGCTGCTGCGCCTGTCGCTGCAGGCGGACTACCACCTCATCTTCGCCACCGAGGGTCGGCGCGCCATCGAACTGGCCCGCGAGCGCCGGCCCGACCTGATCCTGCTCGACCTGATGATGCCGGGCGTGGATGGCTACGCCGTGTGCGAGGCGCTGAAGGCCGATCCGGGCACCGCGCACATCCCCATCGTCTTCTGCACCGCCGTGCACGACGGCGACGCCGAGGCCAAGGCGCTGCGTCTGGGCGCGGCCGACTACATCACCAAGCCCTTCTATCCGCATGTGGTGGCGGCGCGCGTGCGCACGCACCTGGCGGCGCTGGGCATGCTGGCCGCGCAGCAGTCCAGCCTGCGCCAGTTGCAGCGCCTGTGCGATGCGGCCGCCATGCGGGCCAACGTGAGCACCTCGCACATCCAGCGCATGAGCCAGACCGCGCACGAGATCGCGCTGGAGGCGGGCGCCCGCGCCGACTGGTGCGCCATGCTGCAGAGCTCGGCCCCGCTGCACGACCTGGGCATCGTGGCCGTGCCCGATGCGGTGCTGCGCAAGCCCGGTCCGCTGGATGCGGACGAATGGACCGTGATGCGTGCCCATCCGCTGCTGGGCGCCCAGCTCATCGGCGACGACCCGTCGGACGTACTGGGCATGGCCCGCGACATCGCGCTGTGCCACCACGAGCGCTGGGACGGCACCGGCTATCCGTCGGGCCTGGCGGGCGAGCAGATTCCGCTGGCGGCGCGCATCGTCGCCATTGCCGACAGCTTCGACGCCATGACCTCGCCGCGCCCCTATCGCGAGGCCTTGAGCGAAGAGGCGGCCGTGGCCCAGATCCGCGCCGGTGCCGGCGCCGCCTTCGAGCCTCGGCTGGTCGACGCCTTCCTGCGCGCGCTGCCGCGCATCCTGCGCATGCGCCAGCGCTGGGTGCGCGAGGTGGAAGGCCTGGCCGGCGCGGCGCCGGCGGCGGTCGAGGACGAGGCCGTGGACGAGCGCCGCTGAGGGCGCGAGGGGTGCGGCGCCGGGGGAAGGGCGCAACCCCGGTGCTACACTCCCGCGCTGTCTTTGCCGGAGCAGGCGAGACAGCCTCCAGGCCCTCCGCGGGCCGCCAGGCGGGTGTAGTTCAATGGCAGAACGGCAGCTTCCCAAGCTTCATACGAGGGTTCGATTCCCTTCACCCGCTCCACTCCCCTCAGGTCTTCTCCATCCCGCCGCCGCGATGCGGCAGCCAAGCCGCCGCTTGCATCACGCCGCGGCTTCCGCGAGGTCCAGCTTCCGCTTTTCCGCGATGGACTTGCGGACGGTGCTCCAGATGGTCCAGACGAGCATGAGCGCGGTCACCGCCAGCAGGCTGGCGCTGATGGGCCGTTCGATGAACACCATGGGATCGCCGCGGGACAGCAGCATCGTGCGCCGCAGGTTTTCTTCCAGCATCGGGCCCAGGATGTAGCCCAGCAGGAGAGGTGCGGGCTCGAACTTCAGAACCATCAGCGCGTAGCCCATCACCCCCAGCACGGCCACCATGTAGATGTCGAATTCGTTGCTGTTGACGCTGTAGACGCCCAACGCCACGAACACGAGGATCGCCGGATACATCCACGCGAAGGGAATTCGCAGCAACGCGACCCAGATGCCGATGGTGGGCAGGTTGAGGATCACCAGCATGATGTTGCCGATCGCGAAACTCACCACCAGGCCCCAGAAGAGCGCGGGCTGCTCGCTGATCAGCAAGGGCCCCGGCTGGATGCCGTGAATGATCAGGGCGCCCAGCATCACCGCCATGACGGCGTCGCCGGGAATGCCCAGTGAAAGCGAAGGCACGAACGCGGTCTGCGCCGCGGCGTTGTTCGCCGATTCGGGGGCGCTGACGCCGGCGATGGCGCCCTTGCCGAATTTGCGAGCGTCGCGTGCCACCCGCTTTTCGATGGCATAGGACATGAATGCCGCGATCGAAGGGCCGACCCCGGGAAGCGCACCCAGGGCGGAACCGAGGGCGGAGCCGCGCAGCATGGGCGCGACGCTTTCACGGAACTCGGCGCGCGAGGGAACCATGGACCGCATCGTGACGGGCTCGGGCTTGCGTTCCATGTCGGGGGAATTGATGCATCGCACCACCTCGGCGACGCCGAACAGTCCCATGGCCAGCGCCACAAGGTTGATGCCGTCGGTGAGTTCGATGATGCCGAAGTCGAAGCGCGAGACGCCCGAATTCACGTCCGTCCCCACCATGCCGAGCAGGAGGCCCAGCACCACCATGGCCAGGCCCTTGGCCGCCGATCCGATGCTCATGGAAGAAGCCGCCACCAGCCCGAGCACCATCATGGAAAAGAATTCGGCGGGGCCGAATTTCAATCCGATTTCGGCAATGGCCGGCGAAAAAAGCACCAGCAATACCAGCCCGGTCATGGCGCCCACCAACGAGGCGATGGTCGTGATGAACAAGGCCAGGCCGGCGCGCCCTTTCTGCGCCATGGGATAACCGTCCAGACAGGTCACCGCCGAAGAGGGCGTGCCGGGAAGATTGAGCAGAATGGCCGCCGTCGAGCCCCCATATTGCGCGCCGTAATAGACGCCCGCCAGCATGATGATGGCGGCGGTCGGTTCAATATGGTAGGTAATGGGCAGCAGGAGCGAAATGGCCGCCAGTGCGCCGATGCCCGGCAGCACGCCGACGACGGTGCCCAGCAATACGCCGAAAAAGCAATACGCCAGCGTCATTGGCTCCATGGCAACCTGGAGCCCGAGAAGAAGATTGTTTGCGAGATCCATGACGCTGCTTCACCAGGGGAACGTGCGAACGTTCATCTGCAGACCGAACACGAAGATCCCCACAGTCAATGCAGACACCGCGGCGGAGATCACCAGTTTCTGTCGCACCGAGGTGCGCGCCGGCACCAGGGCCACCATCGAGGCCGCAAAAGCGGCGACCAACACGCCTGCGGCCTGCAGGAGTGCGGCGAACAGGACCAGGCAGGCGGTGGCAGTGGCCAGGTTCCGCCATTGCACCTTGATGGGGTTGCCCTGCCGCCACCAGGCCGGCAGCGCCACCAGCAGGCCGAGCACGGCCAGCAGCCAGCCCAGCACGATGGGGAAATACCCCGGGCCCATGCGGGCGGCCGTTCCCATGGTGTAGCGGCTGGCGTACAGGCCAAAAAATACGCCGACGACCGTCAGTGCAATACCGCCGATCAGGTCGTGCGTGTCTCTGTGTTTCATGAATTTCCTTGTCTCCGCCATTGCAACCGCACAATGCCGGCCCCCGCGGGGTGGTCGGGAAATGGTAGGGAGGAAAGCCACGCCACCGCGTGACCGGAGCATTGCGATTCGGTAATGTTGTTGCGGCCTCTGAAAATTGGGTCGGAGGCGTGGAATCGAATAAAAGATGGAACAGCGGAATTTATTCCGCAATTCTGCAGCGCGCTGCGAGGTCTTTTTTTAAAGGCGGCGGGCTCCGTCCGCGCACTGGATCAGCAACCCGACGTCGTCGGTCGCACACCGACATCGTGCTGCGCAAGCAACTGCGCGACGACGCTGGCGCCCATGTGGTCGGCGGGGTCCAGCAGGCGCAGGTGGTCCAGCCGTTCGGCGGCCTGGGCCGGCTCGCCGCGCCGCAAAAGGATGAAGGCCTGGGCCTTGAGCGTGAACAGCCAGAAGCGCGCGGCGCCGGGTTGCAGGAAGTCCGCCATGCCGGGCCGCACCTGCCGCCAGTCGGAGGGCAGGCCGGCGACCTCGGCCGCGGCGCTGAGCCCGCGCTCAGCGGCGCGCTGCGCCTGCTCCAGCTCACCCTGGCCGGCATGCAGCTTGTAGAGCAGGTAGTACACCGGCAGCGCCTGCGGCGAGGCCAGCACGGCGGTCCACAGCGCCGCGGCCGCCTCCTCGCGCGGCTTGCGGCGCGCTTCGTCCACCAGGTGCCGCACGGCCGGCGGCACCTCGCCGCCGAAGAAGGCGTCGGCCTCCTCGCCGGTGAAGAGATTCACCAGACCGCCTCGGCGGCGCGCAGCCGTTCGACAGGCTCGCCCTTTTCGAGGTGGCTGTCGAAGATCTCCTGCACGTCCTCGGGCGTCACGCGGCTGTAGAGCACCGCCTCGGGGTAGACCAGCACGTTCACGCCCTGGTCGCAGGGGCCGATGCAGCCGGAATAGGTGATGGCCACCTTCTCGTAGGCCTGGCGCTTCTGCAGTTCGGCCCAGAAGGCCTGCAGCACGGCGGTCGAGCCCTTGGCGCCGCAGGAGCCGCGCGGGTGCTGCGGCGGACGGTTCTGGGTGCAGACGAAGACATGTCGTTCGGGGCGGGCCATGCGGGCCTCCTGGTCGTGGGGGTGGGACAGTGAAGGGCGCGGCCGCGCCGACGTGGCCGCGCGGGCGGTGCTCAGGCAGTCGCGATGTGCGCGATCCAGCGCTGCAGCTCGCAGACGTGGCCGGCTTCCTCGCTGGCGAACTCGCGCGCCATGCGCACGACCTCGGGGTCGTTGGCGGCGTCGGCCACGCCCTCGTAGAAGGCGGTGCCGGCGCGTTCGCCCTCGAGCGCGATCTCCAGCGCGGCCGGCACGTCGATCAGGCCGTCGATGCCGTGCCAGCTGGCAGCCTCGGGGCTGTCGCTGCCGGGCCACTGGAAGTCGGCCGGCGCCAGCACGGGCAGCTCGCGGAAGCCGCCGCGCTCCATGGCCTCGTTCAGGTGCAGGCGCGAGAAGTGCGCCATGCGCTCGAAGAGCTTGCGCACCTCGTCGTTGCCGGCGGTGCGCATCACCTGGGCCAGGTCCTCGTAGCGGCGCGCGGCGTCGCGCTCCAGCGTGATGGCGTGGACCAGGAAGGTCTCGATGTCGTCGATCATCAGCCGAACTTGAAGAGGATGCCGTGGCCGCCGCGGGGATATTCCCACTCCACGTTGGCGTGCTCGCTGCAGATGATCCGGCAGCTGCCGCATTCGAGGCAGCCGTCGGTGATCAGCGTCACCCGCCCATTGCCCTCGGCCTTGTAGCAGGAGGCCGGGCACACGAAGGTGCAGCTCTGCGAGCGGCACTCGTTGGTGCAGACATCGCTGTCCTTGATGCGGATGTGCGGGCGGCCCGCATCGACGCGGTAGCGGTTCTGGAAGAGCTTCTCTTCCACATTGACGGCAATGGCGTTCATCGGAAGGCTCTCCAGAGTTTGTAGGCGTCGCCCATCAGGCCGCTCCAGCGGCGGGTCTTGCGGAAGCTGGCGAAGATCTCGCGCTCCTTGGTCTTCTTGTCCACCCCGTCCACGGTGATCATGGTGCGGGCGGCCTGCGCGACGAGATCGGGGTAGGTGGTGAAGAACTGCGGGTTCCTGTGCAGCACGCCGGGCATGTCGCGGTACTTGTGCAGGTCCTTCATCACGAAGGACTCGTCCAGCGCGGTCTTGTAGGCCTTGAGCCGGTCGGCCCGGTAGCCCTGGCCCGCGGCCTTGGCGGCGATCACGGTCTCGGCGGCCAGGCGGCCTGTGGTCATGGCCAGGTTGGAGCCCTCGCGGTGCGCCGCGTTGACGAAGCCGCCCGAGTCGCCCACGATCATCCAGCCGTTGCCGTAGACCTGCGGGATGGCGTGGAAGCCGCCCTCGGGAATGAGGTGGGCGCAGTATTCCTTCATCTCGCCGCCCTCGATCAGCGGGGCGATGGCGGGGTGGCGCTTCATCTGCTCGAGCAGCACGTAGGGGCTGGTGCGGCTGGGGTTGGCCTTGAAATCGCCCAGCATGCAGCCCACGCCGATGGTCAGCGACTCCTTGTTGGTGTAGAGGAAGCCGGTGCCCATCATGCCGTCGGTGATGCGGCCCACCATCTCGATGACCACGCCCGACTCCTCGCCGATGTTGAAGCGCTGGCGGATGGTCTCTTCGGGCATGAAGAGGATCTCCTTGACCGCCAGGGCCACGTTGCCGGCCTGGATCTCGCCATGGAAGCCCGCCTTGCGCGCCAGCGTGGAGTTGACGCCGTCGGCCAGGATCACCACGTCGGCGTACACGTCGCCGGCCTCGCGGTCGCACTGCACGCCCACCACCTGGTCGCCGTCCATGATGAGCTGCTGGACGGTGGTCTCGCAGATCAGCAGCGCACCGGCCTCGCGCACCTTCGCGCTGAACCACTTGTCGAACTGCGCACGGATGATGGTGTAGCGGTTGTAGGGCGGCTTGTCGTAGTCGCTGCTGCGCACATGGGTGCCGACGAAGCTGGTGTCGTCCAGCACCCAAAGGCGCTGTTCGATGATGTGGCGCTCCAGCGGCGCGTCCTCGCGGAAGTCGGGAATGATCTGTTCCAGCGCATTGGCGTACAGGATGGCACCCTGCACGTTCTTGCTGCCGGGGTATTCCCCGCGCTCGATCTGCAGCACCTTCAGGCCGGCCTTGGCCAGCGTGTAGGCGGCTGCGTTGCCGGACGGGCCGGCACCGACGACGATGGCGTCGAACTGGGATGGCTTTCTCATGGGGCGTGCTCCTCGGGGTGTCAGGCGACCAGGCGCCGGCGCTTGCCCAGGTGCTCGGCGAAGGCGGCCGTGAGCGCGGGCAGCACCTGCAGCGCGTTGCCCACGATGCCGTAGTGCGCAAAGTCGAAGATGGGCGCGTTGGGGTCGGTGTTGATGGCGACGATCACGTCCGAGCTCTCCATGCCCACCCGGTGCTGGATGGCACCGGAGATGCCCGCCGCGATGTAGAGCTTGGGCCGCACCGTCTTGCCGGTCTGGCCCACCTGGCGGTCGGCCTCCACCCAGCCGGCCTGCACACAGGGGCGGGTGGCGCCCACCTCGCCGCCGAGCACACGGGCCAGTTCGAACACCAGCTTGAAGTTCTCGGGGTTCTTCAGGCCCTTGCCGCCGCTGACGATGACGTCGGCATAGGGCAGGTTGATCTGGTTGCTGGTCGCATCGGGCAGGAAGTCCAGCAGCTTGGTGACGATGCTGCTTTCCACCATGCCCAGCGCTTCCTGCACCACCTCGCCGCTGCGGCCTTCCTCGGCACGCGGCATGGCCATCACGCGCGGGCGCACAGTGGCCATCTGCGGCCGGTAGGCCAGCGTCATGATCGTGCACAGCAGCGAGCCGCCGAAGGTGGGCCGCGTGGCCGCCAGGGCGCGCGAGGTCGGGTCGATGTTCAGCTCGGTGCAGTCCGCCGTCAGGCCGGTCAGCAGCGTGGTGGCCACCGAGCCCGCCAGGTCGCGGCCCATGGAGGTGGCACCCAGCAGCAGGATCTCCGGCTGGTACTTGTTGACCAGGTCCGTCAGGCCCTTGGTGAAGGGCTCGCTGCGGTAGCCCAGCAGCACCGGGTCGTGCACGATGTAGGCCTTGTCGGCGCCGTAGCCGAAGGCCTCGGCGGCGAAGGCTTCCAGCTTCTCGTCGGGACCGCCCAGGATGGCGACGCCCACGCTGCTGCCCAGCTTGTCGGCGAGCTTGCGGGCTTCGCCCAGCAGCTCCCACGAGACGCTGTGCACATGGCCGCGGTCGTGCTCGATGAACACCCAGACGCCCTTGTAGGCCTTCAGGTGCTCGGGCAGCTCGAGGTTGCGGCCGCGTCCGGCGGGGCGCTTGGCGGCAGGCGTGGCGGGGGTGGCGGCGGCGTTCATGCGTCTTCCTTCATCGCGAGGTCGGCTTCCAGTGTGGGATGCCGGGTGAAGATCTTCTGCAGCAGGTTCAGCGAGACATCCCGCAGGTTGGAGTCCTCCAGCGCCAGCATCTCGGCCTTCTCGCTGCGCGGCGTCGGACCGAAGACCTTGCTGACCACGGTAGGCGAGCCCTTGAGGCCGATCTTGTCGAGGTCCTCGATGCCGGCCTGCTCCTTGTTCCACTTGCGCACGGGGTAGCCGGCGGCGTGGATCATGGCCGGCAGCGAGGCGAAGCGCAGCTCGTTGGTGTTCTCCAGCATGGTGATCAGGCAGGGCAGGGCGGTGCGCAGCTGCTGCACGCCGCCTTCGGCCCGGCGCTCGACGGTGATGGTGCGGCCGTCCAGGTCGGTCTCGACGATGCGCGAGACGTAGGTCAGCAGCTGCAGCCCCATCCGCTTGGCGATGCCGGGGCCCACCTGGGCCGTGTCGCCGTCGATGGTCTGCTTGCCGGTGAAGACGATGTCCACCGCCTGTTCGCGGCCGATCTGCCGGATGCCGGCCGCCAGCGCGTACGAGGTGGCCAGCGTGTCGGCACCGGCGAAGGCGCGGTCGGTCACCAGCACCGCGTCGTCGGCGCCGTAGCTGATGCATTTGCGCAGCGCCTCTTCGGCCTGCGGCGGGCCCATGCACAGCACGGTGACCTTGCCGCCGAACCGGTCCTTGAGTCGCAGCGCCTCTTCGAGCGAGAACAGGTCGTAGGGGTTGACGATGGCCGGCACCCCCTGGCGCATGATGGTGTTGGTCACCGGATGGACGCGGATCTGCGCCGAGTCCGGCACCTGCTTGATGCAGACGACGATGTGCATGTCGGGTCTCCGCGCCTCAGGCCGCAGCCCGCATGGGCAGCGTGCGCTTGAGGCTTTCGAGCGTGACGTGCTGCTTGCCGTCCACGTCCTGGAAGACCTTGAACACCTTTTCCTGCGCAGGCGTGGAGCTGACGAAGTCGCCATACGCGCGCTGCAGCAGGCCGCGGTAGGCGGTGAACATCTGCAGCTCGTCGGACGGGTCCAGCGACTGTTCCTGCCGGATGTACTGGAAGAAGCGCTTGAGGATGTGCAGCCGGCTCACGTTGACGACCTTCTGTTCGAAGGGCACGCCGAAGAACTGCAGGAAGTCCTCGGCCGACGAGAGGGCCTTGAGTTGCTGGAGGAAGTTTTCCATGGCTGCTTATGCCTCGCAGGCGGGTTGGGATTGGGGGGCGGCACATACGGCGTCGCAGTCGTTGCAGGCGGCGTCGTCGGTGCCGAGGCCGCGCTCGCGCTCGAGCTGGGCCACGCGGTCGAGCAGGCAGGCGATGGCCTTGCCCACGGGGTCGGGGATGAGGTGATGGTCCAGGTCGAAGCCATGGCGCGGCCGGCGTCCGCGCGCCACCACGCGGCCGGGGATGCCCACCACCGTGGCATCCGCGGGCACCGGCTCGATAACCACCGAGTTGGCCGCGATGCGCGCCCGGTCGCCAATGGCGATGGGTCCGAGCACCTTGGCGCCAGCACCCACGATCACGCCGCTGCCCACCGTGGGATGCCGCTTGCCCGGCGAGCCGCTGGTGCCGCCCAGCGTGACGCCGTGATAGAGCGTGACGTCGTCGCCGATCTCGGCCGTCTCGCCGATCACGACGCCGCAGCCATGGTCGATGAAGAAGCGCTGGCCGATGCGCGCGCCGGGATGGATGTCCACCTGCGTGAACCAGCGCGCCGCGAAGGAGATCCAGCGCGGCAGGTAGCGCCAGCCGCGGCGCCACAGCGCATGCGCGATGCGGTGCAGGGCAATGGCCTGCACGCCGGGGTAGATCGTCCACACCTCCAGCAGGCTGCGTGCCGCCGGATCGCGCTGCAGCACGCAACGCACGTCCCCGCGCAGCAGCACGAACCACGAAGCCGGCGCGGCCTCGGCCGGCGAGGCAGTCAGGGCGTCGGCGCTGGGTGGCATGGCGGGCTCCTCGTGTCGGTCGTTCGTCATGCGGCCAGCACGCTGGCACCGCCCTGCTGGGAGGCGCGCAGGAAGGCGTGCAGCTCGTCCTGCGTGGGCGCGCGCTTGGCCTGCACCGCATGATGGCGGATGCGTGCCAGCAGGCGGCGCGTCAGCCCGTCGTCGTCCAGGGCCACACCCAGCGCGCGGTAGGCGTGGCGCACGGCCTGCGAGCCCGAATGCTTGCCCAGCACCGTGCGCCGTTCGCGGCCCACCTCGGCGGGGTCGAAGGCCTCGTAGGTGGCCGCGTTCTTCAGCAGCCCGTCCACATGGATGCCGGACTCGTGGGTGAACACGGCCTCGCCCACGATGCTCTTGTTGAAGGCCACGCGCCGGCCCGAGGCCTGCTCCACCAGCTGCGAAATGCCGACGAGCTGGCGTGTGTCCACGCCGGTCTCGCCCTGCTGCAGGTGGCGGGCGGCCATCACCACCTCTTCGAGCGCGGCATTGCCTGCCCGCTCGCCCAGTCCGTTGACGGTGGTGCTGGCGTGGGTGGCACCGGCGCGCAGCGCGGCCAGGGTGTTGGCCGTGGCCAGGCCCAGGTCGTTGTGGGCATGGATCTCGATCTCCATCGCATCGCCCACCGCCGCGCGCAGGTGGGCGATGGCCGCGTGCGTGGAGAAGGGGTCGAGCACGCCCAGCGTGTCGGCATAGCGCACGCGGCGCGCGCCGTGGTCACGGGCCTGGCTGGCGGCGGCAGCCAGGAAGGCGGGGTCGGCGCGCGAGGCGTCCTCGGCACCGAAGGAGATGCTGCGGCCCGTGCGCGCGGCGGCGCCGATGATGCGGCCGATCTCCTGCAGCACCCAGTCGCGCGAGCGGCCCAGCTTGTGCTGTAGCTGGATGTCCGACACCGAGATCGACAGGTGCACGATGTCGGCGTCGCAGCGCAGCGCGGCGGCGAGGTCGGCCTCGGTCAGGCGGCCCCACACCATCAGGGTGGCGGGGCGGGCCTGCGCCGCGATGGCGTTGATGCAGGCGATCTCGTCCTCGCCCATGATGGGAATGCCGATCTCCATCTCGGGCACGCCGGCCGCGGCCAGCGCATGCGCGATGGCGCACTTCTCCTGCACCGTGAAGGCGACGCCGGCGGTCTGCTCGCCATCGCGCAGGGTGGTGTCGTTGATGACGGGGGGATGTGGCATGTCGTGGGTCCTTGCGGGTGTCTTCGCAAAGCGCGTGCCACGCGGAGATAGTCTGCACAGTGCGGTTTTGTCGCGATGGCTGCGACGACGAGGACTCTTTGCCTGTCGAGAATGTGCTGTTTCGGACAGGAAGCGGGTCCGTTCATGCCTTGCCAGTTTTCCATGGCGCCGCGCGCCATCCGCATGGCATGAAGCCGGTGCGGCGCCAGGTTCGAATGGCCGCGGAGCAGGCCATGCCATGGCACCCGAGGAACTGGCTCTGCCAGGCCTCGGGCTGCGCCACCCTCCAAGCCGAAGGCGCAAGAGAGGGAGGGGCTGAGGGCCGCGGCTCCGAGCCTGCGAGTGCAGGCTTGGACGTGCCCGAAGAGCAGCCGCCTCTGGCGGCCGCCCGGAGCCGCGAAGCGGCATGGGGGTGCCTTTTCACTTCAGCGCCGCGCGCGCATCGCATGCAACCGGTGCGGCGCCAGGATCGAATGGCCGCGGAGCAGGCCATACCAGGGCACCCGAGGAACTGGCTTTGCCAGGCCTCGGGGTGCGCCCCCCTCCAAGCCGAAGGCGCCAGAGAGGGGGAGCCGCGAAGCGGCATGGGGGGTGCTTCTCTACTTCTCCCGCGCGTGGTTGCGCGTATGCCGTGGCAGCTCGATGGTCACGTCTGCATCCCGCAGCTTCACGCAGCAGGCCAGGCGCGACTGGGCCTCGACGCCCCAGGCGTTGTCGAGCTGGTCGTTCTCTTCGTCGTCCGGCGGCGCCAGCGACGCAGCGCCTTCGCGCACATAGACGTGGCAGGTGGCGCAGGCCGCCACCATCTCGCAGGCATGCTCGATGGCGATGCCGGCCGACAGCAGGCCTTCGCACAGCGAGGCGCCGCGCTTGAGTTCGAGGATCCGGCCCTCGGGGCACAGATCGGGATGGGGCAGGACGCGAACCTGGGGCATGGCAGAAGGCCTTGGTGGGATCAGGCCAGCGTGTCCAGCGCACGGCCCGCCAGCGCGCGCTGGATCGACGCGTTCATGCGCTGGGCCGCAAAGGATTCGGTCGCGGCCGACAGGGCTGTGGATGCGGCCTTGAGCTCGGCCACGGCGGCCTGCGTCTCCAGCGCATCGGCCACCGTGAACATGGCCTGCCGGATCGCCGCCAGCTCGGCCGGCGACAGCAGCGCCGCATCCTGCGCCAGGGCCGATTCCGTCGCGTCGAGCAGGCGGCGTGCATCCACCTGCGCCTCGCGCAGCATGCGCAGCTGCATGTCGGCCTGCGAGGCGCCGATGGCCTCCTGCAGCATGCCGGCGATCTGCGCGTCGGCCAGGCCGTAGGTGGGCTTGACCTCCACATGCGCCTCGACGCCCGTGGTCAGTTCGCGCGCGCTCACCGACAGCAGGCCGTCGGCATCGATCTGGAAGGTGACGCGGATGCGTGCCGCGCCCGCGGCCGCCGGCGGAATGCCGTGCAGCGTGAAGCGCGCCAGCGAGCGGCAGTCGGCCACCGATTCGCGCTCGCCCTGCAGCACGTGCACGGCCATCGCGGTCTGGCCGTCCTTGAAGGTGGTGAACTCCTGTGCCCGCGCAGACGGCAGGGTGGTGTTGCGGGGAATGACCTTTTCCACCAGCCCGCCCATGGTCTCCAGGCCCAGCGACAGCGGGCACACGTCCAGCAGCAGCCATTCATCGCCGCGGCCGTTGCCCGCCAGCGCGTCGGCCTGCAGGGCGGCGCCCAGGGCCACGACCTGGTCGGGGTCGATGCTGCACAGCGGCTCATGGCCGAAGTGCTGGCGCACGGCCTCGCGCACCAGCGGCATGCGGGTGGAGCCGCCGACCAGCACCACGCCGCTGAGCTCCTGCGCGCCGAGCCGTGCATCGCGCAGGGCGCGCCGGCACGCCGTCAGCGTGCGGGCGATGAGCGGCTGGCCCAGTTCGGCGAGGTGTGCATGCGTGAGCCGGGCCTGCCAGCGGCGGCCATCCTGCACGGCCAGGACCATGTCGGTCTCGGGTGTGTCGCTCAGCGCCTCCTTGGCGCGGCGCGCTTCTGCCAGCAATGCGCGCTGCGCGGCGGGCGGCAGCGCCGAGAGGCCGCCGAGCCCGTGCTCGCCGCAGAACCACTCGGCAATGGCGCGGTCGAAGTCGTCCCCGCCCAGGGCAGAGTCGCCGCCGGTGGCCAGCACCTCGAACACGCCGCGCGACAAGTGCAGCACCGAGATGTCGAAGGTGCCGCCGCCCAGGTCGTAGATGGCGAAGGTGCCTTCGCTGCCCTCGTCCAGTCCGTAGGCGATGGCGGCGGCCGTGGGCTCGTTCAGCAGACGCAGCACATGGAGGCCGGCCAGCCGGGCGGCGTCCTTGGTGGCCTGACGCTGGGCGTCGTCGAAGTACGCGGGCACGGTGATCACCACGCCGGCCAGCGGGCCGCCCAGCGTGAACTCGGCCCGCTCGCGCAGGGCCGTGAGGATCTCGGCCGACACCTGCACCGGCGAGCGTTCGCCGGCCACGGTCGCCAGGCCCACCATGCCCGGGCCGTCGACGAAGTCGTAGGGCAGCCCGGCGGCCTCGGGCAGGTCGGCCAGCCGCCGCCCCATGAAGCGCTTGACCGACACGATGGTGTTGCGCGGATCCTCGGCCTGCTGATCCCGCGCCTCGTGCCCCAGCGCCAGTCCGCCCCCGGGCAGGTAGCGCACCACCGAAGGCAACAGCAGCCGCCCCTCGTCGTCGGGCAGGCAGCGCGCCTGCGCGCTCTGCACCGTGGCGATCAGCGAATGGGTGGTGCCCAGATCGATGCCCGCCGCCAGCCGATGCTGGTGCGGCGCGGCGCTCTGGCCGGGTTCGGAAATCTGAAGGAGGGCCATGTCAATGTCTTCGGATGCTGCGCGCCACCAACGGCGCATGAAACTGCCTCACCGCCACAGATCAAAAGGCCGCGGAGCAGGCCACGCGGGAGCACCCGCGGAACTGGCTTTGCCAGGCCGCTGGGTGCGCCCCCCCTCCAAGCCGAAGGCGCCAGAGAGGGGGGGAGCCGCGAAGCGGCATGGGGGGGAGCCCCTCTAGACCGCGAAGCTCTCGCCGCAACCGCAATTGGCCTTGGCGTTCGGGTTGTTGAACTTGAAGCCCTCGTTCAGGCCTTCGCGCACGAAGTCCAGCTCGGTGCCGTCCAGCATGGCCAGGCTGCGTGCGTCGATGACCACGTTCACGCCCTCGCTCTCGAAGCACTGGTCGTCCTCGTTGAGCCGGTCGACGAACTCCAGGGCATAGGCATAGCCCGAGCAGCCGCTGGTCTTGACGGCCAGGCGCAGGCCGATGCCGCCACCGCGCTTGACCAGGGAGCGGGCCACATGCCGTGCGGCGGAGGGGGTCAGGGAGACGGTCATCGCCGGGGCCTCCCGCTCAGACGGAGAAGGACGAGCCGCAGCCGCAGGTGCTCTGGGCGTTGGGGTTGTGGATCACGAAGCGCGAGCCTTCCAGCCCTTCCTCGTAGTCCACCTGGGCGCCCAGCAGGTACTGCTGGCTCATCGCGTCCACCACCAGGGCCACACCCTCGGTGACCACGGTGGTGTCGTCCTCGGCCACCTGGTCGTCGAAGGCGAAGCCGTACTGGAAGCCCGAGCAGCCGCCGCCCGTGACGTACAGGCGCAGCTTCAGGGCGGGATTGCCTTCTTCTTCGATCAGCGAGGCCACCTTGGCGGCGGCGCGGGACGTGAATTCGAGCAGGGCGGGCATGGCGATCGGTTCGATCGCAGGATTGAGGGCGATGGCTTCGGACATCGGGTGCTCCTTGGAGATGGGCGGAAAGAGGGGGGAATCAGTGGCTGCCGGTGCTGGCGCAGGCGGGCTGCTCGGCCAGCACCTGGGCCTCGGCCGTGGCGGCCTGGCGTGTGGCCTGGCGGGCGCGGAAGTCGGCCACGGCGGCCTTGATGGCGTCCTCGGCCAGGATCGAGCAGTGGATCTTGACCGGCGGCAGCGCCAGCTCTTCGGCGATCTGCGCGTTCTTGATGGCCAGCGCCTCGTCCAGCGTGCGGCCGCGCACCCACTCGGTCACCAGCGAACTGGAGGCGATGGCCGAGCCGCAGCCGTAGGTCTTGAACTTGGCGTCCTCGATCACGCCGTCAGCGTTCACGCGGATCTGCAGGCGCATCACGTCGCCGCAGGCGGGCGCGCCCACCATGCCGGTGCCGACGTTCTCGTCGCCGGCCTCGAAGGCGCCGACGTTGCGGGGGTTCTCGTAGTGGTCGATGACCTTGTCGCTGTATGCCATGAAGCCTTGCTCCGTGTCGAAGGTTGGAAGAAGAGGGATCGGGGCCGGCCGCTGCTCAGTGCTCGGCCCACTGGATGGAGTCGAGGTCCACGCCGGCCTGCACCAGGTCCCACAGCGGGCTCATGGCGCGCAGGCGTTGCACCACCTCGCGCACCTGGGCGATGGTGGCGTCGATGTCGGCCTCGGTGGTGAAGCGGCCGATGGAGAAGCGCACCGAGCTGTGGGCCAGCTCGTCGCTGCGGCCCATGGCGCGCAGGACGTAGCTGGGCTCCAGGCTGGCGGAGGTGCAGGCCGAGCCCGAGGACACGGCCACGCCCTTGATGCCCATCAGCAGCGATTCGCCTTCGACGTAGTTGAAGCTCACGTTGAGGTAGCCGGGCGCGCGCCGCTCGGCGTGGCCGTTCAGCGCCACGGCCTCCAGCGTGCACAGCCCGTTCCACAGCCGCTCGCGCAGGCGCAGGATGCGGGCGTTGTCGGCCGCCATCTGCTCGCGCGCCAGCCAGAAGGCCTCGCCCATGCCCACGATCTGGTGCACGGGCAGGGTGCCCGAGCGCATGCCGCGCTCGTGGCCGCCGCCGTGCATCTGGGCGTCGAGCCGCACGCGCGGCTTGCGGCGCACATACAGCGCGCCGATGCCCTTGGGGCCATAGAGCTTGTGGGCCGACAGCGACATCAGGTCCACCGGCCATTGCGCCAGGTCGATGGCGATCTTGCCGGCGGCCTGCGCGGCGTCGACGTGGAAGAACACCCCGCGCTCGCGGCACAGCGTGCCCAGCGCCTCGATGTCCTGCACCACGCCGGTCTCGTTGTTGACGGCCATGACCGAGGCCAGCAGCGTGTCGGGCCGCAGCGCGGCGGCGAAGCGCTCCAGGTCCACCAGGCCGTCGGCGTCGACCGGTAGCACCGTCACTTCATAACCCTCGCGCTCCAGCTCGCGCATGCTGTCGAGCACGGCCTTGTGCTCGGTGGCCACGGTCACCAGGTGGCGGCCCTTGCCGGCGTAGAAGTGGGCGACGCCCTTGATGGCGAGGTTGTTGGACTCGGTGGCGCCGGAGGTCCACACGATCTCGCGCGGGTCGGCATTGACCAGGGCGCACACCTGTTCGCGGGCCAGCTCCACCGCCTCCTCGGCGGCCCAGCCGTAGGCGTGCGAGCGGCTGGCGGGGTTGCCGTAGATCTCGCTGAGGTAGGGCAGCATGCGCGTGGCCACGCGGCGGTCCACCGGCGTGGTGGCGGCGTAGTCCAGGTAGATGGGGCGCGCGGGGCGGGCGGTGGCTGTGTCGCGGGGCAGGTCGGACATGGCGGGCTCCTGGTGGGCTAGACGCCACTGCTTCTGCAACATCGGTGCCACACCCGAATCGCTCGAAAGCCCACTCCCGATGGGGTCCGCGCGCGTTTTTTTGTTGGATTTGTGAGCGGGATCAAGGTATGCCGCGGTGGGGCATGTCCTGTTTGTCGCGAATGTCCGGCCGGCGCCGCGACGGTGCATTCGGGGCTGTCACAGCGTTGACGAATAGGTATGTTTCTTGCGAAGAAGCCGACAAAGCCGACGTGCCTGCACCGGCCTGTGCCGGGGGCACCCGGCGGGTGGTGCGGGCGGCGGAAAGCGAGGTTCCCCATGATGGTGATTGCACGTTCCAAGGAAGCCCAGACTCGCCGCGAGCTGGATGCGGTCTACGAGGTCAGCAAGACGCTGTCGGCCTCGCTCGACGTGGGCAAGACGTTCCGCGAGGCGCTCAACTACCTGCTGCACGCCTTCGACTGGCGCCGCGCCTTCGTGGTGCTCGGTGAGTCGGGCGGGCCGCTGCGGGGGCTGTGCTCGGCCGGGCTGTCGCAGGAGGAGCGGCAGCGCCTGGTGTTCCGCGTGGGCGAGGGCATCGTGGGCCGCGTGTTCGCCAGCGGGGTGCCGGCCATCGTGCCCGACGTGCATGCGGAGCCGCTGTTCCTCAACCGCACGGGCGGCGGCGACGGGCTCGACAGCATCGCCATGCTGGCCATGCCCATCCGCGCCGACCGCCGCACGCTGGGCGTGGTGGCCATGCAGTGCGTCAACAACGGGGGCACACGCGTGTTCGCCGAAGACCTGCAGCTGCTGCGTATGGTGGCCACGCTGATGGGCCAGGCGCTGCTTCTGCAGCGCAGTGTGGCCGCCGGCCACGACAGCATGCAGGACGAGGTACGGCGCATCCAGAAGGCGCTCAAGCCGCAGCACCGCATCGACCATGTGGTGGGCGTGTCGGCGCCGATCCAGTCGGTGTTCGAACAGGTGCACCAGGTGGCGCCCGCTCGCACCACGGTGCTGCTGCGCGGCGAGAGCGGCACGGGCAAGGAGGTGATCGCGCGTGCCATCCACAGCCTGTCGCCCCGGAGCGAGGCGCCCTTCGTCTGCGTCAACTGTGCGGCGCTGACCGAGTCGCTGCTGGAGAGCGAGCTCTTCGGCCACGAGAAGGGCTCCTTCACCGGCGCCCAGGGCCAGCGCAAGGGCCGCTTCGAGATGGCGCATGGCGGCACGCTCTTCCTCGACGAGATCGGCGACATCTCGGCCTCGTTCCAGGCCAAGCTGCTGCGGGTGCTGCAGGAGCGGCAGTTCGAGCGGGTGGGCGGCGGCACGCCGGTGAAGGTGGACGTGCGGCTGATCCTGGCGACCAACCGCAATCTCGAGCGCATGGTGCAGGCCGGCGAGTTCCGCGCCGACCTGTACTACCGCATCAACGTGGTGAGCATCCAGCTGCCGCCGCTGCGGGAGCGGCGCGAGGACATCCCGGCGATGGCGCAGCATTTCCTGGACCGATTCAACCGCGAGAACGGCCGGCGCATGCGCTTCGACCCGGGTGCCATGCGGGTGCTGAGCAGTTGCTACTGGCCGGGCAATGTGCGCGAGCTGGAGAACTGCGTGGAGCGCACGGCGACGATGACCCATGCCGAGGTGATCAGCGACCTGGCCTTCCCCTGCCAGGGCAACCGCTGCCTGACGCAGGTGCTGCACCACATCGAGCGCGAGGACGCGGTGCGGCCTGGGCGGCCGGTGGACATTCCGATCACCGAGGTCCCGGGCCTGCCGCCGAAGCCGGCGCTGCCGCCGCAGCCGGTGCTGCCGGCCGAGCCGGCGGCGGCGGCTGCGTCCTCGGCCCCGATGCCGGCTGAGGCCGCGGCGGCGGGTCCGTCGGGGCTCAGCGACAAGCCCGAGGGCGAGCATGCGCGCCTGATCTGGGCCATGGAGCATTGCGGATGGGTCCAGGCGAAGGCGGCGCGGTTGCTCAAGATCACGCCGCGCCAGATGGGCTATGCGCTGCGCAAGCATGGGATCGAGGTGAGGAAGTTCTGAGCGGCTCGGGCCGTGGCGCAACGTCTTGCACTGGTGCGGACTCTCGACTCTGACGCGTGAGGCTTGTTGGTAGCGGCCGTAGTGGTGGTGCTGGCCGTGGGCCGTGGACGAAGCGCCCGGCCTGGGGTGTGCGGCCTGGGCGCCCAGCGGCCGCGTCCCTCGCTGAACGCTCGGGCAACCTGCGGTGCTCGCCGGATGAGCGCATGGCGTAACTCGCTACGCGCTTACGCGCTCCGCTCAAACAAACGCCATGAGTCAGTCACAACCGGCCCGCGGGGGCCGCGGGCCTCGCTCATCCGGCTGCGCTCCTCGGCGCGTCCACAGGGCGCCCAGGCCGCACACCCCAGGCCGGGCTTGTGGGGAGGTGACCGTCACGCCCGCTCTTGGCAGTCACCCGCGTTCGTCGCTGGCTCCTCAGCTCAAGGCCGCAGAAGCCAGAACAGCGGCATCAGCAATGGCATAGCGAACGCACGGGCCCGGCCGCGCCACAGGCAGACGCACACGCACAGAGTCGTATGCAGGTGCAGGTGCAGGTGCAGGTGCAGGTGCAGGTGCGGGGGTAGGGGTAGGGGGTAGAGGTGGGCGTGGGGGCGGTGGCGCAGTGCGCGACTGCGGTCGCTGACCCGCGAGCAGTGTTGTGTGGCGGCCATGTCTCTCGAGCGGGCGGTAATGGGCGAAGGTCATGCCAAACCCCAAGCCTGGCTGGCCCCGGCGCCCAGGGCGGCCCCTCAGGCTGCGCCGAGGAGCGCAGCCGGATGAGCGAGGCCCGCGGCCCCCGCGGGCCGGTTGTGACTGACTCATGGCGTTTGTTTGAGCGGAGCGCGTAAGCGCGTAGCGAGTTACGCCATGCGCTCATCCGGCGAGCACCGCAGGTTGCCCGAGCGTTCAGCGAGGGACGCAGCATGTGGGGCCGCCCTGGGCGCCGGGGTCAGCCAGGCGCTCATCCAGCGTCAACGGTAAAGGCCGCGACCCAAGCCAGCCAGACGTTCGTCAGGCGTCAACGGTCGAACCACACACGCAAGCAACCAACACCCCTTTGTCGCAACGCCAACATACCCAACGCGACACACATCGAGCCCTGTCGCAACCCCGCCAGACAAACGCTCCAAAACCAACGCGAAACCGCATGAAACCCAACGCTGGAGCGCCACAACCGCGTGGCATGTTTTTGGCAGTAGAGACCCCGTACGCGGCCCCGTCGTGCCGCCACCCCGCGAGGTACATCCATGCAGCAAGCCAGCCCAGCCAGCACCATGCCCGCCACCACCTACGTCGGCATCGGGCAGATCAAGCCACTCGGCGCCAAGTTCGAACTGCCCGATGCGGGCGGGGGCTGCGGCACCCACGGGGGCGAAGGAAAGGCCAGCTGCGGCTCGTCGGGCGGGCCGGACGACATGCCCGCCGAGATCTGGGACAAGGTCAAGAACCATCCCTGCTATTCCGAAGAGGCCCACCACCACTATGCCCGCATGCACGTGGCCGTGGCGCCCGCCTGCAACATCCAGTGCAACTACTGCAATCGCAAGTACGACTGCAGCAACGAGAGCCGCCCCGGCGTCGTCAGCCAGAAGCTCACGCCCGACCAGGCCGTCAAGAAGGTGCTGGCCGTCGCCAGCGAGATCCCGCAGATGACCGTGCTGGGCATCGCCGGCCCCGGCGACAGCCTGGCCAACCCGGCCAAGACCTTCGACACCATGCGCATGCTCCACGAGCAGGCGCCCGACATCAAGCTGTGCCTGTCCACCAACGGCCTGGCCCTGCCCGAGCAGGTGGACGAGATCGTCAAGTACAACATCGACCACGTCACCATCACCATCAACATGGTGGACCCGGCCGTGGGCGAGAAGATCTACCCCTGGATCTTCTGGAAGCACAAGCGCGTCACCGGCTACGAGGCCGCGAAGATCCTGCACGAGCAGCAGATGAAGGGCCTGGAGATGCTCACGGCCCGCGGCGTGCTCACCAAGATCAACTCGGTGCTCATCCCCGGCATCAACGACGAGCACCTGATCGAGGTCAACCGCGAAGTGAAGAAGCGCGGTGCCTTCCTGCACAACATCATGCCGCTGATCTCCGAGCCCGAGCACGGCACCGTGTTCGGCCTCACCGGCCAGCGTGGTCCCACGGCCCAGGAACTCAAGGCCGTGCAGGACGCCTGCGCCGGCGGCGCCAACCTCATGCGCCACTGCCGCCAGTGCCGCGCCGACGCGGTGGGCCTGCTGGGCGAGGACCGCAGCGAGGAATTTACCCTCGACAAGATCGAGGAGATGGAGGTCGTGTACGACCTCGACCGCCGCCGCGCCTACCAGGAGAAGGTGGAAACCGAGCGCCAGGCCCAGCACGATGCCAAGCAGGAAGCCCTCGCCGAGGCCGCCAACCTGGGCGTGGCCGACGACCTGAAGGTGCTCGTGGCCGTGGCCACCAAGGGTGGCGGTCGCGTCAACGAGCACTTCGGCCATGTGACCGAGTTCCAGATCTTCGAGGTCAGCCGCAGCGAGGCCCTGTTCGTCGGCCACCGCCGGGTGGACCTGTACTGCCAGGGCGGCTTCGGCGACGACGAGCAGCTGCCCTCGGTGGTGCGCGCCATCAACGACTGCCATGCCGTGCTGGTCGCCAAGATCGGCGCCTGCCCCAAGGACGAGCTGTCGGCCGCCGGCATCGAGCCGGTGGACCAGTACGTCGGCGAGTTCATCGAGAAGGCGGCGCTGGCCTGGTTCAACGACTACCGCGCCCGCATCGCCAGCGGCGCGCTGGTGCACCAGGACCGCGGCGACGCCGCCATCCGCCAGGGTGCCTACACCGCGGCGCAGGCCGCCTGAGCGAGGCGCCGCACGCCGCTTCATCCACCCCCCCACTAGCTAGCAATCCACGAGGAAAGCCATGTCGCTGAAGATCATCGCCTCCACCTGCACCGGCTGCTCCGCCTGCGAGCCCGAATGCCCCAACGTCGCCATCCGCGAGAAGGGCGGCATCTTCGTCATCGACCCCAAGAAGTGCACCGAGTGCGAGGGCCACTACGACGAGCCGCAGTGCATCGCCGTGTGCCCCGTGGACGGCTGCATAACGAAAGCCTAAACCCCCCCAGGCTGCGCGCTTCGCGCTCCGCCCACCCCCCCCAGGGGGGCACATCCAGCGGCCCGGCAAAGCCGGTTCCGCGGACGTTCCCGCATGGCCTGCTCCGCGGCCGTTCGATGCGGGTCGTGCGCGTGGTGCGGGTGCCGCGGGTAGTGCGCGTGGTGCCGGCGATGCGGGTGCTGCGGGTAGTGCGGGCAGTGCGGATAACGCTTGCCGCGGTCTTGCCGGCGCATCGGCGCGGCCTGTGCGTTGCGCGCTCGCCCACGTCGCCTGTCCTTTTTTCTTCATCCACCACAGAGACCTTTGACCATGGTTCCCAGCCTCACCCTCACGCCCGCCGCCGAGAAGTTCGTGCGGCGCATCCTGCGCTTTTCGGGCCTGCCGGCCACGGCGGGCTTCCGGCTGGTCGTCAGCGCCGGCGGCTGCTCGGGCTTCAACTCGGAGTTCAGCGCCGAGGCCGCGCCCCAGCCGGGCGAGTCGGTGCTGGAGGTGGGGGAGGTGGGGGAGGGCCTGCGCCTGTTCCTGCCCGCCGAAAGCCGGCTGCTGCTCGACGGCGTGACCATGGACTTCGTGGACACGCCCACCAAGTCGGGTCTGGCCTTCATCGACCCCAAGCAGGCGCCCTGCGCCTGCAGCAGCAGTGGCGATGCCGCCGCCACGCCGCCCGGCGTGGCCCGCATCGACGTGGGCTCCATCGGCCGTGGCCGCCCGGTCACGCTGACGCACTGAGCATGACCCGAGGCGAGGCAGCGGAGCAGCGGCGATGAATGCCATGGGCCTGGGCTTCGACGATGGCGGGATGGCCGCCTTTGCCGATTCGGCACTGGGCCATGGCCTGCCGGCCGAGCCTGCTGCGCTCATCGCCAGCGCCGGCCTGCTGCGCCACCGGCCCGAGCAGGCACTGCCGCTGCTGGAGCGCGCCCGCGCGCTGGCACCGCGCCATCCGGTGCCGCTGATTGCGCTCTACCGCTTCCATTTCTACGGCCACGACCTGGAGCGCGCCAAGGCGGCGGGCGAAGACGCGCTCGCCGTCGCCCGCACCGCCCTCGGCCCCGACTTCGGCGACCGGCCACCCACCGACGACGAGGCGCGCCACGACGCCGCGGTGCGCTTCTACCTCTTCACCCTCAAGGGCCTGGCCTACCTCAACCTGCGGCTGGGCGAGCTGGAGGAGGCCCGACTGATGCTGGGCGAGCTGCGCCGGCTCGACCCGGGCGACCGCGTCGGCGGGGCCCTGCTGGCGCATGTGCTGCAGCGGCACGAGGCGCTGGCCGCCGGCCTGGTCGACCCTGCCGAAGGGCCTGGCGCCTATCCCGCCTACGGCTGGGGGCCGGAGGCACGTCCGTGACCAACGCCGCCAGCCCGGCCGCGCGCGCCCCCGCCGGCGACATCGCGCCGCTGTACTGGCGCGGCGGTCCCGTCGACTGCGGCCGTTGCCCCCACCAGGCCCTGCGTGGCCGGCCCGAGCCGCACGGCTGCGAACCCGGCCACGCCTGCATGCAGGATGCCTATGCGCGCCGCATCGACCGCTTCTTCCGCTGGCATCCGGGACTGGCCGATGGCGAACTGACCCATCCCTACTTCGAGGTGCGCGCCATCGCCGCCCGCCATGCCAGCCTGTTCCGGCTGACGGCGCTGATCGGCGACCCCGACGAGACCGTGCGGCTGCAGGTGGCCCTGCGCCTGCCCCAGGGCCAGCTGATCCGGCTGATGCACGACCCGCACCGCGAGGTGCGCATCCGCGTCGCGCAGCGGCTCGAAGGCAGCGCCCTGGCCGCCATGCGCCACGACCCGGACTACGGCGTGCGCGAGCTGGTCGCCCGCCGCCTGCCGCTGGCACTGCTGGCCACCCTGGCGCACGACACCGACCGCAGCGTGCGCATGCGGGTCGCCCAGAGGCTGGAGATGCCGGCCCTGCTGACCCTGGCCAGCGATGCCGAGCCCGAGGTGCGCCGCATCGTGGCCGAGCGCCTGCCCGCGCCGCTGCTGGCGCGGCTGGTGGACGACGAGGACTGGCGCGTGCGCTGGGAGGTGGCCCTGCGCGCCGCACCCGAGGCGGTGCGCCGCCTGCTGGACGACGCGGACCCCGAGGTGCGCCGCGCCGCCATCGACCGGCTGGCCCAGGCGCCGGCCCAGGGAGCTGCCCATGGCTGACATCAACCGCGACGACGACCTCATCGAGGTCGCCTTTCCGCCCCGCTTCAACTACGGCGAGCGCGTCATCGCCCGCAGCGTGATCCGCAACGACGGCACCTACAACGGCAAGGACATCGGTGAAGTGCTGGTCAACAAGGGCGACATCGGCTACGTGACCAGCATCAACACCTTCCTGCAGCAGTTCTACATCTACGCGGTGGACTTCGTGGACACGGGCCACCGCGTGGGCATGCGCGCCAAGGAGCTGTGCACGCTGGACCACCTGCCCGAGGACGTGCTGGCCCGCCTGGGCGTGGATGCCCAGACCCTGCACGCGCTCGGCCGCCCGCAGCAGCCCACAGGCCACACCGACCCCTCGTCCCTTCCGGAGAACGCCCCATGAACACGCTGCCCGCCGACGTCGCCGCCTTCGCCGAACCCCGCGCGCCCGAATACGGCTGGGGCCTGCGCGTGGTGGCGCTGGACGACCTGCTCAACGACGGCAGCCATCCCGAACTGGACGAGGGCGCCGTGCTGGCGCCGCAGGGCGCGGTGGGCGAGATCGTCAACATCGGCCACTCCACCGAGACCAACGAGCCCATCTATCTGGTCGAGTTTGGCCGTCGCGTGGTGGGCTGCTTCGAGGAAGAGATCGCGCCCGCGCCGGCCGGCCTGCTGCCGGAGGACGACGAGCCCTCCGAAGCCGCTGCCGCCGCGACTTCACCTCAGCCATGAGCCCATCCATGGCCTGCAGCCTGCCCATGCCCGAGAGCCCGACACCGCCCCGTGGCGGGGTGGCCGACTTTCTCCTGCACCGACTGGAGCGGGCGCTGCGCGAGCGGGTGCGCTACCGCTACGTGCGCCCGAGCGTGCTACGCGACGGACTGGGCTACCGAATCGAGAGCCCCTGCTGCTCGCGCAACGTGGATGCAAACGGCGGCGTGATCGACATCGCCCGGCTGCAGCCCGCAGCGGATGCGTCCGGCCTGGCCCTCGCGCACAGGGGCCAGGCCCTGTGGCAGCTGCAGGCCCGCGACCATGCCGCTGGCTGCTGGGCAGAACCCGGCCCGGCCGCGCCGCTGCCGGAACTGCTGGCGCAGCTGTGCGCCGACACCGAACGGGTGTACTGGCCATGAGCGCCCGCCCGGCCGTTCCGAAGGGCGCTCGCACCGCAGGCGAAGCCGGAGGTTGTCAGTGACGATCTACCTGGACCACAACGCCACGACGGCTCCGGCACCCGAGGTGCTCTCCGCCATGTGGCCCGTTTACGAGCGGCTCTGGGCCAATGCCTCGTCGCAGCATGCGCCGGGGCAGGACGCACGGCGTGCGCTGGCCGCCGCCCGCGCCACGGTGGCGCGGGTGTTGCGCAGCAAGCCGGCCGAGGTGATCTTCACCAGCGGCGCCACGGAGGCCAACCACCTGGCCGTGCGCGGCCTGCTGGCCGCAGCGCCCGTCGGGCGCACGCGGGTGCTGTTCAGCGCCATCGAGCATGCCGGTCATCTGCGGCTGGCCCGGGCCCTGGCCGAGGCCGGCGTGCCGGTCGAACTGCTGCCCGTTCTGCCCGACGGCCGCCTCGACCTGCAGGCCGCCGCCGAACGCATCGGCCCCGACGTGGCGCTGGTGTCTCTGATGGCCGCCAACAACGAGACCGGTCTGCTCATGCCCGTGGCCGAGGTGGCCGCGCTGGCCGGCGCTGCAGGCGCGCGGCTGCATGTGGACGCCACCCAGTTCGTCGGCAAGCTGCCCTTCGGCTTCGATGCCTGCGGTGCCGACGCCGTCTCCTTCTCGGCCCACAAGTTCCACGGCCCCAAGGGCGTGGGCGCGCTGCTGCTGCGCCAGGGTGCGCCGTTCGCGCCGCAGACCCTCGGCAGCCAGGAGCGCGGCCGGCGCGGCGGCACCGAGAACCTGCCCGGCATCGTGGGCCTGGCCGCCGCCCTGGAGCGGCTGGGCGACGACGCGGCGATCCAGGCCGAGGCCGCACGCCAGGCCGCCCTGCGCGACACGCTGGAGGCCGGCCTGATGGCCGCGCTGCCGGACGCCGTGCACGTGTGGGGCCGCGGCCTGCCGCGCCTGCCGGGCACCAGCTATTTGCGCGTGGGCCGCCTGTCGGCCGAGGTGTTGCTGCAGCGCCTGGAGCGCCTGGGCATCGCCGCCTCCTCCGGCGCGGCCTGCTCCTCCGGCGGCAGCGAACCCTCGCATGTGCTGCGCGCCATGGGCGTGCCGGCCGACGAGGCCCTGGCCGCCGTGCGCCTGTCGCTGGGCCAGGGCAGCCAGGCGCACGACATCCATGCATTGCTCGCCGGCCTGCCGCGCCTGCTGCGCCCCCTGCTGCAGGAAGCGCAGGCCGCTGCGGCCTGACACCGAATCCCGTCCCTCACCGAACCTGGAAGCTCACCGATGAAAGTCATGATCCGCAAAGACAGCAAGGGCCTGCTCTCGGCCTATGTCCCCAAGAAGGATCTGGAAGAACCCATCGTGTCGATGGTTCAGCCCGGCCTATGGGGCGGCCTGGTCACGCTGGGCAACGGCTGGCAGCTGGACCTGCCGGCCATGCCCGAGGGCACCACGCTGCCGGTGACGGTGGAAGCCCGCCGCATCGCCGCGGACGAGTGAGGCGGCCATGGCCCTCACCAGCGAACAACTGCGCACAGCCTGCGAGGTGGTGGGCGCAGCGCCGACGGTGCGCGACGCCGCGGCGCTCTGGCGCGCCCGCCATCCGGAGGTGCGTGCCATCGTGGTCGATGCGCTGGACATGCGCGACGAGACGCCGGCCCTGCAGCTGGGCGCGCGCAACGTCTACCTGGCCGCCAGCCAGGGCCATTGCTGGCATGTCACCGCCCGGCCCGAGGAGGCCACGGTGCTGATCCTCACGCAAAGCTGAACCTCGCAGGAGCACCGCCATGGACATGGAAGCCATCGGCCTGGCCGAACCCGACTGCGGCCCGCGCGAGATCGAGCTGGTCAACGCCGTGCTCGAGGCCGCCCGCTGGGGCGACGGTCCCATGCTCGCCTCCTTCGAGCAGGCCTTTGCCGGCTGGGCCGGCCGCGACCACGCGGTGGGCGTGGCCAGCGGCACGCTGGGGCTGTGGATGGTGCTGCGGGCGCAGGGCATCGGCCCCGGCGACGAGGTGGTGTGCGCCGCCCACACCTGGCACCAGATCGCCCAGGCCATCACGCTCGCCGGGGCCACGCCCGTCTTCGCCGACATCGACTACTGGAGCGGCTGCCTCAGCCCCGAGAAGGCGGCGGCGCGCATCGGCCCGAAGACCCGCGCGCTGCTGGCCGGCAACACCAACGGCCACCCCGCCGCATGGGGGCCGCTGCGCGAGCTGGCCGCGGCGCACGGCATCGCTCTGATCGAGGACAGCACCGAGGCCCTGGGCTCGCGCTATCGCGGCCAGGCGGTGGGCAGCTTCGGCGATGTGGCGGTGTTCGACTTCTCCGCACCCTCGGCCCTGTGCACGGGCGAGGGCGCCATGCTGGTCACCGACGACGAGCGCCTGGCGCACGAGCTGCGCTACCTGCGCCAGCGCCGGCTGTCCGACCGGGGTTCGGTGTCGGTGGGCGCGCGCGTGCCGCTGCAGGCCGGCATGAGCGAACTCACGGCCGCGCTGGGCCTGGCGCAGCTGGCGGGCCTGGACGACCGGCTGGCCGTGCGCAAGCGGGTGGAAGCCTGGTACCACGAGCAGATGCAGAGCTTCGAGGGCATCAAGCCGCCCTACCTGGGCGAGGACGTGGACGAGGTGCACTGGATGCTCTACGTCGTGCACCTGGGCAAGCGCTTCACCGCCAGCGCCCGCACCCAGATGATCGAGGACCTGGCGGCCTGCGGCATCGAAACCGCGGCCTACAGCCATCCGCTGCACCAGCAGTTCTTCTACATGAACGCGGGCGACGCCATCGGCCGCAAGCGCGGCGTGCTGCCCGACACCGACCGCATCGGCGACCGCGCCCTGGCGCTGCCCCTGCACACGCAGCTGGATGCGGACCAGGTCAAGTACATCGTCAAGACGCTCAAGGACACCGCCACCAACGTGGGTGCCGGAGCGGCGATCTATCTCTGAAGAGGACACCCATGACCGACCTGATCCACGACCTCGCCCGCCGCCTCGACGCCGGTGGGCTGATTCCCTACATGGGCCCCGGCATGCTCGCCCTGTGCAACGACGCGAAGGTGCCCGGCACCTCGCTCGCCCTGGCCGAGATCATGACCGCCAAGGTCAGCGTGCCGCACAAGATCCGCAAGCGGCTCACGCAGGCGGCGCAGTTCATCGAGAACTTCAAGCACCGCAAGTCGCTGGTGTCGATCATGGACGAGGCCTTCGCCGCGACACCCCAGCCCTCGGCCCTGCATTCGGCGCTGGCCGCCAGCGGTGCGCCCCTGTGGATCGCCACCTGGTACGACGACACCTTCGGCCGCGCGCTCGCCATGGCCCGGCCCGAGGGCGGCTGGGTGCGCATCCAGGGCCTGTCGCAGTCCGAACATTTCGGCCAGTGGACGGGCGTCTATGCCGACGATGGCGAGCACCTGGCGGAGCTGCCCGCCGAGCCTGTCCGCGTGCTCTACCAGCCCATCGGCAGCCGCCGGCCGGCCAGCAACTACCTGGTCTCGGACAGCGACTACGTCGAGGTGCTGACCGAGATCGACATCCAGACACCCATCCCCGCCATCGTGCAGCAGCAGCGCGCGGGGCGCGGCTTCCTGTTCGTGGGCTGCCGCTTCGACGACCAGCTCACGCGCAGCTTCGCGCGGCAGATCATGAAGCGCTCCGGCGACCGGCACTGGGCCGTGCTGGCCGAGCCGCCCACGCGCATGGAGGCGCGCTTCCTGGAAGAGCAGGGCATCGAGCGCATCGCCATGCCGTTGCCGGACTTCGCCGATGCGCTGGTGCAGGCCCTGGCGCCTGCGGCACTGGCGGCCTGAGAAGGTGTGAACGAACCCGTCATGCCCGCTCGTCCTGCCAAAACACGCCCACTCTGCGTTGCAAATGCTCGCCATAGCCCGAGCTATGGCTGCGCTTTGCGCCTTGATTGGCCGCGTTTTCGCAGTCCGCTCGGCCACGCCGGATTCATTCACACCTTCTGAGCGTCCAGCCATCCCTTTTTCACCACCACCACCACCACGAGACCCGCCATGAGCGACACCGTCACCACCACCGTTCCCCTCACCGTCATGCCCAGCGGCAAGACCTTCGACGCCGAGACTGGCATCACGCTGCTGGAGGCCCTGCGCCGCGCCGGCGTGCTCACGCACGAATGCGACGGTGGCGCCAAGTGCAGCGACGCCTGCCACCTCTTCGTGCTCGAAGGCCGCAAGAGCCTGTCGAAGACCACGCGCGAGGAGAACGAGCGCCTGGACGCCATCGTCGGCGTCGGCGCCAAGTCGCGCCTGGCCTGCCGCGCCGTGCTGGGCGACCAGCCGGTGACGGTGGAAGTGCTCAGCTTCGTCTGAGTCCCGCCCCTGGGCGTCTGTCATCCCTGACTGCCATGCACGCCAGGACTTCCGAGGCTGGCGCTGCCGGCCCTCTCTTCTGCGACGTCGCCATCGTCGGCGCCGGCCTGGCCGGGCTGGCGCTGGCGCGCCGCCTGCACCTGGCCGGCCGCCAGGTCCGCGTGCTGGAGGCACGCGAGCGCATCGGCGGCCGGTTGCTCACGCGCGTCAGCACCGCCACCAGCCAGCCGCTGGACCTGGGCGCCGCGTGGTTCTGGCCCGCCACCGAGCCCGGCGTCGTGGCGCTGCTGGCCGAGTTGGGCCTGGCCAGCGTGCCCCAGCACGACCCGGGCGACGCGCTCTGGCTGGACGATCCCGAGCGCGCCCCCGAACGGCACGATGCCGCCCCCGGCCAGGTGCACCAGGGCGCGCGCCGCATCGAGGGCGGCAGCGCGCGGCTGGCGCAGACGCTGGCCGACGCCCTGCCGCCGCAGGCCCTGTGCCTGACGGCCGCGGTGTGCGAAGTGCACCGGGCGGAAGGCGGCGGCGTGCTGCTGCAACTGGCCGATGGCCAGCGCCTGCACGTCGCGCAGCTGGTGCTGGCCCTGCCGCCGAGGCTGGCCGCCGAGCGCATCCGCTTCGTGCCGGCCCTGCCGGATGCGCTGGCGGATGCCCTGGCGGCCGTGCCCACCTGGATGGCTGCGCAGGCCAAGGCGGCGAGCGCCTTCGGCCGGCCCTTCTGGCGCGAGGCCGGCCATTCCGGCAATGCCTTCGTGCGCCATCCGCAGGCCGTGCTGGGCGAGGTGTTCGACGCGGGCACCGGGCCGCAGGGCACGCTGGCCGGCTTCGTGGCACTGGATGCGCAGCAGCGCCAGGACTTCCGCCGCGGCCTGCCGCTGCTGGTGCACAGCCAGCTCAGCCAGCTCTACGGCGCCGAGGCGCAGGACGGCGAGCTTCACCTGCAGGACTGGGCCGAAGAGCCCTGGACCTGTGCGCAGGCCGACCGCGCCGGCCCCGCCGAGCCGCCGCGGGCCGACGCGCGGCTGCGCCAGCCCTGGTGGGGTAGTCGGCTGTTCTTCGCCGGCACCGAGACCGCCCTGCACGGCGCCGGCCACATGGAAGGCGCGCTGGATAGTGCGCAACGCGTTTCGCACCAGCTGCTGCAGCCGGATGGCACCGTCTTCGCCGCGGCGGTGGACGCGCCGGCCGCCGTCGCCGCCTTCTGCCAGGCCGTGCAGGGCCTGCGCGCCCAGGGCCCCGATCACTACCGCCGCCATCTGGTGCGGATGCTGTCCGGCACGGCCGAGGGCGCGGAGCTGCAGGGCGGCCTGAGCGCCCGCGCGCTGCGCGCGAGTGCCGAACAGTGCTACGGCGAGGCGCTGGCCTGCCTCGACGCGCTGCTGCCCGTGCTGGCGGCCGAGGCCGGGGTGCCGGCGCAGGGGCGGCATCCGCTCACACCGCCGCTGCTGGCCGCCTTCTCGGGCTGGAGCCAGTCGCTGGTCGACGAGGCGCTGGGCTTCAACGCGCGCTCCTGCGCGCTGTCCAACCTGCCGCACGAGCACCGGCCCGACGACGAGGACCGGCGTGCCATCGCCCGCGCGCTGGCCGCGGCCTGGCAGGCCTTTGCGCTGGAGCTCAACGCGCGCCTGTGCGCCGCCGCCGAGGCCGCGGGGGAGTGCCTGGCATGAATGCCTCGCCGGGGCCTTCCAGCGCCGTGCCCGAAGAGGGCGTACAGGCGGCGGGCGGCGGCATCGAGACCGGCGCCCTGCTGGGCATCGTGGAGCAGGCCGGCACCGGCATCGCCACGCTCGTCGAGGGCCTCACCCGCGACGAGCTGCTGCGCTCTCGCCTGACCCGACAGGAGGTACAGCGCCTGCTGGGCCAGATGGCGGCGGCGCTGGGCACCCTGGCCCCGGGCGTGCGCGCCCGCATGCCCGAGCTGGACTGGGACGGCTGGCAGTCGCTCGCGCAGCGCCTGGCCCTTCCGCCCGGGCCGGCGCTGGACGAGGCCCTGGCCTTCGGCTGCGAGGCCGTGCTGCCGGCCACGCTGCTGTGGCTGCGCGTGTACCGGCAGGGGCAGCCCGAGCTGTTCCAGATGGTGCCCTGACGCGACCCCGGCGGCAGGCCCGCGCGCGCCGCGAAGCGGCCCGGGACGCTACCCGTAAGTCCGTCGCATCCAGTCGTCCGCAATCACCTGTTCCGTCCTGCCCTGGGCCATGACGCGGCCGTCGCGCAGCAGCAGCGTCCGCCCGGCGATGGCGCGCGCATGCGCCGGGTGGTGGGTGCACAGCACGACGGCACGGCCCTGCGCGGCCAGACCGCGCAGGATCTGCAGCAGCCGCTGCTGCTGGCCCGGGTCCAGGCCGCTGTCGGGTTCGTCGCACAGCAGCAGGCGGGCGCCCTGCACCAGCGCCCGGGCGATCAGCACCCGCTGGCGCTGTCCGCCCGACAGGCGGGTGTAGGGCCGTTGCGCCAGATCGGCCAGGCCCAGTTCCGCGAGCACCGGGCCGATGCGCCCGCGCGCCCGGGCCGCACCCGGCGTGCCGGCATGCGGCAGCACGCCTAGGGCGGCCACGTCATGCACGGTATAGGGAAAGGGCGGCTCGTGCTGCTGCGGCACGTAGGCCACGCGGCGCGCGAGCTCGCGGCGCGTCCATTGCGCCAGCGGCCGGCCTTCCAGCTGCAGCATGCCGGCCTGCAGCGGCAGCAGGCCCAGCAGCAGGCGCAGCAGCGTGCTCTTGCCGGCGCCGTTGGGACCCATCAGAGCCAGCACCTCGCCGGTCGCCACCTGCAGGTCCACGCCGCGCAGCACCTCGCGGCGCGGGCCCCACAGGCCCTCGCGCCGGGACCAGCGCAGGCCGCTGGCCTGCAGCAGCGGGCCGGCGCTCCCACGGCCCTCGGCATCCGCATCCCGGGCCTCGGCATCCGCGTCGCGGCCGTCGGCAGGCGCGCTCGGGGGCGGTCGGGTGCTCATCCGTTCCAACCCCGGCGGGCCCGGCCCAGTACGGCCAGGAAGAGCGGAATGCCCAGCAGCTGCGTGACGATGCCGATCGGCACCTCGGCGCGCAGGCTGCTGCGCGCCAGGCTGTCGCAGCCCACCAGGAAGGCAGCGCCCAGGCAGGCCGAGGCCGGCAGCAGTCGGGCGTTGGTCGGGCCGGCCAGCAGGCGCGCCGCATGCGGCACCACCAGGCCCACCCAGCCGATCATGCCGGCCAGCGCCACGGTGAGTGCCGACAGCAGCGTGGCCAGCGCGATCACCGCCAGCCGCAGCGCAGGGGCCGGCAGGCCCAGGCTGCGCGCCTCGTCGTCGCCCATGGCCAGGGCGTCCAGCCAGGGGCCGGCCAGGCACAGCAGCAGCGCGCACGGCAGCAGCAGGGGCGCGGCCAGGGCCAGCTCGCCCAGGCCGGCGTGACCCAGGCTGCCCATCAGCCAGTAGACGATGCCCGGCAGCTGGTTGTAGGGATCGGCCAGCACCTTGGCCAGCGAGAGCAGGGCGGTGAACAGGGCGCCGCTGACGATGCCGCCCAGCACCAGCATCAGCACCGTGGCCCCGCCGAAGGCCTGGGCGATGGCCACGCCCAGGCCCACCGCCAGCAGCCCGCCGCCGAAGGCCAGGCCCTGCACCACCGGCCAGGGCCAGCCGGCCACCAGGCCCAGGGCGGCGCCGGCGCTGGCGCCCGCCATCACGCCCAGCAGGTCGGGCGAGACCAGCGGGTTGCGGAACACGCTCTGGTAGGCCGCGCCCGACAGGCCCAGCGCCCCGCCCACCGCCAGCGCCGCCAGCACGCGCGGCAGGCGGATGTCGATCAGCAGCCGGTGCAGCAACTGCGCCTGCATGTCCGGCAGCTGCACCAGGCCCAGGGCCGCGCCCAGGCCCCGCAGCACGTCCGCGAGCGGTAGCGGGTAGCGCCCGCTGCCCAGCGCGAACAGGGCGGCGGCCAGGGCCAGCGCGGCACAGGCCGCGGGCGCGCCGGCTTCAGGCCATGCAGGGCGACGGGCCGCCGCGCCCTCGGGTGCCTGCGGGTCGCACACGGCGTCCTCATGGGTCCAGCCGGTGAACATGGCAGCACGCGGCTATGGCCTGGATGGCGCCGCCATGCCGCCATGGTGCATGTGGGGCGGCGCCTCGGCCGGCGCGGACGACGAGGCCGCCATGAGCGCACGCACCTGCTGCGCATCGAGCGGGATGCCGAAGAAGAGCCGGTAGAAGGCCGGCACCGCCTGCTGCGCGTCGAAGGCGAAGCGCTGCGGATAGAACAGGCCTGCCAGCCACTGGATGCCCAGCGCGCGCGTGGCCGAGGGCGGGCGGTCGATCCAGTTGAAGGGCAGGCGCGGCACCAGGTGCACGCGGCCCTCGCGCACCGCGCGCAGTCCGCGCCAGCGCGCGTCCTCCTGCAGGCGGGCCATGAAGGCCGGCTCCTGCACCACGATCACGTCGGGGTCGTACTGCATCACCTGCTCCAGGCTCACCCGTTCCAGGCCCTGGACGGAGGACTGCAGGCAGCGGTGCACGTTGACGCCGCCGGCCAGGGCGATGGCTTCGGCGTGGAAGGACTGGTCGCATTCGGTGGCCAGGCCGTCAGTCTGCTCGGCGTAGTACACCCGCACGCGGTGCGCGGGCGGCACGCCGGCCACCGCGCCCTGCACGCGGGCCAGGGCGTCGCGGATGTAGTCGCCCAGCAGGCGGGCGCGCTCGTCCAGGCCCAGCGCCCGACCGGCCAGGGCATAGGCGCGCGGCCAGTCGGTCAGCTGCTCCAGCCGCAGCATCAGCACCGGGGCGCCGGTGCGGCGGCCCAGGGCCAGCGTCTCCTCGTCGTTGGAGAGGCTGAAGTGCCAGCCCAGGACCAGGTCGGGCTTGAGGACGATCAGGGCCTCGGGGTCGGCGAGCAGGCCGTGCCCGGCCACGCCGCCGAGCACGGGCAGCGCGGCGAATCCGGGGGGCGCATAGGCCGCCGCCCCGGGCGGCAGCGCGAAGTTGAGGCCGATGGCGCGCTCGGGCGCCAGGCTGGCCAGCAGCACCATGAAGGGCGGCGCGCTGCCGTAGACGCGCTGCGCGGGCGCGGGCAGGTCCAGGCGATGGCCCAGGTCGTCCACCAGCTCGACGGCGCGTGCAGCGCCGGCCAGCGTGGACAGGCCCAGCAGGGCGATGGCGGCGGCGCCGCGAAGGCGCCGGGAGAGGTCGATGCGGGGCATGGAACGGTCCTTCGCCAGGGTCTCACCACAGCCGGTGCAGGTCCACCGACGCCAACTGGCGCACGAAGCGCGGGCCGGTGTGGGTGTCGTGCAGGCTCAGCAGCGCGAAGGGGGCGGTGTGGGCGTCCAGCGGCGCGCGGGCGCAGTCGAAGGCCAGGTACACGCCCTCGCCGACCTGCGTGTGGAACAGCTCGCCCCACGAGAACAGGGCCCGGTAGCCGTCCGCGCTTTCGGCCACCACGGCCGTGCGCTTGAAGTCGGTGCGCTCGCCGAAGGCGGGCTCGGCATGCTCGATCAGCCGGCGCAGCGGCACGCCGCGCATGGGCCGCGGACCGCCGTGCGCGCCGTCGAGCGTGCAACGGACGACGAAGCCCGGCACGTCCTCGGCGCCCATGGCCTCCAGGGCCTGGGCATCCAGGGCCACGGACCGGCGGACCCAGCCGCCGATGTGGACCTGTGGCCGTGGCGGCGGCGCGGGGCGCCGCAGGCCATGTCCGCACATCGGGCCGGGGCCCGGCCAGGCGGGGGATGAGGGCTGGGGGTTCATGGTGCACTCCTGGTGGGGATGGCAGGGAAAGCGGTGAAAGCGTCGAAAGCGGGATGACGCGCGCCCGGGCACGGGTCAGTCGGCGTAGTACACGGCCAGGCTCTTGATGTTCTGCTGCAGCCGCTCGCCGACGTCGATCCAGGCATTGCATGGCCAGACCGTGCTGGCACAGGTGGCGGGCATGGGATACCAGCGGCCGAAGGGGATGAAGGGCTGGGCGTCCTCGGTGGAGACCAGCGCCACGGACATGTAGTTGACCTTGTCGCCGTTGGCGTCCATGGCGCTGGTGTAGGTCGTGGGGTCGGCGCTGTTGGTCTTGGTGCAGTTGTCCAGGCTGACCCAGCAATTCATCATCATGTTGTTGCCGGAGCCCGCACGCAGGTCGTCGGTGACCAGCAGCACGCCCTGGTGGCGGCTGCGGTTCGCACTGCCGGGGCTGCCGCCGCCGGTACCCACCACGGAGTTGTAGAGCTCGCCGCACGAGAACAGCGCCGGCTGGTTGTTGGCACTGGTCAGCACCACGAAGCAGCGGTTCTTCTGCGCCGGCAGTTCCAGGCCGGCCGCGTCCAGCACGTCGGTCAGCCGCACGCCCTGGCCCCACAGGTAGACCGTGTGGCGCGGGCCGTAGGTGTGGAAGTAGTAGGTGGGCAGGCTGGCGGCGTCCTTGTCGCCCACCATGGTGACGGCGTAGTAGCCCTGGCTGGAACTGGTGGACAGGGCCGGCGATGTAACGGCGATGGGCCGCTTCACCCGCCCGCTCACCTGGAAGGCGATGGCGTCGGGCGTCACCGCCGCGGCCGAGGCGGGGGAAGACAGCGTGTAGCTGGTGGCCGCGTACTCTTTTCGCACGCCGATCGTCTGCAGGCGTGCCACCTTGCGCAGCGCCGGGTCGGTGTCGTTGGCGGCGAGCACTGCCATGCGGCCTTCGGCATCGGGCAGGGTGGCGCCGTTCTTGAGGTAGGCCACCACGGTGGCGTTGCCGTTGGTGGTGCGGATCAGCTCGGTGAAGCTGAACACGGCCTTGTCGCCGCCTGCGCCACTGGCGATCACCGCGGTGGTGACGCCGAAGGCGCCGGTGTTGTAGTCGGCCGGTCGGAACCGGGTGGCGCGCACCACCACGTCCGCCAGGCGGAAGCCGGTGTAGCTGTCGGGGCCCACCTTCACCGTGACCGGGCTTTCCGCCACCGGGAAGGTGGTGGCATCGGCCATCAGCGCCTTGAGCGTGTCCACCGTGATGCCGGTGCGGGCGACGAAGTAGGGCGTCGTGCCCGAGGGGCTGTTGGCGGGGTTGGTCGGATCCTGCGCGGTGCTGGGGTCTGCCGGCATCAGGCTCTGGCTGCCCGCGGCCTGCACGTCGAAGCTCATTGCGGGCGTGACCGGCGGCGCGTCCTCGGGGGACGCCGCGGCGCTGGTGCCGGCCGGGGTGTTGCTGTCGGAGGAAGTCGTGGAGGTGGTGGATGCGGGCGTGCTGGCCGCAACGAAGGCCGCGCCGTCCCCGCCGCCCCCGCCGCAGGCCGTGGCCAGGACGAGGCTGCCGAGCAGCAGGGCGGGAAGGCGCAGGGCGAAGGGTCGGTGGTGCATGGCGGTGGGGCGGGTGGGAAAGCGGAGGGAAAGGGGGGGGACGCGTCAGCGCACGGCCGTGTTGTTGCCGTCGGCCAGCACGTCCAGGAAGGCCAGCAGGTCGGCCAGCTCGGTGTCGGTGAGCGCGACCGGCGTGCGCATCTCGGGTGCCAGCCGGGCCAGCATGTCGGCGTACAGGGCCGGGGCGTTGCGGCTGTCCTGGCAGGGCACCGGGTTGCCGGCCACGGCCGCAGTGGCCGGGCAGCGGAAGGCATTGGCCGCACCCGCGGCATCCAGGTGATGGCGCACGACCTGCTCCAGCGTGGCGTACACGCCGTCGTGCATGTAGGGGAAGGTGTTCTTCACCTCCCACAGCGATGGCGTGAGGAAGGCGTAGCGGTCGGCGTCCAGCCCGCTCGTCTCGTAGCGGCCCAGGTCGCGCGGCGGCGTCTGCGCGGCGCCGCTGCCGAAGCCGGGGCCCTGCTGGGGCACGGCCAGGTTGTGGAACTGCTGGTCGCTCAGCAGCGGCCCCGTGTGGCAGCGGGCGCAGCGGGCCTGGCCGAAGAAGAGCAGGCCGCCGCGCTTGGCCGCATCCGGCAGGTCGCCGGTGCCGGCGGCGTAGGCGATCAGGCGGTTGCTGTTGCCCAGCTCGTACCAGCGCTGGGCCTGGAAGGCCGACAGCGCGTTGGCCGCCTGGGCGATGCCCATGTCCGCGGGCGCCATGCCGGGGTAGGCCGCCGCCAGCTGGGCGGCAAAGCCGGCGTTGGCGCGCAGCCGCTGCATCAGCGCGTCCCACACGGGCTGGGGGTTGTGCTCCACCGCGTCGTCGCTGACCAGGTCGGCCAGCGCGTTGCCATCCGCGGGGTCGTAGGCACCGAGCATCTCGGTGCGCGAGATCAGCGGAAAGAGCGCCTGCGCGGCCGTCACGTCGCGCAGCCCCGCGGGCAGGCGGTTGCCCGCGGGTGTGTCGAAGCCGCCGTCGGCCCGCACGGCCACCCGGCCGTCCCAGAACAGGAAGCGTCGGTTGCCCTGCCCGTGGTTGACCAGGGCCGGCGTGTTGCGATGGATCACCGGTGTGCCGCTGCGCGTGGGCGGGCTGCCCGTGCCGTCGACCCCGATGCCCAGTGCCAGGCCGTCCACGCCGGCATTGCCGGTGGCATGGCAGCTGGCGCAGGCGACCTTCTGGTTGCCCGACAGCAGGGTGCTGGAGAAGAGGTTCTGGCCCAGGGCGAACAGGGCGGCGTCCACCACGGGCCGGGCCGGGGCGACGATGCCGTTGGCCGAGAGCTGGGCGCGCAGCGCGGCGTCCAGGTCGACGGTGGCCACGTGCTGATCGGAGGCCGCAGTCGTCGTCGTGCCGGTGGCGGTTGCGGACGATGTGCCGGCGTCTGCCGTCGTGCCGCTGGCGGCTGCCGGCAGTGCCAGCCCGCCACCACCCCCACCACCACCGCCGCCACAGGCAGAGCACAGCAGGGCCAGAAGGCTACTCAGAAGGGCGATGCGCAGACGCGAAGCAGGCATGGAAGGGAGCAATTCAATATGTCGTCGAGTACATAGCGTTTGCAACCCGTGTGCCATCCCGTCAGGTGCCGTGAAGGGCGGATTCAAGGCGGTCTGCGTGCCGCGAAGCCGACAGAACGGACAGCGCCGGTCGGCTTTGCGACAGAGCCGGGCACGCTCCCCGGTCGCCGGCCGGTGTTCGTGCGTGCAGCGGCTGCGCAGGGGCGCGGCATGCGCCTTGCAGTCCACGGCGGCATCGCCTGTCCGCGCCTGCCTGACCATGAACGTGCTCCAGCTCATCGAAGCCCTGCGCCGCCTGCCACCGCAGGCGACGGTGCTGCTGGAGGGTGACGGCGGCTATTCGCCGCTGGGCGGCGTGGAACTGTTCAGCCCCGGCGGCGGCCAGCCGGACGAGGTGCTGCTGCAGCCGGACATGACGCCGGATTGAGGGATGCCATGAACGAATCTGCCCAGTCCGGCTTGCGCTACTTCAGCAGCTACAGCGGCCGGGGCCTGCCCCTGCGGCTGGTGGGCGAGCTGCCGCCCGAGGCCATTGCCCACCGCAACACCTGCTTTCGCGCCAGCTACGACGAAGCCGGCCGTCCGCTGTGCATCGAGAAGCTGGTGTACGGCGCGGTCGAGATGCGCCACGACTACCGCTGGGCGGCCGATGGCGCCCTGGCGGGCGTGACCGTGAGCGAGGAAGGCGAAGCACCGCGCGAGCTGGTGCTGGGCTGAAAGGGGCAGGGCGCGCAGCCGCGCCTCCTGAGAGGTGGGGCGGGTTGCTCAGGCCGCCACCGGCGTGTCCAGCACGGCCTTCACGTTCAGCGTCATGTTGTTCTTGGTGGCGTCCGCATAGGGGCAGATGCCGCGCGCGCGCTCGACCAGGTTGTCGGCGGTGGGCTGGTCCAGCGTGCCGGCCATGAACAGCGTCAGGCTCAGGGCCATGCGGTAGGCGCCCTCGAAGGTGACGTACATCGACAGCGTGGCCTCCGCATAGCAGCCACGCAGCGGCAGCTTGTCGGCACGCGCGATGTGGCGCACCGAATGCTCGAAGCAGGCGGCGAAGGCCGCTGCGAAAAGCTGCTCAGGATTGGGCGCGCCGCCCGGGCCGCCCATCTCGGTGGGCACGGCCAGCTTGAGCTTGAAGCCGCCGTCCTCGCTCTGCACCTGGCCGCTGCGGCCGCCCTGGGTGAGCATGGTGGTCTTGTAGACGATGTCCATGGCCTTGTTCCTTGTCGTCGATGGATGGGGCTGCGGCGCTGCCGTCCACTGCTACTTCAGCAGCTTCTTGCGCTCGGCCGGGCTGAAGTGGCTCAGGTGGCCGGCCGCCGCGGCCGCGCGGCGGTTGGACATGCGGATCGCCTCGATCTTGCCGGCGGGCGCGATGCGCGAGAGGGCCTTGTCCACGGCGGCGCTGCCGCAGGCAGGGCAGGCGGGCGGCGTGGCGCCGGCCCGCACCAGCGCCTCGAAGCCGTGGCCGCATGCGCTGCAGTGGTAGTCGTAGAGGGGCATGGGGCGCTCCAGATGGCAGAAGGAATGGATCTCAGGGCGACGGGGCAGGACAGCCCCCGGAGGCATGGGGCGCGGCGGCGCAGCCTTCCAGGGCCGCGGGCGCCGGGGCGTTGGGTCCCAGGCCCACCCAGTCGTGCACCTGCTGCGTGTCGAAGCCCACCATGCGGGTGTCGCCCCACTGCATCAGCGGGCGGCGGATGAGCAGCGGCTCGGCCAGCAGCAGAGCCAGGGCCGCGTCGGCGCCCAGCGCCTCGGGCACCACCTTGCCCGACTTGACGCGCGGTGCCGCACGGTTGAACCACTGGGCCACCGGCAGCGGCGCCAGGAAGTCCAGCAGCGTCCCGGCCGTCCAGGGCCAGGAGAGCAGGTCACGGGTCTCCAGCGTGTGGCGGGCGCCGCGCAGCAGGGCCTTCTGGCGCGCGTTGCCGCCGCAGCCGGGCTTCTCGTAGAAGACGATGTGGGCCATGACGTGCTCGTTCACCGCTTCTCAGGCCGCCAGCGCGGGTCGTGCGCGGCGTTCGACCTCGCGCAGCAGCTGCAGGCATTCGAGGTTGGCCGCCATGTCCAGGGCGGTGAAGTCGTCCTGCGTACGGGGGCGCCAGTCGGCGCCGAGGGCGAGCAGGGTGCGCAGCACCTGGGTCTTGCCGGCGGAGGAGGCATACATGAGGCAGGTGGCGCCGACCTTGTTGGCATGGTCCAGTGGCACGCCGGCCTGCACCAGCCGCTCGATCAACGCCGGCTCGCCATGCACGCAGGCCAGCCACAGGGCGTTGTTGCCGTCGGCATTGGTGGCGTCCAGCGCCACGCCATGGGCCAGCAGGGCCTGCACCGCATCCGCCTGGCCGCGCCAGGCGGCCAGCATCAGCGGCGTGTTGCCATGGGGGCCACGGGCCTCGGGGCCGGCGAGGCCCTGCTGCGCGAGCCAGGCGGCCAGGGCCGGCGCCACGGGGCGGGCGGATGTGGCCGGGGGTACGGCGTGCAGCTCGGCCGGGCGTGCGGCAGCCTGTGCGTGGGCGAGCCAGGCCGCGTGGCCGCCGATCAGGTCCACCACTTCGGTGAAGCCGAAGTCCGCGAACATCTGCGCCCAGGTCTGGCTGGCGCGGCCGTGGTAGCAGTAGATGAGCACGGGCCGGCGGCGGTCGGTGCGCAGCAGCAGGGCGTCCTGGTTGTCGCCGCTGAGGCGCAGCGCGCCGGGCAGGGCGTCCTGGGCATGGTGGACGGCGTCGCGGGCGTCCAGCACCAGCGCCTGGGGATGGCGCTCGCGCCAGGCGGGCAGTTCGGCGGCGGTGATGCGGCGGTAGGTGCGTTGTCCGGTCATGGCGGCGGGGAGGCAGGGCTTCGGTGGGGATAGGGCGGTTCGGTGCGGATGCGCTCGTCGTGCAGGGCCCGGCCGACGCTGAAGTGGTAGAGCACCTGCCACTGCGCTCCGGCGACGGGCTCGGCTGGCAGGCCGACGAGGGCATGCACCTCGTCGTCGAAATAGCAGCCGATGCCGGTGCCGGCCAGGCCGGCAGCCTCGGCTTCCAGGTACAGCACCTGGCCGGCCAGGCCGGCTTCTCGCAGCAGGGCGCGGTAGCGGGCGGGCTCGGTGCGCAAGGGGGCCAGGTCGGCCAGCAGGGCGATGACGAACACCGCGTGCGCGCCCAGGGCCTGGTGGCAGCTGAGGGTGCGCAGCGCGGCCGGCAGGCCGTCGTGCAGGGCCAGGCGCCACAGGGGCAGCGGTGCCGCGTCCACGCGCTGCCAGTCCAGGTGGGGCAGGGCGGCGTGCAGCGCGGGCGGCGCGTCATCGCCAGCGCCATCGGCGCCGCGTGGCAGAAGGTAGGCGCCGGGCGCGAGCCCGTCGACACGATGGGCAAAGAGCACGGCCTGCACGGCCGGCGGCTGCGCCACGGCGTCCCAGGGGAGCACGGCCGTGTCGCCATGGCGGGGCTGCAGGGCGCCCAGCAGGGGCCAGAGCCGCTGCGCCGGCAGCCGGGCCGTAGGGTCGAAGCGCTGCGCGCTGCGGCGACGGCGGATCAGCGATTCGGCGTCCGCCGGGGCCCTCTGCACTGCGGTCGGCGCAGGGACTGCCGCGTCTGGCGCGGCCTTGCCGGTCGGCGCAGGCGGTGCGGCCTGCGCGCGCGACGCGCGGGCGGCTTCGCCGATCACGGGCCAGCGGTACATGGGGTACGCGTCGAGCCGGTTGGCGCGGCCCTGCCAGTCGTCCAGGCCGTGCCAGTGCGCTTCCAGCGGCGCGCCGAAGTCCAGGGCCAGCAGCAGCTCGGGCTCTTCGAGCTCGGCGTCGCCGAAGTCCCCGGGCCGGTCCAGGCCCAGGCAGCGGGCGATGGCCTCGTGGCCGGGGCGCAGGTCGTGCAGGCGCCAGCCCAGCAGGGCGGCGGCGTAGCGCAGGGCGCCCAGCGCATGGCCGACATCGAGCTGGCAGTAGCGGAAGGCGCGCTCGCCGTACTTCCAGGCTTCGCGCCAGTGGATGGAGGACAGGCCCACCGCAAGGGCGGGGGCCGTGCCGGGCGCAGCGGCCAGGCTGGCGCGCTGCTCCAGCGCATGCAGCTCGGGGGTGTAGTGGTGCAGGCCGTCGGGCAGGCCCGCCACGCCGCGCGCCAGCAGGTAGCCCTCGGTGGGATGCAGGTTGCCGCTGGAGGGTGTGCAACGCACGGCCCAGCGGTCAGGGCCGGCCTGCTTCCAGGCCGACAGCGCCAGGCTCAGCTCGAAGAGCAGGCCCAGGCTCTCCAGCGTGGGAGCGGCGGGCGGGAGGGCGCCGGGCGCGAAGAGCGCGGCCCAGGGCGTTTGCCGCCGGGCGGCGGGCAGCGGCAGCGCCACCTGCGGGGCGCCGGCATAGCGGCGGAAGGGGTCGGGCTGCGCGTCCCAGTCCAGCGTCTCGGGGCCGGCCGCATAGCGCTGCGGCCGGTGCTTGGTGCGCGCGTGGTAGGCCAGGAGGGGCATGGGTGTCTCGCGCGCAGGGTCTTCAGGCGCTCAGCCGCCGCGCATGGCGCAGCAGCTCGCGCGCGCGGTCGGCCGCCATGTCCGCCGCGGCTCGGCCATCGGGCGCGCAGGGTACGGCGCTGGCGCCCATCCGGCGCAGCAGGGCCATCAGCTCGGCGCGGCCGCTGGCGGCGGCCTGCATCAGGCAGGTGAGGCCGTCGTCGTCCGCGTGGTCGATGTCGGCCCCGGCCTCCAGCAACTGCACGATGGTGGCGGGCCAGCCCTGCAGGCAGGCGTACCAGAGGGCGGTGCGGCCCTGGTCGTCCTCGGCATCCACCGGCACGCCGCGGCCCAGCAGGACGGCGGTGGCCGACGCGTCGCCCAGCCAGGCGGCGCGCATGAGGGCGGTCTCGCCGTCCTCGGCGCGCGCGAAGGGGCCTGGAAAGCCCTGCTGCGCAAGCCAGTTGGACAGCGCAGCGACGGAGGCAGACCCGGCCCGCCGCGGATGCAGGCGGGCGATGGGCGCCTCGTCCGCGAGGACGCAGGGCCCGTGGGCAGGAAGCGGGGCAGGCATGGCGGTGCCGTGCGGGTTCAGACCGGCCGGTTCTCGTTGGGGTTGCGCACCGGCCCCATCAGCGCCAGGCCCTCGGCGTAGGTGATGGTGTCGAAGGTGACGTCGAACTTCAGCGCGGCATCGGCCACGGCGTCGAGCTTGCCGGCGGTGTCCTTCTTCTTGAGGTCGCCCTTCTCCAGGTAGAGCAGTTCCAGCATCTCGTTGTAGACCGTGTTCTCCAGGATGGGCAGCACGTAGAACATGGCGCCCTTGTAGGGCACCTGGTACTTCTTCGACAGGTCGATGTTGTCGCAGAAGAGGAAGTACTTGCCGCCGGCGCTGAGCGTGTCGCCCAGCGTCTCGGCCACGTCCTTGAGCGACTCGAAGGACAGCAGCCAGCCGCAGAAGAAGGGCAGGTGCTTGTCGCCGGTGGTGGCCACGGCCATCACCTGGTCGCAGGTCAGCTCGGGCGGGCGGGCCTCGTCGGCCAGCTTGGCCGAGAAGCGCAGCGCCAGTTCGCCGCGGAAGCCGAAGCGGCCCAGCTTGTGGGTGGGCGCCTTGAGCACCGGGTTCAGCAGGCGGCCTTCGGCTTCGAGGCGCGCGAAGGCGGTGTCCTGGATCTCGGTCTGGGTGGCCGTGGCGGTCATGGGGCTTCCTTGAGGGTGGTGAGGGAAAGGGGGTGCTGGGGCGCGGTCCGGGTGTCGGTGTTGCGCATCCAGTCGGCGGTCTTGAAGAAGGCGGCCATCAGCTCGGCCTGCAGCGCGGCGTCGGCCCCCACGGCCTGCAGGGCGGCCTGCATGCAGGCCAGCCAGGCGTCGCGCTCCGCCGCGCCGATGGCGAAGCCGGCGTGCCGCATGCGCAGCCGCGGATGGCCGCGCCGGGCGGAATAGTCCTTGGGGCCGCCCAGCCATTCGCGCAGGTAGAGCACCAGCACCGCCTTCGTCGCGCTCAGGTCGGGCTCGTGCATGGCGCGGATTCGCTGCGCGCCGGGCGAGGTGTCCATGTGGCGGTAGAAGGCCTCCACCAGCCGCGCGATGGCTGCATCGCCGCCCAGGCGCTCGTAGTGCGTGTTGTGCGGCGACGGGGCCGTGGGAATGGACGGGGTCATGGTCTGCGTTCTGCAATCGGCGTACCAGCGCCCTGGCGCGCGACAAGGCAGCCAAATGCGACAGGCTGCTGGGCGGTGTGCGGCGCAACGCCGCCGTTTTCGCGACGCGCGATGCAGGGTTTGTCGCGAACCGTACAAGCCCCGCGTCGGCCGCCGACGCAGGGGGCGAATGGGCCTTTCTCCCTCTGGAGAGTGGACTTTCGGAGGGATTCCATGCCGGTCGAAGGGGCATGGCATGGAAGCTGCGAAGAGGGGGTGCGCGGACACAAGTCCGGCCGATGCGTGACCCCGACAAGAAGAGCTACAGCAGGACCACGACAGGCTGACATGGGCGCGGCTTTCTGCAACGCAACCTTTCAACCCTTCACTCTCACTGGAGTAATCGCAATGTCCAAACTTCGGCAAATCGCCTTCTACGGCAAGGGCGGCATCGGCAAGTCCACCACCTCCCAGAACACGCTGGCCGCGCTCACCGAGCTGGGCCAGAAGATCCTGATCGTCGGCTGCGATCCCAAGGCCGACTCCACCCGCCTGATCCTGCACGCCAAGGCCCAGGACACCATCCTCTCGCTGGCGGCGGAAGCCGGTTCGGTGGAGGACCTGGAGCTCGAGGACGTGATGAAGATCGGCTACAAGGACATCCGCTGCGTGGAGTCCGGTGGCCCGGAGCCGGGCGTCGGCTGCGCCGGCCGCGGCGTGATCACCTCGATCAACTTCCTCGAAGAGAACGGCGCCTATGACGGCGTGGACTACGTCTCCTACGACGTGCTCGGCGACGTGGTGTGCGGCGGCTTCGCCATGCCCATCCGCGAGAACAAGGCGCAGGAGATCTACATCGTCATGTCCGGCGAGATGATGGCCATGTACGCGGCCAACAACATCTCCAAGGGCATCCTGAAGTACGCCAACAGCGGCGGCGTCCGCCTGGGCGGCCTGGTGTGCAACGAGCGCCAGACCGACAAGGAACTGGAACTGGCCGAGTCGCTGGCCAAGATGCTGGGCAGCCGGCTCATCCACTTCGTGCCGCGCGACAACATCGTGCAGCACGCCGAGCTGCGCCGCATGACGGTGATCGAGTACGCACCCGAGTCCAAGCAGGCCGAGGAATACCGCCAGCTGGCCCGCAAGGTCCACAACAACGCCGGCAACGGCACCATCCCCACGCCCATCACCATGGACCAGCTGGAAGACCTGCTGATGGAGCACGGGATCATGAAGCAGATCGACGAGTCGCAGGTCGGCAAGGCCGCGGCCGAACTGGCCGCCTGATTCCAGGCGTGCAAGCCCGGGCCCCGCGCGGCGGGGCCCGGCGCCGCCCCCTTCCCATCCTTACGGAGCATCCCCCATGACCGCCACCGTTGAAGAGCGCAAGGCCGCGAACAAGGCCCTGATCGATGAAGTGCTGAAGGCCTATCCCGAGAAGATGGCCAAGCGGCGCGCCAAGCACCTGGGCACCTTCGAAGAAGGCAAGCCCGACTGCGGCGTGAAGTCCAACATCAAATCCCTGCCGGGCGTGATGACCATCCGCGGCTGCGCCTACGCCGGCTCCAAGGGCGTGGTCTGGGGCCCGATCAAGGACATGATCCACATCAGCCACGGCCCGGTGGGCTGCGGCCAGTACAGCTGGGCCGCGCGCCGCAACTACTACATCGGCGTCACCGGCGTGGACACCTTCGTCACGATGCAGTTCACCTCCGACTTCCAGGAGAAGGACATCGTCTTCGGCGGCGACAAGAAGCTCGACAAGATCATCGACGAGATCCAAGAGCTGTTCCCGCTGAACAAGGGCATCTCGATCCAGTCCGAATGCCCCATCGGCCTGATCGGCGACGACATCGAGGCCGTCAGCAAGAAGAAGAGCAAGGAGTACGAAGGCCACACCATCGTGCCCGTGCGCTGCGAAGGCTTCCGTGGCGTGAGCCAGTCGCTGGGCCACCACCTGGCCAACGACGCCATCCGCGACTGGGTGTTCGACAAGGCCGACCCCGACAAGCGGCCCGACTTCGTCTCCACGCCCTACGACGTGGCCATCATCGGTGACTACAACATCGGCGGCGATGCCTGGTCCAGCCGCATCCTGCTGGAAGAGATCGGCCTGCGCGTGATCGCCCAGTGGTCGGGCGACGGCACCATCGCCGAGCTGGAGAACACGCCCCGCGCCAAGCTCAACGTGCTGCACTGCTACCGCTCGATGAACTACATCAGCCGGCACATGGAAGAGAAGTACGGCATCCCATGGGTGGAGTACAACTTCTTCGGCCCCACGATGATCGAGAAGAGCCTGCGCGAGATCGCCAGCCACTTCGACGACACCATCAAGGCCAACGCCGAGAAGGTCATCGCCAAGTACCGTCCGCTGATGGATGCCGTCATCGCGCGCTACAAGCCGCGCCTGCAGGGCAAGAAGGTCATGCTGTACGTGGGCGGCCTGCGTCCGCGCCACGTGATCGGCGCCTACGAGGACCTGGGCATGGACGTGGTGGGCACCGGCTACGAGTTCGGCCACAACGACGACTACCAGCGCACCACGCACTACATCAAGGACAGCACGCTGATCTACGACGACGTGACCGGCTACGAGTTCGAGCACTTCGTCGACAAGATCAAGCCCGACCTGATCGGCTCCGGCATCAAGGAGAAGTACGTCTTCCAGAAGATGGGCGTGCCCTTCCGCCAGATGCACAGCTGGGACTACTCGGGCCCCTACCACGGCTATGACGGCTTCGCCATCTTCGCCCGCGACATGGACATGGCGATCAGCTCGCCGATCTGGGGCCTGACCAAGGCGCCCTGGAAGTCCTGATCCCCGCCTGCGCAACGCCGCGGCCCGCGCGCACCCCGTGCGCGGGCCGTCCGAGCCGCCCCACGACCTCTTTTCCATCGGAGCCCGCCATGCCCCAATCCGCCGACAAGATCCTCGACCACGAACTGCTGTTCCGCGAGCCGGAATACCAGGACATCTTCAAACGCAAGAAGGAAGAGTTCGAGTTCAACCACCCCGACGACAAGATCAAGCAGGTCATCGAGTGGACCAAGACCGAGGACTACAAAGAGAAGAACTTCGCCCGCGATTCGCTGACCGTCAATCCGGCCAAGGCCTGCCAGCCGCTGGGTGCGGTGTATGTGGCCAACGGCTTCCACAAGACGCTGTCGTTCGTGCACGGCTCGCAGGGCTGCGTGGCCTACTACCGCAGCCACTTCAGCCGCCACTTCAAGGAGCCCACCTCCTGCGTCAGTTCCTCGATGACCGAGGACGCGGCGGTGTTCGGCGGCCTGAACAACATGATCGACGGCCTGGCCAACGCCTATAACCTGTACAAGCCCGAGATGATCGCCGTCAGCACCACCTGCATGGCGGAAGTGATCGGCGACGACCTGGACGCCTTCATCAAGAACAGCAAGCAGAAGGGCAGCGTGCCCGAGGCCTACGACGTGCCCTTCGCGCACACCCCGGCCTTCGTCGGCAGCCACATCACCGGCTACGACAACGCGCTGCTGGGCATCCTCAAGCACTTCTGGGACGGCAAGGCCGGCACGGCGCCCAAGCTGGAGCGCGTGCCCAACGACAGCATCAACTTCATCGGCGGCTTCGACGGCTTCGTCGTGGGCAACATGAAGGAGATCCGTCGCATCTTCAGCCTGTTCGGCGTGAAGGCGAACATCATCTGCGACCCATCCGAGACCTGGAACACGCCCACCGACGGCGAGTTCCGCATGTACGAGGGCGGCACCACCAAGGAAGAGGTCGAGGCCGCACTGCACGCCAAGGCGACCATCGTCTTCCAGGAATACTGCTGCGAGAAGACCTCCAAGTTCATCGCCGAGCACGGCCAGGAAGTCGTGGTGCTCAATGCCCCCATGGGCGTGGCCGGCACCGACGAATTCCTGATGGCCATCTCGCGCCTGACCGGCAAGCCGATCCCGGCCGAGCTGGAGAAGGAGCGCGGCCAGCTGGTGGACGCCATGGCCGACAGCCAGGCCCACCTGCACGGCAAGCGCTTCGCGCTGTACGGAGATCCTGACCAGATGCTGGGCACCACCCGTTTCCTGCTGGAACTGGGCGCCGAGCCGGCCCACGTGCTGGCCACCAACGGCAACGACGACTGGGCCGCCAAGGTGCAGGCGCTGTTCGACGCCTCGCCCTACGGTGCCAACTGCAAGGTCTATCCCAAGCGCGACCTGTGGCACATGCGCTCGCTGCTGTTCACCGAGCCGGTGGACTTCCTGATCGGCAACACCTACGGCAAGTACCTGGAGCGCGACACCAAGACGCCGCTGGTGCGCATGACCTTCCCGATCTTCGACCGCCACCACTACCACCGCTATCCCACCTGGGGCTACGACGGTGCGCTGCGCACGCTGGTGATGCTGCTGGACGAGTTCTTCGAGACCCTGGACGCGAACACCATCGTGCCGGGCAAGACGGACTACAGCTACGACATCATCCGCTGAGGACGCCGGCCGGCCTTCGCGGCCGGCCTGGCGCCTGGCTTCACTTCTTCACCGAATCGAGGATCGCCCATGTCCGAACCCGAACGCGTGTGGGTCAAGACCACGGAAGACGGCCGCAAGGTCGAAGTGATCGATGGCTGGGTCTGCCTGGACGGGGTGCGCGAGGCCGAGCACCTGGTCGAGATCCTCGACCACCCCAACCGGCAGGCCATCCTGCGTGCCGTGCCGGGTGCCACGCATGTGGCGGGCCGGCTGCCCCTGACCCACGAGCAGGCGGCCATCGCCCAGGGCGCGCTGCTGGCCGCGCAGCGGGTGTTCGATTCCAGCCCGGCCGGCATCACCCAGCGCATCAGCAAGGCCGTGTGGGCCAAGGCGCACGCCGAAGGCGTGGAGTGAGCCGTCCGTCCGGCACTGCCTGAGGCCCCACCATGATCTACGTCGTCGAACAGCCGGACGCCGGCGAGCCGCATGCCTGGTTTGCCTATGACGACGAGGACCTGGCCCGCAAGGTCGCTGCGACCGACACGCTGCAGCCCTGGGAGATCCACGACGTGCTCACGGCGCGCGAACTGCTGCAGGCGCATGGCCACGACGGGCCGGGCGAAGCGGCCCGCGCGGCGCTGCCCGCCATCTGCGGCCTGGGCGACGAGCATGGCTGGGACACCCCCCTGTACCGCGCCGATCACCTGCTGGGCCGCGGTGTGCTGCAGTCCGCGCCGGTGGCCGAGCGCGAGGCGCTGACGGCCGCCATCGCCGCACGCGGGGGCCGGCCCTGCATCTACTGGAGCGACACCGAGGCGGTGGCCGCCTTCGAGGGCCACGACCCGGGGCTGGCCGGCGATGCGCGCTGGTGGGCCCGGCGCGCCCTCTACCGGCAACTGGTCGAGCTGGAAATACTCGCCGACGACAACTGACCGGACACGGGCCATGAAGCTGCGCATCGAACGACCGCACGCCCAGCAGCTCGCCAGCGAGTTTCCCGAGCTGGCGATGCTGGCCGACCAGCTGCGCTTCGGCGCGCATGCCGAGATCGGCCTGGCCCAGCTCCACCCCGTGGCGCTCGATCGCCTGGGCGAGCTGTGGCAGACCGGCGGCGAGCACCAGCGGCGACGTGCCGTGCAGCTGCGCTGCCTGCGCGATGCACTGGAGGAGCCCGATGCGGAGCGCTTCACCGCCGACAGGCTTGAGCAGGTGGTGCCGGCGCTGGTGCGGCACATCGCCGCCGGTGCCCGGCGCGGCTGGCTTTTCAGCGCCGACACCGACAGCCGACCCCTGGCCTGGTGCCCGACCCGCATCGACTTCGTGCCCGCCAGCAACGACGAGACCGGCAAGGTCTTCGTCGAGATGAAGGCCAACGCGCGCGGCGGCCTCATCACCCAGACCCTGCGGCTGGCCGGCGCCGACGTCGAGGGCCGCACCATCGCCCGGATGCTGCTCGCGCGCGGCCTGATGCGCGAAACCCCGGCGCTGATGGATGCCTACGACGCCACGGCCGAACGCTACTTCGAGTGGCGCGGCGAGTACGGCAGCCAGTTCCTGGGCAGCGGCACCGGCTTCCACGCCGAGGACCCCACCGCCACCCATCGCGACAGCGACTGGCTGCGCAAGGACGTGATCGTGCTCAGCGCCCAGGGCCAGCCGGCCCGGCTGGTGAACGACGAAGGCGTGCTGCAGCAGCGCAACCCCACGCTGGAGGCGCCCGGCACGCTGCTGGCCGGCTACCTGGGCAAGGCCGCCAAGAGCAGCCAGTACGACGCCGAGGACGAGGTCAAGGCCCTGGCGGAGGAACTGCGCCGCGACCGGCCCGGGCTGTTCACCCAGCTGCCGGTGCATCCGCTGATGCTGATGTTCCACCTGGAGCTGCACCACCACCTCTGGGTGCATGTGGACGAACTGCAGCCCTATGCCTATCAGCCCGCCCTGAAGCACAAGCTGGTACTGCCGCCCGAACAGACCGACCTGATCGACATCCTCACCGCCGAGATGGACGTGCTGATGGACGACATCGTGGCCGGCAAGTCCGGCGGTACCACCGTGCTGTGCGCGGGCCCGCCGGGCGTGGGCAAGACCCTCACCGCCGAGGTCTATGCCGAGATCGTGCGCCGGCCGCTGTACCGGGTGCACTCGGGCCAGCTCGGCCTGAACGTCTCGACCATGGAGAGCGCCCTCAAGGAGGTGCTGCTGCGCGCCCAGCGCTGGGGCGCCGTGCTGCTGATCGACGAGGCCGACGTCTACATCAAGCGCCGCGACGACGACCTGGCCATGAACGCGGTGGTGGGCGTGTTCCTGCGCGTGCTGGAGTACTTCAGCGGCCTGCTGTTCCTGACCACCAACCGCATCGACGACATCGACGAGGCCATCGTCTCGCGCTGCATCGCGCTGATTCGCTACCACGCGCCGGACGAGGCGGCGCGGCTGCGCATCTGGCAGGTCATGGGCGAGCAGTTCGGCCTGGTGCTGGATGCCGCGCTGCTGCAGCGGCTGCCCGCGCTCTTTCCCGAGGCCACCGGCCGCGACATCAAGGGCCTGGCCAAGCTGGTCGCCAAGTACTGCGGCCACAAGGGTGTGCCGGCGACGGAGGAGGCCTTCCTGCGCTGCGCCATGTTCCGTGCGCTCACGCCGGCCGGCGCCTGATCGCCACAGCACCTTCTTCGAGGAACACCATGCTGCCTCACCTGCAATGCGACATCGTGCGCCAGTGCGCGGACGCCGTGGACCGGCTTACCTGCGAGATGCAGGACGAGGCGGAGCTCTTCGCCAGCCCCAACACCCTGCAGCATGTGGAGACTCATCTGCTGACGGTGGCCCAGACGCTGGCCCACCTGTCGCCGGCGCTGCAGGCGCGTCTCGCCTGGGTGGACTGGCGCGGCTGGCAGGCCCTGTGCGGCCTGCTCGAGGCCGACGCCCAGCCGCGCCGGGAGGCCGTGTGGTATGCCGTGCGCTCGCTGCTGCCGACCACGGTGCACCTGATCGAGCAGCTGCGGCGCATCGAGCCCGTGTGGTTCGAAAACGCGTACTGAGATCCTGGAACCTGCCATGAAACTGCGTCTGGGTGCCTTGTGCCTGTTCGAGAACCCCACCGGCGAGGACGGGCGGGCGCTGATCCGGCAGTTCGTGCTGGTGCGGGAGGCCGACCGGATGGGCTTCGACGACATCTGGCTGGCCGAGTGTGCGGACGATCCGGCGCATCCCAGCACGGCGGTCGAGGCGCTGGTGGGGCATCTGGCGGGCGTGACGTCCAAGGCCCGCATCGGCGCCGTGGTGCAGCCCTCGCGGCACGAGGCCGAGGCACTGGCGCAGAGCCTGGCGACGGCCTCGCTGCTCAGCCGGGGCCGGCTGGCGCTGGCGGCCGATGCGCGCGGCGCCCACACGGATGCGACGGCGTCGCTGGCTGCGCTGCAGGCCAGGCTGGCAGGGCAGGGTGGACTCCTGGTCCCGGCAGCCCCGGGCGTGCCGGTGCCGGCCTGGGCCGTGGTCGACAGTGCCGAGGCCGCGCGGCAGGCCGCCGCCCGCGGGCTGGGCCTGTGGCTGCCGGCCGAGCTGGACGAGGCGGCTGTGGAGGCACTGATCGGCGCCTTCCGCGAGGCGGGCGGATCGGCCGGCCCTGGCGTGCTGCTGGCACGCTTCGCCTGCCCCGCCGCCACGCGCGAGGCGGCGCTGGCCCTGGCACAGCCCTTCGCGCACTGGCGCGCCGGCGCCGACGCAGCCCCGGCGATGCTGGCGCGCAGCCTGGTCGGCAGCCATGCCGAGGTGGCGCAGGCGCTGCGTCACCTGGGCGAGCGCTTCGGCCTGCTGGGCGTGATCGTGGTGCCGATGAGCGCGGGCTTCGACGACGCCAAGCACATCCTGGCCGACATGGTCGACGAGGTCCGGCCGCTGCTGGACGATTGAGGGTCCGCTGACCATGACCCGGTCGCGCGCGTCCTCCGCGGTGGGGCAGCAGCTGATCCGCCTCGCGCTGGGTGCCGCCCAGAGCGCGGGCGCGGCGCCGGATGCGGAGGACCTCGCACTGATGGTGAGTGCCGTGCAGCGCGACGCCATCGAGCGGCTAACGCCCGAGCAGGCCGGCGCGGCCTTGCAGCGGGCGCTGCAGTCGCCCTACCCGGCGGGCTTCTTCCTGGCGCTGCGGGCCTGCGCCGGGCTCCGGCGCTTCCTGCCGGAGCTGGACGCGCTCTTCGGCGTGCCCCACCTGTCGGACGAGCCCCTGCCGGTGGACGTCGGCGAGCACCAGCTGCGCGCCCTGGCCCTGGCCGCACGGCGCCATGCACCGCTGGCGGTGCGTTTCGCGGTGCTGGCCCACAAGTTCGGCATGGCGGGCACGCCGCCGCACTGCTGGCCCAGCCATGTGGGCCACGAACTGCGCGGCCAGGCCCGGCTGCGGGACCTGGCCGGGCGCATGGCGCTGCCGCCCGAGGTGCTGGACCTGGCGGATCTGGCCATTGCCGAGGCCGATCGCGTGCACCGCGCCAGCGACATGCGCGCCGGTCCCATCGCCGAGCTGCTGGCACGGGTGGAGGCGGTGGAGCGGCCCGAGCGCTTCGAGCAGCTGCTGCAGGTGTGCATCTGCGACTTCTCGGCCTATGCCGGCCACGGTGAAGCCGACTACGCCAAGGCGCCGCGCATGCGGCGTGCGCTGGCCGCCTTCGCACGGGCGGGGGCCGATCCGCAGGCGCGTGCCCTGGCGGTGGCGCGCGCGCTGGGGGGATCGTCGGGTTCGCGCTGAGCGGCGCCCGGCGGGCGGAAGGCCGCCTGCCTAGAACTTGATCTGCCCCGACAGTGCCACCGTGCGCGGGCTGCCCAGGTAGTTGGCATTGAGCCAGTAGCGCTTGTCCGCCACGTTGGCCACGTTCAGCCGCAGCGTCAGCGGCAGCCCGGCCGCGCGCAGGGCGTAGCGAAGTCCCAGGTCGAAGGTGGCGAAGCCGGGCAGGCGCTGCGTGTTCGCCGCGTCGGCGTACTGCGGGCCGGTGTAGAAGGCGCCACCGGTAAGCGTCAGGCCGGGCACGCCGTCCAGGTCGTACTCGAGGTAGAGCTTGGCGGTGCGCTCGGCCACGTTCATGGGCGTCTTGCCTTCCAGTGCGGGCGATTGACGGTTCTCCTTGACCTTGGCGTCCAGCAGCGTCAGACCGCCCACCACGGTGAGGCCGCGCATCGGCTTGCCGGTGGCGGTGAACTCCAGGCCCTGGTGCACCTGCCGGCCGTCCTGCACATAGGTCACCGGGCCGCTGCCGCTCGCGTCGTAGTACTGCAGGCCCTTGTCGATCTTGAAGAGCGCCGCCGTCCACAGCACGTCGCGGGCTTCGGCCTTCAGGCCCATCTCGACTTGCTTGCTCTGGAGCGGCGCCATCACGGCGCCTGCGTTGCTCACCAGGCGGCCGTTGTAGGTGGCCGCGGCCACGCCGCCCTGTTCCAGGCTGCGCATGGTGCTGCCGTAGAGCGAGAGCCACGGCACGGGCTTGTAGATGAGCGCGGCCGTCGGCGTGACGCGGCTGTCGTCGTAGTGGCTGGTGCTGGCGCCGGTGGCGCCGTAGCCCGAGTCCAGGATGCCCGCCTGGTTCACGCCGATGAGGGCGGACCACTGGTCGCCCACGCGGATGTCGTCGCCCAGCAGCACATTGCGGCGCAGCGTGCGCTGGGCCAGGTACTTGCTGCCGGTGGGCGTGAGGCCCGGGTCGGGCAGGTAGACGGGCTGGCCGAAGCTCACCGGCATGCTCGTGAGGGTGGTCCAGCCGCCGGCGGACGAGCGGTAGTTGGTGGCGGTGGTGCGGTCGGCCGACCAGCCGGCGGTCAGGGTGTGCCGCACCGGCCCGGTGGCGAAGCGCCAGCCCGCATAGGCATAGGCGCCCTGGTTGAGGTAATCGGGGTACTCCCAGGCGCTGGTCTGCATCAGGTAGCGGCCGTCACCGCCGGCGATGAAGGTGTTGTTGGCCACCACCAGGTCGGAGCGGCTGGTGCGGCGAGCCAGGCCGGCACGCAGCACCACGCTGTCGCCCAGCTGCCAGCGCAGGCGGCTGGCCATATGGTCCTGCGCGGTGTCGGTCAGCGTGAAGGGCTGGCCGTAGAAGTTGCTGCGGGCCCGGTCGGCCGAGGGATAGCTGGCGCCCGTGGCGGCGCTCCAGTAGGCCTCGCTGCCGCGCATGCGGTAGACGCTGCGCGAGGCGTCGAACTGCAGCTGCAGCGTATCGCTCACGTTCCAGTCGAGCGCGCCGCTGGCAAGGCCGCGCCGGATCGACTGGTGGTCGGTGGCGGTGTCGCCGTCCTGGCCGACAACGTTGAGCCGGTAGGCCAGCTTGCCGCCGTCGTCGACGCGGCCGCCGAAGTCGCCGTGCAGATAGCCGTTGCGGCCTTCCGTCACGCCCGCCGTCACGCTGCGCAGGGGCTCGTAGGTGGGCCGCTTGAGCACGTAGTTGAGCGTGCCGCCCACGTTGCCCGCACCCCAGAGAAAGCCGGAGAGGCCGGTGAGCACCTCCAGCCGCTCCTTGTCCTCCATGTCGACGCTGACCATGTTGGTGTTGGGCATGCCGTCGATGCGCTTGGTGGCACCCAGGCTGAAGCCGCGCACCGTCACACCCGTGAAGAAGCGCGACTGCGGCGTGGTGAGCTGGGTGACGGGGTTGATGCGCAGCACATCGTCGGGCTTGGTGGCCTGCAGGTTCTCCATCAATGCCTGCGGCACCACGTGCACGGAGTAGGGCGTATCGAGCAGCGGTCGGGCGTCCAGCGGACCGATCTGTGCGGCGGTGCGCGCCCGGTAGCCGCTGGCGGCCGAGCCGTCCTGCTGCAGGTCGGGCACCCGTTGGTCCTCCACCTGCACCGCGGGCAACTGCGTATCGGCGGCGGCGGTGGTGGCGGCCTGGGCCCATGCCGGCAGGGGGCCGGCGAGCGCCACGGCCAGCGGCCAGGCGGTGCGGCGCGTGGAACGGGGGAGGGCGCGCTTGCGCCGCGGCGACGGGTGGCGGGAGGGCAGGGTAGGCACAGCCGGACTCCAGGAGGAGGAGATGCGCGGCTGGCAGCGGCTGGCTGGCGCGGGATGCGGGCCCGGAAGGGCGTCGCGGAAGGCGCGGATTATAGGAACGGGCCCGTGTGTCACATGCCGGCAGCGCGAATGTCGCGATTGCTTCAAACCTGCCACAGGCGGCGCTGAAGACAGGCGCGATTGCCGCTTCTGCGTTGGCTTTCCAACGCATTGCGGCTGGCACCGAATCTGCAATGAAGGCCTCACCCACGCCACGTGCAAGGAGCCTCCCGATGTCCCCCTCGCTCAAAGCCAAGATCGCCCAGGTGTTCGACGAGCCCGGCTGCGACAAGAACCAGGCCAAGGGCGCCAAGGAAAAGAAGAAGGGCTGCACCAAGCAGCTGTCGCCCGGCGCTGCGGCTGGCGGCTGCGCCTTCGATGGCGCCAAGATCGCGCTGCAGCCCATCGTGGACGTGGCGCACCTCGTGCACGGCCCCATCGCCTGCGAAGGCAACTCCTGGGACAACCGGCACAGCGCCAGCAGCGGCTCGCAGCTCTACCGCACCGGCTTCACCACCGACATCAACGAACTGGACGTGATCTACGGCGGCGAGAAGCGCCTGTTCAAGAGCGTGCGCGAGATCATCGAGAAGTACGACCCGCCCGCGGTCTTCGTCTACCAGACCTGCGTCACGGCGCTGATCGGCGACGACATCGAGGCCGTGTGCAAGCGCGCCAGCGAGAAGTTCGGCAAGCCGGTGATTCCGGTCAACTCGCCCGGCTTCGCGGGGCCCAAGAACCTGGGCAACAAGCTGGGCGGCGAGTCGGTGCTGGACTATGTGATCGGCACGCGCGAGCCCGAGTACACGACTCCCTACGACATCAACATCATCGGCGAGTACAACCTGGTGGGCGAGCTGTGGCAGACCAAGCCGCTGCTCGATGCGCTGGGCGTGCGCGTGCTCTCGTGCATCTCGGGCGACGGCCGCTACAACGAGATCGCCAGCAGCCACCGCGCCAAGGTGAACATGATGGTGTGCTCCAAGTCGATGATCAACATCGCCACCCGCATGGAGCAGCGCTGGGGCATCCCGTACTTCGAAGGCTCGTTCTACGGCATTTCCGACATGAGCGAGACGCTGCGCAACATCGCGCGGCTGCTGGTGCGCCAGGGGGCGCCCGAGGACCTGATCGAGCGCACCGAGCGGCTGATCGAGGTCGAGGAGGCCCGCGCCTGGAAGCGCATCGCCGCCTACCGCGAGCGCCTGGCGGGCAAGCGGGCACTGCTGATCACCGGCGGCGTGAAGTCGTGGTCGGTGGTGTCGGCCCTGCAGGAGGCGGGGATCGAGGTGGTGGGCACCAGCATCAAGAAGTCCACCAAGGAAGACAAGGAGAAGATCAAGGAGATCATGGGCGACGACGCCCACATGATCGACGACATGACGCCGCGGCAGATGTACACCATGCTGCGCGATGCCAAGGCCGACATCATGCTGTCGGGCGGACGCTCGCAGTTCGTGGCGCTCAAGGCCCGCATGCCCTGGCTGGACATCAACCAGGAGCGCTACTACCCCTATGGCGGCTACGAGGGCATGGTGGAGCTGGTGCACCAGGTGGACCGCGCGCTCTCCAACCCCGTGTGGCAGCAGGTGCGCATTCCGGCGCCCTGGGGCGACGACGGCGAGAGCCTGGGCGCGGTGGCGGCGGGCACGCCGGTGCCGGCGCCTGCGCCCATCCCGCCGCAGGCCCCGCAGCCTGCGGCCCTGGCCGACTGCATGCCTTTGCCGGGCCTGGCGTTCCTGGCCGACGTGGCGCGCAGCGCCATGGGCCTGACGCTCGACGAAATGCCCGCCTGAGGAGCCGCGCCATGGCCGAGGTCGTCGAGTCGAAGAAAGCCTGCGCGGTCAATCCGCTCAAGATGAGCCAGCCGCTGGGTGCGAGCTTCGCCTTCATGGGGCTGGATGCCTGCATGCCCGTGATGCACGGCTCGCAGGGCTGCACCTCCTTCGGGCTGGTGCTGCTGGTGCGGCACTTCAAGGAAGCCATTCCGCTGCAGACCACCGCGATGAACGAGGTGACCACCATCCTCGGCGGCTACGAGAACATCGAGTCCGCGCTGATGAACATCCACCAGCGCGCGGCGCCGCGCATCATCGCCATCTGCTCCACCGGCCTCACCGAGACCAAGGGCGACGACGTGGAGGGCTTCCTCGCCATCGTGCGCCAGCGCAAGCCCGAGCTGGCGGACACCGAGATCGTCTACGTCTCCACGCCCGACTACGTGGGCGCCTTCGAGGACGGCTACCGCCACGCCGTCGCCGGCATCGTGCGGGCGATGGTCAAGCCGCTGCCCACGGTGGCCGCGCAGCTCACGCTGCTGCCGGGCAGCCACCTGTCGCCGGCGGACATCGACGAGCTGCGCGAGATCGTCGAGGCCTTCGGCCTCACGGCCGTGGTGCTGCCCGACATCTCGGGTTCGCTCGACGGGCACATCGCGCCCGACTGGCGCGGCACCACGCTGGGCGGCACGACGGTGGAAGAGATCCGCGCCGCGGGCGCCTCGGCCTTCACGCTGGCGGTGGGCGAGCAGATGCGCGATGCCGCCAAGGCGCTGCAGGACATCGCCGGCACGCCCTTCGAGGTCTACGAGCGACTCACGGGTCTGGCCTGCAACGACCGCCTGATGCAGCGGCTGGCGCAGCTCAGCGGACGTCCCGTGCCGGCCAAGTACCGCCGCCAGCGCAGCCAGCTGCTGGACGCGATGCTCGACGGCCACTTCTATACCGGCGGCACCAAGGTGGCGATCGGCGCCGAGCCCGACCTGCTGCTCGCCGTGGGCAGTCTGCTGCACGAGATGGGCGCCGAGCTGAAGGTGTGCGTCAGCACCACGCCCTCGGCCGCGCACGCGCTGCTGCCGGCCGCGCAGGTGGTGATCGGCGACCTGGAGGACATGGAGCGCGCTGCGGCCGAGGCGGGCTGCGAGCTGCTGGTCACGCACTCGCATGGCCGGCAGATGGCCGAGCGGCTGGGCAAGCCCTTCTTCCGAGTGGGCTTTCCGGTGTTCGACCGCATCGGCAACTCGCACCGCCGCTATGTGGGCTACCGCGGCACGATGAACCTGATCTTCGAGATCGCCAACCTGATGATCGAGCAGATCCCGCACCACCACGAAGGCGACTGGCCGCTCACGCCCGAGGCCCTGCGCGCGGCGCAGCCCGTGCCGCAGGCGGAGGCCGGCTGCGGCACGGGCTGCGGCTGCGGCGACCACGCGGCCGTGGCCGCCGCCAGCGCCTGAGCGACCTCTTTTCCACGCCACGGAGTCCCCATGAAGATCGCATTCGCCACCCAGGACAAGGTCCATGTCGACGCCCATTTCGGCTGGGCCAAGGCCATCGTCGTGTACGAGGTCACGCCCCAGGGCCACCGCTTCGTCGAAAGCTTCGACTTCGGCGGCAAGCTGGAGGAAGACGGCGACGAGGACAAGCTCGCCCCCAAGCTGGACGCCATCCGCGACTGCGCCATCCTGTATGTGGCGGCGATCGGCGGCTCGGGCGCGGCGCGGGTGGTGGCGCTGAAGATCCATCCGATCAAGGTGCCGCAGCCCGAACCCATCGCGCAGATCCTGGACAAGCTGCAGGACGTGCTCAAGGGCACGCCGCCGCCCTGGCTGCGCAAGGCACTGGCCAAGGACGGCGGCAGTGCGTTCGATTTCGAGGACGAAGAGGAAGCCCACCCCCATGGCTGAAGAAGCAACCCTGGCCGCCGCCCCGGCGGCCGACGACAACGACGCGGCGCACCTGGCGTCGCCCTTCGTGCAGCAGCTCATCAAGCAGCTGCGCGCCCAGGACACCCACGGCACCTGGGAGGGCAAGAGCGACCTGCAGCTGCTCAAGCCCTACATCCTCACGCCCGAGGAGCGGCGTGCCATTCCGATCATGGGCGACCCCGACCCCGAGACGCTGTGGCACCTGGAGCTGTTCTACAACGCCATTGCCGTGGCCATCGAGCGCGAGACGAAGCAGATGGTCTCGCCCATGATGAAGATGAGCCACGAGGGCTTCGGCCGCATGGTGCTCATCGCCGGGCGGCTGGTGGTGGTCAACAAGCAGCTGCGCGACGTGCACCGCTTCGGCTTTCCGTCGCTGGCCAAGCTGGCGGAAGCCGGCGGCAAGTTCCTGGACGAGGCCGTCCAGATGATCCGCACCTACCCGGACGTTGCCAACTACGGAGCATGAAATAGACCCACCCCCGTTTCTTGCTCACTTCGTGTAGCCGAATCCCCCCTCAAGGGGGCGCGCCCGGTGGCCCGGCAAAGCCGGTTCCACGGGCGCCCGAGCACAGTGCTTGACGTGTGCCACCAAGTACCCAGGAGCCGCCGAATGTCTGAAACAGCAGAAGAACTGAAAGCCCGCCTCAAGAAGCTCAACGCCCAGGCCGTGCAGGCCAAGATGGACCTGCATGACCTGTCGGAAGAGCTGCCGAACAACTGGGAGCGCATCCTGGAGGTGGCCCAGCGCTGCCACGAGGCCCATGCCGCGCTGATGGCCGCCCGGAAGGCCTCTGCCGCCGCAGCGGCCTGACGACGCACGCCCCGCCAGCCCCGAGCCAGCCATGACCACCTTCAACGTCACCCTGCCCAGCGGCGCCACCTGGACGCCCACCTTCGTCGCCGAACTGGACGAAGACAAGTGCATCGGCTGCGGCCGCTGCTTCAAGGTCTGCCCGCGCGGCGTGCTCGAGCTCGTCGGCCTGGATGACGAGGGCGAGCACATCGCCCTCTCCGGCGACGACGACGAGGACGACGAGTACGAGCGCAAGGTGATGACCATCGCCCACCAGGAGCTGTGCATCGGCTGCACGGCCTGCGCCAAGATCTGCCCCAAGAAGTGCTACACGCACGCCGCGGCGCAGGTGTAGGGGCTGCCCGGCCATGAATGCCCAGGCCCTGCATCCCCGCGCCCTGCTGCTGGCCTGTGCCCCGCAGCGCGGCGAGCCGGCCAGCCTGGCGCTGGCCGGTGTCATCGGCGCGGCCTTCGCGGACCATGGCACGCAATGGTTGCCCCTCGCGGGCCTGCCGGCCGCGGCCACGCGCGCGGTGATGGACCGCCGCTTTCCCGGCGCCGACCTGGCGCTCGGGCTGGACTGGCTGGCGCTCGACGGCGCCGACCGCGCCGAGCCGCGTCAGGACGAGGTGGACGACCTCGTGGCGCTGCTGCTCGACCACCTGTCTCCCGCGGCTGGCCCGCCCGAGGACGGACCGGCCGTCGCCCATGCGCTGGCCTGCGCCAGCCTGGGCGGCAACCACCTGTGGCAGGACCTGTTCCTGCCCTCGCGTCGCGAACTCTCGGCGCTGATCGGCGGCTGGTTCCCCGCGCTCGCGGCCCGCAACACGGGCGACATGAAGTGGAAGAAGTTCTTCTACAAGCAGCTGTGCGAGCGCGAGCAGGTCTTCGTCTGCAAGTCGCCCAGTTGCGGCGTGTGCAGCGACCATGGCCTGTGCTTCGGGCCGGAGGACGGCCGGGCGCGGATCTGACGCGCCGGGCACGCGGCTTGCACTAGGACGGCTAACGCGATGTAGTGAACTACATAACACGTCGCCTGTCCTGACAAAACCGACGAAGCCGCCATGTCCGCCTTCCAATCCGCCCAACCTGTGTCCCGTGGCGCCCGCTGGGTGCCCTGCGACCGGGCCTGTTATCTCACGCTCCACTGGCCGGCCGGCGATTCGCCGGGGGCCGGGGCGGCCTTTGCCGAGGCACCGTGCCTGCCGCTGCTGCCCCAGCCGGCGCACCGGCTGCTGGCCCAGTGCAGCGAGGAGGGCCTGCGCCGGCTGGTGCACCTGCACATGCAGCGGCTGTGCCGCACGCCGCTCTTCGCCCGCGCGGGCCGGTGCGCCGGCTGTGTGGAGCAGCGTGTGGCCGACTTCGTGGTCGAGTCCTGCGGCGGGCCGCTCTTCTACAGCGGCTGGCACGCGCGGCTGCGCGCCGGCTCGGGCCTGCCGCTGCTGCTGGACGAGGAGGGCCGCGAGCTCTGGCTGGTGCAGCTCTGGCATGCCTTCGACGACGCCGGCTGGACGCCCGGCCTGCGGGCCGACTTCTGGCGCTGGGCCGAGCCCCTGTCGGTGCACCTGATGGCGCCGCGCAGCCGCCATGCGGGCCTGACCCGCTATCCCTACGACACCGTGCGCAGCTGGTTCCTGGAAGCGGCGCCCGCAGCAGGAGGCGGGCGATGAGCGCCCTTCCGCCAAGCACGAACCCGGCTCCCGCCACAGGCACCGCCACCGCGCCTGCGGGCTCGCGCTACGGCGTCTTCCTCAACGTGGAAGACCCCGACGGCGACCCGCGCGATGCCCTGGCGCAGACCCTGCTCACCGGCGAGCTGGCCGAAGCCCTGGGCTTTCATTCCGTCTGGGTGGCCGAGCATCACCACAGCCGCTTCGCCATCGGCAGCGCGCTCATGGTGCTGCTGGCCCAACTGGCGGCGCGCACGCGGCGTATCCGCCTGGGCACGGGCGCCGCGCTGCTGCCGCTGAACGACCCGGTGCGCGTGGCCGAGGACATGGCCGCACTGGACCTGCTCAGCGGCGGGCGCATGGAATTCGGCGTGGCGCGCGGCGGGCCCTTTCCGGCCCAGTACCGGCATGCGGGCGTGCCGTCGGAAGCCGAGGCGCGCGAACGCATGCTGGAGGCGCTGGCTTTCATCCGCCGCCTGTGGCGCGAGGACGCCGTCGATTTCGACGGGCGCCATTACCGCAGCCGCGGCCTGTCGGTGCATCCGCGTCCGCTGCAGCAGCCGGTGCCCGTATGGCTGGCCAGCCTGAGCCCCGAGGCGCTGCGCCTGGCGGCGCAGGAGGGCCATGGCCTGATGGCCACGCCCTCGGCCGACCTGGCCAAGGTGGCGGCGGCCATCGCGCCCGAGCGCGGCGCCCGGCCGCAGAACTGGCGTTTTGCCATCGCCCGCTTCTTTCACTGCGAGCCCGACCATGACCGGGCCGTCGCGCACGGTGTGGCCGCCGTGCGCGCCTATCCGCAGTTGATGGGCGTGGAATTCGGGGCGCAGGGCAGGCCGCCGATGTTCCGGCCCGATGCCGACGACGACACCATCCTGGCCAATGCCGTGATCGGCGATCCGGCCCATTGCGTCGCCCGGCTGCGCCTGTTGAAGGCGCAGCTCGGTCCCCACCTGCTGCTGCTCAAGCCGGCCGTGCACGCGCCAGCGGCGGCCCGCGAGGCCCTGTCGCTGTTCATGCAAGCCGTGGCGCCCGCGGTGTGACGGGCTTCACAACGCTGGCGCGTATATTGCACCCTGGTCGTTATGTACTGAACTACGTAGCAAATGTCGCAAAGCCCACCGTCCGCTCTGTCGGATCTGGCCCAAAGCCTCCAGGCCACCGACTGGCATCCCCTGCTGCTCTCGCTCAAGGTGGCGGGGGTGGCGACCGTCCTGGCGCTGGTGGTGGGCACGGCGCTGGGCTGGCTGTTCGCCCGTCGGCGCTTCGCCGGCAGCAGCCTGCTGGAGGCGATCTGCATCCTGCCCCTGGTGCTGCCGCCCACGGTGATCGGCTACGCCATCCTCGTTCTGGCCGGACGGCGCAGCGTGGTCGGCGGCTGGCTGTACGAGTACTTCGGCTACACGATCGTCTTCAACTGGCATGGCGCCGTCGTGGCCTCGGCGGTGGTCGCCCTGCCGCTGGTGCTCAAGTCGGCCAGCGCCGCCTTCGGTGGCGTAGACCGCAGCCTGGAAGCCGCGGCCCGCACGCTGCGGCAGTCGGCCTGGAGCAGCTTCGTGCGCGTGACGCTACCGCTGGCCTGGCCCGGCATCCTGGCCGGCACGCTGCTGGCCTTCGCCCGGGCCATGGGCGAGTTCGGCGCCTCGCTGATGGTGGCGGGCTCCATCCCCGGCAAGACCCAGACCCTGTCCATGGCCATCTACGACGCCGTCCAGGCCGGCGAGGACCGCATGGCGCTGCTGCTGGTGCTGGTCACCTCGGTGCTGTCGGTGGCGCTGCTGGTCGTGTCCAACCGCTTCCTGTCGCTGCGTTGAGCGGCCCCGCACGCCGACCACATCCCCATTCATCGTCTTTGTCGAGTCTGTCGCATCTGTTGAAAAGGAGTCTGACCATGTCCCGTCCCTTGTCCCTGGCCCGCTTTACCCGTCGAGGGCTCGCCGTGCTGGCCCTGGCAGCGCTGCCGGCGCTGGCCGCGGCCCAGCAGCTCACGGTCTCGGCCGCAGCCAGCCTGACCAATGCCTTCAAGGAACTCGGGCCCCGGTTCGAGGCCAGCCATCCGGGCGCGAAGCTGGTCTTCAACTTCGCGGCCTCGGGCACGCTGATCCAGCAGATCGCGCAGGGCGCGCCAGTGGATGTCTTCGCCAGTGCCGACCAGGCCACGGTGACGCAGGGCATCGAGAAGAAACTCTTCGACGCCGACAGCAAGCGGGACTTCGCCCTCAACACCGTGGTGGCCGTGGTACCCGCGCAGGGCGGACCGGCCCTGACCTCGGCCAAGGACCTGACCGGCGCCGCCGTCAAGCGCATCGCCATCGGCAAGACCGCCACCGTGCCGGTGGGCCGCTACACCAAGGAATCGCTGGATGCGGCCGGCCTGTGGACCACGCTGGAGCCCAAGTTCGTCTACGCCGACAGCGTGCGCCAGGTGCTCGACTATGTGGCGCGCGGCGAGGTCGATGCCGGCTTCGTCTACCGCACCGACGCCGCCATCGGCGGCGACAAGGTGAAGATCGCCTTCACCGCCACCGGCCACACGCCGGTGAGCTATCCCATCGTGGTGGTGAGCGAAAGCCGCCAGAAGGCGCTGGCGAAGGCGTTCATCCAGTTCCTGTCGACGCCGCCCGCGATGGAGGTGCTGAACAAGTACGGCTTCGGCCAGCCCTCCTGATGGCGTTGATCGATGTCGACCTGCAACTGGCCGTGAGCGACGGCCAGCGCCGCTTCGCGCTGCACACGTGCTTTCGCAGCCAGGCGCGCATGGTGGCGCTGTACGGCCCCTCGGGCGCGGGCAAGTCGCTCACGCTGCAGGCGGTGGCCGGCCTGCTGCGGCCCGAGCGCGGCCATGTGTGCATCGGCGGGCGTACGCTCTTCGATGCCGAGGCGGGCATCGACCTGCCGACGCAGCAGCGCCGCGTGGGCTACCTGTTCCAGCACTACGCGCTGTTCCCGCACCTGAGCGTGCGGCAGAACATCGGCTTCGGCCTGACCACCTGGTGGCGCCGCCGGCTGGATGCGCGCGCGGCACGGCGTGTGGATGAACTGCTGGCCAGCTTCGGCCTGGAGGCCATGGCCGATGCACGTCCATCGGCGTTGTCCGGCGGCCAGCAGCAGCGCGTGGCCCTGGCCCGCGCCCTGGCCTGCGAGCCCCAGGTGCTGCTGCTCGACGAGCCCTTCGCCGCCCTCAATCCCATGTTGCGCCACGACCTCCGGCAGGAACTGGCCGCCGTCTGCGCCCGCTGGCAACTGCCCGTGCTGATGATCACGCACGACGTCGACGACGTGCTGGCGCTGGCGGAGGAGGCGGTGCTCATCGAGCAGGGCCGGGCCGTGCGGCAGGTGGACGTGGCGCGGGGCACCGGCGTCGAGCTGGAGCTGCTCGGCGCCCCTGCGCGCGCGGCCGAGCCGCCGCAGGCCGCCGCCGTGCGCCGCCTGCTGGGAGCCGCCCATGGCTGACGCCACGCTGCTGCATGGCGAGTTGCGCCTGGCCGGGCGGCTGGACGCGCGCTTCTTCGCGCTGCTCGAAGCCATCGACAGCACCGGCTCCATCAACCGCGCGGCCCGCACCGCGGGCTACAGCTACAAGGGCGCGTGGCTGTTGCTGGAGACGGCCTCCAACCTGGCCAACGAGCCGCTGCTGGCGCGCGCCACTGGCGGCAAAGGCGGCGGCGGCTCGCAGCTTACGCCGGCTGGCCATTCGCTGCTGGCCGCTTGGCGTGGCCTGCAGAGCGCCCATGCCGACTTCCTGCGCGAGCAGGAAGCCCTGCTCATCCAACAGCCGGCCCTCGCCGGCCTTCTCCGGAGAATCGCCATGAAGACCACCGCCCGCAACCAGTTCGCCGGCACCGTCAGCGCCGTCGAGGCCGGCCCCGTCACCACCCAACTGACCATCGCCCTGGCCGGCGGCCAGGAGATCGTCGCCACCATGACCAGCGCCGCGGCCACGCGGCTGCAGGCGGCCGTGGGCAAGGAGGCGATCGCGCTCGTCAAGTCCTCGGCCGTGGTGCTGGTGACCGACTTCGCCGGCTACCAGCTCTCGGCACGCAACCAGTTCGCCGGCACCGTCTCGCGCGTGGAGCGCGGCGCCGTCTCCTCGCTCGTGGGCCTGACGCTGCCCGGCGGCGCGGTAATCACGGCCAGCGTCACCAACGATGCCATCGATGCCCTCGGCATCGCGGTGGGGCAGGCGGCCACGGCCGTGGTGAAGGCGTATTCGGTGATGGTGGCGATGCGGGCCTGATGGCCGGCGAGGGCTATTGGCCGGCTTCGGTTTGCCATCCGGCAAATGGATGCTGGCATCCGAGATAACGATAGGTCACATTCTTCGGAGTCCTGTCGGCTCAGGCGGGACCCTTGCCGTCAACCATTGGCAGCGGCCTGGGCGGCGCCGAGCGCCTGACTGGACGGCTGCTGCTACGGCATTCATCTGAACTGTCCGAATGCAACTCATGGCATCTCCGAAACGCACGATCGAACTCCTGGACGAACTTCAGCGCGAAGGCTTCAACGACCAGGCTTTTGGCCTCCTGCATCACTTCCGGGTGACCCGTCAGCAGATGGATACCATCGAAAAGCACAGGAAGTACTGTCTTCAGCGGGAGAGACTGCACGCGGGAGGTACCAATGAAAAGGTCCAGAAGCGGCTGCAGCTTGTGTTGAACGCCTATCGTGCCGGTCCATTTCGCGGTGGCGCGGCCGTCTTCGAGCTTCTTGCGGAGGCAGCCGTCAGGGAAATACCGCTCGACCAATCGGAAGGTGAATGAGCCCGGCGTCCCGGCGTACGCGAACAGCATTCGGCTGCATGCAGCCGCTTGATCGCCTTTGGATTCCCGTTCGGGGGCTCCTGCTGGCCCGTTCCAGGTCAGTGGTGCCTGGAGCGATGTGGGGTCGGTCGGCTGTCTGATCACTCATCAATCGCTGAACTTAATCGCCAGATCTGCGGCGCCACTAACCGCTACCACCGCGATGGCGGCGCGCAGCTCCAGGTCTGGCGCGTACTCGGCCGCGAGGCGGCTGGCGCCGATTGACGAGGTTAAGCTCTGCGACTTGCCCGTGATGATCACCTCGTCGGCAATACGGCCCGGGCGCCGCCGAGGCGCTGATAGTCGGAGGCGACGACCGAGAGGCCCTGCCGAAGCCAGCGGGCACGGCTCCGGCCGGTGCTCAGCTCTGCTTTTGGGGCTCGCTCGCCTTGGCGTGCGCGGCCTTGGCCTGCAGCCGGTACTGCGCGATCTCCGACAGTCGCAGCCCCTCGGGCAGCGCCGGCCGGTACTTGCCATTGCCCACGCGCTGGGCGTGGTAGATGCCGGTGTGGCCGGAACTGAGGTAGCTGGCCAGGCAGCCGATGGCCGCCAGTGGGCCGATGGCCGGCCCGAAGAGTTCCACCGCCATCACGATCGTCGCCACCGGCGTGTTGGCCGCGCCCGCGAACACCGCCACGAAGCCGATGCCCGCCAGCATCGACACCGGCATGTGCAGAAGCGGCGCCAGCGCATTGCCCAGCGTGGCGCCGATGTAGAACAGCGGCGTCACCTCGCCGCCCTTGAAGCCGGTGCCCAGCGAGACGATGGTGAAGGCCATCTTGCCCAGGAAGTCCCACGGTGGCAGCGGACCCTCGAAGGCCGCCACGATGGTCGGAATGCCCAGGCCGATGTAGCGGTGCGCGTCCAGTGCCCACACCGCGACCGCCACCACCATGCCGCCCGCGAAGGGGCGCAGCGGCGGGTAGGCGATGCAGCGCCGCACCCAGCCGCCCAGCCGGTGCGTGGCCACGGCGAACGCCCGGCCGACGAGGCCGAAGGCGATGCCCGCCAGCGTGACCGCCAGCACGCTCCACAGCGTCACCGGCGCCACGCTGCCGACCACGTAATGCGTGTGGTGCACACCCCAGGCCTGGCCGACCTGGTCGGCCACGATGGCCGCCACGGTGCACGGAAAGAGCGCGTCGTAGCGCATGCGACCGATGGCCAGCACCTCCAGGCCGAAGAGGGCGCCCGCCAGCGGCGTGCCGAACACCGACGAGAAGCCGGCCGCGATGCCCGCCATCAGCAGGATGCGCCGGTCCTCGTTGTCCAGCCGGAACAGGCGCGTCAGCTGGTCGGCCAGCGCACCGCCCATCTGCACCGCGGTGCCTTCGCGCCCCACCGAGGCGCCGAACAGGTGCGACACCACCGTGCCGCCCAGCACCAGCGGCGCCATGCGCAGCGGCACGGTCTTCTGGGGGTCGTGGATCTCGTCGATGATGAGGTTGTTGCCCGCCTCGACCTGCTTGCCCAGGCGCCAGTAGATCCAGCCCACGGCCGCGCCGGCCAAGGGCAACAGCCAGATGATGGCCGGATGCGTCTCTCGCCATCGCGTGGCGGCGTCCAGTGCGAAGAGGAAAAAGGCGGAGGCCGAGCCGGCCAGCGCGGCCACCAGGCTGGCCAGGGGCAGCCACTTGGCGACCGAGCGCAGCAGGGCGAGCTGCTCGAAGCGGGAATGTCGGGTCATGTCGTCGATGCGAAGGAAAGGGACCTGACCCAGCCGTCGAGTGCGGACGCGAACGCCTACAGCTTCCCGACGAGGTCAGGGGCATGTAGGCATCATCAGCCGCGGCAGGCGCCACGGCGGTTCATGGAGGAATGCCATCTCCAGGGCCGCCGATCATAGCGTTGGGTCGGGCCCGTTGCGCCAATTGAAACAAAGCGTTAATAATTCCTTTGGTTTCATTTCCTGGTGCGCCGCCCACTCCGGGTGCGCCGTGCACCTCACGACCCTCCGCCACCATGTGCCTGTGTCCGTCCGTCCCCCACTGGTCCATCGCCGGGGGACCGGTGCGTCCGGCCGGGTGGCAGGCTCATGGGGGCGGCCGCATCGCATGACGAGCCGCTGGCAGCATTGGTGGCGCTCGTTGACTGGCCGCGCCGACGCGCCCGGCGTGCCCGCGCCCGCCCCGCGCCGCACGGCGACCGCGCCTGCGCCGCTGGCACCCGAGTTCGAATGGCGCGAGGTGGAGGCCGGCCCCGACGCCGCACTCCAGGCCTACGCGCCGCCGCCCACGGGCGGCCTGCCCGAGCAGTTGGCCAGCTTCCAGCTCACCGCCGCCGACGCGCTGCTGGAGGAGCAGGCACGTCGCGTGCGCACGGTGCTGCGCGAGATCCCGCCGCCGCCGCGCGCGTTGCAGCAGCTGGTGTCGCCCGACTTCGTGTCGCGCGCCGGCGCCTCGGAGCTGGCGGCGCTGGTGATGGGCGAGCCGCTGGTGGCCGCCAAGGTGATGGCGGCCGTCAACTCGCCGCTCTACGGCGTACGCCAGCCAGTGGCCAGCGTGAGCCAGGCCATCACCTTCCTGGGGCTGACCACGGTGCGCAACATCTGCCTGCGGCACATGCTGGGCATGTCCTTCAACAGCGGCTCGCCCTTCGGCCGCCGGGTGCTGGACACGCTGGATGCCTCGGGCGGCCTGGCGGGCGCGCTGTGCCTGCGCCTGGCACCGCGCCTGCAGCTGGAGGATCCCGGCGCGCTGGCCACCGGCGTCGTGATCTCCTTCGTGGGCCACCTGGCCGCGACCACCTTCCAGCACGCGAGCCGCGCGCCCGACGACGCGGTGGCGCCCGGCGCGCTGTTGCCGCGCCTGCGGCTTCAGCAGGCCCATTGGGGCGTGTCGGCCGGCGCCCTCGGGCAGCTGCTGATGCGCGAATGGAAGCTGCCCGCCCACCTGGCGGCGGATGCCTGGGCGCTCGAATCGGTGCTGGTCACGCCGCTGGAGGCGGCGCCGCCAGCGCGCGCACCCGCCCTTGCGCTCGGCTACCTCTGCGCCCGCATCGGCGAGCGCCTGGCCTGCGGCCAGTTCCTCGGGCCGCAGGAGCTGGACGCCGTGTTCGACAGCGACCCGGACTTCCACCATGTGCGCAGCTACCTGGGCCTGCCGGCGTTGGCGCCTTTGCCCGCCCTGCTGCGGGAAGAGCGGACTCTGGAGGGCCTGCGCGTCTGACGCGCCGACGCCCGCTGCTCAGCCGAAGACGCGCAAGGCGTGCAGCCCGAGGCCGCGGGCCACGCTCGATTCCCGGTCGCCGCGCACCACGCGTGCCCCGGGCACCACCTGGGCGATCCGTTCGGTGAGCGCGCGCAGGCCAGTGGAGCCCCCGGTGAAGTAGAGCGTGCGCACGTCCTGCGCCGTCACGCCGGCCTGGGCCAGCGTCTCGACGGCGGCGTCGGCGATGCGCTGCAGGTCGGCGTCCAGCGCGCCGAGCGCGGTGGCGGCGTCCAGCGGCGTGGCCAGGCCGGGCTCGATCAGGTCCAGCCCCAGCGTGGTGGCGCCGCCCTCGGCCACGGCGATCTTGGCGGCCTCGGCGCGCGCCAGCAGCGCGTGGCCCAGGCGGGCCTGCACCACATGCATCAGGCGGGCGTGCAGCCGCGCGTCGGCATAGAAGCTGCGCATGCGCTGCAGCTCGAGCACGCGATTGGTGGCGTAGACGCCGTTGATCAGGTGCCAGGTCGCAAGGTCGAAGTACACCGCGTTGGGCACTTCGCGCGGGCGCTCGCCCGGACGGGCCGGGCCCAGCGCCCGGTAGCCGCACAGCGGCAGGATCGCGGCCAGGTCCAGCCGGCGGTCGAAGTCGGTGCCGGCCACGTGCACGCCGTGGTTGGCCAGGATGTCGTCCTTGCGATCGAGGCGCTCGCGCCGCTGCGGCCCCACGCGCACCAGCGAGAAGTCGGAGGTACCGCCGCCGATGTCGGCCACCAGAACGAGCTCTTCCTGCGAGACCGACTGCTCGTGGTCAAGCGCGGCGGCGATGGGCTCGAACTGGAAGTGGACCTCGGCAAAGCCCACCTCGCGCGCCGCGGCCTCCAGCGAGGCCTGGGCCTTGGCGTCGCGCGCGGGGTCCTCGTCGACGAAGTGCACGGGACGGCCGAGCACCACGCGCGCCAGCGGCCCGCCGGCGGTCTGTTCGCCGAGGTGGCGCAGGTGCCGCAGGTAGTCGCCGATCACGTCGAGGTAGCGCACCGAGCGACCTTCGCCCACTTCGGTGGACTGCTCGGCCAGGCCCGAGCCCAGGATGCTCTTCATCGAGCGCATCAGCCGACCCTCGCGGCCTTCCACATAGGCGGCCAGGGCGGCCCGGCCATGCAGCTGGCGCGGCGGCTCGTGGCCTTCGAGGTCTTCGACGTCGTAGAAGACGGTGGTCGGCATGGTGGGCCGCCCGTCCTCCACCAGCACCAGCCGCGCGCTGCCGTCGGCCTGGGGCAGGGCGATGGCGGAGTTGGAGGTGCCGAAGTCGATGGCGCAGCAGGACGGAGCGGTCATGGCAGGGGCGGGCAAAGGGCGCGGATTCTAGGGGGTGCGCCTTTTGTGGCCGTGGGTCGATGGGCTGAGCAAGTGCTGGGCCGGGTGATCGATCGCTGACTCTGGTGATCGACCGTTGACTCGGGTGATCAATCGCTGGTTCGGGTGATCGACCGGCGTGTCGCTAACCCGGCAGAGGACGCCGGCATGCGCGCTCCCGGTGCACGCTCGCGCTGACCGGCTTGCCTCACCACACAGGCGCTCGCTCTCCACCGACGTGCTTGGGGCACTGCACGGCGCCGCGAATGGCACCTCCGCACGCACACCGGCATCCTCCGCCTCGACGCTGCGCGCGAGCCCTCCCGGTTTCAAGCCTTGGCCCTTTGGGTCCTTTGGGCTTGGGCTTGGGCTTGGGCTTGGGCTTGGGCTTGGGGTCCTTCAGTCGCTTCGGGCGTTGGGTCGTTGGGGCCCTGGAGGTAATGCCGGCCAGTCGACCCCACCCCGTTCGGGCTGAGACTGTCGAAGCCTCGGCCCTGTGGGCAGCACGCGGGCGGGTCAAGCGGCGCCGGGCATTTGCGCCGCGCGCCGCCCTGCCCTTCGATAAGCTCAGGGCGAACGGAGTGGGGACCCGGGCGGCAGAACCCGGCCGTTCGGGCGCAGCGTCGAGGCGGAGGGTGCCGGTGTGCGTGCGGAGGTGCCATTCGCGGCGCCGTGCAGTGCAGAAGGCGCGTCGGTGGAGAGCGGGCACCCGCCCGGTGCAGCAAGCCGGTCGGCGCGAGCGTGCACCGGGAGCGCGCATGCCGGTGCCCTCTGCCGGGTCACCGTCCCATGACTTGCGCATGGAGACCGCACCCGTGCAGGAGCCTTCGAAGCGCTCAGGAGCGCATGAGCCAAACAGCCAATCAGCTCAACAGCTCAACAGCTCAACAACCCGGCGCGACCGACGCAGCCGGACTCAAAGGTCCTGCAGCCCCATCGCCGGATCGCTCACCGACGGCGCGCCGGTCTCCACGCGGCCTGCGAAGCGGCGGTAGAAGCTCGGATCGGCACTGCTGGTGACCGCGAAGTCGTACCAGCGGCCACTGCCCGACAGGTCCCAGTGCTGCTCGGCGCTGGCACCCGCGGCCACCGTCGCCGTCCACGGCCCGTCGTTGCGATAGGCCTTGGCGCGGATGGTGAAACTGCACGCACCGCTGCCGCCGTTGAGCATCTTCAGGTACACGTTGCCATTGGCCACGTCGTAGCACACGCGCAGCTCCGGGTTGGCCGCGCCGCCCGCGCGCAGCGCGTTCAGGTCGCCGCGGAAGTGGCGGTGATAACCGTTGGGGCCGAGCACCCACAGGTCGTACAGGCCCGCGTTGTCGGTGGCGACGGCCCAACTGTCCTCCAGCTGCTTGCCAGGTTCCACCATGTAGCGGCGCGGCAGGCGGTCCAGGTTGAGCTTGTCGTAGACATGGAACACCGCCGCCTGCTTGCCCGTGTTGCTGAAGATCAGCCGCACGGTGCCCGCCGATGCATCCACGCGCGCGCTGGTGTGCAGCTCGTAGGGCAGGGCGCGCGAGGGCCGCGTGCCGGTGGCCTGGCGCGGCAGCTGCTGCGTGGTGGGCGGCACGATCTGGGCCAGCGCTTGCTGCTGGGCGCGAAGCTGGTCCGCCTCGGCCTGGGTCTTGCGGCCGGCCAGCGTGGGCAGGGCCTCGTTGTTGGGGTTCGCGAAGTTGAAGGCGCTGGTCAGGTCACCGCACACCGCACGCCGGTAGGCGCTGATGTTGGGCTCCATCACGCCGAAGCGCTGCTCCAGGAAGCGCAGCACCGAGGTGTGGTCGAAGACCTGCGAGTTGACCCAGCCACCACGGCTCCACGGCGAGATCACGTACATGGGCACGCGGATGCCGGGGCCGTAGACCTTGCCGTCCGGCACCGGCTGGCCGGGCGAAGCCACCGGATGCGTGAAGCGCTCGAAGGCGACGTCGGCCTCGGGCAGCGTGGTCTTGCCCGCAAAGGTTCCGTCGCCGTTAGGCGAGGGGGCCGAGGGCGAGGGCACATGGTCGAAGTACCCGTCGTTCTCGTCGAAGTTGACGAAGAGCACCGTCTTGCTCCACACCTCGGGCACGGCGGTGAGCGCGTCCAGCACCTCCTGGATGTACCAGGCGCCCTGCACCGGGCTCGAGGGGCCGGGGTGCTCGGAATAGGTGGCCGGTGCCACGATCCACGACACCTGCGGCAGCTTGCCGTTCTTGATGTCCTGCTTGAAGGTCCCCAGCAGGCCGCCGTCGGGCATGGTGTTGGCGATGCCCTTGTAGAGCGGGTTGCCCGCGTTGTCGCTGGCCGGGTCGTAGGCCGGCGAGGCGGCGTCGTTGCTCACCGGCTTGCCCGAGGCCTCGTTGGCCTTGCGGTACTGCACGAAGCCGGCCAGCGGGTTGTCGGTGAAGTTGTCGGGCATGAACTGGTAGACCATCCAGCTCACCTTGGCCGCTTCCAGCCGCTCGGGATAGGTCTTCCAGTTGTAGCCCTGGGTCGAAGGGCCGATGTCGTCCCACACGTTCACCACCGAGGCCACGTTGGCGCCGGTGGGGCCGTTGGTGCCGGTCCACAGGAACATGCGGTTGGAGTTGGTGCCCGTGTGCATCGCGCAGTGGTAGGCGTCGCAGATGGTGAAGGCATTGGCCAGCGCGAACTGGAAGGGCAGCTCCGCCTCCTTGTAGTAGCTCATGGAGGCCGTGTTCTTGTAGCGCGGCCACTGGTACATGCGCCCGCCGTCCCAGGCGTTCTGGCCGTCGGTCCAGGAGTGCGGCGTGCCGCTCACCCGCTGGGCGTTGCCCTTGCTGCCGTCCAGGTAGTAGGGCAGCACCGGCTTGCCGTTGGCATCGGACTGCTGCCACACGTTCAGGCCCTTGGGCAGCGGAATGGTGAAGCGGTCGCCGAAGCCGCGCACGCCCATCAGCGTGCCGAAGTAGTTGTCGAAGGAGCGGTTCTCCTGCATCAGGATGACCACGTGCTCGACGTCCTTGATGGTGCCGGTGACGTTGTTGGCCGGAATGGCCAGGGCCTTGCGGATGCTGGGCGGAAAGGCCGCCAGCGTGGCGGCGGCGATGCCCGAGGTGGCCGAGGCCTGGAGGAATTTGCGACGGGAATTCATGGTGTGGGTGTCGTCGTGGTTCTGCGTGGGGCGGCGGGCTCAGGGTGCGCAGCGCATGTCGGGTGCCTTGCTGCCGTCGCCGGTGGCGGGCGGCGTGGTGCCGGTGTTGCCGTTGCCGGCACCCGGCGTGCTGCCGCCGACGGCGGGCACGAAGCCGCTGCCGCCACCGCTGCCGCCGCAGGCGGACAGGGCGGCGCAGGTGGCCAGCACGACGAGGCCGGTGCGCAGGGAGAGGAGGGTGTGGGACATGGTGGGTTGCTCGTGGTCGGGGATGGAAGGGAAGAGGTGGGGCGGACGGCTCAACGTTCGGCCAGGCCCATGGCCGGGTCGCTCACCGACGGCGCGCCGGTCTCGACGCGGCCGGCGAAGCGGCGGTAGAAGGCGGGGTCGGTGCTGCTGCCGACCTCGAAGTCGTACCAGCGGCCGCTGCCGGCCAGGTCCCAGTGCTGCTCGGCGGTGGCGCCGGGTGCCAGGGTGGCGGTCCAGGGGCCGTCGTCGCGGTAGGCCCTGGCGCGGATCGTCAGCGTGCAGGCGGCGGTGCCGTCGTTGCGCATGCGCAGGTAGACGTTGCCGTTGGCCACGTCGTAGCAGACGCGCAGTTCCGGACTGGCCGTGCCTGCCGCGCGGCTCGCGTTGAGGTCGCCGCGGAAGTGGCGGTGATAACCGTTGGGGCCGAGCACCCACAGGTCGTACAGGCCCGCGTTGTCGGTGGCGGCGGCCCAGCTGTCGTCCAGCTGCTTGCCGGCCTCCACCATGTAGCGGCGCGGCACGCGGCCGAGGTTGAGCCGGTCGTAGACGTGGAACACCGCCGCCTGCCTGCCGGTGTTGCTGAAGATCAGGCGCACGGTGCCGGCGGCGGCATCCACGCGCGCGCTGGTGTGCAGCTCGTAGGGCAGGGCGCGGGAGGGCCGCGTGCCGGCGGCCTGGCGTGGCAGCTGCGGGTTGGCCGGCGGCACGATCTGTGCCAGCGCCTGCTGCTGCGTGCGCAACTGGTCGGCCTGGTCGCGCGACTTGCGGCCCGACAGCGTGGGCAGTGGCTCGCCATTGGGGTTGACGAAGTTGAAGGCGCTGGTGAGGTCGCCGCAGACGGCACGGCGGAAGGGACCGATGTTGGGCTCCGCCACGCCGAAGCGCTGTTCCAGGAAGCGCAGCACCGAGGTGTGGTCGAAGACCTGCGAATTGACCCAGCCGCCACGGCTCCAGGGCGAGATCACGTACATGGGCACGCGCGGGCCGGGGCCGTACACGCGGCCGTCGGGCTTGGGCTGGCCGGTGCTGCCCTCGGGCGCGGCATGGGTGAAGTACTCGGCGGCGAGCGCCGAATCGGGCAGCGTGGTCTTGCCGGCGTAGCTGCCGTCGCCATTGGGCGAGGGCGCCGACGGCGAGGGCACGTGGTCGAAGTAGCCGTCGTTCTCGTCGAAGTTCACCAGCAGCACCGTCTTGCTCCAGACCTCGGGCACGGCGGTGAGCGCGTCCAGGATCTCCTGGATGAACCAGGCACCCTGCACCGGGCTCGACGGGCCGGGGTGCTCGCAGTAGATGGAGGGCGCGTTGATCCACGAGACCTGCGGCAGCCGGCCCTCGCGCACGTCGCGTCGGAAGGCGTCGAGGTAGTCCTCGGGCTTGCTGCCCGGCAGCGTGTTGGCGATGCCCTTGTAGAGCGGGTTGCCGGCGTTGTCGGTGGCCGGGTCGTAGGCGCGGTAGGGTGTGGCCTGGCCGCTGTTGGAGTAGGGCTGGTTGGGCGCGCCGCCGCTGCTCACGGGGTAGGGCGAGGCCAGGTTGGCCCGGCGGAACTGGCGGAAGGCGCCCAGCATGTTGTCGCCCCATTCGTCGGGCATGTTCTGGTACGAGATCCAGCTGACCTTGGCGTCTTCCAGCCGCTCCGCATAGGTCTTCCAGGTGTAGCCGGTGGTGACGGCCGAAGCCCGGCCGTCGAGCCAGTCCCATTCGTTGCGCACGAAAGCCACGTTCTGCGCCGTCGGGCCGTTGGTGCCAGTGAGGTGGAAGGAGCGGTTGGCATCCGTGCCCGTGTGCATCGCGCAGTGGTAGGCGTCGCACAGCGTGAAGGCATTGGCCAGTGCGAACTGAAAAGGCACCTCGGCTTCCTGGTGGTAGCCCATGGCCTTGGTGGTCTTGTAGCGCGGCCATTGCGCCAGGCGGCCGTTGTCCCAGGCCTTCTGGCTGTCGTCCCAGTCGTGCGGCGTGCCGCCGTCGCGCTGGGCGTTGCCCTTGCTGCTGTCCAGGTGGAAGGGCAGGATGACTTTGCCGTTGCCGTCGCTCTGCTGCCAGACGTTCAGGCCGCCCGGCAGCGGCACGGTGAAGCGGTCGCCGAAGCCGCGCACGCCGGGCAGCGTGCCGAAGTAGTGGTCGAAGGAGCGGTTCTCCTGCATCAGGATGACCACATGCTCGACGTCCTTGATGGTGCCGGTGACGTTGTTGGCCGGAATGGCCAGCGCACGGCGGATGCTGGGCGGAAAGGCGGCCAGGGCGGCGGCAGCACCGGCCGTGGTGGCCGAGGCGCGCAGGAAGTTGCGGCGGGTGTTCATGAGGGCGGCTCCTTCAGCGCGGCAGGGTGGACAGCGGCTGCGCCGCCTTGAACATGCTGGCGATCTCGTCGGCCGTGAGGGCTCGGCGCCAGATGGCGAAGTCGTCGAAGTCCATGGCGCCGCGCGGCGAGCTGGTCTCGCGCTGGTAGTACAGGCCGGTGCCGTCCTCGTTGAGGCCGATGCCGTTCTTGAGGCCGCCGAGCTGGGCGACGAGGGTGCTGGTCAGCGTGGCGCTGCCGGTCTGCGTGCCCAGGGCCGGGTCGAGCACGTAGCCGGTCATCCTGAGGTTGGCCTTGTCGATGACCACCGCCACGTAGGCCCACTGGCCGGCGCTGAGCTTGTAGCCATTGCTGTCGGCACGGCTGCCGCCGGCGCCGACGTTGAAGCGGATCTCGCAGCCGCCGAACAAGCCGATGGCCAGGCCCGCGTTGGCGCCGGTGGTGTAGTTCTTGTTGCCGATCACCGTGCCGCCATTGCTCACGCCCTGGCTGCAGCTGGCGTCGGTGCGCAGCCAGAAGCCGAGGGTGTAGGCCGTGACGCTGCTGTCGGTGGCCACGTCGGTGCCCTGCAGCAGGCGGTAGCCCGACATGCCGCTGGCGTTCCTGATGGTGCTGTCCACGCGCAGCGCCTTGCCCTTGTACGGCGCGACGAAGGGGTCGTCGCTCACCAGCGAGCCGGCGGCGGCGTCCGACGCCCAGGGCGCCATCGTCGAGGCGCCGATCGCATCGATGGTGGGCAGCGCATTGAGCGGGTAGTACGCGGCCAGGCCCTGCACCAGCGTGGTCGCGAGCAGCGCGGGCTTGACGTAGGCGATCTGCGCCTGCACGCCAGTGGCCGAGTCGCCGGCCACCACGGTATAGCGGTAGGCATAGAGCCCGTCCGCGGCGGCCTGGATGTTGTCGGTGTAGCGGGTACTGGCGGCGGGCAGGGTGGCGATCAGCGTGCCGTCGCGGTACACCTTCACCGGCACCTGCGTGTTGCCGGCCATCGTCCAGCCGAGCACCAGGCTGGCCTTGTCGGCGCCGGCCACGGCGCGCAGCTGGCGCACGGCGGTGCCGGCCTGCAGCGCGATGCCGTCGTAGCCGCGCTGCTCCAGCGCGGGCAGTATGCCCAGGTGCTGCAGCACGGTGGGCGCGAGGTCGGTGGCCGCCGCGGCCTGCAGCAGGGTGGCGATGTCGGCCGGCGGCGCATCGTTGACCGCGGGCAGCGAGGGCAGGGCCTTGTTGCTGGCGACGAAGCTGGTCTTGTCGTCCAGCGACTGGCTGCCGGTGGTGCTGCCGAAGGCATCCAGGCCATGGTCGGCGGTCAGCAGCACGAGCCAGTCTTCCTTCGGGTCGTTGGCCTGGCGGCGGGCGATGGTGTCCAGCAGCTGCTGCACGGCGGCGGCCGTGGCGGTGACGCTGGCGCGGTAGCCGGCGCTGCCCAGGCCGTCGGTGGCGGCGCGGGCGGGCGCGCCGTACTCGGCCACTGTGAGGTCGATGCCGGCCTCGATGAGCTGGCGCGTGCGGGTGGTGACGCAGCCGTCGTCGCCGTTGCAGTCCACGCGCCGGTCGATGGCGGCCGCCACGGCGGGGTCGGCGCTCAGGCTGGCGGCGACCGTGCTGCTGGTGACCACGCCGCTCTGAAGGGCGAAGGGCTGCGTGCGCTGGCGCAGCTGGGCCAGCAGCGTGGGCGTACGCGCGGTGTCGATGCGCTGGTCGGCGCTGTCGAAGGCGACGCCGTGGCGCGCCCAGGTGCCGGTCAGCAGCGTGGCGAAGGCCGGGCCGGTGGTGGTGGGCTGGGCGCTGGGCGTGCCGGCGATCCCGCCCGTCCAGGCGGGCGCGGCGCGCAGGCTGGTCAGCGCACCGGCCGCCTGCACTTGGCGCAGTGCGGCGTATGTCATGCCGTCGACTTGCACCAGCAGCACCTTCGGGCCGCTGCGGCCGGCATTGCTGCCGGGTGTGGCGGGCGCCGTGCTGCCGCCGGTGGCGGGAGGTGGGGTGGTGGTGCCGCTGCCGCTGCCTGCGGCGGCGATCAGGCCGAGGTTGCTGCTGCCGCCACCCCCGCCGCAGGCGGCGAGCGAGAGGGCGGTGGCCAGGCCCAGCAGGCCCGCCTTCCAGGCGGGCGCGGGTCGGGAGGACAGGTGCGTGCGTGGCATGCCGGTTCTTTCTTCGAACGGTCGAATGGACGCGCGGCCGTCCAAGGCCGGCGCGTGTGTTTTCCCCCATCTGCCGTGGCCTGCCTCCCGCCCGAGGAGGCAGGAGGAAATTCACAACAAATGACTCAAATGCACAATTTGCCAACAGTCCGTGTCAGTGCCGTGACCTGAGGTGCGGCACCCGGCTTGGCGCTGCGATCGGCCGTTCGCACAGGGCCGGTTCAGCTACTCGCCGGTACGATGCCCGCGCGGTGCCGTGCTGCCCTGTGCTCGAACTCCCGCGCAGCCGCGGGCGCTGTGCTTACCTCGATCCTTCTGCTGCGACCTTCATGCTCCAACAAGCGCGCATCCACCGAATCCGCACCCTGCTCGGCACCCAGGGCGCCGTGAGCACCGACCGCCTGGTGCAGGAGCTGGGCGTTTCGCGCGAGACGGTGCGGCGCGACCTGCAGGCGCTGGAGGCCGAAGGCGCGCTGCGCCGCGTGCATGGCGGTGGCGTGGGCGTGGAGGAAAGTGGTCGCGAGGCGCCGCTGGCCGTGCGCCAGGCCACGCGGGCGCGGGAGAAGAAGGCCATCGCCCGGGCCGCCGCCCGCCTGCTGCGGCCGGGGCAGACGCTGCTGGTCGATGCCGGCACCACGACGGCGCTGCTGGCGCAGGAACTGGCCGGCCTGAGCGGCCTGACCATCGTGACCAATGGGCTGGAAGTGGCGCGGCACCTCACGCGCGACGACAAAAGCCGCCGTGCCAACGAGGTGATCCTGCTGGGCGGCCAGCTGTTGACCGAGGTTCCCGCCACCTGCGGCGCGCAGACGGTGGCGGAGATCCAGCGCTACCGCGCCGATGTGGCGCTGCTCTCACCGGTGGGCATCTGTGCCGAGCAGGGCGCCAGCAGCTTCGAGCGGCCCGAGGCCGAGGTGGCGCGCGCCATGGTGGCCGCCGCGCGCCGCTGCATCGTGCTGGCCGACCACAGCAAGATCGGCCAGCGCAGCCGCATCGCCTATGCGCCCATCGGCAGCGTGCACACGCTGGTCACCGATGCGCGTGCGCGACAGCGCGCGGGCATGGCCGCACTGATGGCGTCGAGCTGCGAGGTGGTGTTCGCCTGAACCCGGCAAGAGGTACTGGCGCCAAGGTCCGTCTTCCACGGCGCTTCAGGCAAGACGTCCGAATTCAGACCGGCCGCGGCTGACGGCGCCAGCCGCCTTCCAGCAAAGAGAACAAGGCCATGCCCGCCACCATGGCTGCCACGAAGAGCCAGGCTTCGCGGTAGCCCGCGGCGGCACTGACCAGCGCCGGCCCGGGACAGAAGCCCGCCAGGCCCCAGCCTGCGCCGAAGACCAGGCTGCCCACCACCAGCCGGCGGTCGATGTGCGTGGCCTTGGGCAGTTGCATGGCCGCGCCCAGCAGGCCATGGCTGCGGCGACGGGCCAGCGCGAAGGCCGGCGCGGCCACGGCGATGGCGCCACCCATGACGAAGGCGAGCGACGGGTCCCAGGTGCCGGCCAGGTCCAGGAAGCCCAGCACCTTGGCCGGGTCGGCCATGCCGGAGAGCAGCAGGCCGAGGCCGAAGACGAGTCCGGAGAGAAAGGCGGTCAATGCAGGCATGGCGGGTTCATCCGATCAGGTGACGAAGCAGGAGGACCGTGGCAAAGCCCGCGGCCATGAAGGCGAGCGTGGCGGCCAGCGAGCGCACCGAGCCGCGCGAGAGCCCGCACACGCCATGGCCGCTGGTGCAGCCGCTTGCGTAGCGCGTGCCCAGGCCCACGAGCAGGCCGGCCGCGATCAGCAGGCCCGGGCTGGCTGCGATGTGCGCATCCGGCAGCGCGGCGCCGATCCGCCAGACCATGGGCGCGGCGAGCAGCCCGACGAGGAAGGCCAGCCGCCAGGGGCGTTCGCCCGCGGGGCTGCGGCCGACCAGCGTGCCCAGGATGCCGCTGATGCCGGCGATGCGGCCGTTGGACAGCACCAGCAGCGCGGCGGAGAGGCCGATGAGGACGCCACCGGCGAGCGAGCGCCAGGGCGTGAAGTGGAGCCAGTCGAGGGTCATGGGAAGGGTCCTGGATGAAAAAGAAAAGACGCCTCACTGCGGCGCACAGAAGCTCGCATGCAGCGCCTGCATCAGCCGCAGCACCTCGGTGCTGGCCAGCGCGTAGTAGATGAACTTGCCCTCGCGCCGCGTCTGCACGAGGCCTTCCTCGCGCAGTACGCCGAGCTGCTGCGACAGGCTGGGCTGCACGATGCCGGTGGCGGCCTGCAGTTCGCCGACGTTGCGCTCGCCTTCGGCCAGCATGCACAGCAGCAGCAGCCGGTCTTCGTTGGCCATGGCCTTGAGCAGGGCACAGGCGCGGCCGGCGGAAGCACGCAACTGGGCCAGTGCGGCGGGGCCAGGGGCGGCGTCGTGATGCAGGTCGGTGGAAGCAGAAGGCGTGGTGGCGGTGGGCATGGCCAACAGTTTATTGAAAAACAAACTATCTTTCAATAAACTGTTGGCCAGTCCTTTCCGCATCCCCTGATTTCCAGGAGCCACCGATGACCGACCAGCCTGTCGCCGCCCGGGTCCAGCCCTTCTTCGACCCGGCCACCTTCACCATCAGCTACGTGCTCTTCGAGCGCGAGGGCGGGGCCTGCGCCATCGTCGATTCGGTGCTGGACTACGACCCCAAGTCCGGCCGCACCGCCACGCATTCGGCCGACCGCCTGATCGACTTCGTCCGCGCCAACGGCCTCACGGTGCAGTGGCTGCTGGAGACGCATGCGCATGCCGACCACCTCTCGGCCGCGCCGTATCTGAAGAAGGCGCTGGGCGGCACCATCGCCATCGGCTCGGCCATCCGCACGGTGCAGGGCGTGTTCAAGAAGGTGTTCAACCTGGAGCCGGGCTTCGCGCTCGATGGCTCGCAGTTCGGCCACCTGTTCGAGCCCGACGAGCTCTTCCACGTCGGCGCGTTGCGGTTGCGCGCCATGCACGTGCCCGGCCACACGCCGGCCGACATGGCCTATGTGCTGGAGGACGAAGCCGGCACCGCGCAGCTGGCCTTGGTGGGCGACACGCTCTTCATGCCCGACGTGGGCAGCGCGCGCTGCGACTTCCCCGGCGGCGATGCGCACCAGCTCTACCGCTCGGTGGAACGCCTGCTGGCGCTGCCGCCGGCCACGCGCCTCTTCATGTGCCACGACTACCCGCCCGAGGGCCGCGCGCCGGCCTGGGAGACCACGGTGGCCGAGCAGCGCCGCGCCAACATCCACCTGCACGCGGGCGTGGACGAGGCCGGCTTCGTCGCCATGCGGCAGGCGCGCGACGCCACGCTGGCCATGCCGGTGCTGATCCTGCCGGCCATCCAGGTCAACATCCGTGCCGGGGCGCTGCCGCCGGCCGAGGCCAACGGCGTGCGCTACCTCAAGATTCCGGTGGACGTGCTGTAGCCGCCGGGTGGTCGTGGCCTTCGGCGGTGTCGTCCGGCGAGGCCGGCCGGCCTCGCCGGAACAGCCGCTTGAGCCACTGCTCCAGATCGTCCACATAGGTGAAGGTGGCCGGGATCACGAGCAGGCTCAGCACCGTGGACGTGACCAGCCCGCCGATCACCGCCACCGCCATGGGCGAGCGGAAGCTCATGTCCGCCTCGCCCCAGGCCAGGGCGATGGGCATCATGCCGGCGCCCATGGCGAGCGTGGTCATGATGATCGGCCGGGCCCGCTTGTGGCAGGCGTCGAGCAGCGCGTCCCAGCGGCTCATGGGCGCGACGGCCGGCCGGCCGTCGCTGCCGTCGTGCCCGCGCCGGGCCACGATGGCGTACTCCACCAGCAGGATCGAGTTCTTGGTGGCGATGCCCATCAGCATCACCAGTCCGATCAGCGAGGGCATCGAGAAGCTCTTGCCTGCGAGCAGCAGCGCCACGAAGGCACCGCCCAGCGACAGCGGCAGCGCCGCCAGGATGGTGGCCGGCTGCAGAAAATCCTTGAACAGCAGCACCAGCACGATGTAGATGCACAGCACGCCGGTCAGCATGGCCAGGCCGAAACTGCTGAACAGCTCGCCCATCATCTCGGCGTCGCCGACGTCGATGGTGCGCACGCTGGGCGGCAGGCCCTGGATGGCGGGCAGGGCTCGGATGGCCTCGGCCACCTCGCCCAGGCCGCGTTCGCCCAGTTCGATCTCGAAGTTGACGTTACGCGCGCGGTCGTAGCGGCTGATGACGGCCGGGCCTCCAGCTGCCTCCAGCGTGGCCACCTCGCCCAGCCGCACCGGGCCGCGGGTGCCGGGGACGGTCAGCCGCTCCAGCGTCGACAGGTTTTCGCGCGCACTGTCGGCCAGCCGCACCACGATCGGCACCTGCCGCTGCGCCAGGTTGAGCTTGGGCAGGTACTGCTCGTAGTCGCCCACCGTGGCCACGCGTAGCGTCTCGGCGATGTCGCTGCTGGTCACGCCCAGGTCGGCGGCGCGGGCGAAGTCGGGCCGTACCGCGATCTCGGGCCGCACCAGGCTGGCGTTGGAGCTGACATTGCCCACGCCGGGGATGGTGCGCAGGTCGCGTTCCACGTCGCGCGAGGCGGTGGCCAGGGCCTGCGGGTCCTCGCTGGACAGCGCCAGGATGTACTTGTCGTTGGAGCCGCCCAGGCCCACCTTGACGCGCACGCCCGGCACCTCGGCCATCACCTGCCGCAGCTCGCGCTCGATCACCTGCTTGACCGGCCGCTCGCCACGCGGCGCGAGGCGCAGCGTCATCGTGGCCTTGCGCGGGTCGCTGCCGGCACCGCCGGACATCGGGTCGGCGCCCGCGGCCCCGCCGCCGATGGCCACGTAGATGCTCTCGATGTGGCCGACCGTGCGGATGCGCTCGCTGGCGGCCTCGACCGCGCGGCGCGTGTCGGCCAGCTTGCTGCCGGGCGGCAGTTCGAGCGTGACCTGGGTCTGCACGTTGTTGTCCGGCGGGATGAAGCCCGAGGGCAGCAGCGGAATCAGCGCCAGCGAACTGACGAAGAACACCAGGGCACCCAGCAGCGTAAGCCCGCGGTGGCGCAGGCACCAGGCCGAGGCGCGCATGTAGCTGCGCATCCAGCCCGGCTCCTTGTCGTGGCCCACCAGCGGCTTGAGGATGTAGGCCGCCATCATGGGCGTGAGCAGCCGCGCCACTACCAGAGACGCGAACACCGCCAGCGCCGCCGTCCAGCCGAACTGCTTGAAGAAGCGGCCCGGAATGCCGCTCATGAAGGCCGTGGGCAGGAACACCGCAATCAGCGTGAAGGTGGTGGCGATCACCGCCAGGCCGATCTCGTCGGCCGCCTCCATCGCCGCCTGATAGGGCGATTTGCCCATGCGCAGGTGGCGCACGATGTTCTCGACCTCCACGATGGCGTCGTCCACCAGGATGCCCACCACCAGCGACAGCGCCAGCAGCGTGATGATGTTGATGGAAAAGCCCAGCAGGTACATGCCGATGAAGGCCGGGATGACCGACAGCGGCAGCGCCACGGCCGAGACGATGGTCGCCCGCCAGTCGCGCAAAAAGAGCCACACCACCACCACCGCCAGCAGGGCGCCTTCGTAGAGCAGCCGCATCGAGCTGTCGTACTCGCCCTTGGCGATGTCCACGAAGTCGAAGGTGCGCTGCAGCGTCAGGTGCGGATAGTCGGCCTTGAGCTTGTCCAGCGCCTTCTCCACGCCGTCGCCCACTTCCACCTCGCTGGCGCCGCGGCTGCGCGAGATCTCGAAGCCGATCACCGGCTTGCCGTCCAGCAGGGCCAGCGCGCGCGGCTCGGCCACGGTGTCGGTGACGGTGGCGACCTCGTCCACGCGCGCATGGCGTCCGTTGCCCAGCGGGATCTGCATGGCCGCCACCTCGGCGGCGGTCTTGGCGGTGGCCAGGGTGCGCAGCGGCTGCTCGGCGCCGCCCAGCTCGGCCCGGCCGCCGGCGCTTTCCATCTGCACCTGGCGCAGCGTGCGCGAGACCGTGGCTGCGGTGATGCCCAGCGACTGCATGCGCGCCGGATCGAGCGCGACGCGCACCTCGCGCGTGACGCCGCCCACGCGGGTGATGGCGCCCACGCCGGGCACGGCCAGCATGCGGCGCGACAGCGTGTCGTCGACGAACCACGACAACTGCTCGTCGTCCCAGTTGGCGGAGGCGATGGCATAGGCCTGCACCGGCTGCGAGGACAGCTCCAGCTTGGCCACGATGGGGTCGCGCAGATCGGCCGGCAGGTCGGCGCGCACGCGGCTCACGGCCGAGCGCACGTCGTCCACGGCTTCCTGCACGGGCTTCTCCAGCTCGAACTCGGTGGCGATGGTGGCCTGCCCATCGACCAGCGTGGAGGTGATGTGCTTGACGCCCTGGATGGTGGCGATCGAGTTCTCGATCTTGCGCGCCACATCGCTTTCGAGCTGCCCCGGCGCGGCGCCGGGCAGGGCGGCGGTGACGACCACCACCGGCAGGTCCATGTCCGGAAAGTTCTGCACCTTCATGGACTTGAAGGACAGCAGCCCTGCCAGCGTCAGCAGGACGAAGAGCATCGCCGCCGGAATGGGGTTGCGGATCGACCAGGCGGAAAGGTTCATGCGCGTGGCTCCCGCGTCACTGCTTGGGCGCCGGCGCGGCCGCTGCCGGCGCGGGCTGGCCCTGCACCTGCACCACGTCGCCGTCGTTGAGGAAGGCCGCGCCGCGCTCGACCAGCTTCATGTCGGGCTTGACACCCTCGGCGATGGCGATGCGGTCGCCCGCGCGCTGGCCGGTCGTCACGCGGCGCATGGCCACCTTGCCGTCGGCGCCCACCTCGAACACGCTGGCGAAGCCGTCGCGCACCACCACGGCCGACTGCGGCACGGTGAGCTGCTCGATGCGGCCGAGCATGAATTCGCCGCGCGCATACATGCCGGCGCGTACGTCGCCGTTGGCGGGCAGGTCGACGTAGACCAGCGCATTGCGCGTCTGCGGGTCGACGGTGGGCGCGAGGGCGCGCACCGTACCCTCGACGGTGACGCCGCTGGCCGCCGTCACGCGCGCCTTCTGGCCCACGCGCACCTTCGGCAGCTCGTTGGAGGCGACCTCGGCCCGCCATTCGAGTCGGCCGCGCCGCACCAGGCGGAACAGCTCGGCGCCCGAGCCCAGGACGGCGCCCACGGTGGCCGTGCGCGAGGAGATGACGCCGTCGTCCGGTGCCAGCACCTGCGTGTTGCGCTGGCGCACCTGCTGCGCCTGCAGCGCGGCGCGGGCGGCCTCGACGCGGGCCTTGGCGGTCTGGCCGGTGGTGAGGTACTGGTTGATCTGGGCCTGGCTCAGCGCGCCGGTGGCCGACAGCGTCCGTGCGCGCTCGGCATTGGCGGCTGCATCGGCCGCGGCGGCCTCGGCCTCGGCCAGGCTGGCGCGGGCCTGGGCGACCTCGGCCTGCACCGTGTCGCCCGAGAAGGTGGCCAGCACCTGGCCCTTCTTCACCACATCGCCCACGTTCACCCGCACGTCGGCCAGGCGCAGGCCGGCCGATTCGGAGCCGATGATGGCCTCCTGCCAGGCGGCGATGTTGCCGTTGGCCGGCAGGCCGGCCACCAGGTCGGCGGGCTGCGGCTGTACCACCGTGACGGTGAGGGCAGGGCGGGCGATGGCGGCGGGCTTGTCGGCCTTCTTGACCGCCTCGCCCTCCGCGGGCTTGCCGCGCAGCAGGAAGAAGGCGGCCACGGCCAGGAGGGCCACGACCAGGATCGCGATGAGGAGCGGGCGTCGGGAGCGTTGCATGGTGATCTTTCCGGGCGCGGGGCGGGTTCAGGGACGTGGCGTCGCGGTGGCGCCGGTCGTGGTCGGGAGGGCCGTCGAAGCGGCCTGGGGGTCTGGGGCGGCGACGGCGGCGTTCGACCTGCCGGCAGCGGTGGCCGAAGCGGTGGCTGCGGTGTCGGCGTCGGGCCGTTGCCAGCCGCCACCCACCGCGCGGTAGAGCGCGACCCAGGCTTCGTTGCTCTCGCGCTGCAGCGAGACGCGCGCCGTCTGCGCGGCGAACAGCGTGCGGCGGGCGTCCTCCAGCTCGAACAGGCTGGCCAGACCCGTCTGGTAGCGCGACTGCGCAGCGTCGAGGTTGGCCTGGTAGCCGCGCACGGCGGTGTCGGCATCGGCGGCGCGCTGGCGGGTGCTGTCGAGATTGGTCAACGCCTCTTCCACCTCGCGCACGGCCTGCCGCACGCTAGCGCGGTACTGCACCACGGCCTCGTCGTAGCGGGCGCGCGCCGACTCGGCATTGGCGGCCGACACGCCGCCGTCGAACAGCGGCACCGACAGCGCGACCGGGCCCACGCTCCAGGTGTCCACCGAGGCGCGGAAGCCCTGGGTGCGCAGCTGCAGCCGGCCCACGCTGCCGCTGAGCGTCAGGCGCGGATAGCGCTGCGCCTGGGCCGCGCCGGCATCGGCACTGGCGGCGGCCACGGCGCGCTCGGCGGCGAACAGGTCGGGGCGCTGCAGGAGCGTCTGAGCCGGCACGTCGTCCACGGCCGGGGGCGTGGGCAGGGCGGTGATGGCGGACTGGGCATCGAGCCGCCGGTCGAGGTTCTCCGCCGGCAGGCCCGTCAGCGCGACCAGCCCGTGTCGCAGCACGCGGCATTGGGCGCGCTGCTGCGTGAGCCGGGCCGAGGCATCGGCCGCACTGGCGCGCGCCAGGGCCGCATCGGCCGGCGCGGTGAAGCCGGCGTCGGCGGACAGGCCGGTGAGACGGGCGGTCTCGCTGCGCGAGCGCGTGTCGGCCTCGGCCACGGCCAGCTGGCGGGCGCAGGCCCGTTCGGCGAAGTAGGCATTGGCCGTCTCGGCCGCCACGGCGATGCGGGCATCGTGCCAGCGGGCTTCGCCGGCCGCCAGGCGGGCATCGGCGGCATCGCGGCTGGCGCGCAGGCCGCCGAAGAGGTCGATCTCCCAGCTGGGCTGCAGCGTGGCCTGCAGGATGGTGGCCGGCGGCACGCTGGTGCTGCCGGTCCCGGTGGTCGTGGTGGTGCCCGTGCTGGTGCCGCTGAGCGGCGAGGCGCTGCGCGTGGCCGACAGGTTGCCGTCCAGCCGCGGCGCCAGGGCCGCGCCGGCCTGGGTGCGCGCGCCGCGGGCCTCGGTCACGCGGGCGGCGGCGCTGGCGACCGTGGGGCTGGCGGCCTGAGCGGCCTCGATCAGGTCGGCCAGCAGCGGATCGCCGGCCTGGCGCCACCAGTGGGCGAGGTCTGCCGTCGAGCCGTGGTGGGGCACGGCCTCGGCAGGCACCGGGCTGCGCCACTGGGCGGGAGCGGGCGCCTGCACGGAGGCCGGTGGGCGGGTCACGCCGCAGGCGGCGAGGGCCAGCGCGAGCGGCAGCGCGGCCAGCAGGCGGCCGGGCGCCCGACGACGCGGTGCGGTTGTCGATGTCATGCGGAAGGTTCCTCGGAAGCGTCGGCCGCGCGGCGGCGGCGTTCGTCCGCCACCAGGGCCAGGGCCATGCCGGCCAGCCGTTCGGCCCACTGGTCCACGGCGCGGGGGCTGCGCAGCAGGCCGGGGCGGATCGCGTCGATGAAGTCGCGCGTCACGTAGGGCTGCATGGCCAGGCCGATGACGGCGAAGGCCAGGCGGTGGATGTCGTCGTCCACCCGCGCGCCCAGGTGGCGGGCCAGCAGGCGCACCATGGCCTGGTGCGGGCCCTTGACTTCGTTTGCGACCTCGGTGGCCCACTGGCTGCTGGGCTCCAGCATCTCGCGCAGGTGCAGGCGCATGCACTGGCGCACGCGTTCGCCGAGCTTGAGCGGCTCCAGGTAGGCCTGCATGAACACGGCCAGCGCCTCGCCGAGCGGCAGGCCGGGCGCGGACCACAGGGCGGTGGTTTCCTCGGCCTTGCCGCCCATGGGCTCGGTGAAGCAGGCGGCATACAGCCCCGCCTTGTCGCCGAAGTAGTAGCTGATGGCGCCGATGTTCATGTCTGCGGCAGCGGCGATGGCGCGGGTGGAGGTCTTGGCGAAGCCCTGGTCGGCGAACAGGGCGAGGGCCGCCAGCAGCAGGCGCTGGCGGGCCTCGGCCCCGTCGCCCCGGGCCGGCTTGGGCAGGGCGGTGGTCATGCGCGGCGGATTAGAGCATGGAAATCAAACGAATGATTAAAGTCGGGGCGGCGATCGCGCCTTTGTCCGACGCCGCGCTAGGATCGTGCGCATGCAAGACATCCTCTGCCCCCACTGCGGCAAAGCCTTCAAGATCGACGAGTCCGGCTATGCGGACATCCTCAAGCAGGTGCGCGACAGCGACTTCGACCGCCAGCTGCACGAGCGGTTGGAACTGGCCGAGCAGGACAAGCGCAGTGCGGTCGAGCTGGCGCGGGCCCAGCTCGCCAGCGAGCTGGAGCGCAAGGCATCGGCTCGGGAGGCCGAGATCCTTGCGCTCAAGGCGAAGCTCGACGCCGGCGAGGTCGCGCGCCGGCTGGCGGTGAACGAGGCGCTGGGCAGCATCGAGCGCGAGCGCGACCAACTGGCCCACGAACTGGCGCAGGCCCGGCAGGAGCGGGAGTCCGCTGCCCGTCTGGCCGAGGCACGGCTGGCAAGCGAAGTGCAGAAGGCGGCGGCCGCGAAGGACGCCGAGATCCAGGCGCTCAAGTCCCGCCTGGACGCCGGCAGCATGGCCCAGCAGCTGGCCGTCACGCAGGCCGTCGGCGTGGTCGAGAAGGAGCGCGACGCGCTGCGCAACAACCTGGAGCGTGTGGCGCTCGAGAAGCAGGTGGCCGAGCAGATGCTCAAGGACAAGTACGAGACGCAGATCCGCGACCGCGACGACGCCATCGAGCGCCTGCGCGACATGAAGGCGCGCCTGTCGACCAAGATGGTGGGCGAGACGCTGGAGCAGCACTGCGAGACCGAGTTCAACCGCATCCGCGCCACGGCCTTTCCGCGCGCCTATTTCGAGAAGGACAACGACGCGCGCAGCGGCAGCAAGGGCGACTACATCTTCCGCGACCATGACGAGGACGGCACCGAGATCGTCTCCATCATGTTCGAGATGAAGAACGAGAGCGACGCCACCGCCACGCGCAAGAAGAACGAGGACTTCTTCCGCGAGCTCGACAAGGACCGCACCGAGAAGGGCTGCGAATACGCGGTGCTGGTGTCGCTGCTGGAGCCCGAGAGCGAGCTCTACAACACCGGCATCGTGGACGTGTTCCACCGCTATCCCAAGATGTACGTGGTGCGACCGCAGTTCTTCCTGCCCATGGTCACGCTGCTGCGCAATGCGGCCACCAAGGCGCTGGCGTACAAGTCGGAGCTGGCCTTGGTCAAGGCGCAGAACCTGGACATCACCCGCTTCGAGACCCAGCTGGACGACTTCAAGACCGCCTTCGGCCGCAACTGGCGACTGGCGTCCGATGGCTTCGAGGAGGCCGTCAAGCGCATCGACGAGGCGATCAAGGACCTGGAGAAGACCAAGGACGCGCTCTACAAGTCGGCCAACAACCTGCGCCTGGCCAACGACAAGGCCGAGGACCTGACGATCAAGAAGCTCACGCGCGGCAACCCGACCATGGCGGCCAAGTTCGCCGAGCTGAAGGACGCGGGCGGTACCGAAGACTGAACGCCCGCGCCGCTACGATCGCGCGCCATGTCTGCCGCTCCCTCCGACCCCACGCTGCCGCAGGACGCCCAGGGCATCCTCGCGCTGGCGGCGCGCTCGATGTTCCAGCTGTTCTCCAGCATCAGCCAGGGCATGTTCCTGATCGACCGCAGTGGCCGCATCGTGTGGGTCAACGAGGGCTACCGCCGCTTCCTGCCGGCGCTGGGCTTCGATGGCGTGGACCAGTTCGTGGGCCACATGGTGGAGGAGGTGATCCCCAACACCCAGATGCGCCGCGTGCTGGAGACCGGCGAGCCGGTGCTGGTGGACCTGCTGACCAACAAGGCCGGCACCTTCGTCGTCAGCCGCCTGCCGCTGCGCGAGGAGCACGACGACGGCACGGGCCCGGTGATCGGCGCCATCGGCATCGTGCTGTTCGACCATCCGCAGACCACGCTGCAGCCGCTGGTGGCCAAGTTCGCGCTGCTGCAGCGCGACCTGGACGAGGCCCGGCGCGAGCTGGCCAGCCAGGCCAGCCGCGCGGCGCGCAACGGCCTCGAAGGTGGGCTGCCGCGCCAGGCCAAGTACAGCTTCGCCAGCTTCATCGGCAGCAGCCCGGCGGCCGTGGAGGTCAAGCGCCATGCCCGGCGGGCTGCGCAATCCAGCAGCCCGGTGCTGCTGCTGGGCGAGACGGGCACCGGCAAGGAACTGCTGGCCCATGCCATCCACGGCGCCTCGGCGCGCGCGGCGGGGCCCTTCGTCAGCGTCAACATCGCGGCCGTGCCCGACACGCTGCTGGAGGCCGAGTTCTTCGGCTTCGCGCCCGGCGCCTTCACCGGCGCGGATCGGCGCGGGCGCGAGGGCAAGTTCAAGTTCGCCGACGGCGGCACGCTGTTCCTGGACGAGATCGGCGACATGCCGCTCACGCTGCAGGCCAAGCTGCTGCGCGCGCTGCAGGAAGGCGAGATCGAGCCCCTGGGCTCCAACAAGCTGGTGGCCTTCGATGCGCGGGTGATCGCCGCCACCTCGCGCGACCTGCCGGCGCTGGTGGCGCAGGGGCGCTTTCGCGAGGACCTGTACTACCGCCTCAACGTCCTGCCCATCCGCGTGCCGCCGCTGCGTGCGCGTCGCAGCGACATCCCGGCGCTGGTGGAGGCGCTGGGCGACGAGGTGGCCCAGCGCACCGGCGATGCGCCGCCCGAGCTGCTGCCCGATGCCCTGGCCCTGCTGGCGGGCCAGCACTGGCGCGGGAACATCCGTGAGCTGCGCAACGTGCTGGAGCAGGTGGCGATGCGCAGCGACGCGCAGCGGGTGGATGCGGCGCAGCTCACGCGCATCCTGCGCGAGGCCGGCGTGGGCGAGGTGGCACCGGCGGCGGCGCCGGAGCCTTCACCCGCGGAGGCCGCGGCCGATGCGCCTGGCAGTGGGCTGCTGCGCCCGCTGGCCGAGCAAGTTGCCCAGCTGGAGCGTCGCGCCATCGACGCGGCCATGGCCCACACGGCGGGCAACAAGCTCAAGGCGGCGCGGCTGCTGGGAATCTCGCGGGCGACGCTCTACGGCCGCCTGGAAAACCCTGAGCAGTGACCGAACAAATGTCTAAAAACTAGACATATGAGGTTGTATGGAAATCAGGCAATTCGGGGTGGCTAAGACGGCAAATCGTTGATCCAAAAGGACTTGTGTCGCTGGCACGGCGTGTGCAATATCCAGGCATCCGTCACAAGGAGACAACCGCATGCAACGTCGCCACCTCATCGCCTGCGCCGCCCTGGCCGGCGCCATCGCCGCGCCCGCCTGGGCCCAGTCCAACGAAATCCGCATCGCCCACGTCTACAGCAAGACCGGCCCGCTGGAGGCCTACGGCAAGCAGACCCAGACCGGCCTGATGATGGGCCTGGACTACGCCACCGGCGGCACCATGATGGTCAACGGCAAGAAGATCGTCGTCATCGAGAAGGACGACCAGGGCAAGCCCGACCTGGGCAAGTCGCTGCTGGCCGCCGCCTACTCCGACGACAAGGCCGCACTGGCCGTCGGTCCCACGTCGTCGGGCGTGGCGCTGGCCATGCTGCCGGTGGCCGAGGAGTACAAGAAGCTGCTGATCGTCGAGCCCGCCGTGGCCGACTCGATCACCGGCGACAAGTGGAACAAGTACATCTTCCGCACCGGCCGCAATTCGAGCCAGGACGCCATCTCCAATGCCGTGGCCCTCGACAAGCCGGGCACCACCATCGCCACGCTGGCCCAGGACTACGCCTTCGGCCGCGACGGCGTGAAGGCCTTCAAGGACGCGGTGAAGAAGGCCAAGATCGTCCACGAGGAATACCTGCCGCAGAACACCACCGACTTCACCGCCGGTGCGCAGCGCCTGATCGACAAGCTCAAGGACCAGCCTGGCCGCAAGGTGATCTGGATCGTCTGGGCCGGCGCCGGCAACCCCTTCAAGATCGCCGACCTGGACCTGAAGCGCTACGGCATCGAGATCGCCACCGGCGGCAACATCCTGCCGGCGATGGCCAGTTACAAGAACTTCCCCGGCATGGAAGGCGCCACCTACTACTACTTCGGCATTCCGAAGAACCCGGTGAACGAGGCGCTGGTGTCCATGCACTACAAGGAATTCAAGAGCCCGCCGGACTTCTTCACCGCCGGCGGCTTCTCGGCCGCCATGGCCGTCGTCACCGCGCTCAAGAAGACCGGCGGCGACACCGGCACCAACAAGCTCATCAGCACCATGGAAGGCATGAGCTTCGACACGCCCAAGGGCACCATGACCTTCCGCAAGGAAGACCACCAGGCGCTGCAGAGCATGTACCACTTCAAGATCAAGGTGGACCCGGCCTTCGCCTGGGGTGTGCCGGAGCTGGTGCACGAGATCAAGCCGTCCGAGATGGACATCCCGATCCGCAACAAGAGATAAGGGACTGACATCCCCCATGCCGCTTCGCGGCTCCCCCTTCTGATCCTCGAAGGCGGCACACCCGACGGCCCGGCAGAGCCAGTTCCGTGGGTGTCCCCGCCTGGCTTCATCACCGCTCACCTGTTTCAGGAGACGCACCATGCAGAAGTTCACCGTGCCTATCAGGCGCGCCGCCGGTGTGCTCGTGTCGGCTTGGCTGATGGCTGGCGCGGCGGCGGCGGCCGTGCCGCTGCCGGAGCTGAACATCGACCCGGCGCAGGTCAGCGTGTCGGGCGTGTCCTCGGGCGGCTACATGGCCGTGCAGCTGCACGTGGCCTATTCGGCCACCTTCAAGAAGGGGGCGGGGGTTGTGGCGGGCGGGCCGTACTACTGTGCGGAAGGCTCGGTGGTCTATGCCACCGGCCGCTGCATGGCGCACGACACCAGCATCCCGGTGAGCAGCCTGGTGGCCACCACCAACAACTGGGCCGCTAGCGGCGTCATCGACCCGGTGTCCAACCTCGCGGCCAGCCGGCTCTACCTGTTCTCGGGCACGCTCGACAGCGTGGTCAAGACGGCCGTGATGGACGACCTGCGCAGCTACTACGGCGCCTTCGTGCCCGCGGCCAACATCGCCTACAAGAAGGACCTGGCGGCCGAGCATTCCTTCGTCACCGACGACTACGGCAGCGCGTGCTCGGTCAAGGGCGACCCCTACATCGACGACTGCAACTTCGACCTGGCCGGCGCGCTGCTGCAGCAGATCTACGGCACGCTCAACCCACGCAACGTGGGCACGCTGGGTGGCAGCTTCGTCGAGTTCGACCAGCGCGGCTTCGTCGGCGGCCATGCGCTGGCGCAGACCGGCTGGGCCTATGTGCCCGCGGCCTGCGCCAGCGGCAGCGCCACGTGCCGACTGCACGTGGCGCTGCATGGCTGCAAGCAGAACACGTCGCAGATCGGCCAGCAGTACGTGCGCAACACCGGCTACAACCGCTGGGCCGACACCAACAACATCGTGGTGCTCTATCCGCAGACCGGCGTGACGGCCACCAACGGTTGCTGGGACTGGTGGGGCTATGACAGCCCCGACTATGCGAAGAAGGCCGGCCCGCAGATGGCCGCCATCCAGGCCATGGTCACGCACCTGTCGGGCGGCACGGCGGCGCCCGCGCTCGCGGCGCCCAGCGGGCTGACGGCCTCGGCGGCCACCGCCAGCAGCATGAAGCTCAGCTGGTCCGCCGTGCCCGGCGCCTCGGGTTATGTGGTCTATCGCAATGGTGGCCGGCGCAACCCAACGCCCATCACCGGCACGAGCTATACCGACACCGGCCTCGTCGCGGGCAGCAGCTACGACTGGACGGTGCGTGCGGTGAATGCCGCCGGCGCCCGCGGCGCCGCCTCGGCCACGGCCACCGCCAGCACCACCGGCATGACGCCCGTGTGCACCACCACCGACAACTACAGCCACACGATGGCCGCGCGGGCCTATGCGCTCTACGGCTTCACCTATGCCTATGGCTCCAACCAGGGCATGGGGCTGTGGAACATCTACATCGAGACGACCCTGAAGAAGACCGCCGCCGGCTACTACGAGGTCGGCACCTGCTACTGAACGCGCCAGGACTTCCGCAATTGCTTGAAACCCAGAACCTCACCATCCGCTTCGGCGGGCATGTGGCGGTGAATGCCGTCAGCTGCCGCTTCGCGCCGGGCACGCTGACGGCCATCGTCGGCCCCAACGGGGCGGGCAAGACCACCTACTTCAACCTGGTCTCGGGCCAGCTCAAGGCCACCGAGGGCAAGGTGCTGCTGAACGGCCGCGACCTGTCGGGGCTGCCGGCCTCGGCGCGCACGCGCGCCGGCCTCGGCCGCGCCTTCCAGCTGACCAACCTGTTCCCCAACCTCACGGTGCTGGAGAACGTGCGCCTGGCCGTGCAGGCCGCGCACGAAGGCGGGCACCGGCGCGGCCTCAACCTCTGGAGCATCTGGAGCGACCACCGTGCGCTGACCGAGCGCGCCGACGCGCTGCTGGCCGAGACCAACCTCAAGGCCCGGGAGCACGACGTGGTCGCCAGCCTGCCGCATGGCGACCAGCGCAAGCTGGAGGTGGCGCTGCTGATGGCGCTGGAGCCGCAGGTCTTCATGTTCGACGAGCCCACGGCCGGCATGAACGCGGCCGAGGCGCCGGTCATCCTCGACCTGATCCGCCGGCTCAAGCAGGACAAGACTAAGACCATCCTGCTGGTCGAGCACAAGATGGACGTGGTGCGCGAGCTGGCCGACCGCATCATCGTGCTGCACAACGGCACGCTGGTGGCCGATGGCGAACCGGCCGAGGTGATCGCCTCGCCCGTGGTGCAGGAAGCCTACCTGGGCGTGGCGAAGGAGGCGGCATGAGGCGCTCCCAGATTGGCTCCCTCCCCCTCTGGGGGAGGGCGGGGGTGGGGGCCAGCACGGCCACGCACGCCCACCTCGTCGCGAACGCCGCACGCCTTGCAAACGCTGCAGCCCCCATCCCCCCCTTCCCCCAGCGGGGGAAGGAGCAACAGCCATGAATCAAGCACTTCTCACGCTGGAAGGCGTGCACACCCACATCGGCGCGTACCACATCCTCCACGGCGTGGACCTGGTGGTGCCCAAGGGGCAGCTCACCATGCTGCTGGGCCGCAACGGTGCCGGCAAGACGACCACGCTGCGCACGATCATGGGCCTGTGGAAGGTGGCGCAGGGCCGCGTGCAGTTCGGCGGCAAGAGCATCGCCAACCTGCCCACGCCGCAGATCGCCGACCTGGGCATCGCCTACGTGCCCGAGACCATGGGCATCTTCGCGGACCTGACGGTGAAGGAAAACATGCTCCTGGCCGCGCGCAGCGCCCGCCGCGCGCAGGACATGGACGAGGCGCGGCTGAAGTGGATCTTCCGGCTCTTCCCCGCGGTGGAGAAGTTCTGGAACCACCCCGCCGGCAAACTCTCCGGCGGGCAGAAGCAGATGCTGGCCGTGTCGCGCGCCATCGTCGAGCCGCGCGAGCTGCTCATCATCGACGAGCCCAGCAAGGGCCTGGCGCCGGCCATCATCAACAACATGATCGACGCCTTCGCCGAGCTCAAGGCCAGCGGCGTGACCATCCTGCTGGTGGAGCAGAACATCCACTTCGCCCAACGCCTGGGCGACACCGTGGCCGTGATGGACAACGGCCGCGTGGTGCACGCCGGCGCCATGGCCGAGTTCTCGGCCGACACGCAACTGCAGCAGCGCCTGCTGGGACTGGCCCTATGACGACCCTCGCCAAAGACATCGACTGGAAGCCCCTGCTGCTGGTGCCCGCGCTCGCGCTGGTGGCCCTGCCGCTGGTGGGCTCGCCCTCCACCTGGCTCACGCTGACCATCGCGGGCCTGGCCATGGGCATGATCGTGTTCATCATTGCCTCGGGCCTGACGCTGGTCTTCGGTCTGATGGATGTGCTGAACTTCGGCCACGGCGTGTTCATCGCGCTGGGTGCCTTCGTGGCCACCAGTGTGCTGGGCGCCATGGGCGACTGGACGCAGTCCTCGTCCATCCTCACCAATCTGGTGGCGGTGCTGCCGGCCATGGTGGTCGCCATGCTGGTGGCGGGCGCGGTGGGCCTGGCCTTCGAGCGCTTCATCGTGCGGCCGGTGTACGGCCAGCACCTGAAGCAGATCCTCATCACCATGGGCGGCATGATCATCGGCGAGGAGCTGATCAAGGTGATCTGGGGCCCGGCGCAGATTCCGCTGCCGCTGCCCGAGGGCCTGCGCGGCTCCTGGCTGTGGGGCGATGCCGCGGTGGAGAAGTACCGCGTGCTGGCCGTGATCGTCGGCGCGCTGGTCTTCGGCCTGCTGGCCTGGACGCTGGCCCGCACCAAGATCGGCCTGCTGATCCGCGCCGGCGTGCAGGACCGCGAGATGGTCGAGTCCCTCGGCTACCGCATCCGCGTGCTCTTCGTCGGCATCTTCGTGGCCGGCAGTGCGCTGGCCGGCCTGGGCGGCGTGATGTGGGGCCTGTATCAGCAGAACGTGATCCCGCAGATGGGGGCGCAGGTCAACGTGCTGATCTTCATCGTCATCATCATCGGCGGCCTGGGCTCGACCACCGGCGCGCTGATCGGCGCACTGCTGGTGGGGCTGATGGCCAACTACACCGGCTTCGTCGCGCCCAAGGTGGCGCTGTTCTCCAACATCGCGCTGATGGTGGCGATCCTGCTGTGGCGGCCACAGGGCGTGTACCCCGTGGCGGGCAGCCGCTGAAAGGGAAGGGGACCGATCATGCTTCGACGCCTTCTTTCCAACGACCTGCCGCGCAGCAAGGTGCTGGCCGTGCTGCTGCTGGCGGTACTGCTGGGCCTGGCCTTCGCGCCCTTCCTGTTCCCGGGCGTCAAGGCGCTCAATGTGGCGGCCAAGATCCTGGTCTTCATCGTGCTGGTGGCCAGCTTCGACCTGCTGCTGGGCTACACCGGCATCGTGAGCTTCGCGCACACCATGTTCTTCGGCATCGGCGCCTATGGCGTGGCCATCGCCGCCACGCGCATGGGCGCGGGCTGGGACGCCGTGCTCGTCGGCGTGCTGTGCGCGCTGGCCGTCTCGCTGGTGCTGGCGCTGGCGGTGGGCCTGTTCTCGCTGCGGGTGCGGGCCATCTTCTTCGCCATGATCACGCTGGCGGTGGCCTCGGCCTTCCAGACGCTGGCCTCGCAGCTGTCGGATTTCACCGGCGGCGAGGACGGGCTGACCTTCAAGCTGCCGGAACTCATCTCGCCCAGCTTCGAGTTCAGCGAGGAGCCCTTCCTCGGCGTCTCGCTCGACGGCCGGCTGCTGTGTTACTACCTGCTCTTCGTTCTGGCCGTGGTGCTGGTGCTGGCGCTGCTGCGCATCGTCAACTCGCCCTTCGGCCGCGTGCTGCAGGCGATCCGCGAGAACGAGTTCCGTGCCGAGGCCATCGGCTATCGGGTGGTGGTGTTCCGCACGCTGTCGGCCGTGCTGTCGGCCCTGTTCGCCACGCTGGCCGGTGCCATGCTGGCCATCTGGCTGCGCTACAACGGGCCGGACACCTCGCTCAGCTTCGAGATCATGGTCGACGTGCTGCTGATCGTGGTGATCGGCGGCATGGGCACCATCTACGGCGCAGCCATCGGCGCGGTGCTCTTCGTGGTGGCGCAGAGCTACCTGCAGGATCTGCTGCGCCTGGGCAGCGAAGCAGCGAGCGGCCTGCCCTGGCTCTCGGCGGTGCTGTCGCCCGACCGCTGGCTGCTGTGGCTGGGCGTGCTCTTCGTGCTCTCGGTCTATTACTTTCCCACCGGCATCGTCGGCAAGCTGCGCAGTAGGAGCGCGAAATGAGCGTCACCCCCACTTCCCATTACGCGCAGCTGGTCGGCCGCGAGATCCACTGGATGGACTGGGGCGCCCCGGCCGCGCCCGCGGTGATCGCGTGGCACGGCCTGGCCCGTACGGGCCGCGACATGGACGAGCTGGCAGCACACCTGGTGGCCGAAGGCTGGCGGGTGATCTGTCCCGACACCCTGGGCCGCGGCCTCAGCCAGTGGAGCCCGGCCCCTGACGAGGAATACCAGCTCGCCTTCTATGCGCGCCTGGCCGACGCACTGTGCGAGCACCTGGGGCTCGCCCGCGTCCACTGGGTAGGCACCTCCATGGGCGGCGCCATCGGCACGGTCTGCGCATCCGGCCTCGTGGTGCCAGCGATGAAGAAACGCATCGCCGCGCTGGTGCTCAACGACAACGCGCCGCAATTGGCCGCCGCGGCCATCGAGCGCATCAAGGCCTATGCGGGCAATCCGCCGGCTTTCGACACCGTGAGCGAGCTGGAAGTCTTTCTGCGCACCGTCTACAAGCCGTACGGCTGGCTCAGCGATGCGCAATGGCGGCGCATGACGGAGACCTCGACCCGCCGCCTGCCGGACGGACGCGTCACGCCGCACTACGACCCGGCCATGGTGCGCCAGTTCACCGTGCACGACGACGACTACCTCATCTGGTCGCACTACGACGCCATTGAGGTGCCGGTGATGATCCTGCGCGGCGGCGAGTCGGACCTGGTGCTGCCGGAGACTGTCGATGCGATGCGCCATCGAGGTCCGGGCGCGGCGGGGCGGCTGACGGTGCTGGAGGTGCCGGGTTGTGGGCATGCGCCGGCGTTGAACGTGCCTGGGCAGTTGGAGCCCATCGCGGCCTTCCTGCGTGCGGTGCCTTAGTTCGACGCGACGGTTATGAAGAAGGCACGCTGTCGCGGGGCTGCTGCATGGCAAGGGACAGGGTGCGGGTGCGGCCGTAAGCGCGGCCTCACCAGCCTTGCGGCGCAACGTTTGACGTACGGGACCGCCATGGCGGCGAAGTCGTGAAGGGGAACCTGCGAGCGCAATCTTGCAGGCAATGCCTCTTGAGGGATGGCGGATTCAAACCAGAAGTGCAACACCCAGGCCTTCAGTGAATGGTGTTGGATTGTGGCGCGGAGTGGGTGATGAGGAGTTGACGGTAGACGGCCAACGATATTCTCACCCCCAGACCCTTGCGGGGGCCCGTTGTTGATTCCGTGGCAATGGCGTCGAGCCGTTCCTGGCTGTAGCCGCTCAAGTCCATGCCCTTGGGCAGGTACTGACGCACCAGCTCAATGATGTTTTCGTTGGAGCCACGCTGCCAGGGGCTGCGCGGATCGCAGAAGCACATCGCCACGCCCGTGTGGGCCGTCAGCTCCTTGTAGCGTGCCAACTCGCGACCCTGGTCGTAGGTCGGCGTGTTGCGCTTCGGCTGCGTGATGCTGCGCAGCTTGTCCGTGAAGGCCTGCATCACGCTGGCCGCACTGGCAGGTTTGGGATGGGGCAGCTTCACCAGCATCAGCAGCCGGCTGGTGCGCTCGACTAGTGAGCCCACCACGCTGGCGTTGCCTCGCCCTTGATCAGGTCGCCCTCCCAATGCCCGGGGAACTTCCGGTCTTTGACCTCGGGCGGGCGCACGTGGATGCTGAAGCATTTCCGGGATCTGCCCGCGGCGGTCCTGCCCCTTGCTGCGGGGCGTGCGCTTGTTGTGCGCCTGGCGAAGGCAGGCCACCGGTTCGCGCTTGAGCTCGTCCACAGTCTGGGCGTAGATGCAGTTGTGAATCGTCTCGTGTGACCCGCGGTGGTGGCCCTTGGGCCAGAGGCTCGCCAGTGTCAGGTCAATTTGCTCGGACGACCAGCACAGGCCCAGGCGATGACGTACGAAGCCGAACGGGACGCCTTCGGGATCCAGCTTGCGGGCAAGGCGCGCCGCAAGCCTGCGTTGTCAGCAGCAAATGGGAGCCGTGACGCTGGCGTAGCCGGTCGAATCGGCGTTGCGTTCCATTTTGCGGCTGACGGTGGACGCCGAGCCCCCAGCCCACGGACCATGGCGCACGCCCAGGCCCTGCTGGCGCAGGCTTGCCAGCGTCACGCGATCATCAGGTGGATTTGGTGGTATTTCTTCGTCGAAGTGCTGGGCATCTGCTGACCTTATCGGACGGCGGGTGATGCACTTCAGGTGTGAATCCTCCCACTCCGAACTTGGTGATTGTGTGCCTCATATCCAAAGGGGCGATACAACTCCTAGCTCTCTATGTCAGCATTAGGCCGACAACTCAGTTTCTTGCGCTGCTTGAGTCACCGCTGTTACATATCAAGTCACTTCTTAACGCTGCGCGCCAGTCAAGAAAACTACTCGAAAGGAATTTCAGTGGATGCAATTGCGATCCCTAGAGGCGTTTTAACGCTCAAGTCAAGGGTTAGAAAACTCTATCTGAGTTGGTGGGCGACACACTACGCTATTGGACTTATTGGCGTCTTAGGTGGAACACTGCTTACGGCGCTCACGTCAGCAAATGGGGAATCATCTGCCACATCTGATACCCTGATAACGTTTGGACATTTAAAAAACTATTCCTGGCTTATTGGCATTATCGCCGCGGTATGCACTAGCTTGGTAACGTTCTTGGGTCCAATAGGTAAGGCGGAGCGTTATTGGTCTGCCTATCATGTACTTGACCAAGCATGCCTTGAATACGAACAAGGTCTGCTGTCTGTCAAGAAATTTGTGACTCGTGTTCGTTATGCTAGAACAATTTTGCAAGCAGGCGGAAACGGCGATGATCAGTTAAATGATGTCATTGCAGACGCTGAACGCGACATCCGAATTCGAAGTGCGCAGAGCTCCGAGAAGAGAGAGCAATAGAGCAATTACTGAACAGCTCACCATTTGCGGAAAGCGTGGGCGCTGTATTTCAGATTTGAACTGCCCTCCTAAATCTGAGTTAAGCTGCCTGCCGTAGCTCTTCAATTCGCGCGAGGCGTGGGCGTCGCTTAGAGCCAGTTTCTGCACTCGTCCACTAACTTTGTTGCCCGATCTGCCGGCGGTAGTGCTGCATGAAAGCCAGTAGAGAGGCAGATCAGTTCTGCAAGATCAAGAGTGTCGGAAAGGATGATACCGTGGTTCTTCGCTTCGTCGGCCGCTCCAGTTTGAAATCCTGAGTGAGCCATGACCCAGCCGATAATTGGTCCCCTCGACTGTTCAAACCATGCTGGAATGTGGCGACGTACTCGATCACTTCGATGTCTGACGTTCTGCATTGTCGTTATGAATTGCTCTAACTTGTCTACGGCTACTGGTGAGCCATACTTCTTGCACTGACCGACAATCCGGACTTCCGCACCGACTGCAGAGAAGACATGTGTCTTCGTATGCATTGATAGAGTTGCAAAGAAGTCAATTCCTCCTTCGTTGCCGGGCGGAGTGAGCAACGTTTGAGTGCTACCAATCGCCGTGCATGAGACGCAGGCCAATGCCTCATACTCTCTATCTGTCAGCGCATCAATTTGACGAAGAACTTGTGGACGAGACATCGCTAAGGTCCCGCGCGATCTATCCTGAGCATTACCAGATGCGGCCAGCGTGTGACACGCGGAGGAAATCGCAAAGACACCGCCTGTAGCCTGAAGGAAGAATGGCGTTAAACCCCTTGCAATGTGCTCATCTATCTCGCGTGCCAACCAGTTCCAATATTTGCGCAAGTTGACGTCGGCGAACGCATCTGCGTCTGACCGAGCCTTTCGGAGTGTCGTTTGCGCTAGTTGGCTGAGCAACGCGCGAAAGTCCGTATTTCCCGGCGCAAGTTGCGTTCGATGCAAGGCGGCCAGTAGTTCTTTCTTCTCGCTCACAAAAATTAGGGCTTGATATCAGAGATCACGTTCTCCAGTTTTATAAGTGCTTCGATAATCTTTGCTTTTGTCTCGGGGTCCTTCATCGCCTTGTAAGGGACATTGCCTACGACCTTCGTGCAGATTTCGACTGCCGCGAACAGTTCGGAGACCGGATCTGACTTTCTTTTCGCTTCCTCTTCAAAGCGGCGGGTCAGCAGCAGTGAATAACAAGCCTCAAGGTCGGTTCCCCCTCTAAACTGTTCAAACAGATCCTTCTCATTAATCATCAGAACGGCAAGCTGGCGAATGTCATCACGCCTGGCAATACGCCTCCGCCCGAAGTCGCCCTTTTTCGACGTCCCGTCCTCTACTCCCGTATCGGGTCTTGGATAAAGCCAAGATATGAATTCGTCGAGATTCAATTTGCTTGTGAACTCATACTTATCATCATTCCACTCCAGCCACTCGCGCACTGGTGCTGAGCTTCGTCCGAAGAGTTCCTGAAAATACGGGTAGGAGCGTTCGTCAACTTCATTTATGTAGTCGGAAGCTTCGCGAGCTTGCTTGAAAGCATAATATCCGCGAACCCACTGACCTGCTCCATGAGGAGTCAGCCCGAATCGCTTTCCGACTTGTGTAAGCGATAGTGAGTCCTTCTCCATTTGTTCGACAAGCAACTTTGCCTTGTTAAATGCAGACCATTCGGCAACGCCGGAAATGTGCCGCAATCCCTGAAAGACCCAAGCTGCGTCCCCATCCGTTCCGGTGTACAGAAGGCAGGGGATGCTGGCGAGTGACTCAATAACGGTTGGAGAAACAGCGGAGCCGTCAAGCGCGTACTGGCCTATCAGTTTCGCTGCGCCGATACGACGATTGCCCTCAAGCACGACATATTTGTCGTGTGCAAACTGCTTGACGATTACCCGATCAATTGGAAGAAATCCGTTGACTTCCATGCTCATGCGAAGCTTCTCCACATCGAAGTCGGCTATCAGCCTCCGATGGGCAGCTTCCTGTACATCAGGTTTATCCCAGTGCTCAGTCGCGATGTATGCCCAGTCTGAGTCGGTGAATCGAGGATTGTTTGGATCGAGATAGATCTGAGCCAGTGGCAAGTCGACTGGCTGGAGATGTTGGTGCAGCGGCGCCATTGCTTGCGTCATGTTTGATCCGTTGTTGTGCAACAGAAGTGATTGTCGCTTGAAGTGCTGTGGAGGTTGTTGCGACGCCCTGATGCCAGTTGTGCAGGCCGTTGTGGCTCTCTGACATACCTGTCCCCCGCTGCCCAATCTGGATGTGCCCCACTGCGCGCCAAGAGGGTTCCGCAGAGGTTGCGCGAAGGCCTGCGATTAATTGTGCCTGCGTAGTAAGGACATTGCGTTTGTCGGGTGAAGACATTCATCCGCTTCCATCCGCTGCGGCACCGTGCCGAGAGGGGTACGCTGGAAGTGTGTGGCCGCCCCCGCAGCACCGTCGGCGCCTACCCGGCTGTTCTCAGCGTTGAAGTTGCACGGGTTGTGTCTTCCGGCCGCAACCACAGCATTGTGCTAGCCAAGCGGCTACACGGCACGGAAATTCGGATCAGCGAGACATCGAACTGCTGCTCACGCATCTGGACTTGGCGCAGCTGCCGTGGGTGATGCGTAAGAAGGAGATAGCAAAGCGTTACAGCTTGACATTGCCGCGGTCGCTCCTGCCTGACCGCTCACCAGCCTCAGTAACATTCGACTGGCTTGGGCGGCCAATGTCGAATAGCGAAGCCAGACCCCGGGCGGTCCGCCGATGCTTGGGCGGCCGGTTGTTCGTCTGGGCGATCAAGAAGCAGGGTTGCCACGCTCATGGCTGCAACTATTGCGAGCCATCGCGCGCTGGGGGCCTAAACTTTGGGTGCGCCTGCTGCGGGCACGGGCCGGCTTCGGTCTGCACTGACGTGCTTTAGTTGTGCGTGATGATTACTCTCGCGGGTGCGCAGGATCAGCCAACCCTGGCCCTCAATCCGCTGCCACGCAAGACGCCCGTCAGGCCAACGCTCACACGGGGCACGAGCCCCGCGGGCAATCAGCTGGCAGCGCGCGCCTCGTCGCGCAGGCGCTTGATCTGATCGTGGTTCTTCTGCGCGCCCTGCGCCTGACGCTCGATCAGCGCGCGCACATCGGCCGGCAGATCCTGCTGCAGTGCCTTGCGGTAGCGCGCCACGGCGGCATCTTCGCCGCGCTCGCATTCTTCGAGCATGGACTCTTCGCTGTTGGCACCGACGGCGCCCTTCACATGCACCCAGCCGCGGTGCAGCGCGCCGGACGCGGTGCCGCCGTCCGCAGGCTTGCCACCCAGGCGGATCACGAGTTCCTCCAGTTCGCGCGCGGCCTGCGCGCATTCGGCGGCACGGGTGCTGAAGGTGGTGCGCAGGCTGCTGTTCTCGACTTCTTCGGCGCAGAGGCGGAAGCCGTACTCGCCATCGCGCGAGTTCTCCAGCAAGTCGTTGAGGGTGTCGATGACGTCGTTGGTGGTCTGGGCCATGGTGGGCTCCTTCTTCAATGGGTGGATCGGTGACCGAGGGGAGGGGAGAGAAGCCTTCCCTCTCGGCTGCGGAACCGCCATGGTTGAAGGGACCGATCTTTCGGCCCGTCGTCGGGCCACGCGCCCCGCTGTAGGTGCAGGGGCCTTCGCGCTGCCCGTCAGGCGCAGAGGCGTTGTCGGATGCGCCGGCTCAGAGCGGGAGTGTTTGGGGTCCGGCTCCAGCGGTGGCGCCTGGCGTGACGAGCGGACGGGGACAACAGACTTTCCGGCGCTCGGCTCAGGAGAGCTGTAGCAGTTCGGTCGGGCTGATCATGCGAAGCCGCATGAGCTTGCTCATCCACCACAACCTCCAGACTCAGATGCCGAAGGCGCGGCGGCTTTCCGGTGCGATGAGGTCGTGGAACTCGGGATGTTTGCGCAGGAAGGCTGCCACGAAGGGGCAGACCGGAATCACGCGCGTGCCCATCGCCCGCACATCCTCCAGCGCGTGGCGCACCAGCGTGGAACTCAGGCCACGGCCCTCGAATTCGGGAAGGATCTCGGTGTGGGTGAACACCAGCCCATTGGCCAGCACGTTGTATTCGCTGAAGCCGGCCAGCGTATCGCCCAGCAGGATCTCGTAGCGGTGGGCGGCTTCGTTCTTTCGAAGGGTGGGGGTCTGCGTCATGCGGCTCCTTGCGGTCAAAAGGTGGCCGGCCATCATCGCCGAGCGCCGTGGCCGGCGCCCAGGCTCGTCAGTGGCGTCCGTCTGTCGCAGCGGCCGTCGAGGCGGCCTGCATCGGTGCCGCAGGTTCGAGCGCCGCCTTCACGGCCGAGACCAGCGCCGCGGAGGTGTAGGGCTTGGCCAGAATCAGGCTACCGCTGAGCTCGCCGCGCAGCAGGGGCGATGCATCGCCGCTGGCGAAGATCGTGACCAGTTCGGGCACCTGCGTGCGCAGGGCCGCGGCCAGTTCGGTGCCCGAGGCACCGGGCAGGTTGATGTCGGTCACCATGACCTGCGGACGATGGCGCTGCGCCAGGGCCTCGGCCTCTTCGGCGCTGCCGGCCTCGACCACGGTGAAACCCGTGTCGGTGAGCATGGCGGCCGAGGTCACGCGGATCAGCGGATCGTCTTCGACCAGCAGCACGACGCCGGCGCTGGGGCGGGCCGGGGCGGCTGTGGCGCTCGCCGCGGCCGGCCGGTCTTGCGTCGATGCGGAGGCCGGAGCGGCACTGGAGGGCGCAGGGGCCGCGGGCGCGGCGGCCTGCCGCTGCGCCCGGTTGCCCAGCAGGTGGCGCACCTTGCGCGCCAGGGCCTCGCGCGAATAGGGCTTGGACAGCAGCTCCACGCCGGCATCCAGCCGGCCGCCGTGGACGATGGAGTTCTCGGTGTAGCCCGATGTGAAGAGCACCGCCAGGTCCGGAATGCGCTGTCGGGCCTGACGCGCCATCTCGGGGCTCTTGAGCGGGCCGGGCATCACCACGTCGGTGAAGAGCAGGTCGACCGGAATGCCGCTTTCGATCACGGCCAGGCCCTTGGATGCATCCGAGGCCTGCAGAACCCGGTAGCCGAGGTCGGCCAGCATGGCCACGACCACCTCGCGCACTTCGGCATCGTCCTCTACCACCAGCACGACCTCGGTGCCGCCCTCGACGGCGCCGGCGTCCAGTCGCACCGCGACATCCTCCGCCTGCATGGCGCGCGGCAGGAACACCTTCACGGTGGTGCCATGCCCGACTTCCGAATAGATCTTGATGTGGCCGTTGGACTGTTTGACGAAGCCGTACACCATCGACAGGCCCAGGCCCGATCCCTTGCCTTCCGGCTTGGTGGAGAAGAAGGGCTCGAAGGCCCGGGCGATGACCTCCGGCGGCATGCCGGCGCCTGTGTCCGACACGGCCAGCATCACGTACTGGCCCGGCGCGACCTCGTCGTGCTGGCGCGCATAGGCCTCGTCCAGATGCACGTTGGCCAGCTCGATGGTGAGCCGGCCGGAGCCATTCATCGCGTCGCGGGCATTGATGGCGAGGTTGAGGATCGCGTTCTCGATCTGCGTCGGATCGACGAAGGTGTTCCACAGGCCGCCGCCGAGCACCGTCTCGATCTCGATCGCACCGCCGAGGGCGCGGCGCAGCATGTCGTCCATGCCCTGCACCATGCGCGTGGCGTTGACGACGCGCGGCTCCAGCGGCTGGCGCCGTCCGAAGGCCAGCAGCTGGGCCGCCAGCTTGGCGCCGCGCGAGACGCCGGCCATGGCATTGCCCACCAGGCGCTGCGCGCGCTCGTTGCCGGCGATGTCCTTGGACAGCAGGTGCAGGCTGCCCGAGATGACCTGCAGCAGGTTGTTGAAGTCGTGGGCCACGCCGCCGGTGAGCTTGCCGATGGACTCCAGCTTCTGCGCCTGCGCGAGCTTGGCCTCGGCCTGCCGGCGCTCGTCGATCTCGGCGATGACGCGCGCTTCGAGGTTCTCGTTGAGCAGGCGCAGTTGCTCTTCGGCGCGTTCGCGGTGGCGCACCTGGGCAGCCAGTGCTGTGGCCTGGGCCACCAGGCTGCGTTCGGCTGCACGCTGCTCGGTGATGTCGGTATGCACGCCCACCCATTCGTCGATGCTGCCGTCCTCGCGCAGGATGGGCAGGCCGCGCACGGCGAAGTTGCGCCAGACGCCGTCGCTGCGGCGTACCCGGTGCTCGTGGACGAACATGGTGCGGCCTTCGACGGCCGCATTCCAGGTGGCGATGGCGCCCTGCGCATCGTCCGGATGCAGGGCGTCGGCCCAGCCGTAGCCCTCGTATTCCTGCTGAGTCTGTCCGGTGAGCGCGGCCCAGCCCGGCTGTTCGCCGGTCATCCGGCCGTCGGCGCTGTTGGTCCAGAGCACGCCATGGACGGCGTCCATCGCCGTGCGAAAGCGCCGGTTGCCCACGCGCAGCGCCGCTTCCTGCCGCGCCCGGTCGGTCACGTCGAGGACCGTGCACATGACGCCGGCCGCCGCGCCCGCGGCTTCGTACACCGGCGTGTAGAAAAGGTCGAAGACATGCTGCTGCGGCCCGTCCTCGCGCATCAGCGTCATCGCGTGTTCGCGGAAGCAGACGATCTCGCCGCCAAGGCAGCGTTGCAGCACCTCCCGGTTCCATTCGGCGATCTCGGGCCACACCTCCATCGTCGTCCGGCCCAGTGCATCGGGATGCTGCGTGCCCAGCACGGCCCGGTAGGCGTCGTTGTAGAGCATCACATGGTCGGTGCCCCACATCAGCACCTTGGGCACGGGCGAGTTGACGATGTTGGAGACCGTGGTCCGCAGCGCTGGTGACCAGGTTTCCACCACGCCCAGCGGGGTGGTCGACCAGTCCCGCTGGCGGATCAGTGCCCCGCATTCCCCGCCTGCGGGCGGCCAGCCCGTGCCGTCGGACGGCGTTGGGCCCGAGTCTTCTGAAAGGGACGGCTGGACGGTGGAGACGTTCGGCATATCGGCTGTCGGTGGGGGAAAGCGCAGGAAAGACAGCCGGCGTGGGTCCTCACCCGTCCGTCAGCGTCGTGGCGCGCAGAGCGCCGCGGGATTCTCGTCAGCCGAAAGCGGTCGTCTTGACGGACAAGGCCGCGACACGCGGGGTGTTCGGGCCCATGGCCGCTGCGTGTGGCGGGGCCTCGGGCGCCAGGGCCTCGCGCCGTTGCGGGCAGCCGCGGCAGGGGAGGTGGGCCGGATGCACAGCGGCCTGTCGCGTGTGTCGTGCGTGCGCGGCGAGGCGCGCATCTTCAAGGCCGGTGCAGCGACGTCCAGCAATAGATCACCAGCGAAAAGCACAGGCTGATCAATAACGCGACCACCTTCTGCGCCGTATTTCTTTCTTCGGCACTGATGAAGAAAAGAACGACCGCCAAGACAAAACTGATGGTCAGGATCATGAATTGTTCGGCCGGCATTTTCTGGAAGCCCAGCAGGGTCATCGATGGCGGTTCAAGGGAAGCAGGCGTCTGCGGCCATCGATTTGCGCCGGGCCGCCCCCCAGTATGAAGCGCGGCCCACGTGCATTCAGTCAATCAATGAAATCTTTTGTCAATGTAATGAAAAGGCTGGTGAATTAATTCCTCTTCTGCGCGTTTGGCTGGATTGCCGCCAGACACCGCCCGCAGGTCGTGGCTGGCCTCGCCGCGAACGGCGGCGACCCATATCGGAAAAAGGAATTGGAAAAGTGGGGAGGGCCGTCGGCTCAATTCGGCCGGCGGCCTCGTCGGTCAAGGCCTGGCGGAAACGGGGATCGACGGTCCCGAAATACCGCCCGGCGTGGGCGTGCCACCGATGCGGCTGGCCCTCAGGCCGGCGCCATCCCTTGGCGACGGATGGCGCCCGCGGCCTCGGGGCCGGCCATGAAGTCGAGCACCGCCTGGGCCTCAGCCGCCCGCGTGCTGGTGGCCGCCACGGCACCCGAGAAGGTGGTGACGATCTGGATCGCGTCGGGCAGCGGGCCCAGGATATCGATGCCTTCCAGGTTCAGCATCTCGCTGAGCTGCTGGAAGCCCAGCGCCACCTCGCCCTTGGCCACCAGGCTGCCCACCGGCACGCCGGGCGGCGCGGTGACGATGCGCGGCCGGATCTCGGCGGCGATGCCCCAGCGCTCGAAGAGCTTGGCCAGTTGCACGCCGCTGGGGCCGGTGGAATAGGCCAGGCTCTGCGCGCTCAGCACGGCCTGCTTGACGGCCTCTTCGCTGTCGATGGCGGGCCGCGCCGCGCCGGCCTTCACGGCCACGGCCACGCCCGAGGTCACCAGGTCCTTGCGCGGGCCGGCCGTCTTGCCGGCGGTGGCCAGCTGGTCGATGGCGTTGGCCGCCAGCACCACCAGGTCGAAGGCTTCGCCGGCCTGCACCCGCTTGGCGGCATCGACGCCGCCCACCGATTCCACCCTCACCGCCTGGCCGGTGCGGCGTTCGTAATCGGCCGCCAGGTCGTTCAGGATCTGCCGGGTGGCCATGGAAGAGATGAGCGTCAGGGGGGCGGTCATGCTGCGGGTCGATGAGGGGTTGTCGGATGAACGGCGGATTGTGTCAGCCGTCGCCGAAGCGCGTCGCGATCAGCTGGCGCAGCCACTGGTTGGCCGGCTCCCGGTGCAGGCGCGCGTGCCACAGCAGGTGGATGCCGATCTCCGGCAGCGGGGCGGGGTGCGCCAGCCAGCGCAGGCCGAAGGGCCCGGCCATGCGCTGGGCCAGCCGCTCGGGCACGGTGGCGATCATGTCGGTGCCAGCCAGGATGTGGCCCAGGGCCACGAAGTGCGGCACCGTCAGCCGTACCCGGCGTTCGATGCCCTGGCGGGCCAGCTCGTCCTCGACCACGCCGTGGCCGGTGCCCGCGGAGACCACGGCCAGGTGCTCGGCCGCGCTGAACTCGCGCAGGCCGATGCGGCGCTTGTCCAGCGGATGGCCCTGGCGCATCAGGCACACATAGCGCTGGGTGAACAGGCGCCGCTGGAAGAAGCCGGTGCGCAGCTGCGGCAGCAGGCCCAGGGCCAGGTCCACATGGCCGGACTCCATCTCGTCCTTGAGCTGCACCGCGGTGTTGCGTACCGTGCTCACCGTCACGCTGGGGGCGGCCTCGGCCAGGGCTTCCATGAGGCCGGGCAGGAAGTAGATCTCGCCGATGTCGGTCATGCCGATGGTGAAGGCGCGGCTGCTGGTGGCGGGGTCGAAGCCCTGGTCCTGCCGCAGCGCGCGCTGCAGCAGCTGCAGCGCGGCGGCCACCGGCTCGGCCAGTTGCACGGCGCGGGGCGTGGGCTCCATGCCGCGCGAGGTGCGCAGGAAGAGTTCGTCGCCCACCGCCTTGCGCAGCCGCGCCAGCGCGTTGCTCACGGCCGGCTGGCTCAGCCCCAGCGCCCGCGCCGCGCCCGAGACGCTGCGCTCGGCCAGCAACTGGTTGAACACCAGCAGCAGGTTCAGGTCGAGCTGCTTGAGGTCCATGATGTGTTATTGACAATGGTGATGGGGCCTATTCACCGGATTCTATTGGTGGATAGTGGGCCCGGCTGGATGATGCGGCCCATTACGACAACGACGGAGACACGCACGATGAACAGTGCGCCCCACGAGGCCCCGCTGCGCTGGGAAGCCGGCGGCACCAGCCGCATTCCCTTCGCCGCCTACACCCGCGACGACCTGCACCGCAAGGAGCTGGAGCGCTTCTTCTACCGCGGCCACTGGTGCTACGTGGGCCTGGAGGCGGAGATTCCCAACCCCGGCGACTTCAAGCGCACCGCCGTCGGCGAGCGCTCGGTGATCCTGGTGCGTGCGCAGGACGGCGGCATCCATGTGGTGGAGAACGTCTGCGCCCACCGCGGCATGGCCTTCTGTCGCGAGCGCCACGGCAACCGCAAGAGCTTCACCTGCCCCTACCACCAGTGGAACTACAACCTCACCGGCAAGCTGATGGGCGTGCCCTTCCGCCGCGGAGTGCGCGACGAGTCTGGGGAGATGCACGGCGGCATGCCCGAGGACTTCAAGCCCGAGGACCATGGCCTGACCAGACTCAAGGTGGCCACGCGCGGCGGCGTGGTGTTCGCCAGCTTCGACCATGAGGTCGAGTCGCTGGAGGACTTCATGGGCCCGGTCATCCTGCGCTGGTTCGACCGGCTCTTCAATGGCCGCAAGCTGAAGATCCTGGGCTACAACCGCCAGCGCATTCCCGGCAACTGGAAGCTGATGCAGGAGAACATCAAGGACCCGTACCACCCCGGCCTGCTGCACACCTGGTTCGTCACCTTCGGCCTCTGGCGGGCCGACAACAAGTCGCAGCTGGTGATGGACGAGCGCCACCGCCACGCGGCCATGATCTCCACCCGCGGCCAGCAGGGCGCCGCCGCGCAGGTGACGCAGGTGTCGAGCTTCAAGGAGAAGATGTCGCTGGAGGACGCGCGCTTCCTGGACATCGTGCCGGAGCCGTGGTGGGGCGCTCCGCCGCTGCCGGGCCGCCCCAAAGCGGCGGACGCCCCCTCGGGGGGCAGCGACGCACACGTAGTGGCGAGCGTGGGGGCACCTGTTCCGACCGCCGTCATGACGACGCTGTTCCCAAGCGTGATCCTGCAGCAGCAGGTCAACAGCGTCTCGACGCGCCACATCCAGCCCGACGGCCACGGCGCCTTCTTTTTCGAATGGACGCACTTCGGCTTCGAGGATGACACCGAGGAGATGCAGCAGCGCCGCCTGCGCCAGGCCAACCTGTTCGGGCCGGCCGGCTTCGTCTCGGCCGACGACGGCGAGGTGATCGAGCTGTCGCAGATGGCCTTCGAGAGCAAGCCGGGCCATCGCGCGCTGGCCGAGCTGGGCGGCCGTGACGTGGGCGATGCCGACCACATGGTTACCGAGACGCTGATCCGCGGCATGTACGACTACTGGCGCGGCGTGATGGAGGCACCCGGGGCCGATGGACCACCGGCCGCAGCGGCGGCGGCCCGACCGTCGCCGTGTGCGTCCGAAGGCGACTCGCCCCAAGTCCATGGGGAAGGGAGCGCCGCCCGATGAGCCCGCTCAATTTCGAGGACTGGTTCGCGCTCAGCCAGCTCTACGCCCGCTACGCCAGCGCGCTCGACGCCGCCGACTGGGACGCCTGGCCGGAGTTCTTCACCGAGGACTGCCGCTACCGGCTGCAGCCACGCGAGAACCATGAACGGGGCTTTCCGCTGGCCACGCTGTCGTTCGAGAGCAAGGCCATGCTGCGCGACCGCGTCTACGGCATCCGCGAGACGCTCTACCACGACCCCTACTACCAGCGCCACGTGGTCGGCACGCCGCTGGTGCGCGAGGTGGTGGACGGCCGCATCCACTGCGAGGCCAACTACGCCGTCTTCCGCACCAAGCTGTCGCAGCTGACCACCGTGTTCAACGTGGGCCGCACGATCGATGAGGTGGTGCGGATGCCCGACGGCTCGCTCAAGTTCGCGTCGCGGCTGGTGGTGTACGACAGCGAGATGATCCCGAACTCGATCATCTACCCCATTTGAGGCCGGCTTCATGAACATTCCCACTGCCCACCTTTCAGGCACGGAGCCCGATCCGCACGGCCCGCCGCTGCGGCGGTTCCTCGATCCCGGCTACACGCCGCTTTGCAACTCGCTGGCCGAGATCCGCGCCGGCATCGATGCGCTGGACGAGCAGATCGTCGCGCTGTTGGCCGAACGGGGGCGCTATGTGCGCGATGCCGCGCGCTTCAAGCGTGACGCCTTCCAGGTCTCGGCGCCTGCCCGGCAGGAGCAGGTGTTCGCCAAGGTGCGAGCGCTGGCCGAGGCCAAGGGCGCCTATCCCGAAGTGGTGGACGCCTGCTATCGCGCGATGGTGGCCGGTTTCATCGCGCGCGAGCAGCAGGACCATGCGGCCATGGCCCCGGTGGAGGATGGGCAATGACCCTGTTGCGTCGACATACCCTCCAATGGGCCGCGCTGGCGGCCATCGTGTCGGCAGCCTTGCCCGCTCAAGCCCAGAACGCTGCCGTGTCGCAGGACTGGCCCAGGCGCCCGATTCGCATCGTCGTGCCCTTTGGCGCCGGCTCGTCGCCGGACATCCTCGCGCGCATCGTCAATGACCGCCTGGCGCCAAGGCTGGGCCAGCCGGTGATCGTCGAGAACCGCGCCGGGGCAGGCGGCAACGCCGGCACCGACGTGGTGGCCAAGGCCAGTCCGGATGGCTATACCTTCCTTCTGTCGGTCAATGCCCCGCTGGTCTACAACACGGTGCTCTACCGCAACCTGCCCTACGACCCCTTCCGTGACCTGGCCCCGGTATCGCTGGCAGCCACCACACCCAACGTCTGTGCCGTCAATGCGCAGACCGGCATCGACTCGGTCAAGGGATGGCTGGATGCGCTGCGGCGCAACCCCGGCAAGTACAACTTTGCTTCCACCGGCAACGGGTCCATCGCGCACCTCGGCGTGGAGCTCGTCAAGGCGAAGACCCAGTCATTCGCCGTCCACATTCCCTACGCTTCGTCGGCGCAGGCCGTGACGGCGCTGGTGCAGGGCGACGTGCAGTTCGCCTGCCTGCCGCCGGTGACCGTGATGCCGCAGGTCAAGGCGGGCAAGCTCAAGGCCTTGGCCCTGACCTCCGCGCAGCGCTCCGCGCTGTTGCCCGATCTGCCGACGCTGCGCGAGTCCGGTCTGCCGGACATCCAGGCCGTGCCCTGGTTCGCCTACATGGCGCCACGCGACACACCGCGGCCGGTGGTCGAGCGCATGAGCCGGGAGATCGCCGCTGTGCTCGCCGAGCCTGAAGTCCGACAGCGTCTGCTCGGCGCCTACTTCGATCCGGTCGGCGGGACCCCGGAGCAACTCGCGGCCTTCATGCGTGACGAACTGCAGCGATGGAAGCCGGTGATCGAGCGCGCCGGCCTCAAGCCGGACTGAGTCCCCCATCGCCGTGCATAGAGGTGCACGAGGAAGACTCAGCCGCCCAACAGCACACCCCGCGCCTTGTCCGTCCACAGCTGCAGGCTGTCCAGCAGGTCCTTCTGGCTGAAGGAGCAGCTTTCCTCGCTGAACAAGGCGCTGGATTCCAGGCGGTCCACCACGTCGAGCAGGACAGGCGCGTAGCGCGGTGGGAGCGCGGCCTGCAGCGCAGAGGCCTGGCGGGCGTGGTCGCACAGGCGGCCAAGTTGCAGCGGATCGCGGCGGGTGGCGGCGAGCAGGTCGGCGAGTCGGGCGAGCTGGTCCTGGGCGGTGGCGGCGTCGGTGGTCGTGTTCATGGCGCGAGCGGGGTGTTCGAGGTCGGTACGGTGCAGGGGCGCGGCCTGCAAAGGTCAGGCTGAGGCGGACCGTGCCGGCAGCGCAGGCGGCAGCGGCAGGTCGCGTTCCTGCATCAGCGCGCGCAGCCGGTCGGGATAGTCGGTGATCAGGCCGTCCACGCCCATGTCGATCAGGCGGGCCATGTCGGCGGGGTTGTTGACCGTCCAGGGCAGCACCTTCAGGTCCAGGTCGTGGGCCTCCTTCACCTGCTGGGGCTGCAGGTCGCCGAAGGCCGGCGACCAGATGGACAGGCCCTTGCCGCGCCGCGATGCGGCATCGATCAGCCGCGGCACGCTGCCGCCATGGTCGGCCAGGCGCAGGCCCGCGGTCCAGCGGCTGTCCTGCACGGTGCGCGGACTGGTGAGCCAGGCGCGCCAGAGACGGGGTTCGCGCGTCTCGGCATACACCAGGCTACGCCAGTCGAAGCTCTGCAGCGTCACGTGAGAGATTCGTCCGGCGCGCCGCGCCTCGGCCAGGATGGCGTCGGTGATGGCTTCGGGCGACGCGGTCTCCGCGGGCTTGGTGGGGTCGACCTTGGTCTCGATGTTGAAGCTGATCTGGCCCGCGCCGCGCCGGTCGGCCAGCGCGAACAGCTCTGCCAGGGTGGGAATGCGTTCGCCGTCGCGCGGCACCTGGTTGGGGAACTGCTGGCCGTATTGGGTGTTCGGGTTCAGCCGGCCCACGTCATAGGTCTTGAGTTGGGCCAGGGTCAGCTGGTGGATGGCCGGTCCCGTGGCGCTCAGCCAGCGGCCCTGGGCGTCGCGCGTGTGGTCGGGGTTGAGGGCCGTGTCGTGCGAGATCACGGCCACACCGTCGGCCGTGAGCCCGATGTCCAGTTCCAGGGTGGTGACGCCGAGGCTGATTGCGTGGTCGAAGGCGGCGAGCGTGTTCTCGGGTGCGAGGCCGCGGCCACCGCGATGCGCCTGCAGGTCGAGCAAGCGCTGCGTTGGCGCCTCGGGCACGGTCCGGCAGGCGGCCAGGCTGGCGAAGGCGGGAAGCAGGACGAGGGTGCCGCGGCCGAGCAGCGCGCGGCGGGACAGGGGCTGGGGAGGCGACGTGGACATGCCCTGATTCTGGACGCCGCCGATGACGGTGGCGTCAGCGCCAGCGCCGGGGTTTGCCCGGGGACACGGGACGTGTGGCAAGCAGCCGGGACGCGCCCTGCAGTGCCCGTGCGACGCGGCCACGGCGAAGCGTGCGTGGCCGCGTCCTTCGCACGCTATCGGAGCTGCACCTTGATGCCGTCCGCCAGCATGGTGATGTCGCCGATCTCGTAGGTCTTGCGGCCGACGGTCAGGTCTTCCTTGCGGAAGGTGTGCAGGGCCTGGCCCTGCAACAGCTCCTGCGCGACGGCGGCGCCTGCGCGCTGCAGGCGCACGGCGTCCTGGCCACCCACGCCGTCGAACACCACGCGCTCCGTGCGCGGCTGGTCCAGGCGCAGGCTCAGCGTCTCGGGGTCGTAGCGCAGCATGCTGCTCACAGCCACCTGGCCGCCCACCTGCGACGGATTGAGGAAGGGGCTGGCGATGGTGACGGCGGTGGTCAGCATCGCGCGATTGGCGCCCGGGTCCAGGTCCAGCCGCGGGTCGCGCAGCGTGACGTCCAGTAGGCCGCCGGCGCTCTGGCGCAAGGGGAATTTCTTCGCCACCTGGGCTTGCAGTTCCTCGCGCGAGGCCGTGTATTCGCTGGTGAAGAAGTTGAAGCCGGCCCAGGCGCTGCGCAGCGGCGCGGCCCCCAGCAGGAGCAGGGCGCCGCCGCTGGCGAGCAGGTGGCGGCGTGCGGCGAGGTCGGGTTGCGTCATGCGAGGTTTGAAGGTGAGGCCAGGGATGGGTTCCTCGGCCGTCGAAGAGGTGGTGTCCGCATGTTTCGCGGACGTTCGATCAATGGGCCGGGCGGTGGCATGTGCGCGTGGCATCGGGCGGCCGGCGGGGCCGAGGACGGCCGCCTCCGTGTTCAGTCCAGCCGCGCGCCGGAGGCCTTCACCGCCGCCGCCCAGCGCGGCGTTTCCGCCTGCAGGAAGCGGCCGAAGTCCGCGCTGCCGAGGAAAGCCGGATCCGCGCCCTGGCTCACCATGCGGCTCTTCAGGTCGGGCTGGGCCAGAACCTGCTGGAAGGCGCCGCTCAGCCTGTCGACCACGTCCTTGGGCGTGCCGTCCGGCACGAAGAAGCCGTAGAAGCCCACCACCTCGAAGCCCTTGAGCCCGGCCTCGATGGCGGTCGGGACGTCCGGCAGCGCTGGGTTGCGCTCGCGGCTGGTCACGGCCAGGGCGCGCACCTTGCCCTGCTTGTGGTAGCTCGCGGCCTGGGGAATGGACTCGGCCATGAACTGCACCTGCCCGCCCATCAGATCGGTGAAGGCAGGTGCGCTGCCGCGGTAGGGAATGTGGACCATGAAGATGCCGGCCGCGCTCTTGAACATCTCGGGCACCAGGTGGCTGATGCCGCCGTTGCCGGCCGAGCCGTAGTTGATCTGGCCCGGCCGCGCCTTGGCGTACTGGATGAACTCGCCCAGCGTCTTGGCCGGCACGTTGTTGTTGACCAGCAGTGCCAGCGGCTGCATGGCGGTGCGTGCCACGGGCGTGAAGTCGCGCAGGGTGTTGTAGGGCAGGTTGCGGTAGAGCGCGCCGTTGATGACGGCCACGCCGGTGTTGGCCAGCATCAGCGTGTAGCCGTCCGCCGGGCTCTTGGCGACGAAGTCGGCGCCGACCGAGCCGCCCGCGCCGGGCTTGTAGTCCACCAGCACCGGCTGGCCGAGCACGGCCTGGAGGCGGTCGGTGAGCAGGCGGGCATGCTGGTCCAGCGGACCGCCGGCGGGAAAGCCGATGACGATCTTCAGCGGCTTGTCGGGAAAGGCGGCCTGCGCGGCCAGGCCCGTGCACAGCGCCAGCGTGCCCAGCAGGGCGGCCAGGCCGCGGCGGCGCAGCAGGGAGCGGTGGTCTTGCTTCATCGGCGTCTCCGTTCTTGTGTGGGCGCCGATGATAGTGAGCGGCCTCTGCCGCCCGTGACGGTCGCTCAGTCGTGCAGCGACGACAGGAACTGCTTCAGCTCCGCCGTCTGCGGATTGCCGAACAGCTCGGCCGGCGGACCCATCTCGTGCACGCGACCCTGGTGCATGAAGATGACGCGGTCGCTCACCTTGCGGGCGAAGCTCATCTCGTGCGTGACCATCAGCAGCGTCATGCCCTCGTCGGCCAGCGACTCCACCACGCGCAGCACTTCGCCCACCAGCTCGGGGTCGAGCGCGGAGGTGATCTCGTCGCACAGCAGCACGGCCGGCTCCATGGCCAGGGCGCGGGCGATGGCCACGCGCTGCTGCTGGCCGCCCGAGAGCTGGTCGGGCATGGCGTCGAACTTCTCGGCCAGGCCCACGCGGGCCAGCAGCTTGCGCGCCTGTGCCTCGGTCTCGGCCTTGTTCTTCTTCTTGACCAGCGTGGGCGCCAGCATCACGTTGCGGCCCACCGACAGGTGCGGGAAGAGGTTGAAGCTCTGGAAGATCATGCCCACGCGCTGGCGCAGCTCGCGCATGGCCATGGCGCTGTCGTGCAGCAGCGGCTTGGCGTCGACGGTGAGCGCGCCTTCCTGGAACTCCTCCAGGCCGTTGATGCAGCGCAGCAGGGTGCTCTTGCCCGAGCCGCTCTTGCCGATGATGGCGATCACCTCACCACGTGCTACTTCCAGGTCGATGCCCTTGAGCACCTGGTTGCTGCCGTAGGACTTCTTGAGCGCCGTGATGCGCACGATGGGCGCGCCGGGCTCGACATGGGCGTGGGTTTCAGGAACGGCGGCCATGGGTCTTTCTTTCGAGATGCTTGGCGTAGAGGCTGACGGGGAAGCACAGCGCGAAGTACATGAGCGCCACGCAGGCGAACACGGTGAAGGGGCGGAAGGTGGCGTTGGAGATCATCCCGCCCGCCTTGGTCAGCTCCACGAAGCCGATGACCGAGGCCAGCGCCGTGCCCTTGATGACCTGCACCAGGAAGCCGACCGTCGGCGCGATGGCGATCTTGACGGCCTGCGGCAGGATCACATGCCGCATCTGCTCGCCGAAGTTCAGCGCCAGGCTGGAGGACGCCTCCCACTGGCCGCGCGGGATGGCGGCCACGCAGCCGCGCCAGATCTCGGTGAGGAAGGCGCTGGTGTAGAGCGTCAGCGCCAGCGCCGCCGAGGTCCACGGCGACACGTCGATGCCGAAGAGCGCGATGCCGAAGTAGGCCAGGAAGAGCTGCATCAGCAGCGGCGTGCCCTGGAAGAGCTGCACATAGCCGCCGATGAGCCGCTGCACGGCCTTGCCGCCGCGCAGCCGCGCCGCGAGCAGCAGGCCGCCGACCACGCCGCCGCCCACGAAGGCGATCAGCGACAGCACCACCGTCCAGCGGGCGGCGAGCAGCAGGTTGCGGAGGATGTCCCAGAGGGTGAATTCGACCATCGTGGTGCTCCTTCAGCGGCCGAAGAACCGGGGGCCGGCCCAGTTGAACAGGCGCCGTGCGCCGATGGCCAGCAGCAGGTAGATGACCGTGGCGACGATGAAGGCCTCGAAGGCGCGGAAGTTGCGGCTCTGGATGAGGTTGGCGGCGTAGCTCAGCTCCTCGACCGAGATCTGGCCGCACACCGCCGAGCCCAGCATCACGATGATGATCTGGCTGACCATGGCCGGCCACACCTTCTTCATGGCGGGCGGCAGCACCACGCGCACGAAGGTCTGGGCCCGCGTCAGCGCCAGGCTGGCGGCGGCCTCGATCTGGCCCTTGGGCGTGGCCTCCACGCCGGCGCGGATGATCTCGGTGGCATAGGCGCCGAGGTTGAGCACCATGGCGATGATCGACGCCACCTCGGGCGTGAGCTTCACCCCTGCGGCCGGCAGTCCGAAGAAGATGAAGAACAGCTGCACGATGAAGGGCGTGTTGCGGATCAGCTCCACATAGGTGCCCACCACCCAGCGCAGCCAGCCCGGCCCCCAGGCCCGCGCCCAGGCGCAGCCGATGCCCAGCGCCATGCCGATCACGGTGGCGATGGCCGTGAGCCCGAGGGTCCACGCCACCCCCTTGAGGAGCAGCGGCCATTCCGAAAGGATGGCCCAGAAGTCGAAGGTCATGGGAGGTCTCGGGCAATACGGCTACAGGACGCGATCAAGCAATGGGGGTGCTATCAGACCGGCAGGTCGCCAGCGGCTTTGCCCAGCCACTGCTTCGACATCTTGTCCAGCGTGCCGTCCTTCTTCGCGTTGGCGATGATCTCGTTGACCTTGGCCTTGAGCGCGTCCTCGCCCTTGGCGATGCCCACGAAGCAGGGGCTGTCCTTGAGCAGCAGCTTGAACTCGGTGTTGATCTGCGGGTTCTTGCGGATCATCTCGGCGGCCACGGCGCCGCTCATGGCGATCACCTGCGTCTGGCCGGCCACGTAGGCGGCGACGGTGGCGTTGTTGTCCTCGAAGCGGCGGTAGTCCACGCCGCTCGGGGCGACCTTGTTCAGCTCCTGGTCTTCCATGGCGCCGCGGGTCACGGCCACGGTCTTGCCGGTGAGGTCCTTGAAGTCCTTGACGGCCATCGTCTTCTTGGCGAACACGCCCTGGAAGAAGGGCGCATAGGCCGAGCTGAAGTCGATGACCTTCTCGCGCTCGGCGTTCTTGCCCAGCGTGCTGATGACCAGGTCGGCCTTCTTGGTCTGCAGGTAGGGGATGCGGTTGGCGCTGGTCACGGGCACCAGTTCGAGCTTGACGCCCATCTTCGAGGCGATCAGCTTGGCCATGTCGATGTCCAGGCCCTGGGGCGCCATGTCGGTGCCGACGAAGCCGTAGGGCGGGTAGTCGGTGGGAATGGCCACCTTCAGCGTCTTGGACTTGAGCACGTTGTCCAGCGCGCTTTGGGCATGCGCGGCACCGGCGAACAGTGCGGCAGCGGCCAGGCCGAGGGTGAAGAGGCGTTTGGAGGGCGTCATAGGAGCTTTCCCAGGTAGGTGGAGGAGTCGTCGGAGGAATCGGGGCCGCCGGCGGCGCCGCGCTTGCGCGCAGCAGCCTTGGACGGGGTGGTTCGCAAAAGCTGTGCCGAGGGGGCGGTGTCGGGGTTGGCGCCGCCCGCCCGCACGGGCGCCAGGGCTTCGCGCAGTCGCGCCAGCGGGTCGGGCGCGGTGGAGACGCTCAGCGCCGCCTGCACCGTGCCGATGTGTTCGGCCATCAGTGCCTCGGCCTCGGCGATGGCGCCGCGCTCCAGGGCCTCGACGATGCGCACGTGGTCCTCGCAGGACTGCTCGGCATCGTGGGTGGACTGGTAGCGCATCGCGATCAGCGTGGTGCGGGCGGTGTAGTCGCGCAGGGTGTCGGCCAGCAGCGAGTTGCCCAGGCAGTCGGCCAGGCAGACGTGGAAGTCGCCCAGCAGGTAGCTGCGCTTGCCGATGTCGTCCTGCCGCAGGGCGGCCTTTTCCTGCTGCAGGTGCAGCTTGAGGCGCTTGAGGGCCTCCTTGCGCACGCCGCTGGCGCTCTGGCGGATCAGGCCGGTCTCGATCACGCGGCGGGCCTCGAAGGCCTCGCGCGCCTCGTCCTGCGAGGGCTCGATCAGGTACCAGCCGCGGCGGGCGCTCACCGTGACGATGCCGCGCGCCGCCAGGCGGGTGAGCGCCTCGCGCACGATGGTGCGGCTGCAGTCGAAGAGCAGCGCCAACTCCTGCTCGCCCAGGCGGGAGCCGGGCGCCAATTTCTGGGCCAGGACCGCCTCGACGATGCGGTTGCTGATGTCGGTGGACGAGATCGCCATGCGCGGATGGCGAGCACGAAGCATGCCAATCTGGTATGCAAGCATGGCGCACGAATGTGGTTCATTCCTGGGATGAACCGCCCTGGCGTGCACCACGGCCATGCGAGGGCCGCACGCTTGGAGTGCGGCGGCGGCGTTAGGCCCAGGCGGCGGCCTGCGCCCGCCAACTGCGTTGTTCCTCGCCTTCCATCTGGACGGCCCCGGTCAGCTCGGCCGCCCGCGCCACGCCGTGTGCGGCGCAGTAATCGTGGAGCCCGGCCACGATGCGCTGCATCGCGGCGGGATCGATGAAGGAGGCCGTGCCCACCTGGATGGCGGTGGCGCCGGCCAGCAGGTATTCGACGGCGTCCTCGGCCGTGGCGATGCCGCCGCAGCCGATGACCGGGATGCGCACCGCCCGCGCGCATTGGTAGGTCATGCGCAGCGTGACCGGCTTGAGCGCCGGCCCCGACAGTCCGCCCATGCCATTGCCCAGCCGCGGGCGGCGGGTGTGCACGTCGATGGCCATGCCCAGCGCCGTGTTGCCCATCACCACCGCGTCGGCGCCGGCCGCTTCGGCGGCGCGGGCGATGGCGGACACGTCGCCTGCGTTGGGCGTCAGCTTGGCCCACAGCGGCAGGCCGGTGGCGCGCCGCATGGCGGCGATGGCGTCGTGCGTGCTGCGCGCACTCATGGCGAAGGCCAGGCCGTCGGCCTCCAGGTTGGGGCAGGAGATGTTGGCCTCGATGGCGGCCACGCCGGGCCTCGACAACACCTGCACGGCCGCCGCGAACTCGGCCACCGTATCGGCCGACAGCGAGACCACCACCGGCGTGCCGAAGCCCTGGTAGGCCGGCAGCACGTCGCGCACGAAGGCGTCCAGCCCCTTGCTGGGGATGCCGATGGAGTTGAGCAGGCCGCCCTGCACCTCGGCCACGCGGGGCGTCGGGTTGCCCACGCGCGTCCTGGGCGTGACGCTCTTGATCACCAGGGCACCGAGGGCGCCCAGGTCCAGCGCTTCCTGGTACTCGACGGCGAAGCAGCCGGAAGCCGGCATCACCGGGTTGCGCAGCGCCAGGCTGCCGATGCGCACCGAGAGATCAGCCATGCCAGCCTCCCACCATCTCGCGCAACGGAAACACCGGGCCCTCGCGGCAGACGCGCTGCAGGGCGACGCGGCCGTCCTGCTCGAAGGGCCGCACGCAGGACAGGCACACGCCCATGCCGCAGGCCATGCGCTGCTCCAGCGCCACCTCGGCCCGGACCTGCGGATGCGGCTGCAGCAGCCGGCGCAGGAGCAGCGCCAGTCGCTCGGAGCCGCAGGTGTAGACGGCGTCGCAGCCCGCGGTCAGCAGGCCGGCCAGCAGCGGTTCGACGCGGTCCACGGCGGAGCTGCCATCGCTGTCGAAGACGGCATGCACCGTGGCCGGTGCGCCGCGCAGCAGCTCACGGGCCATCGCATCGGCCGGGCTGCGGGCGGAGAGCAGCACGTCGATGGCAACGCCAGCCTGCGCGGCCTGCCGCACCAGCGGCGCCATGGTGGCCAGGCCCACGCCGCGGGCCACCAGCACCATGCGCCGGGCCTCCGTATCAAGCGTGAATCCCTGGCCCAGCGGACCGACGATCTCCATCGACTGGCCCTCGCCCAGCGTGGCCAGCGCCTGCGTGCCGGTGCCCGCGACGGCATAGAGGAATTCGACCGTGCCGGCTTCCGGCCCCGTGCCGTACACGCTCATCGGCCGCAGCAGGAAGGGCTGCAGGGCGCTCGTCTGCGGGCAGCGCAGTTGATAGAACTGGCCGGGCCGCGTGGCGCTGACCAGGTCCACCTCGGCCTGCAGACGCAGGTAGCGGTAGCGCGCGTTGACCGCCTGGTGGGCCGTCACGCGGCAGCGGTGGCTGGCCACCCGGGCCGGGGCGGCCGTGGCGCAGGTGGCGGGCAGATCGTCGACAACGGTGCAGTTCATGGCGCGGCCTCTGCGGTAAGGGGGGCAGGGGCGAGCGCGCCGACCGGCAGGTCGGCCCGCAGCGAGGCCACGGCTTCGCGCAGCACGGCGATGCCGGCATCCAGGTCTTCGCGCGCAAGGGCCTCGTGCGGGTTGTGCGAGCCGTGCGCGTTGCGCACGAAGAGCATGGCCGAAGGAATGCCGGCGGCGGCGAACACGGCGGCGTCGTGGCCGGCGCCGCTGGGCAGGCGCTCCAGCGGCTGGCCGAGCGCGGCGCCGGCCGATTCGAAGCGGCGGATCCAGCCCTCGTCCATCGTGGCGGGCGCGCTGGCGACAGGCTCGTCGAATTCGAAGCGCACGCCGCGCTCCGCGGCCACCGTCTCGCATTCCTGCTTCAACAGCGCATGGAAGCGGCGCAGCGTCTCGGCATCCTGGCTGCGCACCTCGAAGCTGAATTGCACCTCGCCCGGGATCACCGACACCGCATGCGAGGCGGCAGGGGTGGTGAAGATGCCGGCGGTCATCACCAGGTCCATGCCCATCTGCAGCAGCACGCGCCAGTGCTCGTCCATGCGGGCCAGCAGCTGGGCCACGGCCAGCACCGCGTCGTGGCGAAGCCAGCGCGGCACGGCGCCCGAGTGGCCGGTCTCGCCCAGGCAGCGCACGCGGTTGTGGCGCAGGTTGCCGCGGATGCCGGTGACGGCCGCCACCGGCCAGCCGCGGGCCACCATCACCGGGCCCTGCTCGATGTGCAGTTCCAGGTAGGCGGCGACGGGCGCCGGCAGCAGCAGCTCGCCGCGTGCGATGGCCGCCACGTCGGCGCCGCAGCGGGCCAGGGCCTCGCCCAGCGTGCCGGTGCCCGTGCGATGGCGCAGCGCCAGCGCCGAGGCGGGCAGGCGGCCCAGCAGCGCCAGGGAGCCGACATAGGCGCGGCCGTACCAGGCGCTTTCCTCGCCGCGCAGCGCCAGCACGCGCAGCGGCGGAAGGCTTTGCCAGTCGGCCGCCAGCGCCTGCAGCACCGCGATGCCGGCCACCACGCCGGCCAGGCCGTCGTAGTTGCCGCCCTGCGGCACCGAGTCGACGTGCGAGCCGATGACCACGGCCGGTTCGTCCCGACGGTCGGCCGCGATGCGCAGCCACAGGTTGCCGGCGCGGTCGGTCTCGGCGGCCAAGCCCATTGCTTCGGCCTCCTGCGTCAGCAGCGTCAGCGCGGCGCTTTCGCCGTCGCCATAGCTTTCGCGGGTGATGCCGAGGCCGTCATGGGTGGCCTGGCCGATTCGGTCCAGAAGATCGAAGGGCGTCATGCCGCCACCCCCGTGCCGCCGTGGGCCACCGACCATTCGATGGGGGCGGCGCTGAATTCGGCCAGCATCTTCAGCGCGGCGTCGTCGAGGCAGCCCGCCTGCTGGAGGGCCGCGTGCAGATGGCGCCACGAGGCCAGGGCGTGCAGCGCCACCGGCGCCGAGGCGGGCGGCACCTGCGGATAGATGGCGTAGTCGAACAGCACCAGCACGTCGTCCACCTGCGCGCCGGTCTGGCGCAGCGCGGCCGCGGCGGCGTTCTTGGAGCGGCCGTCGGTGCTCACGTCGTCCACCAGCAGCGTGCGGCAGCCCGGAGCCAGCCGCCCCTGCAACTGCGCCTGCACGCCCCAGCCGATGGGCCGCTTGCGCAGCGTGAGCAGGGGCAACGACAGGCGCTCGGCCAGCCAGGCGGCCAGCGCGATGCCCGAGCTTTCGGTGCCCACCACGGCGCCGATGCCCTGTTCGCGCACCCGCGGCGCCACCGCCTCGGCCATGCGGTCCAGCAACTGGCGTCGACGCGCGGGTTCGGCCAGCAGGGCATGCACATCGACGTAGACCGGGCTGGCCCAGCCCGAGGTGTAGAAGAAGGGGGTGCCTTCGGCCAGGCGCACGGCGTCGGCCTCGACCAGGGCGCGGGCCACGGAGGCGGCGTCGGATTCGGAAAAGATCATGGGCTTGCAGAAAGGAGCAAGCGGCGCATCCTAGGCAGCCGTCTCGGCGCGGCGAAGTGCAAAAATCTCCGCGAGCCGTTCCGATCCGCGATGGCTCGGCCCCGGGCGGCCCGCGCCCGACGCCCGAACGCCCGCATGCCCCGTCCTCCTTCTCCCCGCAGCTTTGCCCGGCAGCTCGATGTCGGCACGCTCGACCTCTTCGTGCTGGTGTGCGAGACGGGCAGCATCGCCCGCGCGGCCGAGCGCGCGCAACTGGTCGCCTCGGCCGCCAGCAAGCGCATCGCCGAGCTGGAGTCGCTGGCCCAGGCGCCGCTGCTGGTGCGCCATGCCCGGGGCGTGCGGCCCACGCCGCTGGGCCTTGTGCTGTTGTCGCATGCGCAGGCCATCCTGCTGGCGGTCGAACACCTGCGCGAGGATCTTGCCGAAGCCGCCCAGGGCATCCGCGGCCGCGTGCGCGTGTGCGCCAGTGCCTCGGCGGTGGAGCAGTTCCTGCCGGCGGACCTGGCCGACTTCATGCGTCGCCATCCCGACATCCGCATCGACCTGCGCCAGGCCGCCAGCCGCGCGGTGGCGCAGGCGGTGCGCGAGGGGACGGCCGACGTGGGCGTGTGCGGGCCCAGCGACGACGTGCTGGGCCTGGAAAGCCGGCCCTACCGGCAGGAGCAGCTGGTGCTGGTCGTGCCGCGCGGCCATGCACTGGCGCGGCTGCGGCGGGTGGCCTATGCGCGCACGCTGGACTGGCCGCAGGTGGGCCTGCGCGACAGCAGCACGGTGCAGGCGGCGCTGTCGCAGGAAGCCAGCAGCACCCGCCGTGTGTTGCGCCGTCACATCGAAGTGGACAGCCTGAGCGCCCTTTGCCGCATGGTGGAGGCGGGACTGGGCGTCGGCGTGATGCCCGAAGGCGCCTTCCGCGCGCTGGCCGAAGGCACGCCCCTGCGCGCCGTGCCGCTCACCGATGTCTGGGCTCGGCGGGAGTTGCGCCTGTACGCGCAGCGTTTCGACGGCTTGCCCGCCGTGGCCCAGCGCTTCGCCGATCACGTCGCCCCCGTCTGAGGCAGCCGCAGCGGTCGACGGCCGCGCGCTGTTGCGGGTTCCGCACTTGGGCTGCCACGGCACGACAGTTATTCAAATACCGCAAACGTATGTTTTACATTGTCAGGAACGAGGCAAAATGTATTCAGGACGGCGCGGAAATGCCGATAAGAGAAGAAAACTCCGGATGACCGTCTGCCGGCCGCAGGCATGTCCCCCTGAAAGCCCTTGCCCTGACCGCCAGCGCCACGCCTCTTTCGATGGATCTCGACGACCCGCTGAAGCCTGACCTGGTCCATGACCTGACCGGGCCTGTGCGCGTGATGGCCGATGCGCTGGACGGATTGGCGGTGGGCTTGTGCCTGTTCGACGACCAGGACCGCTGCCTGCTCTGGAACCGCACCTTCCTGCGTTTCTTTCCGGAACACGAGGGCCATGTGCATGTCGGCGAGTCGTACCGCGACAACCTGCGCCGCTTCTACGGCGTAAGGCTGGCGTCCGACGAGCGCGGCCAGCTCGACCGCTTCGTTGCCGAGGGCCTTCAGCGCCACCGTGCGCAGCACCGGCCCTTCGCCTTCGAGCACCGGGGGCGGTGCCTGTGGGTGTCGTCCCTGCCCATGCCCGGCATCGGCCGGGTGCGCATGTGGCGCGAGGAGGGCGGCGTGCAGCTGTCGGGCTCCGCCGGCACCTCGGGCATCGCCGGCCTGGACAGCCAGGCGCTGCTGGACCACATGCCGGACGGCGTGATGATCACGTCGCCCGACCAGCGCATCGTCTGGGTCAACGAGCCCTTCCTGGCGATGTACGGCCTGCGCGAGCGCCAGGCGGCCATCGGCAGCACCTTCGAGCAGGTCTTTCGCGCCGCCTGGTCCGCCACGGCGCGCGAGGGGGAGCGGGCAATGTTCGACGAGGGCGTGGCCATCCTGGGCGAGAACCTGCACTTCACCGGCGCGCCCTTCGAGCTGCCGCTGCCCGATGCGCGCTGGAGCCGGGTGATCGGCGAGCGCAGCGCCGGCGGCACCTGCTTCTTCGCCCATGTGGACATCACGCTGCTCAAGCGCCAGCAGCAGCAGCTGTTGATGGCCAACTGGCGCACCTGGGAAAGCGACACGCTGCTGCGCCAGAAGTCCACCATGCTGGAGGCCGCGCTCGAGCGGATGGAGCAGGGCATCATCATGGTCAACCCCCAGGGCGTGGTGGAGGTCTGCAACAAGCGGGTGGTGGAACTGCTGGACCTGCCGCCCGAGCTGATGGCGTCGCGGCCGGCCTTTCGCGAGGTGCAGGCGATCCAGCTCGCCCAGCGTGTGGCCCGCGGCATGCCGCCCGGACTGGCGGCGCAGCCGCAGGCGATCCCCTTCGACCAGCCCTACCGCTACGAACGCCAGCAGCCCGATGGCCGCGTGATCGAGGTCTACAGCGTGCCCATGGATGGCGGCGGCGCCGTGCTCACCTACACCGACATCACCGACCGCCGCCGCAGCGAGGAGCGCATCCGCTACCTGGCGCGCCACGACGGCCTGACCTCCCTGGTCAATCGCGAGGTCTTCCTGGAGCACATGGCCGGCGCCGCGCTGGCCGCCAGCCACGGCGGCGAGGGCTTCGCCGTGCACTACATCGACATCGACAACTTCAAGCCCATCAACGACCGCTACGGCCATGCGGCCGGGGACAAGGTGCTGGTGACCGCCGCCCGGCGCATGCGCGAGGTGATCGGGCCGGGCGACGTGCTGGCGCGCATCGGCGGCGACGAATTCGCGCTGCTGCAGCACGGCACCAACGCGCCTTCGGCCGCGCGTTCGCTGGCCGAGCGCATGCTGCTCGCGCTGGGGCAGCCGATGGAGGTCGACACGCAGACCCTGTCGGTGAAGGCGTCCGTGGGCATCGCGCTGTCCACCGGCGTGGGCGACGACCCGGACGAGCTGATCCGCCGGGCCGACAGCGCCATGTACCTGGCCAAGGCGCGGGGCGCTGGCGGCGTGTGCCTGTTCGGGGCGTTGGGCGGCTGGACCGGCGAGGGCGCGGACTCGTCGCCTATGTGACGCGGAAGGGGCTTTCCCGGTGTCGTGTGCCCGGGGGCGGGGCGTAGGCTGGCGGCTTTTGTCGCGACACCGCATTCCCTCACCCATGTCTGCCGACCGCCCGCACTACCGCTTCTGGCCCAAACGCCTGCCGCACGCCATCACGCTGCCCGCCACCTCGCTGTGGCACAACCTGGCCACCAGCGCGCAGCGCTATCCCGACAAGGCGGCGCTGGTCTACTTCGACCGCGTGACCTCGTACCGCGAACTGGCGGCGCAGGTCGAGGCACTGGCCGGCGCGCTGCATGCGCTGGGCGTGCGCCGCGGCGACCGCGTGGTGCTGGACATGCAGAACACGCCGCAACTGGTGGTGGCGCATTTCGCCATCCTGCGGGCCAACGCCGTGGTGGTGCCCGTCAACCCGATGAACCGGGCCGAGGAGCTCAAGCACTACATCAGCGATCCGGACGCCAAGGTCGCCATCACCACGGCCGATCTGGCGCCAGAGCTGGCCAAGGCGAGCGATGCACTGCCCGAGGGGGAACGGCTCGCGCACCTGGTCGTCACCCAGTTCACCGATGCCTTCGATGCGGCAGCGGCGGACGGCCCGTCCATGGCGCCGGCCTGGAAGAACTGGCTGCTCACCCGCCACGAACTTCCGCGGCTCGATGGCGGCGAGGTGCATGCCTGGACCGACTTGATGGCCCGCAACGCGCCCGCGCCGGCGCACGAGGTGGGCGCCGACGACATGGCCCTGCTGCCCTACACCAGCGGCACCACCGGCCTGCCCAAGGGCTGCGTCCACCTGCACCGCAGCCTGATGCACAACGCCGTCTCGGGCCAGATGTGGGGCTGCGCCCATGCCGACACCGTGGTGCTGGCGGTGGTGCCCATGTTCCACATCACCGGCATCGTCAGCATGATGCACACGGCCATCCTGGCGGCGGCGGCGCTGGTCATCATGCCGCGCTGGGACCGCGACGTGGCCGGGCACCTCATCTCCACCCGCAAGGTCACGAGCTGGACCAACATCCCGACGATGGTGATCGACCTGCTGGCCAGCCCGCACTTCAAGAACTACGACCTGTCCAGCCTGATCTACATCGGCGGTGGCGGGGCTGCCATGCCGCAGGCCGTGGCGCAGCGGCTGCTGGACGAGTTCGGCCTGGCCTACCAGGAAGGCTATGGGCTCACCGAAACGGCCGCGCCCTCGCACAGCAACCCGCCCGACCATCCCAAGCAGCAATGCCTGGGCATGCCCTTCATGGGCGTGGACGCGCGCGTGGTCGACCCCGACACGCTGCAGGAACTGCCACCCGGGGAGTCCGGCGAGATCATCATCCATGGCCCGCAGGTCTTCGAGGGCTACTGGAAGCGACCCGATGCGACCGCATCGGCCTTCATCGAGTTCGAGGGCAAGCGCTTCTTCCGCTCGGGCGACATGGGTCGCATGGACGAGGAGGGCTACTTCTTCATCACCGACCGCCTCAAGCGCATGATCAATGCGAGCGGCTTCAAGGTCTGGCCGGCGGAGGTGGAGCTGCTGATGTTCCGCCACCCAGCCATTCAGGAGGCCTGCGTCATCGCCACCCGCGACACCTACCGCGGCGAGTCGGTCAAGGCGATGGTGGTGCTGCGGCCTACGCACAAGGGCACCACCGCCGAGGACATCATCGGCTGGTGCCGTGAGAACATGGCCGCCTACAAGGTGCCGCGGCAGGTGCAGTTCCTCGATGCGCTGCCCAAGAGCGGCAGCGGCAAGGTCATGTGGCGCCTGCTGCAGGAGGCGGAGGACGGGGCGAAGTAGACATCCCGCCCCTCGACGCGGACGCCCCGTGGCGGCCGCTGCGGCACAAAAGAAAACGGCCCGCGCGAAGCGGGCCGTTCTCATTCAGGCCATGCACCTGCCGGTGGGATGCACCAGCAGGGCAAAGGGCTGATTTCAGTACGAGTTGCGATAGCCACCACCGCCACCGCCGCCGTAGCCGCCGCCGCTGCCACGACGATCACCGCCGCCGCCGTTGCCACCGGTGCGCGGCGTCATCGGACGGGCCACGTTCACGGTCACGGCGCGGCCGTCGATGCTCTGGCCGTTGAGGCCGTTGATGGCAGCCTGGGCTTCTTCGGCCGAGCCCATCTCCACGAAGCCGAAGCCCTTGGAGCGGTCGCTGTCGCGGTCGATCATGACCTTGGCCGAGTTGACGTGGCCGAATTCGGAGAAGTGACGCTGGAGGCTTTCGTCACGGGTGCTGTAGGCCAGATTGCCAACGTAGAGTCTGTTTTCCATGGGTTTCTTTCGTTCTGCCGCGTTTGAAGTTCGATGCGGCAAGGTGGGTTGAAGGGGAAGCGATCAGCGCTGCGGCGGACGCTTGCGCGGCGCGGCAGAGGCTCCACCCGAGCGTTGCTCGAGATGGCGGAAGGTGAGGCGACCCTTGTTCAGGTCGTAGGGCGACATCTCGATGGAGACCTTGTCGCCGGCCAGCACGCGGATGCGGTGCTTGCGCATCTTTCCGCCCGTGTAGCAGATGAGGGTGTGCCCGTTGTCGAGCGTGACGCGAAAGCGGGAGTCCGGCAGGACTTCTTCCACCTTGCCTTGCATTTCGATCAGTTCTTCCTTGGCCACGAAGCTCCTTGTCAGTGATGGGGTCGGTCGGCCTGTATCAGGCCAGCTGGTTGTTCAGCACGAAGTGCTGGCCCTGGGCGAGGGCATAGCGCTCGGCGTTGGCGGCGCTGTCGAATCGCGGGATGAACCGGAAGATCCGGTCGTGCATGCCGCGGCGGATGGAGACGGACGCGGCGTACTGGCCGGTGTCGGTCAGCCGCGTCAGCGGTGTGATGAGGTAGCGGCCCAACGATTGGGCGGGAATGTTCTGCATGAAATCGAAGTTCGTGATCCGCGTCCGGCGCGGACCTGCGCTGGGTGGCAAGCCGAAGGCTGCCATGCGCAGAAAAGTGAAACCCTGAGGGGTGGATCCAGCCCGCAAGAAAGGGTGATGCGGACGGGCGATGAACTCGCCGAAGAAGATGGGCGTCCGGCCAGAATTTTGGGACCGAAGCCTGGGCAGCCCGGGAAGCTGCGCGGTGCCAATCAAGGGCGGGGGCGGCGAGTACGCCCCGGCCAATCGACGGAGTATAGCCGATCACGGCTGACTCTGCTCAAAAATCCCCTCCGGCGGCCACGGCGGGTGTTACGCTGTGTCATCGACGCTTGGAAGGGCACGAATGAACACTGCCTCGCTTTCTAGACCTCGGCAGGATGCACTGCGCATCGAGCTTCCGCGGGTGGCCAACCTTCTGCAACGCCGGCGTGCCGGCGAGATCGATGAAGCGACGATCGACGATCTGGTGGCCTTGTCCTGGCTGGAATGGATGGGTGGATCCCTCCAACTGACGACCACGGGCTCCAACATCTGCAGGCAGCAGAAGCTGAGAGAGGACTAGCGTCTTCGGCGCAGCGCGCCCGCCGCGTCAGTACTGCCTTTCACGGCAGTTTGTCGCCTTCGCCCCGGGGGCAGAAAGGCCGCGCAGGGCGGTGCGCAGCAATGCGCGCCAGTGACACAGGGGTGTCAGAAATGATGGTTATGGCGGCTATCCAGTTTTTCTGTGGAAAACGTTGGGGATAAGGTGGTGGCGGCGTCGCCAAACCCCATTGTTGCGGTGTGTTTCCTTGGATTGCTGCTTATCTGAGCAGTCGGACGGGGCGCATCGGGCCTCTCAGTCCCGGCCGGCCCGTACCTCGGGCACCACTCGGGCATTGCGGCGGAACGTCCAGTAGGCGCTGGCCCAATCCATCAGCACGATCAGCCGATTGCGAAAGCCGATCAGGAAATAGACGTGCACGAACAACCAGAACAGCCAGGCCGGATAGCCCGAAAAGCGCAGCGCGCCGAAGGGCGTGGGCACATCGGCCACTGCCGCGTTGCGGCCGATGGTGGCCAGGCTGCCCCAGTCCTTGTAGCGGAAGGCCTGCGGGGGACGTCCGGCCTGACGGGCAAGGATGTTGCGGGCAGCGGTGCGTCCCATCTGCTTGGCGGCCGGTGAGACGCCCGGCACGGGGCGGGGCGCCTGTTCCGGCACATGGCTCATCGCCGCCGCCAGATCGCCCACCACGCTGATCTCCGGGTGGCCCGGCAGGCTCAGGTCGGCCTGCACGCGGATCCGCCCTGCGCGGTCGCATTCGGCGCCGGTGGCCTCGCCCAGCAGACGCCCCAGGGGCGATGCGGCCACGCCGGCGGCCCAGATCACGCAGCGGCTGTCGATGCGGACGACCTCGCCTTCGCTGCCGCCTTCGCGCACCTCCAGCCCGTGGGCATCGATGCGCGTGACCATCGCATTGAGCCGCACCTTCACGCCCAGCTTCTCGAGTTGCTGCCGGGCCCGTTCGCTCAGGCCCTCGGGCATGGCCTGGAGCACGCGGCTGCTGCCTTCGACCAGCAGCACCTCCGCGGTCGAAGGCACGATGCGGCGGAACTCGCCCGCCAGCGTGTGACGTGCGATCTCGGCCAGGGTGCCGGCCATCTCGACACCGGTGGGGCCGCCGCCGATCACCACGAAGGTGAGCAGCGCGCGTCGACGCTCGGGGTCTTCCTCCAGTTCGGCCAGCTCGAAGGCCGTCAGCACCCGACGCCGGATCTCGAAGGCATCGGCCAGGGTCTTGAGTCCCGGCGCGTCGGCGGCCCATTCGTCATGGCCGAAGTAACTGTGGGTGGCCCCTGCCGCCACGATGAGATGGTCGTAGGGAACGGCATGGCCATTGGTGAGGTGCACGCACTTCGCCGCTGCATCGATGCCGCCGACCTCGCCGAGCAGGGTGGTCACATTCGGCTGCTTGCGGAACAGCCAGCGCGATGGGGCCGCGATGGACGGGGCGGCAAGCCCCGCCGTGGCCACCTGGTAGAGCAAGGGCTGGAAAAGGTGATGGTTGGTCTTCTCGATCACCACGATGTCCAGCGGCTTGCCGCGCAGGGTGCGCGCAGCCTCGAGTCCGCCGAAGCCGCAGCCGACGATCACCACGCGTGGAAGGGCAGGGGTGCTTTGTGCAGAGGGCATCGGCCCATTATGGAAGTGCGGGTCGGCGCGCCAGCGGCGTAGCGGGCCTGCGCGCTTTCGTCCTACGTTTCGTGGGCATGCGGCCGGCTACAAACACCGATCCCGCGACGACTGGCCCGCTTTCCGGGAGCCGGAACATCCACGGAGACTCATGACTTCCCACCATTCGAGAACCGCGCTCGCGAGCCCCGATCTGCTGCACGCCTACCGGCAGGTCCGGTCGCACAGCATGGCCCTCGCGGCGCCGCTGTCCGCCGAGGACCAGTGCATCCAGTCGATGCCCGATGCGAGCCCGACCAAATGGCATCTGGCGCACACCACCTGGTTCTTCGAGGCCGTGCTGCTCGATCACCATGCCGCCGGCTACCAGGCGCTGGATCGGCGCTTCCATTACCTCTTCAACTCCTACTACGAAGCGCTGGGGCCGCGGCATCCACGGCCGCAGCGCGGACTGCTGACCCGTCCCTCGCTGGAGGAGGTGCTGGCCTACCGCCGCCATGTGGACGCCGCGGTGGAGGCGCTGCTCTCGTCGGCCGATGCACCGACGCTGGCGCGGATCGAGCCGGTGCTCACGTTGGGCCTGCACCATGAGCAGCAGCATCAGGAGCTGTTGCTCACCGACATCCTGCATGCCTTCTCGTGCAACCCGCTGCTGCCTGCGTATCGCGCGCCTTCCGCCCCTGCACTGCGGCTGGCTGCGGCCACGCCGTCGCTGGCCTGGCTGGAGCATCCCGGGGGCATGGCCGCCATCGGGCATGAAGGCGACGCCTTCGCCTTCGACAACGAGGGGCCGCGCCACGCGGTGCTGCTGCAACCCTTTGCCATCGCCGATCGCCTCGTGACCTGTGGCGAGTTCGCGCAGTTCATCTCCGACGGGGGCTACGAGCAGGCGCGCTGGTGGCTGTCCGACGGCTGGGCTGCGGTGCAGTCGCACGGCTGGCGGCATCCGGCCTACTGGCTGTCGCCGGATGACCCCCGCCTGGCCCTGTCGGGGCACCATGGCACGGCGGGCTGGCATGTTTTTGGCCTCGACGGTGTGCGTCCCCTGCAGGCCGATGCGCCTGTCGCCCAGCTGAGCTTCTACGAAGCGGCCGCCTATGCCGAATGGGCCGGCGCGCGCCTGCCGACCGAGGCCGAGTGGGAGGTGGCCGCCACCACGCTGCCCGGTTTCGCCCAGGCGGAGGGCGCCGTGTGGCAATGGACCCGCTCCTCCTACGATCCGTATCCCGGCTTCCGGCCGCTTCCCGGCGTGGCCGCGGAATACAACGGCAAGTTCATGGTGGGCCAACTGGTGCTGCGTGGCGGCAGCGTGGCCACGCCGGCCGGGCATGCGCGGCCGACCTACCGCAACTTCTTTCCGCCGGCCGCCCGCTGGCAATTCAGCGGGCTGCGCCTCGCCAAGGACCTGTGATGTCTCCACCCGTCTCCCTCGCCATCCAGTCCCGCGTTGCCGACGACGGCCGCCGTGCCTTTGCGGACAACCTGGCCAGCGCGCTGGCCCACCGGCCGCGGCGCATTTCGCCCAAGTGGTTCTACGATGCGGAGGGCTCGCGCCTGTTCGACCGCATCTGCGATCTGCCCGAGTACTACCCCACACGCACCGAACTCTCGATCCTGCGAAGCCGCGCGCCGGAAATCGCCCAGCAGATCGGTCCCGATGCCGAGATCGTCGAATTCGGTGCCGGCTCGCTGGTGAAGATCCGCCTGCTGCTCGACGCCTTGCAGTCGCCGCGCCGATTCCTGCCCATCGACATCTCGGGCGAGCATCTGCAGGGTGCGGCACGCCAGTTGCGTACCGACTACCCGGGGCTGGAGGTCACGCCGGTGGTGGCCGACTACACGCAGCACTTCGAGCTGCCCGAGCGGCTGGCCGGTGCCGGCCGGCGTGTCGGCTTCTTCCCCGGCTCCACGCTGGGCAACTTCGAGCCCGACGAGGCGCTCGCCTTCCTGCGCCAGGCCGCCCGCCTGCTGCGGGGTGGCGGCCTGCTGCTGGGCGTCGATCTGGTGAAGGACCCGCAACTGCTGCATGCGGCTTACAACGATGCGCAGGGCGTGACGGCCGCCTTCAATCTCAATCTGCTGGCCCGTGCCAATGCCGAACTGGGTGCGGACTTCGACGTGAATGCCTTCTCCCACGCGGCGTTCTACAACGCGCCCATGCGCCGCATCGAGATGCACCTGGTCAGTCGCCGCGAGCAGGTAGTCACGCTCGAGGGCCAGCGCCATGCCTTCGAGGAGGGCGAGACGCTGCACACCGAGTATTCGCACAAGTTCACCATCGACGGCCTGCGTGCGATGGCGGCGCGGGCGGGCTTCGGCATCGGCCCGGTGTGGACCGATCCGCAGCGACTCTTCAGCGTGCACTGGCTGCCTGCCGTGCAGTGACGGCATAAGCCGGGCGGGCGCCGACCGGGTTGGCGCCCGTTTCCATGTTCAGGCCGCCGCCGGTGGCCCTGGCTTCGGCAGGAGTCGCCACCGAAGCGCGCCGGCAGCGACAATCGCAGCCCGCGCCCGGCGACGGCGCGACGAACTCCTGCCGACATGAAAGCTACCTGGAACGGCGTGACCATCGCCGAAAGCGACGACACCGTGCTCGTCGAAGGCAACCACTACTTTCCCGCCGATTCGCTGCGGCGCGAGTACGTGACCTTCAGCAACAACCACACCGTGTGTCCCTGGAAGGGCACGGCCAGCTACTACTCGTTGCTGGTCAACGGCGAACTCAACCCCGAGGCGGTGTGGTACTACCCCGACCCCAAGCCCGAAGCCGAGATGGTGAAAGACCGCGTCGCCTTCTGGAAGGGCGTGAAGGTCGAGCCTTGAACAGCGCTTTCTCCCCCCTCTACACCCCGCCCGACGAGCTGGCCGCCACGTTGCGGCAGGAGGGCTATGCCGTGCTCAACCCGCGCGGTGTGGCCGAGTGGCTGGATCTGCCGCTGACCGACCTGGAAGCCTTGCAGCCCGACTGGGCGCAACTGCCGCCCGATGAATACCTGAAGGACGGCGGGCGCTACCGCCGTCGTCGCCACGCCTGCTTCACCACCGAAGGCGGGGCGCTGGTGCAGGCGCCGCATCGCGCGCATTGGCAGCCGGTCGAATACAACGCGCTGCACGGCGGCATGCAGCGCTGGTTCGCGCCCATGGAGCCCGACACCGTGGCGCGACCTGCCTGGCGCCGACTGCTGCTGAAGACGGCCGAGGCCGCAGCGGCCCTGCGCGGCGACCAGCGCTGGTACATCGAGGCGCACCAGTTCCGCATCGACACCGAAGGCGGCATCGGCCGGCCCACGCCGGAGGGCGCGCACCGCGATGGCGTGGACCTGGTGGCGGTCGCACTCGTGGGACGGCAGGGCATCAAGGGCGGCGAGACCCGCGTCTTCGAGGCGGGTGGCCGGCGCGGCGAGCGCTTCACGCTGACGGAGCCCTGGACACTGATGCTGCTGGACGATCAGCGCGTGATCCATGAATCCACGCCGATCCAGCCGGTCGCCCCCGGGACGCAGGGCTGGCGCGACACGCTGGTCATCACCTGCCGGGCCGGCGGCTTCCAGGGCGATTGATCCAGCGCAGGCTCATGGCCTGCCACCGGCCGCTGCCCCGGCGTCCTACATGGTCCCGTCAGGGTCGCGGGTTACAGTGCACCAAGGCGCCGGCGGCAAGGCCGACCGGCAGGACCAACCCACAGCGAGAGGACACCTTCATGTTCAACCACATCCTGGTTCCCATCGACGGCTCCGAGACGTCGATGCTGGCGGTGAGCAAGGCGAGCGGCCTGGCCCTGGCCTTCGGCAGCCGCATCACGCTGATCCACGTCATCGACAACTATCCCTTCATCGGCGTGGGCGCGGACTATGCCCTGGGCCAGAACGAATACCTGGCCGCTGCCACGGCCAGCGCCAACACGGCCCTGGCCCGTGGCGTGGCGGCCCTGGCCGCCGAAGGCCTGCACAGCGACCAGCGCGTGATCGACGGCCACGTGGTGCACGAAGGCATCGTGGACACGGCGAAGGCCCTGGGCTGCGACCTGATCGTGATGGGCTCGCACGGCCGCACCGGCATCGAGAAGCTGCTGCTGGGCAGCGTCACCCAGCGCGTGCTGCAGGAGGCACCCATGCCGGTGCTGGTGGTCAAGGAGCTGGAGGTCTGAGGTCTTCTCCGGCCACATCCTGAGGGTTTGGCGCGAACGGCGCCGGGCTCTCGACGCGCAAGGCCTCGCCGGTCACCGGATGGCGCAGCTGCAGCACCGTGGCATGCAGCAGCAGGCGTGGTGCGGCGGCGGCCACCCGCCCATCGCCGTACAGCGCATCGCCCAGGATCGGATGGCCCAGCGCGGCCATGTGCACCCGCAACTGGTGCGAGCGGCCGGTCTGCGGCTCCAGCAGCACATGGGTGCTGGCGCGTTCTGGCAACCACTGCAGCGTCCGCCAGCGGGTGAGGCTGGGCTTGCCGGCGGCGTCGACCTTCTGCAAGGGGCGATTGGGCCAGTCCGCCATGAGCGGCAGGTCGATGGTCTGCCAGTGCTTGGATTCCAGCGCGCCGTCGACGATGGCTTCGTAGCGCTTCCACACCTGCCGGCTTGCAAAGGCCTCGCCGAGCATCCGTTGGACGGCGAGGCTGCGCGCCATCAGGATCAGGCCGCTGGTGGCCATGTCCAGCCGATGCACCACCAGGGCGTCGGGCCAGCGCCGCTGGGCGCGGGCGGACAGACAGTCCTGCTTGTCCTCGCCCCGGCCGGGCACGCTCAGCAGTCCTGCCGGCTTGTCGAAGACCAGCAGGTGCTCGTCTTCGTAGAGAGTGTCGATGGCGGCAGGGGCGTGGTTCACGGGGCGGCAGTCTAGGCGGGGAGGGCGGCAGCGTGCGCTGGCGGGGTGTCAATGCACCTCGCCAGTCCCAGCCGGGCGTGGTGGGCGCGATGCCGGCGCGCCCTGGTCAGTGAAGGGCGGGGATGCTGGGCTATGCTCGGCCGAATGCCTCCCGCTCCTGCCGACACCGCCGTCGCGCCCGACCCCGCCTCTCCCGCCGAACCCCCCCGTTTCTCCGATCTCACCCGCGTCCGCCCCTTCATGCAGCTGTGGCTGGCACGCTTGCTGGGTACCGCTGCCCAGCAGATGCTGATGGTGGCCATCGGCTGGCACATGTACGACCTGACCGGCAGCGCCTGGGACCTGGGGCTGGTGGGCCTCTACCAGTTCGCGCCCGCGCTGCTGCTGGCGCTGTACGCCGGCCATGTGGTGGACCGGCTGCACCGCGGCCGCATCCTGGCGGCCTGCCTGGGCATGCAGGCCCTCGTGGCGCTGTCGCTGTTGGGAACGCATCTGGGCGGGGGCGACTCGCGCAACCTGCTGCTGGGTCTGTCGCTGGTGCTGGGGGCGGTGCGTGCCTTCCAGATGCCGGCCCAGCAGGCGCTCACGCCACTGCTGGTGCCGCCGCTGATGCTGCCCCGGGCCATGGCCTTCAGCTCGGCGGGGCAGCAGTCGGCCATCATTGGCGGGCCGGCTCTGGGCGGGCTGCTCTTCGTGGCGGGCATGGGTGCCGTGTATGCGACCTGCATCGGCTTCTTCATCGCGGCCGTGCTGCTGGCCGCCACCTTGCGCTACGCCCATGCGGCGCGGCCGCGCGAGCCGGTGACCACCGAAGTGCTGCTGGCCGGTGTGCGCTTCATCTGGCAGCGCAAGCCGGTGCTGGGCGCCGTCTCGCTCGACCTGTTCGCCGTGCTGCTGGGCGGCGCGGTGGCGCTGCTGCCCATCTTCGCCAAGGACATCCTGCATGTCGGCGCCTGGGGCCTCGGCCTGCTGCGCGGCGCGCCGGCGGTGGGGGCGCTGACGGCGTCCATCTGGCTCACCCGGCGACCGGTGGAGCGCCATGTTGGGCGCACGCTGCTGCTGGCGGTGGGCGTGTTCGGGCTGTGCATGGTGGTGTTCGGGCTGTCGCGCAGCTTCTGGCTGTCGCTGGTGGTGCTGGCCATCTCGGGCGCCGCGGACATGGTCAACGTGGTGATTCGCCAGACCCTTGTGCAACTGGAGACGCCCGACGCCATGCGCGGCCGGGTGAGTGCCGTCAATTCGATCTTCATCGGGGCCAGCAACCAACTGGGCGAGTTCGAGTCCGGCGCCACCGCCGCGCTGCTCGGGCCGGTGGGCTCGGTGGTGGCGGGGGGCGTGGGCACGCTGCTGGTCACGCTGGCCTGGTTCCGGCTCTTTCCGACGCTGGCCGGCCGTGACCGCATGGGCACGGGGCCGGCGCGAGAATGACGGGCTTTTCCGTCCTTCCGCGACTGCCCCGATGCGCACCCGTTTCATCCTGATCCACACCAGCCACGCCGGCAATGTCGGCGCCACGGCGCGCGCCATGCGGACCATGGGCTTCGACGACCTGGTGCTGGTGGCGCCGCGCTGGGACAACGTGCTGCGCCGGGAGGAAACAATCCAGCGTGCCAGCGGCGCCCTCGATGTGCTGGAGAAGGCCCGCATCGTGGCCACCCTGGACGAGGCGCTGGACGGCCTGACCCATCTGTGCGCCACGGCCATGGTCTCGCGCGACTTCGGCCCGCCCACGCGGGCGCCGCGCGAGCACTTCGCGGGGCTGGTGCAGGAGGGTGGGCCGCAGCATGTGGGCCTGCTTTTCGGCTCGGAGCGCTTCGGCATGCGCAACGAGGACGTCTACCGCTGCCATGTGGCGCTGTCGATCCCCACGGCGCCCGACTTCGGCTCACTCAACCTGGCGGCCGCTGTCCAGCTGGTGGCCTACGAATGGCGGCAGGCGCTGGGCGGCTTCGAGGTGCGCTCGGCGGCACCGGTGACGCCACCGGCCGACGCCCAGGCCGTGGCCGGCATGCTGGCGCACTGGGAGCGCTCGCTGGTCGAGGTCGGTTTCCTGGACCCGGTCGCCCCCAAGAAGCTGATGCCGCGCCTGGCCCAACTGTTCAACCGCGCGCAGCCGACGATGGAGGAAATCCACATCCTGCGGGGCATCGCGAAGGCGATGGCGGAGAAGCAGCCGCTTCGGCGTTCGTGAGGGTCCTATTGCTTCGGACCTTTTGTGGCTGAACCTAGGCTGGCGGCAGCGCGCTGCATATGGGTGGCCCCTGAAGGAGTGATGGGGTCGGCGCTGCCAAAGGCGCATGGACTCTTGACCGGCTTAGTTGCGTCCATGGCGCGGCTGGCATAACCACCGGCCCCAATCGGATCCGCTTCACGCGGGCCAACAAAGCTGTGATAGAGCGGAGGATCCCGTTGAAGCGGTTGATCAACGCTGCGCGGAAACGCACTTCCGCACGCTCGCCTTGAACCACTGCTGAAACTTAGGCAACAGCGCGGCCGGTGTGGCCAGATTCAACGCCCTGGCCGGCTGCCCTTTTTGTCTGGACCAGAATGGTTTTTCAGAATGGAGAGCCAGGGCCCCATCATGGATCGTAAAAGATCAGGACTTTAGAAAAAACGCTGCTTTATTGAAACAAAAATTACTGGAAAAGCCCACAGGGCGACAGATGCAAACGTCCATATCCCGGACTCTCTCCGTAGCAAGGCAATAAATGATAGCAGGGCGCTCATAAACGTTACAGCTGCCATTGCGTAAAAAACAAGGGCTCCAGCAGCGGGGACTAAATAGATCCTCGGTGTGGATAACATGTCATTCGTCCAGAGTGCAACCGCGATAGCTCCAAGAACTAGCGTCAATATCGAGGCCAAGGAAAATCCGTATTTTTTTGTCGAAGTCATTTCGGATGGGGGATGCGTTGATAGTTTTTGATTGAAGAATGGCACCACTGCCTCTGGCGAGGTGTGGCCCATAATGGGCCGGAAGCATGTCAGGAACTTGGCCGCATTTTCAACGGTATTGCTTCACGCCATAGAAACCGCTCAATTCAAACGAATGTTGGCTCCATCGAGCTTGAGTTGCGCCTTGGCCAGAGGTTGAATCTTGCTCTCCTTGACCTTGGTGCCCTGAAGGTTCACCTCACGACTGATGGTATTGCCGGAAATTTCGAGTTTGCCGATGCGGGAGTTGGAAATATCTACGCTGCCAATCGTGTTGTTCTCCAGTCGCAGATGACGTGATTCGAGCCAGGAGGCATCCATCACGGGCAGGGTGCTGTTGCGGATCAGGGCGTATCGGTTTTTGGGCGTAGCGCTCCATTCGTTGGGTTCCAATGGTCGGCCTGCTCCCAAGCCTACGGAGAGCGTGGGGTCGGTGCCGAAATTACAATGCTCGATGAGCACTTCCTCGGCGCTGTCCATGCCTACCTCGAAGGAGAAATTTTTCCTTCTTCCGAGAATTTGACATTGGGAGATGGTGAGCTTGCCCATGCTGTGGGCACTTGCGTTGAGATAGCCTCCTCTGACTCGCTCAATGAGTACGTCGTTTTTTATTTCAGCGCCGCTGAGATCCAAGAAGTCTAGGTAGGTATCTTTGATAGTCACGCTTTGTAGATCGCACGCTGCCATATCAAACTTACCCCGTAGTTTGGATGATTCGATTTTTACTGATGAAGAAAAATAGTCTTCTCCGCTGTTGGCTCTGCTATCGGTCCATATTTTTACGTCAGCCGTTTCACAGCTTTCCAGATTGATTTGCTTGTAGCCCGCGAGCGAAAACCACTTCATTCTGCATCTTACGAAAGTCGCATCGCCTCTGCTTCCTATCCCGCCCCAGTGATTTGGGTCTGGATCTGATCCCAAAAAATCACAATCTTCAAGGAGCACATTCGAACTTCCACTGTAATCGAGAACAATGCTTCGTCCCCCTGTTCTGCATCGGATATAGCGAAGGTTGTTGGCTTTTCCCCAGCTTACGACTCCTGCGAAGCGGCAATCCTCAAATGTAGTATTTCTAAGCGATTTCAGTTTTATCTGATAAATTCCAAAAAAATCACAATTAATGAAGTGCAGGTTGCTCCAACTAAGATCGATAAAATTAATCCCGCTAATTTCAGCATCCCGAATTACCAGAACATCGTCGCCTAGTTCTCGCTTCCGCCAATCTGGATTATCAAGATAATTAAATGACTTTTCAATATTTCTGATATTGGTTTTTTTACTCATGGCATATCCCTTGTGATTCGTTACCCACAGGAGCAGCGCATTTTTTCTGATAAAAGATCGGCGCTTCATTGGGTGATATTTTATTTTTCGTCAGTATGTATTATTTCAGATGCGCTGACATAACCGCCATTCTTGTGGTATTTTTCCAAAAATTTCCAATCCGGCACTTCCCCGCGCTCCCCGTGCCATCGCTGAAATGACCAGGTCCGTAGACCCCAATCAGAATTTCCAGCCCAGATATCGAGCGGGAAGACCCAAGGATCCGTGCAATCCATGTCCGTACTCCAGTCCTCATTGCGTACCTTGGGCGCTCTGAGTTGCACTTCAAAGAATGCCTGTTCCACGCCCTGTCCATGATTGCTGCGGGTGGCGGGATTGGAATAGGCCTCAACTGCGCGACTCAGCTTTTCCATGTCCGCCTTGCTGAGTTTCATGGCGCATCCCTTATCGCTACTGTCGAAACTGGGCGTCACGAGGTGCCAGATCTTCAGTGCTTTGCCGCCCCGTCCTTCCCCGCCCTCGAAGACCCAGATCCTCACGCTGGCAATGCAGTCCAGCCTGGCCACCGTAGGACTGAGCTTGATGGGCACGCGCCCGCCGCTGGCCGGCAATTGCACCGACTCGAAGCGCAGCGGCGGCACGATCTTCTTCTCGGGGTCGGCGCTCATCACCGCCAGGTAATCCAGCGCCACGCACAGGCGCGGCTTCTCGTTGAGCGGGCGTCCCGCGCTGCGGCTGCTGCGCAGGGTCTTGATCTGGCGGATCAGCCGCTCGGCCGGGTCCAGCAGCGTGCCCGAGGGCGGGCGCAGCGTCCAGCTGTCGAGTTCGTGGTCGAGGTTCTGCTTGCCGATGGGGCCGCCGCAGCTGGAGACGACGAAGCGGGTGTGCTCGCGTGGGGCCGCAGGCTGGGGACCCTGGATGCCGGGGTCGCGGGCGCTTTGCACTTCGATGCTGCGCACGGGTTGCGTGGGTCGGCTGCTCGTGGGTGTGCTCACCTGGCGCCACGCCACCTCGTACACGCCGCTGCGATGGCTGTGGCCACTGAAGTGCCAGTCCACGCAGGCGTCGGCGGGCACATGCGGGCTGGTGGGGCTGTCTGTGGCGCTCCGGGCGCGCACGGCGGTGTCGAAGTAGCGCGCCTGGTTGATCTCGCAGGTGCCGGTGTTGACGCGGTTGAAGCCGGCCGAGACGACAGGATTGCCGGGCCCGCGCGGCGGCACGAAGCGCATGTTCTGCGGCTTGGCGGAATAGGCGATGGGCTCGTCGTAGTTGATGAGGGTGAAGTGGCTGGCCACGGCCAGGCTGGCGCCTGGGCTGCGGCGCTTGTGCTGCTGGGCCTGGGCCAGCAGGGCCAGTTGGGCTTCGCTGAAGGACCGGGTGGCCCGCGGCAGGACGCCGGGGCCTTGCCGGTCCACACCGCCGACATATTTGCCCGTCAGGCCACTGACCAGGTTCTTGTAGTTCTCGCCCTGCCCCCAGCCCAGCAGGGCGAGCACCTGCATGGCGGGGGAGGGCTGGTGCGGCTCGGCGCCCAGGGCGAGCACGGCGTCTTCCAGCGGAGTGAACAGCGCGTAGAACCAGTCGTAGTTGTCCAGGCTGTAGTTGTTGCTGGTCAGCACCTGGGCATAGGTGGGGCCGTAGGCGAGGGCGGCCTCGTAGATGGTCATGTTGTGGTCGGCCGCAATGCCCTCGTTGCCCTTGTTGCTGTGCCAAGCACTGGCCTTGTCGAAGTCGTTGTAGGTCGCGGCCAGGTCCTTGATCTGCAACTGCTTGCTTGCATTCACCGCCACTTTGCCGGCCCAGGCAGCCATGCCGGCCAGTGTTTCTGTCTCGTTCAGTTGTCGCTCGCGGCCCCAGCGGCCCTGTTCCAGCGCGTCGGTGGTGTCTTCCAGCACGCCCACGGCCCCACCCCATTCGTTGATCCGCGGACTGATGCCATAGGGCACGCCGTAGGCCTCGTGGTTGCCGCTGGTCATGAACACGGGCAGCTTCAGCCGGGTGTAGGCATGGCGCACGAGGCTGAAGGCCAGCAGGTCGTCCAGGCCGCGCGGGTACAGGCCGGGCGTGTTCAGCTGGTTCATGACGTTGAAGCGCTTCCACTGATCGGCAATGGTGTGGCCCACCCGCGCCGGATCGATGTTGCGGTTGAAGTCGATCAGGTCGCCGGTGAGCAGCAGGGCGGTGTCGGGGCGGCCGGCGGCGCCGAACTGGTCGAACAGCTGCTTGAGCGCATTGAAGCTGTTGCACACGCGCTGTCCGACGGGCGGCTGGGTGAACTGGGCGTCCTCGATCACCTTGGCGGGCGACTTGGCCAGGGCGCAGTGGCGCACGTTGATGTGCACGTCGCTGAGGTGGCCGAGCTTGAGCGGCTTGCGGCTGTCCAGGCGGATGACGGGATGCCAGGCGGCCAGGCGCTGGCTGCCCTGGATCAGGTCGCGTGCGCTGGCGGCGGTGGCCTCGACGTCGTACTCCAGCAGCGTCGCTTCCAGGCCGCGGCGCGGGCCGTTGCCGTTGGCCGCCAAGTGGCGGTGGCGTGCGTCGCGCGTCTGGGCGCCGAGGAAGGCCTCGACGATCAGGTCCTGTGCGTGCACGGTGGCGGCCTGGCACAGGGTGGGGTAGTTCTTCTTCTGCTCGGCGGTGGGCTGCACCATCCAGGCGAAGCTCTTGAAGGTGCCCGTCTCGGGCTGCACGGCAAGCGCGTCCAGCGTGAGCTCGACCTCGTAGACATGGCCGGCGTCGAAGCCGGCGCTGGCGTAGGCGGCGACGGCCTGGGGGCTGACGGTGGCGAAGGCTTCACCCATCTGGTTGTGGATGAGGGCGCCGGCGGTGAAGCTGCCCACGCGCCACACGCGGATGGCGCGGCGTGCGGTGGCGCAGTCGCGGCCATCGCCGGTGAGGGCGCCGACGGTGGTGTCGGTGGCGGGCTTGGGGCCTTCCATGGGCACCAGGCGCAGATGGCGGGCGACGGTGGCGGCAGCGCTGTGGGCGCTGTCGCCGTCCATGGGGGTGACGACGGCCTTGCGGTCCTGGCTGAGGCGTCCGGCGGCCGTGTTGGCCACGCCCAGCGGCGCCGCCGTGGCGATGAAGACGCTGCACTTCTTCTGCCCGGGCGCGAGCAGCAGCGGCGTGCCCAGGCTCGGGTACAGGATCACGGCCATCAGCGGCGTGGGCTCGCCGCAGTCGCACAGGGCGCTGGAAGGGGTGGGGGCGGTCATGGCAAAGGGTCGAACGGGCGGCGCGGTCAGGCCCCCTGGAAATGCGAGGGGAGCGCGTCGAGCGCCCGGGCCTGCGCCTCGTACAGACGGCCCAGCATCGGGTCGCGGTCGGCGGCCCAGTCCTGGACGACCTGGGGCGGCAGGCAGGCCAGCAGCGTGTGCAGTTGCGGTGTGGGGCCAGTCTGTTGGGCGGGAGCCTGGTTGGCCAGGGCTGCAGCCACGGCCGGATGTGCATGAAAGCGCGCGTGCACGAGCAGCGCCTGCCGGCAGGCCAGGCTGCGGTCCGTCCAGCCGGAGAGGCCGGTGCTGGCGGCAAAGTCCAGGGCATCGCGGACGATCCGGCGTTGGATCAACGGATGCACCAGCGCCAGCCATTGCGCCGCCACCGGGTCGTCGGCCTCGAGCGCTTCGGCCGTGAGGGCTGCCAGGAGCTGCGGCTCGCCCACGGCGTCGACGGCCTTGCGCCAGGTGAGGGGCAGGGGCAGCCGTCCCGCGGGCGGGTTGGCCGAGAGCCGGGCACGGCCTTTCAGAAAGCGGGGCTGGCCGGACGCGTCCCAGCCCGCCCACCATGCCAGCGGTTGCAGGAAGGCATCGCGCAAGGCCGGCGCCCAGTGCTGGACGGCGTCGAAGCCGATGCGGGGATCGAAGTAGCGCAGCAGCACGGCGATGCCGTGATCGGCCCCGCCGTTATCCAGGGTGCCGTGGAGGAAGCCGCGCAGATGGGCGGCCAGTGCGGGCAGGCGCAGCGGACTGGCCAGCAGCGTCAATGCCTCGTCGGCGGCTTGCCAGGCCAGCGCATCCTGCAAGGCCGCATCCGTGGCCGGTGGCAGCGCGATCAGCCAGGGACCGACATCGACCGATTCGGCCTCCGACGTCTGGAGGAAGAGGCATTCGTGCAGCAGGCCGTGGGTGGCTGCCAGGGACTCGGGCAGGTGATGCAGGCACTGTCCGGCACTCACCAGGGCATAGCGGTGCAGGGGCTGCGAAGCGCCGGGTGATGCGGCGGCGGGCGATTCGAGCAGCCGCTGGATCTGGGCGCACAGCCAGCGGTGGAGCGTGGCGTCGAAGGCCTGGCGGACGGCTTGCGCATGTTCGAAGTCGGCGAGAAGGAGTGCGCTCATCCGGCAGGTTCCGCTCAGGCCTGAGGGACGGCCGCCGCGCCGCGACGCAGTGCGCGCTGCATGCATTCCGGGCAGACGCGAGGGGGCAGCTGTGCGAACCGCTGCTCGGCACCCGGTGGCGGGCGCTGGTCGGGCCCGGGCGTGGCATGGCTGGCCGCGTGTTCTAGCCAGACGCCGGGCGTGCCGTGCAGCACGCCGGAGCCGCTCCATTCGCTGAAGCTGGTGCCGCCTTGGATTTCCACCCGCTGGGGCGCCATCAGATAGACGGTGTCCTCGGTGCTGAGCACCTCCACGTCCTGCAGGGCGGTGATCTCGCTGGTATCGCTCTGCGCCTCGATCTGGATGTCGCCTTCGCTGGCGAAGGCCTTCAGGCCGTGTTCGAGCGTGAAGAAGCGCAGCCCCTCGGCGACCGCCGCGAGCAGGCGCCTGCCGCTGCTCAGCGACACATGGCCGCCGCTCGTCATCTGGGTGTGCACGGCGCTGTGCAGATGAAGGTCCTGCGTGCTGGTGGCTGCAAGGCCGGCGAGGCTGTCCAGCGCCAGATGGGGTTGCGCCAGTTCTGGGAAGCGACGGGCCGCGGCATCAACCACGCCGCGGCCCTGCAGGGCCTGGTTCTGCTGCTTGACGGCCTGGGCGACGCGGGATTGGTCCTGGTCCTGTTCCTGGGCGGTGGCCTGGACAGCGGCTTCGTGCAGGCCTTCGATCTGGTCGCGTGCACTGGTCAGGCGCCCGACGAGGGAGGCGAGCCCCTTGACGTGGCCTGCGGCGCCGGGCCGCCCCTCGGTGGTGATCAGCATCCCGTCCTTGGCGCGCAGCACGCCGTGCCCATCGGTGCGCAGCTCGAAGCCCTCGCCGCGTGCGTCCTTGCGGCCCTGGTTGTCCTCGATGCGGGTGATCGCCCCCAGGCTCAGGCTGGAGTGCTGGTGGTCGCTCTTCAGCTGGGCCTGGATCTGCCCGGCCGTGTCGTC
>NZ_JBQUYR010000013.1:0-198864 GCF_056314265.1 Pseudacidovorax sp. DMC4 | reverse complement strand
ATGGCCGCCGTCAGGGTCGTCTTGCCATGGTCCACGTGACCGATGGTGCCCACGTTCACGTGCGGCTTGGTGCGTTCGAACTTACCTTTTGCCATTTCTCAACTCCAAAAAGAGCAATGCCCGTGTGGTGGTTTTACGTCTGCACCGCATTGCTTGATCCTTCGCCACGGGCAACGAAGGGCATGCGGTCGCAGACAGATGAGGGGCCCTGGCCCGCACATGGCCTCTTTTGATCGAGGGGCCGTGGAGCAGGCCATACCGGCAGCACTCGCGGAACTGGCTTTGCAAAGCCGCAGAGTGCGCCCCCCGAAAGGGGGTTGCCGGCGCGGACGAAGTCCGCAGAGGCTGGGGCGGACTTACTTCGCGCGGGCAGCGACGATGGCTTCGGACACGTTGCGCGGAGCTTCGGCGTAGTGCTTGAACTCCATCGTGTACGTGGCACGGCCTTGCGACATCGAGCGCAGGGTGGTCGAGTAGCCGAACATTTCGGACAGCGGGACTTCGGCCTTGATGACCTTGCCGCCGCCGACCATGTCGTCCATGCCCTGCACCATGCCGCGACGGGACGACAGGTCGCCCATCACGTTGCCGGCGTAGTCTTCGGGCGTCTCGACTTCCACGGCCATCATCGGCTCGAGGATGACGGGGCTGGCCTTACGGGCCGCTTCCTTGAAGCCGAAGATGGCGGCCATCTTGAACGCCTGCTCGGACGAGTCCACGTCGTGGTACGAACCGAAGGTCAGCGCGACCTTGACGTCCACCACCGGGAAGCCGGCAAGCACACCAGTGTTCAGCGCTTCGATCACACCCTTTTCCACGGCCGGGATGTACTCGCGCGGCACCACGCCGCCCTTGATCTCGTCCATGAACTCGAAGCCCTTGCCGGCTTCGTTGGGCTCCAGGCGGAACACCACGTGACCGTACTGGCCCTTGCCGCCCGACTGGCGAACAAACTTGCCTTCGACGTCGGACACCGACTTGCGCACGGTTTCGCGGTAGGCCACCTGGGGCTTGCCCACGTTGGCTTCCACGCCGAACTCGCGCTTCATGCGGTCCACGATGATTTCGAGGTGCAGTTCGCCCATGCCCGAGATGATCGTCTGGCCGGACTCTTCGTCGGTGCGCACGCGGAACGACGGATCTTCCGACGCCAGGCGTTGCAGCGCCAGGCCCATCTTTTCCTGATCGGCCTTGGTCTTGGGCTCCACGGCCTGCGAGATCACAGGCTCGGGGAAGACCATGCGCTCCAGCGTCACGATGGAATCGGGATCGCACAGGGTCTCACCCGTGGTCACGTCCTTCAGGCCCACGCAGGCGGCGATGTCGCCGGCGCGGATCTCTTCCACTTCCAGGCGCTCGTTGGCGTGCATCTGCACGATACGGCCGATGCGCTCCTTCTTGCCCTTGACGGGGTTGTAGACGGTGTCGCCCTTGGAGAGCACACCCGAGTACACACGCACGAAGGTCAGCTGGCCGACGAACGGGTCGGTCATCAGCTTGAACGCCAGGGCGGAGAACTTCTCGCCGTCGTCGGCCTTGCGGCTGGTTTCCTGCTCGTCCTCGTCCGTGCCGGCGACCGGGGGAATGTCCACGGGCGACGGCAGGTAGTCGATCACGGCGTCCAGCATGCGCTGCACACCCTTGTTCTTGAACGCGGTGCCGCACAGCATCGGCTGGATCTCGGTGGCGATGGTGCGCTGGCGCAGGGCGAGCTTGATCTCGTCCTCGGAGAGGTCACCCTCTTCCAGGTACTTGTTCATCAGCTCTTCGTTGGCCTCAGCCGCGGCCTCGACCATCTTCTCGCGCCATTCCTTGGCGGAGGCGACGAGGTCGGCCGGGATGTCCTGGTATTCGAACTTCATGCCCTGGGAGGCTTCGTCCCAGAGGATGGCCTTCATCTTCAGCAGGTCGACCACGCCCTTGAAGTTGTCCTCGGCGCCGATCGGGATCACGACGGGCACAGGGTTGGCCTTCAGGCGCAGCTTCATCTGGTCGTAGACCTTGAAGAAGTTGGCGCCGGTACGGTCCATCTTGTTGACGAACGCGAGACGGGGCACCTTGTACTTGTTGGCCTGGCGCCAGACGGTTTCCGACTGGGGCTGCACGCCGCCCACGGCGCAATACACCATGCAGGCGCCGTCCAGCACGCGCATGGAACGCTCCACCTCGATGGTGAAGTCCACGTGGCCGGGGGTGTCGATGATGTTGAAGCGGTGTTCCGGATAGGACATGTCCATGCCCTTCCAGAAACAGGTGGTGGCGGCCGACGTGATCGTGATGCCGCGCTCCTGCTCCTGCTCCATCCAGTCCATGGTCGCCGCGCCATCGTGCACTTCGCCGATCTTGTGGTTCACGCCGGTGTAGAACAGGATGCGCTCGGTCGTGGTGGTCTTGCCGGCGTCGATGTGGGCCGAGATACCGATGTTGCGGTAGCGCTCGATGGGGGTCTTGCGTGCCATGAGAAAACTCCTTTAACGGCATAGAGCCCGCCCGCCGGTTGCGGCGGGTCGGGCTCCAAGCCTCTGAGATATGGGGACGAAAATCAGAAGCGGAAGTGGCTGAAGGCCTTGTTGGCCTCGGCCATGCGGTGCACTTCGTCGCGCTTCTTCATCGCACCGCCACGGCCTTCGGTGGCCTCGAGCAGCTCGTTGGCCAGGCGCATGGCCATCGACTTCTCGCCGCGCTTGCGGGCGGCTTCCTTGAGCCAGCGCATCGACAGGGCCAGACGGCGCACGGGACGCACTTCGACGGGCACCTGGTAGTTCGCGCCACCGACGCGGCGCGACTTCACTTCGACCATCGGCTTCACGTTGTTGATGGCCGTGGTGAAGATTTCGAGCGGATCCTTGCCGCTCTTCTTTTCGATGGTGTCGAGGGCACCGTAGATGATGCGCTCGGCAACCGCCTTCTTGCCGCCTTCCATGATCACGTTCATGAACTTCGACAGCTCGACATTGCCGAACTTGGGATCCGGCAGGATTTCACGTTTGGGGACTTCGCGACGACGTGGCATGTTTCAAACCTCTTTGCTTCAGTTGGCACCGCCTTCCGGCACTGCCGCGAGAGCCAGCAGGACTCTCACTTACTCGACCCGCACAGACCTCTGCGCTTGGGGTCACTACGTCCGGACGGCCCGCCAAGGCTGCCGAACACCGAATGATCCGCAGATCAGGAAGACGATCAGGCCTTCTTGGGACGCTTCGCGCCGTACTTGGAGCGGGACTGCTTGCGGTCCTTGACGCCTTGCAGGTCAAGCGAGCCGCGCACGATGTGGTAGCGCACACCGGGCAGATCCTTCACACGGCCGCCGCGCACGAGCACCACCGAGTGCTCCTGCAGGTTGTGGCCTTCGCCACCGATGTAGGAAATGACTTCGAAGCCGTTGGTCAGGCGCACCTTGGCGACCTTGCGCAGTGCGGAGTTCGGCTTCTTGGGCGTCGTGGTGTAGACGCGGGTGCAGACACCGCGACGTTGCGGCGAGTTCTGCATGGCCGGGCTCTTCGACTTGGTCTTCTCGACCTCGCGACCCTGGCGCACCAGTTGGTTGATGGTTGGCATGGATAAATGGTCCCAAAAATCCCCTGAAGCCCCGTGACAGGCAGACCGGCTCGAAGAACCGGCGGGAAAACGACAAAAACGTGAACCCCTTCGGAAAATTCCGAAAAGCCCTCGATTCTAGCGCGGCCCGCGAAGGCTGGCAACCTGCGGGAGCAGGGCATCCTGCCCGAGCCGGACGTTCAAACCCACATTAACAGGCACCTTGGCGCGCCGGGGCGCCGAAACTCCGGCCGGCGCTGCGTGCGAGGCGGGTTACTTGATCCAGAGGCGGATCGCATCCCAGGCCCGGCCCAGGACACCCGCCTGCTCGACAGGCTCCAACGCCAGCAGCGGCACCTCGGTCACCGGCTGGTCCACCAGGGATATCTTCAGCCGGCCGACCACTTGGTTCTTCGTGAAGGGCGCGACTAGCGGATCCGGACGCACCACTTCGGTCTTGACCTTGTTCGCGGAGCCAGACGGCACGGCCACGACGATCGGCTCAGGACGGCCGAGCTTGAGCGTGTTTTCCTTGCCCTTCCAGACCGCCGGCGTGGCGACGGGCTGGCCGCCATCGAACAACTTGACGGCGTCATAGGCCGTGTAGCCCCAGTTCACCAGCTTCTGCGACTCGTTGGCACGGGCGTTCTCGCTGTTCGTGCCCAGCACGATGGACAGCAGCCGCCGGCCGCCCGCTAGGTTGGGGAAGTCGCGCTTGGCCGTGACGATCATGCAATAGCCGGCGGCTTCGGTGTGGCCGGTCTTCAGGCCGTCCACCGACGGATCGCGGAACAGCAGCAGATTTCGGTTGGTGTCGTTGGAGGCCGGCGTGCCCGGGTAACGGTACTTCTTGATCGAGTAGTAGTGCAGGTACTCCGGGAAGTCCTTCATCAGCCGCGTCGCCAGGATGCTCAGGTCGCGCGCGGTGGTGGTGTGGCCGGGCGCGGTCAGGCCTTCGGGGTTGCGATAGCCGGTGTTCTTCATGCCCAGCGCCTTCGCCTGCTCGTTCATGAGCCGCACGAAGTTCTCAGCCGAACCGCCCACGCCCTCGGCAAGCGCCATGGTGGCATCGTTGCCCGACTGGACGATCATGCCCTTGATCAGGTCGTCCACTGGCACCTGCATCTTGGGGTCGATGAACATGCGCGAGCCGGGCATCTTCCAGGCGCGCGTGCTCACCGGCAGGGTCTGGGTCAGGCTGATCTTCTTGGCCTTCAGCGCGTCGAAGACCAGGTAGGCCGTCATCAGCTTGGTGAGCGAGGCCGGCTCGACCGGCGAATCGATGTCCTTCTCGGCCAGGATCTGGTTGGCCGTCACGTCCAGCAGCAGATAGCTTTTGGCAGCGATTTCGGGCGGGATGGGAGCCTGGGCTCCGGCCAGCGTGCTCACCGTGGCGGCCACGACGAGAACCAGCGATCGAAGAAAACGGATCATGCGTTGGAAATGGGAAGCGTCCGAAGACGAAGGAAACGAAGGGCGGGAAGGTGTGGGCGGTCGGTCCGGCGGGCCATGTCGCCGCACCAGGGCGCATCACGGCCGTCGCCGACGACGGCCCTCGGCATGGAAACGGCCCGCCCGTCTTCATGACACGGCACAGGCCGATTGGTTCACATCTCAGTCTGCAGACGACAGATGCCGCACCACCAGCGACTTCAGCAACGGCAATTGTCCGTGAAAGAAATGCCCGCCCCCGGGCACCACCGTGATCGGCAGCGCCTGCGGGCGCGCCCAGTCCATGACCGCAGCGAGCGGCACGGTGTCGTCCTGCTCGCCGTGCACGACCAGCGTGCGCTCGTGCAGCGCCACCGGCAGGGTCGCGACCTGGAAGCGCGAGGCGGCTGTGCCGACAAGGACCAGCCGGCGGATGTCGCGCTCGCCGTCGAGCCGGGCTGCGGCCTGGCTGGCCACGAAAGCCCCGAAGGAGAAGCCGGCGATCGCGAGCCGCCCTTGCGGCGCCAGTTCCCGCACGACCTGCAGGAAGTCATCGGTTTCCCCCCGCCCCTCGTCGTGCACGCCGGCACTGCCACCCACACCACGGAAGTTGAAGCGGATGGCCGTGTAGCCGCAGGCCACGAAGGCCCGGGCCAGGGTCTGGACCACCTTGTTGTCCATCGTCCCGCCGAAGAGCGGATGCGGATGGGCGATCACGGCGACACCGGCATCCGGGACACCCTCGGCACCGCGGTCGCGCAGCACCTCGATGGCACCGGCGACGCCGGCAAGACTCAGTCGTTCGGTCTGTGCATTCATGTGAGCAATCGGGCCCGGCCGGCAGACGCACAGCCCCGGGCGGAAGAGGAACAGGCGGCCGATGCAGGGTCGGTTCAGCGCCCCACGTCAGGGGGAAGCACGAGGCGCTCCACCACCTCGCCGCGCTTGAGGTGGGAGTCGACGATCTCGTCGATGTCGGCCTTGTCCACGAAGCTGTACCAAGTGCCTTCGGGATAGACCACCGCCACCGGGCCGCCGGCGCAGCGGTCGAGGCACCCCGCCTTGTTGACGCGGACCTTGCCCGGCCCGGCCAGGCCCTCCTTCTTGACCCGGGACTTGCAGTGGTCGAAGGCCGACTGCGCGTCGTGCGGGGCGCAGGAGTCTTCGCCAGCCTTGCGCTCGTTCAGACAGAAGAAGATGTGGCGGGCGTAGTACTGCGGCATGGTCGGGCGATTCTAGGAGCGGCCTCGCCGGCTCAGGGCGTGGAGCGAATAGCCCATGGCAGCAAAAGGCCAGAGCCAGCCCAGCCATTGCGCCAGGCCATGAAAGCGGATGAATCGGCCCTGCTCCCAGGTGGCCAGCGTCTGCGCGAAGTAGGCACTTTCGGGCGCCTGGTTGAGCAGGCCCAGATGCAGGCCCAGCGCGAGCAGCATCAGGCCCATGGTCAGGCGCCGGCGCGCGGCGACCAGCCCCCCAGCCAGCAGAAGGGCGAGGCCGATGCCCACCTGGACAGGCAGGCTCAGCCAGGCCCAGGCATGCTCCGGCCCATAGCTCAGCGCAGCGGAGAGCGCGCTGGCACCCACGCCCGCCACCGCGACGATGGCGAGCATCAGCAACCGGGCCGGACGCGAACGCGTGATGGAAAACGCCAACAGGCAGGGCACGAGCAGCCCCAGCATGGCGCACAGCATCTCCGCCGCAGGCACCAGCGGTTCGAGCTCGAATTCGCGCATGGGCAGCCAGTCGAGGAAGGGCGTGTCCACCAGCCAGTCGGCCACGGCCGCTTCCAGCCGCTCGAAGACCTGACCCAGCCCGAAGGGCACGGCGGCCGGGAAGAGCAAGGCGACTGGCCACAGCGCCAGCAGCACCAGCGCCCCCCGGGCTTCGTCGATGAACCAGGCTTCGCGCAATCGGCTCCACCGCTCCAGCAGGCCGAGCCTGACCAGCGCCGCAGCGATCAGCGCGCCAAGCAGCGCGCCCACGGCGTTCAAGCTCAGGTCCACGTTGGAGGGAATGCGCGAAGGCAGGTAGCTCTGCAGCGTCTCCATGACCAGCGACAGCAGCAGTCCGGCCACGAAGGCGCGGCCGGTGGCCGTCCAGCCGCCGGTGGCCACGCCACCGCGCAGCACAGCCGTGGCCACGAGAAACCCGAAGGGCACGTAACCCGCGACGTTGATGCCGAGGTCGAAGCCGGTCCAGTACTTGGGCCAGGGCGCGCTCAGGAAGGCCCAGGGCGCGATGCCCTGATCACGCCACTGGTCGAAGGGATAGAGGCTCGCATAGACGATCAGCGCCGCATAGGCCAGCGCCAGCGGAAGTGCCGTCGTCTTACGCGCTGCGGCCGTCACCGGGCCGGCCGCTCAGAAGGGCTTGACCACGGCCAGCACCACGATGGCCAGCAGCAGCAGCACCGGCAGTTCGTTGAACCAGCGGAACCAGCGGTGACCCAGGCGGTTGGTGTCGGCCTCGAAGCGACGCAGCAGGCGCGCGCACACATGGTGGTAGCCGATGACCACCAGCACCAGCGCCAGCTTGGCATGCAGCCAACCGCCGCCGATGCCGTAGCCGAGCCAAAGCCAGGCTCCGAAACCCAGCGCCGGCACCGCCAGCAAGGTGGTGAAGCGCAGCAGCTTGCGCGCCATCAGCAGCAGGCGCGCGCGTTCGGCCACCGAGGAGGCGGGCACCATCGCCAGGTTGACGAAGATACGCGGCAGGTAGAACAGGCCCGCGAACCAACTGGCCACGAAGACGATGTGAAAGGACTTCACCCAAAGCATCGGCGCAGTGTACGGAGCCCCGGCTTGGCAGGGCCGCGGACAAAAAAAAGCCCGGCGTCTTTACGCCGGGCTGGGAAGCCCTTTTGCTGTCACACATCAAGGCACCCGCTCAGGGAGGAAAAGCGGGGAGCGGCAAGCCGCTCAACAGGGAATCTAACAAGATTGCCGGCCTTCTTCAACATTTGATCAAGTTTTTTTACCATCTGGTTGAGTAGTAAGAAAAAGAGCCTCATCCTGACGCTCCTTGCCCGCCCCACCAGGGCGGCGCAGGCCTGGGGCACAATTTTCGGATGACCTTCCACGCCCCCTACCCCGCCGGACGCCCGCGCCGTCTGCGCCGCGACGGCTTTTCCCGCAACCTGGTGCGTGAGAACGTGCTCACGGCGCACGACTTCATCTACCCCGTGTTCGTGCACGAGCAAACCGGGCGCGCACCCGTGCCCTCGATGCCCGGCGTGGAGCGCGTCTCGATCGACGAGCTGCTGCGCGTCGGCGAGGAGGCCCTCGAACTGGACGTGCCGGTGCTCGACCTGTTCGGCGTGCCCGATCCCACGGCCAAGACCGCCGACGGCGCCATCGCCTGGGACGAGAACGGCATCATCCCGCGCGCCATCCGGGCGCTGAAGTCGCGCTTTCCTGAACTGGGCGTGATGACGGACCAGGCGCTGGACCCCTACACCACGCACGGGCAGGACGGGCTGATCGACGACAGCGGCTACATCCTCAACGACGAGACCATCGAGGCCCTCATCAAGCAGTCGCTCGCGCACGCGGCCGCGGGCGTGGACATCCTCTCGCCCAGCGACATGATGGACGGCCGCATCGGCGCCATCCGCTCGGCGCTGGAGGCCAACGGCTTCATCCACACGCGCATCATGGCCTACAGCGCCAAGTACGCCAGCGCCTTCTACGGCCCCTTCCGCAGTGCCGTCGGCAGCGCAGGCAACCTGGGCAAGGGCAACAAGTACACCTACCAGATGGACCCGGCCAACACCGACGAGGCCCTGCGCGAGGTGGCCATGGACATCGCCGAAGGCGCGGACATGGTGATGGTCAAGCCCGGCATGCCCTATCTGGACGTCGTGCGCCGGGTCAAGGAGACCTTCCGCGTGCCCACCTTCGCCTACCAGGTCAGCGGCGAATACGCCATGCTCAAGGCCGCGGCACAGAACGGCTGGCTGGACCACGACGCGGTGATGATGGAAAGCCTGCTGGCCTTCAAGCGCGCGGGCGCCGACGGCGTGCTGACCTACTTCGCCCTCGACGCCGCGCGACTCCTGCGCGCGGCCTGAGGGCGTCGGCGACAGCGCTGCGATGCGGGTCCTCGACATCAACAGCGTGCAGGCGCGCGAACTGCCGCCCTGTTCCGCGCACACGCTGCCCGAGCCGCCGGCGCCCGGGCACTTCTACTGGCTCTCGGTCACCCGGGCCGAACTGCGCGAGGCCCTGCCCCCGTTGCAGACCTGGCTGCAGGCCCTCACCGGCGTGCGGCTGGTCGACCTGCATGTGAGCGACCTGCTCAACGAGCACCTGCCTTCGCACTACGACGCGACGTCGGCCTACGACGTGCTGGTCCTGCGCCGGCTGGCCAGTGCCCCGCCGGGCGAAGCCACACCCGAGACGGCAGCGCCGGCCCTGCGCAGCGGCCCGCCGGTGCTGCGCCACATCGACACGCGGCCTGTGGGCTTCGTCGTCTTCGAGCGCCTTCTGCTGACCGTGCATCCCGAGGACGGAAGCGTGCGCGATGCCGTGGCCGAACGCCTGATGACGGCCGACGCCCAGCCGCTGGACGTGCGCGCGGTATCCAGCCGCCTGCCCGCCGGCCCCGCCGACCTGATGCTGCGCGTCGCCAACCAGATCGTGGACGGCTACCTGGCCCTGCGCCGCGAGCTCACGCGCCAGCTGGACCATTGGCAGGCCGAGCTGATCGATCCCAAGACGCGCTTCACCAACTGGGGGGCCTTGATGCAGGCACGCCAGGGCCTGCATCACCTGGACGAGATCTGCGAAGACCAGCAGACGGCCGTGCAGGACTGGATCGACACGCTGGAGGCGCTCCCGGTGCCCGACGAGGCCGGCGCACGCCGCGATCACGAACTGCTGCTGGTGCGCAGCCGCGACGTCCTGGAACACATCGAGCGCGTCGTGCGCCATGTGCGGCGGCTGGAGCAGAACGCCGAACTGGCGGTGCAGTTGCACTTCAACGTCCAGAGCCACCGCACCAACGACATCATGCGGGTGCTCACCGTGCTGACCGCCGTCTTCCTGCCGCTGAACCTGATCGCCGGCATCTTCGGCATGAACTTCGAGTTCATCCCGCTGGTGCATGCGGCCGACGGCTTCTGGGTGGCGCTGGTGGCGATGGTGCTGATTGCCGCAGCGCTGGTGGTCGTGTTCTGGCGCAAGCGCTACCTCGCGCGCACCACGCACTGAGCAAGGCAGCGCACCCCAACGCCGAAGGGCCGGACACGCTCATCGCGCATCCGGCCCTTCGGTGGAAGCAGCCTGCCGCGGGGGCGGCAAGCCTGTCCTGGGAGTCTTAGAACTTGCTGGCGCCGGTGCTGCGGGCAGCGGCATCGACCGGGTTGGCCAGCGTCGAGACGACCTTGCTGTTGAAACGCGAACCGCTGCTCACGTTCTGGTCGGGCGCGTAGGCGGCGCGCACGGCTTCGGCCTGCACGGTGGCACGGGGTTGCGACACGGCCACGGTTTCGGCGCCGCGCGAGCCGCGCACCACGTTCTGGTTGGCGGCCTGGGCGGCAGCAACGGCCTGGGCCTGGACGTCGGTGCGGCTGAGGGCCGACACCGGCGCTTGCACGCCTTCGTAGGTTTCGGCCTGGGCGCCGGCGATGGCGACGAAGGACAGTGCGGCGGCGGCGAGGATCTTCGATGCGTTCATGGTTCAACTCCTGACATTTGACGGAACGCGAACGAAGCTCCTTTTTTGGAAGCACTCACACCCTGTGGCGCCTTGCTTTCGTCCGCCGGACCCGCAAATCGCTGAGCCCGTGGAACGAATTGTGTCGTTACGACTCCGTAGAAACCCGGCCTGTCGAGAACCACGCTGTTCGCGTATTTGAAACAATGATGGCCGCTTCTTCGTACCCACTCCGCACGCGCCATGGACAGCCTCGATCTCCTCCGCACCTTCCGCGAAGTCGCGATGCAGGGCAGCTTCTCCAAGGCGGCCAAGCGGCTGGGCCTGTCCAAGGCCACGGCCAGCAAGTACGTGGCGGAGCTGGAGACGCGCTTCGGCGTCCGCCTGCTCAACCGCTCCACCCGCTCGGTCAGCCTGACGGATGCCGGCTCGTTGCTGCTGGAGCGCAGCCAGCCGGTCATGGAGATGGTGGAACTCACCCAGGCCGAACTGCAGGAACGGGCCAACCAGCCGCGCGGACGGCTGCGCATCGCCGCCCCGGTTGGCATGGCCAGTGGCGACCTGCCGAACCTGCTGGCCGAGTTCCTGGGCTACTACCCCGACGTCAACATCTCGCTGCAGTTGACCAACCAGGTCGACCTGGCCGAGGAGGGCATCGACGTGGGGCTGCGCTTCGGGCCCATCGAGGACGAGAACCTGATCGTGCGCCGCCTGCTGTGCATGCAGATGGTGGTGTGTGCCTCGCCTGTGTACTGGCGCAAGCATGGCATGCCGAAGCGGCCCGAGGAACTGGCCGAGCACACCGCGCTGACGCTGGTGCGGCAAGGCATCGACCCCACTTGGCGCTTCGAAGAGCGGGGGCGCAAGATCGACGTGCCGGTCAAGAGCCGGATGGAGGCGTCCGAGGCCGGACCGCTGATCCACGTGGCCATGCGAGGACTGGGCGTGATCTACGTGCCGGCCCTGGTGGTGCAGCCGCACCTGGACCACGGTGAACTGGTGCCCGTGCTGGGCGAATTCAGCCGAAAGGACATGTGGCTGTCCGCGGCCTACCTCCAGCGGCGCCACAACAGCGCGGCCCTGCGGGCGCTGCTGGACTTCCTGGAATCGCGCATCGGCCCCAAGAGCAACTACGCCAAGCGGCAGGCGCAGTGCCAGGCCCTGCAGAAAGAGGCCGAAGGCAAGGCCACCGACAAGACCGCGAACCCGGCCGCCCCCGTCGCCTCTGCGGCCGCCTGACGGCGGCCGCCCCCAGCCAGCTGTGGACCATCGGCGGAAGCGGCCTCGGAGGGCCCGCTTCCGCGCGCGTCAGCCGACGTGCTTGGCGAAGAAGGCCAGCGTGCGCTCACGCGCCAGCTTGGCCGATGGCGCGTCGTACGAGCCGCGCTGGTCGCAGTTGAAGCCGTGGTTGGCCTCGTAGATGTGCACTTCCACCTCGGGATGCGCCTTCTTGAAGGCTTCCACGGTCTCCAGCGGGATCCAGTGGTCCTGCTTGCCGAAATGGGCCATCACCGGCACCTTGGGCTGGCGGGCCGACTCCTCGGGCGCGGTCATGCCGCCACCGTAGTACGGCACCGCGGCCGACAGGCCGGCCAGTTCGCTGGCGCCGCGCCAGGTCAGCAGGCCGCCCCAGCAGTAGCCCACCAGACCCACCTTGCCGGCCCGGCCGGCGTATTCGATGGCGGCCTGGATGTCCTGCAGCACGCCGGGCGCGGGCAGCGCCTCCACGGCGGTCTTGAGTTCGAAGCCGGCCTTCATGTCGGCGTCGGTGTAGCCCAGCTCCACGCCCTGCTTGACGCGGTGGAAGGTGGCGGGCGCCACGGCCAGGTAGCCCTCGGCCGCGTAGCCGTCGGCCACCGAGCGGATATGCGAGTTCACGCCGAAGATTTCCTGCACCACCACGACGGCGCCCTTGGGCGTGCCGGCGGGTTCGGCCACGTAGGCGGGGAAGGTGAAGCCATCCTTGGCGGTCAGGTCGATGAATTGGCCCATGGGGGTCAGCTCCTTTGGGTACAAACGGGGGGGTTGGACACGTGCGGCCGGTCAGGCGTCAGGCCGCCGGCAGGTGCTGGCGGCGCACCGCCACCAGCGGCCGGTCGCGAGTTTCACCCGAATCCTCGAACCACGTCGTCAGAGAAGGAGTCGACCTTGGAATCCGGAGTGCTCTTGGTCACCGGCGCGAGCCGCGGCATCGGTGCCGCCGTCGCGCTCGAAGCGGGCCGCCGCGGCTGGGCGGTGGCGGTCAACTACGCCAGCCAGTCGCTGGCTGCCGACGAAGTGGTCCGCCGCATCCGCGAGGCAGGCGGCCGCGCCATGGCCGTGCGGGCCGACGTGGGCGACGAAGCCCAGATCGAGGCCATGTTCCGTCAGGTCGACGCCAAGTTCGGCCGGCTGACCGGGCTCGTCAACAACGCCGGCGTGGTGGACGTCCAGGCCCGCGTCGACGAGATGCAGGGTGCGCGGCTGGAACGCATGTTCCGCATCAACGTGACGGGCAGCTTCCTGTGCGCACGCGAGGCCGTGCGGCGCATGAGCACGCGCCACGGCGGCAGCGGCGGCGGCATCGTCAATCTCAGCAGCGCGGCGGCGCGCCTGGGCTCGCCCGGCCTTTACGTGGACTACGCCGCCAGCAAGGCCGCCATCGACACCATGACGCTGGGCCTGGCGCGCGAGGTGGCGGCCGAGGGTGTGCGGGTCAATGCAGTGCGGCCAGGGTTGATCGACACCGAGATCCACGCTTCCGGCGGCCTGCCCGACCGGGCCTTCCAGCTCGCAGGCACCGTGCCGATGCAGCGCGTGGGCACGGCCGACGAGATCGCCGCTGCCGTGTTGTGGCTGCTGTCGCCCGAAGCCAGCTACACCACCGGCGCCCTGCTGGACGTGACGGGCGGGCGCTGAAGGATGACCGGCATGGGCCACTCGATGGACCTGATCAAGCCACTGATCACGCTGCTGGCCATCGTGAATCCGCTGGCGATCGTGCCCTTCTTCATCCACTACACGCAGGGCTACAGCGACCGCATGCGCGAGCGCACCGCGCGCGTGGCGGCCTTCAGCGCCTTCGTGGTGATCGCCGTGAGCGCGCTGATCGGTCTGCAGTTGCTGTCCTTCTTCGGCATCTCGATCGCGAGCTTCCAGGTGGGCGGCGGCATGCTGCTCTTGATGAGCGCGCTGAACATGCTCAACGCGCAGCCGGCCGAGGCCAAGACCAGCAAGGAAGAGATCCGTGCCACGGAAGTGAAGGCCTCGCTGGGCGCCTCCATCGCCGTGGTGCCGCTGACCATTCCGCTGCTGACCGGGCCGGCGACGATGTCGACCATGGTGATCTATGCCGAGAAGGTGCAGCACTGGTGGCAGATGCTGGTGCTGGTGGGCTACGGCGCGGTCATTGCCCTGGCCACGCTGCTGGCGCTGCTGATGGCGGAACCCATCGCGCGCGTGCTGGGCAAGACCGGCATCAACGTGATGACGCGGCTGATGGGCCTGATCCTGGCCGCACTGGCGGTGGAGGTAATGGCCGACGGGCTGGGCAAGCTGTTCCCCGTCCTGGCCCGCGCCGCGCCCTGATCAGCGACGGCTGTTGACCCAGCGGACCATGTCCGCGATCACCTCGTCGCTGGCCGACGCCAGGGCCTTGGCGCCACCGGCCGCATCGGCGGTGGCGGACGGCTTCTGCACGACGAACACACGCTGACCCAGCACCCGCTCGCCCGTGGGCGACAGCGACAACAGCGTGGCGCGCACCCGCACCAGGCCGCTGCTGGCAGCGGGCGACGCAAAGTAATGGCTGAATTCGTCCAGCGAGATGCGCAGCACTTCGCTGCTGCGGCCCTCGCGCGCCAGGTTGCCGGCTTCGAGCGTCCCGAGCACGGTGCGCTGCTCGGCGAGGGCATCGCGCAGCCGCTGGCGGAAGAGCTGCAGCGGCGGCTGCGTCCAGCGCGCGGTGGCGTAGGGCCGCAGCGCCTGCGCGTCCTCGTAACCCAGCCGGTAGTTGAGGGCCGTGCCTTCCAGGCGCGAAGCAGACGTATCCAGGTCGGCCAGCGTGATCGGTGGCAGTGCGGCCGTGGCTGCGGATGCCGTCACGGCAGGAGCCAACGGGCCGGGGCCAAAGTCGTAGCTGATGCTGCGCTGAGGCTTGTCGGGCAGCGCGCTGCAGGCGGTCAAGGCCAACGCCACGGCAGCGAGCAGTGCGTGGCAGGCGGCGCTCGCGCGACGTGTGATCCCGGCGCCAGGGCCTTGTGGCTCGGAAGCGCGGTTGCGACGCGGCACGAGGGCGACATCGGACAGGGAACGACGGTGGATCGGGCGGGACATGGAAACGCTCCTTCGCATCAGCGGCCGGCCGCCGCAGGCACCGGCGCCACGAAGCCGGGCTCGCCCGGGCCGGGCGCCGGCACGCCCGTGCCATAGATCAGCGATTGCGGGCTGTCGGCAATGGTGTCGGCCACGCGGCCGAGACGGCGTGCCGCCAGCGAGGTGTCGTCGGCCGCGCGGTTCAGGCGAGGCAACGTGGTGGCATTGACCGACTCCAGCGTCTGCTGCAGCGCGGCCGTGCCGCTGCCCAGTCGGGCCAGCGCGCCGTCCTCGGCATTGAGGCGCTGCAGCGTGGCGTTGAGCGACTGCGCCGCCTGGCCGAAGTTCTGCGCGGTGCCGCGCACGGTCTGCGCCAGCGGCGGGATGGCGGCCAGCGCCGGATCGACCCGCGTGCGCAGGGTCTGGTCGAGCGTGCGGGTGAGGTCGTTGGCATGGGCCGTGACCTGCGCGATGTTCTCCAGCGCCTGGGCGATGCGCTGCTGGTTCTGGTCGCTCAGCAGGGCGTTGGCGCGGCGCGTGGCCTCTTCCACCTGGTTCAGGATCGCCTCGCCGCGGCCCTGCAGCTGCGAGAACATGGACGGGCGCAGCGGGATCTGCGGCGGGTCGTCGTTGTTGGGCAGCAGCGGCTCCTGCGATTCGCCCTTGTCGTCCAGCGCCACGAACGCCAAGCCCGTCACGCCCTGGTAGCTCAGGCTGGCGAAGGTGGACTTCGTGAGCGGCACCCGCTCGTCGATGGCCAGGCGCACCCGCACGTTGCCGCGCTTGTCGGGGTCGAAGTCGATGCTCGCCACCTTGCCGACCATGATGCCGCGGTAGCGCACCGCCGCCTGCGGCTGCAGGCCGCTGACCGCGTCGCGCGTGCTCAGCTCGTAGGTGTTGCGCACCGTGCTGTCGCGGGTGAACCAGAGCACCAGCGCCACCAGCAGGGCCAGCATGCCGAAGACGAAGGCACCGGCGGCCAGGGCATGGGACTTGTTTTCCATGGTGTTCCTCTTCCCGTTCAGGATGGCAGGGCGAGCGCGGCGCGATGGCCGCGTCCGCCCAGGAAGTACTCGCGGATGAAGGGATGGTCCACCGCCATCACCTCGCGGGCGCTGCCCAGGGCGATCACGCGCTGGTCGGCCAGCACGGCGATGCGGGTGGACAGGTCGAACAGCGTGTCGAGGTCGTGGGTGACCATCACCACCGTCAGGCCCAGCTCGCGGTGCAGGCCGCGCAGCAGCTCGCAGAAGCTGTCGGACGCGGCGGGGTCCAGCCCGGCGGTGGGCTCGTCGAGCAGCAGCAGCGGCGGGTCCATGATGAGCGCGCGCGCCAGGGCCACGCGCTTGATCATGCCGCCCGAGAGGTTGGCCGGCATCTTGTGCGCATGCTCGGGGCCCAGGCCCACCATCTGCAGCTTGACCAGGGCCGCATCGCGGATCAGCTCGTCGGGCAGCAGCTTGAGTTCGCGCAGCGGGAAGGCAATGTTTTCCAGCACGCTGAAGGCCGAAAACAGCGCCCCATGCTGGAACAGCATGCCCACGGCAGCGGCGCCGCGCGCACTCAACTCCGCGGGCGGCGCGCCCAGCACCCGCACCGTGCCACGCGTGGGCGCCTGCAGGCCCAGGATCTGCCGCAGCAGCACCGTCTTGCCGGTGCCCGAGCCGCCCACCAGCGAGAGGATCTCGCCGCGCCGGATGTCCAGATCCAGGTCGCGGTGCACCACCTGCACCTGGCCGCGCCCGCGTGGGAATTCCGTCCACAGGCCGCGGATCTCGACCACGCTGTCGCGCTCATGCAGGCGATCGATCATCGGAAGCCCACCCCGCGGAACAGCAGCGCGAACAGCGCGTCGACCAGGATGACCATGGTGATCGCCGCCACCACCGAGGCGGTGGTGCGCCGACCCAGGCTCTCGGTGTTGGGCTCCACCCGCAGGCCATGGTGGCAGGCGATGAGGGCAATCATCACGCCGAAGACCGCCGACTTGGCCAGCGCGATGTACAGGTTGACGAAGGGCACCGCGCGCGGGAGCTGCTGCATGAAGAACACCGGGGCAATGTCCAGCGCCGACCAGGCGGCGACCATGCCGCCCGCCAGCGCCGACAGCGAGGTCCAAAGCGCCACCAGCGGCATCACCACGGCCAGAGCCAGCACGCGCGGCATGACCAGGCGGTAGCCGGGCGGAATGCCCATGACGCGCATGGCGTCCAGCTCTTCGGTCACGCGCATGACGCCGATCTGCGCCGTGATGGCGGAGCCGGAGCGGCCGGCGACCAACACCGCTGCCAGCACCGGACCCAGTTCGCGAAGGATGGACAGGCCCAGGATGTTCACCACGAACGACTCGGCACCGTAGTTGCGCAGCTGGTTCGACATCAGGTAGGCCAGCACCACGCCGATCAGCAGGCCGACCAGCGCGGTGATCGGCAGGGCCGTGGCGCCGATGCGGTAGAGATGGCCCGAGAAGTCGCGCCAGGGTCCGCGCTGCGGCGCGCGTACCAGCCGCAGCAGGTCCAGCGCCAGCTGGCCGACCAGCAACAGGGTCTGGCGGCCCAGGCGCAGCAGCGCCGGGCCCTGCGCCAGCAGGCGCGCCGGCCAGGCGGCCCAGCCCTGCGCGGCGGGCGGGGGCAGCGGCACGGTGTACTGCGCCACTTGGTCGAGCACGGCCTTCTGCGAATCGCTGAGCTGGAGCTGCGCCGGCCACTGGCGGCCCCAGTGGTTCCAAAGCAACTGGGCGCCGACATGGTCGAGCTGCTCGATGCCGCGCAGATCCCAGCCGCCGCCCGTGCCGGCTGCCTCGTCGAGGCAACGCTCCAGCGCCAGCCACTGCTCGCGCGAGGAGAAGGCCAGCACCGTCCACCGCCCCGTGGGCGCCCACGGTCCATGCTCCTCGGCCTGGGCGCGGTCCACGCGCGGCCATGCGTCGTCGCTTGGAAGCTGGATATGGGAGGAGGGCATTCGTTGGCGGTGTGCCCGACCGTGGACCGGCCGGCGGCGGGCAACCGGCGAATGCTACCCGCTGACCCGCCACTGACGCTTGACCGCACGGGGCGCGATCGGCAGTGGGGCCACTCCCACAAACCCTGGCACAGCGACCGGCGGACAGGCCGACCGCGCCCGCCCGGCGCTTCCCTCAAACCGACGATGGCGCCGGCGGTGCGTGCACCGAGAAGCCGTCCGCAAAGGCCCCCCGAAGCCAGGCGACGAAGGCCGCGACCGCACGCGGCACATGCGGCGCGTAGGGGCGGATGGCGAACAGCTGCTCCGCGAAGGCACCCACCGGCTGCCAGGCAGGCAGCACCTCCACCAGCCGGCCGCTGCGCAGGCCCTCCTGGGCGCTGAAGTCGGGCAGGAGCGCGATGCCCAGGCCCGCGGCGGCAGCGTCGCGCAGGGCCTCGCTGTTGTTGGCCGCAAAGGGGCCGGCCACCGGCACCGTGATGCGCTCGGTGCCGGCCGCCGCCGGTCGGGGCAGGAAATGCCAGGCCGGCTGGTCCTGGCGCGGGTAGTAGAGGCAGTCATGGCCGGCCAGGTCTGTCGGCGCGACGGGCTCGCCGCGCCGGCGCAGGTAGGCGCGGCTGGCCACCAGCAGGCTGCGAGTGGGGCACAGGGGCCAGGCCACGTGCGTATCGGGCGGCGCGGCGCTGTGTCGGATGGCGAGGTCGAAGCCCTCCATGGCCAGGGCGCTCAGGCGGTCGGACAGTTCCAGTTCGATGCGAACCTCGGGATGGGCGCGCAGGAAGTCGGCCAGCCGGGGCACCAGTTGCTGCCGCGCCAGCGCCACGGGCGCCGTCACCCGCAGGCGGCCGCGCGGTACGCCGGCCATGTCGCGCACGCCGGCAAAGCTCTGGGCGATGGCGTCGAAGGCGGTGCGCGTTTCCTCCACCAGCCGCTGGCCGGCCTCGGTGAGGCGCACGCTGCGGGTGGTGCGCTGCACCAGGGGCACGCCGGCCTCGCGCTCCAGCTCGGCGATGCGCTGACTCATGCCGGCCTTGCTCACGCCCAGGCGGCGGGCCGCGGCGGTGTAGCTGCCCTGCTCGGCCAGCACGGTCAGCCAGTGCACATGGGCCCACAGGCCTTCGATCTTCGAATGATCCATGGCCTCATTGTTCAGGCATTTGAACAATCAGTTCAACCGCCGCGCCTAGGCGTCGCGCAAACGCAGTCCTAGACTGCCCGCCACTTTCCTCCTTCCACCCACGGGACCCCGATGAAGAACAGCATCGCCGCCATCGACCACTACATCCACGGCCAGGTCGTGGCCAACACCTCCGGCCGCACCCAGGACGTGTTCAACCCTGCCACTGGCGCACTGACCGGCCGCACCGGTCTGGCCGACGTGGACCAGGTCAATGCGGCCGTGGCCGCGGCTCAGGCCGCCTTTCCGAAGTGGGCCGACACGCCGCCGATCCGCCGCGCGCGGGTGATGTTCAAGTTCCTGGAGCTGCTGAACCAGCACCGCGACGAACTGGCCCACCTGATCACCGCCGAGCACGGCAAGGTGTTCACCGACGCGCAGGGCGAGGTCACGCGCGGCATCGACATCGTGGAATTCGCCTGCGGCATCCCGCAGCTGCTCAAGGGCGACTTCACCGAGCAGGTCTCCACCGGCATCGACAACTGGACCCTGCGCCAGCCCCTGGGCGTGGTCGCCGGCATCACCCCCTTCAACTTCCCGGTGATGGTGCCGATGTGGATGTTCCCGGTGGCCATTGCCGCCGGCAACACCTTCGTGCTCAAGCCCAGCCCGACCGACCCGAGCCCCTCGCTGCGCATCGCCGAGCTGCTGAAGGAGGCCGGCCTGCCCGACGGCGTGTTCAACGTGGTGCAGGGCGACAAGGTAGCCGTGGACGCGCTGCTGACGCACCCCGACGTCAAGGCCGTGAGCTTCGTCGGCTCCACGCCCATCGCCAACTACATCTACGAGACCGGCGCCCGCCACGGCAAGCGCGTGCAGGCCCTGGGCGGCGCCAAGAACCACATGGTGGTGATGCCCGACGCCGACATCGACCAGGCGGTGGACGCGCTGATCGGCGCCGGCTACGGCTCGGCCGGCGAGCGCTGCATGGCCATCAGCGTGGCGGTGCTGGTGGGCGACGTGGCCGACAAGCTGATTCCCAAGCTGGTCGAGCGCACCAAGACGCTCAAGGTGCTCGACGGCGAGAACCTCGATGCCGAGATGGGCCCGATCGTGACCAAGGCAGCCCACGAGCGCATCAGCGGCTACATCGCTCTGGGTGAGCAGGAAGGCGCCAAGCTGCTGGTGGACGGCCGCGGCTTCGACGGCAAGAAGGCCGGCGAGGGCTGCGACGGCGGCTTCTGGCTGGGCGGCACGCTGTTCGACCATGTCACGCCCGAGATGCGCATCTACAAGGAAGAGATCTTCGGACCGGTGCTGGGCTGCCTGCGCGTCAAGGACCTGGCCGAGGCCGTCGACCTGATCAACGCCCACGAATTCGGCAACGGCGTGGCCTGCTTCACCCGCGACGGCAACGTGGCGCGCGAATTCGGCCGCCGCATCCAGGTCGGCATGGTCGGCATCAACGTGCCGATCCCGGTGCCCATGGCCTGGCAGGGCTTCGGCGGATGGAAGCGCTCGCTCTTCGGCGACATGCATGCCTATGGCGAAGAGGGCGTGCGCTTCTACACGAAGCAGAAGTCGATCATGCAGCGCTGGCCGGAGAGCATCGGCAAGGGCGCCGAGTTCGTGATGCCCACGGCCAAGTAAGGCCAGCGGAAGGCGGTGCTACCATGGTGTTACCCGATTGAGATCGATTGGAAAACGCGATGGGAACCACCTCCTTGAAGCTGCCTGAGGACCTCAAGCAGACGATCCAGCAGTTTGCCGAGCAGGACCAAGTCTCGGCACATGCCTTCATGCTGCGGACCCTGCAGGACGAAGTCCGGCGGCGCCAGCAGCGCGCCGAGTTTTTGGCGGATGCGATGGCGGCGGCTGCGGAGATCGATGCCGGCGGGCCGGTGTATGACGCTGAGGATGTCCGCGCTTGGCTCAAGGCGCGCATCCGTGCCCGCTCGACGGGCGAGTCGGTGCCTGAACCGGTTCCCGTGCGAGGCCGCGGCGCCAAGGCTGCGGCCTCGAAGGCCAAGTCGGCTGCATGACGCGCCTGACGGTCTCGCCGCGCGCCAGGCTCGACCTGGACCGCCTCACCGAATTTCTCTCCCCCACTGACATCGAAGCCGCCGACGACACGGTGGATGTGATCGTCGACGCCCTGCTTGTACTTGAACACCAGCCACGAATCGGCCGTCCAGCACCGCAACGCTGTCGCGAACTGGTGATTCATCGCGGGCGCTCGGGCTATGTGACCCTTTATCGCGTCAGCGCCGACGAGGCCTGGGCCGAAGTCCTGGCCATCCGCCACCAGCACGAATCCGGTTACCACCCGGGCGATCTGTAGCGGCCCCATCCAATTCCTTCCCGCCACCCGCACAAGGCCCGACAGAGGCCCAGGAGACAACCCGTGAGCGACACCACCTTCGACTACATCGTCATCGGCGCCGGCACCGCCGGCGCACTGATGGCCAACCGCCTGAGCGCCGATCGCGGCAAGCGCGTGCTGCTGCTGGAGGCCGGCCGCAAGGACGACTACCACTGGATCCATATTCCGGTCGGCTACCTCTACTGCATCGGCAACCCGCGCACCGACTGGCTCTACCAGACCGAGCCTGACGCCGGCCTCAACGGCCGCGTGCTGCGCTACCCGCGTGGCAAGACACTGGGCGGCTGCTCCAGCATCAACGGCATGATCTACATGCGCGGCCAGGCCCGCGACTACGACGGCTGGGCCCAGATCACCGGCGACGACGCCTGGCGTTGGGACGACGTCCTGCCCGCCTTCAAGCGCCACGAGGACCACTACCTGGGCGACGCCGGCCAGCCCGGCGCGGATGACCCGGAGTTCGCCCGCTTCCACGGCCACGGCGGCGAATGGCGAGTCGAGAAGCAGCGGCTGCGCTGGGACATCCTCGATGCCTTCGCGCAGGCCGCGCAGGAGGCTGGCATCCCGCACTCCACCGACTTCAACCGCGGCAGCAACGAAGGCGTGGGCTACTTCCAGGTCAACCAGAAGGCCGGCTGGCGCTGGAACACGGCCAAGGCCTTCCTGCGACCGACCTGCTTCGGGCGGTCCAACTTCGAGCTGTGGACCGGCGCCCAGGTGGCTCGGCTGCTGCTCGAATCCACGCCCGAGGGCGGCCGGCGCTGCACCGGCGCACGGGTGTGGAATGGCCGCGAGATGGTGGAGGTGCACGCCACGCGCGAGGTGATCCTGTGCGCCGGCGCCATCGGCTCGCCGCAGATCCTGCAACTGTCGGGCATCGGCCCGGCCGAGTTGCTGCGCGCGCAGGGCATCGAGGTGCAGGCCGACCTGCCTGGCGTCGGCGCCAACCTGCAGGACCACCTGCAGATCCGCGCCGTGTTCAAGATCAACGGCGCGCCGACGCTGAACGTGCTGGCATCCAGCCTGGTGGGCAAGGCGCGCATCGGCCTGGAATACGTGCTGCGTCGCAGCGGCCCCATGAGCATGGCGCCCTCGCAGCTGGGCGCCTTCACCCGCAGCACGCCCGACCGGCCCTGGCCCAACATCCAGTACCACGTGCAGCCGCTGTCGCTGGACGCCTTCGGCGATCCGCTGCACAGCTTTCCGGCCTTCACGGCCAGCGTGTGCAACCTCAACCCCACCAGCCGCGGCACGGTGCGACTGAAGAGCCCGCGCTTCGAGGATGCCCCCGCCATCGCGCCCAACTACCTCTCCACCGACGAGGACCGGCAGGTGGCGGCCGACTCGCTGCGCGTCACGCGCCGCATCGCCGCCCAGCCCGCCCTGTCGCGCTACCAGCCGCAGGAATGGAAGCCGGGCCCGCAGTACGAGAGCGACGAGGACCTGGCCCGCTTGGCCGGCGACATCGCGACGACCATCTTCCATCCGGTGGGCACGGCGCGCATGGGCGCCGATGGGGACCCGCAGGCGGTGCTGGATTCGCGCCTGCGCGTGCGCGACGGCCGCGGTGGGCGCATCGATGGCTTACGAGTGGTGGATGCGAGCGCCATGCCCACCATCACGAGCGGCAACACCAACAGCCCAACGCTGATGATTGCGGAGAAGGCGGCAGGCTGGGTGCGCGAGGCGGCGCGCGCCTGAGCGGGAGAGCAGCCGCGCTCCGCCCGCTCGTGTCAGGGGCTGCGGGCGAGCGTGCCCCGCCGGGCGCGCCAAAACGGCGATGCGGCCGCCACCGAGGCACCGCCGGCCGTGTCGACCCTCAGGCCGCGCGCGCCGCCGCCTCGCCCGCCAGATGCCCGCGGGTGAAGGCCTCCTCGAAGATCGAATAGCCCGACCAGTCCGCATGCGCGAAGTGCAGCCGGCCGGCCTGCGCCGAGCCGCCCGGCGCGCCTTGCGCCAGACGCGCCTGCAGCCCCGGCGCCGGCACCGCCATCGCATGGCCGTAACGGGTGATGGCCAGCCGCGTTGCGCGCTCGGCCAGGTCGGGATGCGGCACGGACAGCTCGGCCATCAGTTCGTCGCGCCACGCCTCCCATGGACGCTCGGCCAGCAGGCGGCGCCCGTCCTCGCGATCAAACTCGCTCGGCCCCAGCGGGCGGTACCAGCTCAGCACCGTGGGCGCGGGCGTCGGGTCCAGCCGCTGATGCCCCGCATCCACATAGCCCAGGCCGCGCGTGCCATAGACCACGTTGTCCCAGCTGGGCGCCGCGCCTGGCCGGTCGCGCAGCGGCAAGGACAGGTGCAGGTTGGCCACCAGCCAGGGCGAATACCTCAGGCCGGCCGCGAGTTCCGACAGGAAGGCCGGCGGCGACGCCACCACGCGCGCCGCAACGAAGACCGGCAGCGCAACAATGCACTGCGCGGCCTGCCAGCGCACGCGCTGCTGCGCCGCCGCGTCCCAGACATCGACCGCCACGCCGCTGCGCGTCTGCTCGATGCGCAGCACCACCTGGCCGGTCTGCAGGCGCCCTGCCAGCGGCGCGGCCAGGCGGCGCGTGAGCCAGGCATTGCCCTCGGGCCAGGTCAGCACGGCCTCGCGCTCGGCATCGAGGCCATCGCCCGGCGCATGGAAGCCGTGGCGGCTGGCGAAGTAGTGCAGACCCGCCCAGGCCGAGACCTGCGCCAAGCCTGCGCCGTAGTCGTCGCGGCAGCAGTAGCCGAGGTACCAGCGCAGTTGCGGGTCATCCAAGCCCTCGGCCTCGAGCCAGGCGGCGAAGCTCAACCGGTCCAGATCGGCCAGCAGCGCCGATGGCGCGGCCCGCAGCGTGGGGATGGCGAAATGCGTCGCGCGGCGCAGCGCCTCGACCTTCTGCGCGAAGCGGCGGTATTGCGCCAGCGTGTCCGCGCCTACTCCGTTCAACGGCAGCAGGCCGTCCTGCCACTCGCCCTGGAAGAACAACCGCTCCTGCGGGCTGTGGCACAGGTGCCGCTCTTCGTAGACCCAGCGGCCCGCCTCTCGGCGGCGCAGGCCCAGCTCTTCCAGCAGGTCCTGCACCTCACGCGCCTCGTCGCCCGGCACCGGCAGGTAGTGCGCGCCCAGCGGGCAGGCCAGGCCGCCGACCTGGCCGCCTCGGGCATTCCCGCCGGCCTCGTCCTCCAGTTCGAGCAGGGCGAAGTCGTCGATGCCGGCCAGGCGCAAAGCGCGGGCCGCCGCCAGGCCGGCGACACCGCCGCCGACGATCAGCACGTGGGTGCGACGCTCCTTCGCCACCGGCTGCGCCGCCCAGCGGCCATCGCGCAAGGCATGGCCGCGCGCCATGTCGATGCCCGTGAAGCCGCCCTCCAGCGTTGGCGCCACGCGGCCACAGCCCACCAACCAAGCCGGCAAGGCGACCGCCGCCGCGCCGGCAGCAGAGGCACCGACGAAGCGCCGGCGGGCGCCGTTCAATGGCCGCTGACCTTGCCCCATTCCTGCTCGTAGGTATGCACCAGCACCTGGTTCGACAGCCGGTTGACCTCGGCCGGCACGCGCGCCATGTCACGCGGAAAGTCGAACAGCAGCGGCAGCGTCGCCGACGACAGGAAGCGCAGGCCCTCGGGCAGCGCCGTCGGCATGCGCCAGGGGCGCCGGCTGGCGATCACATAGCCCCATTCGCCGAAGCTGGGCACGTGCGCGTGGTACGGCGTGGCCGTGAGGCCGGCGGCCTCGATGGTCTGCACCACCGTCCAGAAGCTGCGCCGCGCCACCAGCGGCGAGGTGGTCTGCACCACCGCATAGCCGCTGGCCGACAGGCGCTGGCCCAGCAATGCATAGAAGCTCTGCGTGTAGAGCTTGCCGATGGCGAAGTTGGTGGGGTCGGGAAAGTCCACCACGATCACGTCGTAGAAGCCGTCGTCGCCGGTCACAGGGGCTTGCTGCAGCCACTGGAAGGCGTCGGTGTTGACGATGCGCAGCTTGGGTGAGCGCAGCGAATGGCCGTTGAGCGCGGCCAGCTGCGCATGGTCGCGGAACAGGGCCGTCATGTTCGGGTCCAGCTCGACCAGCGTGACCTGCTCGACCGAGGGGTACTTGAGGATCTCGCGCACCGCCATGCCGTCGCCGCCGCCCAGCACGGCCACCCGGCGCGGGGCGCCCTGGGCCGCCATGGCCGGATGCACCAGCGCCTCGTGGTAGCGATATTCGTCACGCTCGGCGAACTGCAGGTTGCCGTTGAGGAAGAGCCGGTGGCCCGCATTGCCGCGCGTGACCACGATGCGCTGGTAGGGCGAGCTGGCGGCGAAGACGATGCGTTCCTGGTAGAGCTTGTCTTCCGCCAGGCTGCTGATGCGCTCCGCCCCCACGAAGGCGCCCGCCAGCGCGGCCAGCGTCAGCACGCAAGCCATCGCATGCGCGCCGAAGCGCCGCAGCTCGTGCCGGAACAGCCACAGCGCCCACAGCCCCACGGCCGCGTTCATCAGCCCGAACAGCAGCCCCGTGCGCACCATGCCCAACTGCGGCACCAGCACCAGCGGAAAGGCCACCGACACGGCAAGCGCACCGAGATAGTCGAAGGTGAGCACCTGCGAGACCAGGTCCTTGAGCTGGATGTCGCGCCGCAGGATGCGCATGACCAGCGGAATCTCCAGCCCCACCAGCGTGCCCACCACCAGCACGCCGCCGTACAACAGCAGGCGGAAGGCGCCGGGCACATAGGCATTGGCCAGGAAGAGCACCGCCGGCAGGCACCCGCCCACCAGCGCCACCAGCAGTTCGATGCGCAGGAAATGCGCGGGCAGCTGCCGCTCGAAATAGCGCGACAACCAGGAGCCGACCCCCATTGCGAACAGATAGGCGCCGATCACCGTGGAGAACTGCAGCACCGAGTCGCCCAGCACATAGGAGCTGAGCGCCGCCGCGCTGAGCTCGTACACCAGCCCGCAGGCCGCCACCACGAAGACGCTGGCCAGCAGCGACACCGCCACTGGCGAGGGCGCGCGCGCCTCCGCCGTCATGCCCCGCCCCCGTCAGCGCAGCGAACACCCGACGCGAGAGGGCTCGACGCGGCCGCCGCCGGGCCGTCCCAAGGCGGCCGTGCCTCCCCCTCGGGGGGTGGCGTTACACGCAGCGCAGCGGCGTGAAAAGCCGGGGGGCTCGATGCGGCTGCCACCGGGCCGCCCCAAGGCGGCCACGCCTCCCCCTCCGGGGATGGCGTTACACGCCGCGCAGCGGCGTGAAAAGCCGGGGGGCTCGATGCGGCCGCCGCCGGGCCGCCCCAAGGCGGCCGCGCCTCCCCCTCGGGGGGTGGCGTTACACGTCGCGCAGCGGCGTGAAAAGCCGGGGGGCTCAATGAATAGCAGCCGCGACGATGATGGAAATGCCCAGGCACATCGCCGCCACCACCAGCGCCAGCGCCCGGTTCTGCTTCTCGACGATCTCGGCCCACAGGTCGTAGGGAGTGATTTTGTCGATGACGATGAAGGCGACCCAGAACACGATGATGCCGATCAGTGCATACAGCAGGGTGCCCGCGATGGACACGGGATGGAGCCATTCGAATTTCGCCATGTGTCTCTCCGCAAGAGGATGAAGAAGGGAAAGGCGCCACCTACTTGTGGCCGCCTCCGCTGGAATAGCCGCCGTAAGAGCCGCCCGTGCTGCGCCAGCCGCTGCCCGAGGAGCCCGAGCCACTGCTGCAGGTCGACAGGATCAAGAGCAGGATGATCACGACCACCACGATCAGGATGATCGTCCCGCAGCCGAGGCCCGAGGCCGCGCTCAGCGGGGCCGCATCGGCCCGCTTGAACTGGTCCTTGCGCGCATCGAGCTTGAAGGCCTGGGCCACGGCCGCGCCGTCCAGCCGGTTGCCGAGCGACCAGGTCAGCTCCTTGTCGGCCCGCTCCAGCGACAGCACCGCGCCCTTGGGGCCCGCGTAGTCGCGGTTGCTGGTGCGCTGGCCGCGCTCCACGCGCCAGTAGAACTCGCCGGCCACGTAGGTGGTCTCGGCGTCGTAGCTGTACTGCTGGCGGTAGGTGGTGCCCAGGTAGCGCGCGCTGGCGCCGCCGCCCGACACCACCGGCGCGCCGGTGGTCGGCCGCACCAGGCTCCAGCCGTCCTCGGCGTCCACCAGGAAGCAGAAGCCCTTCTGCCGGTTGTAGAGCAGGTATTCGCTCCAGCCGAACTGCTCGTCCTCGCCCAGCGAGCGGCCCATGCGGTGCTGGAATCCCACCACCTGCCAGTCGCTGCCCTCCAGCCGGCCTGTGCTGCCCAGCGCGATCAGCGGCTTCACCGGCTCGTCCTGCACCGCGTACTTCAGCTCCGCGCCGATGCCGGCACTCAGGTCAATCAGGCTCTTGCAGCTGCCGCAGGTGACGCTCTTGCTGCCCTCCAACTGCACCGTCACCGGCGCGCCGCAGTTCGGGCAGTTGAAGGCGCGGCCTTGCTCTTCCTTGCCGGATTCGCTGCGCAGGCCGGTGAGCTGCAGGTCGGCCAATGCCACCTGTCGGCCCAGCCAGGCCGTGGGCGGCTGGCTGCCGTACTCCAGACTGAGCACCAGTCCCCGGTCGTTGCGCAACTCGACCACGCGGAAGGGCCGGCCTAGCTCGGGCAGCCGCGGCAGTTCGCCCTGGGCCGAAAGCAGCGCCGCCTCCTCGTTGGAGGCCACCGTGTACGACTGGCCGTTGATGGCCGTCGTCATCCCCACACGCAGGGCGTCGGCGGGCGGCGCCTCCTGCGTCAGCGCGTAGGGCAACGAGAAGACGTAGCTGCCGTTGTCCTCGCTCAGCGTGCCCTGGCGCTCGCCGTCGAGCTGGGCGATCCATTCGGTCCAGCGGCCGCCGGCATAGGCGTACTGCAGCCGGCCGACCAGGGTGAAGGGCTGGTTCTGCAGGTGGCCGGCGGCAAAGAGCTGCAGCGGACTGAAGTCCTCGAACAGCTCGGCCATCTTGCCCACGCGCGCCAGTTGCTCGCCCCGGCGGACGACCGTGCTCTGGCAGTAGGGGCAGACGGCATAGACCGACTGCGCCGATCGGAACTCGACCGGCGCGCCGCAGCCCGGACAGGGTGCGCGATAGTGGCGCTGGGTGCCGCCGGCCTCAGCCATGGCGGGAGCGTGCGGCGCGGATCACGTCAGCTTTTTCAGCAGTTCGGTCTTCTTGGCGTCGAACTCTTCCTGGGTCAGGATGCCCTTGGTCTTGAGCTCGGCCAGCTTCTCGAGGGTGGACATCACCTCGGCGGGGCTGACGGTCGGCGCCGCAGCGGCCGCTGCGGCAGCAGGCGCCTGGGCCGGCTGCTGCAGGCCCTGCGCCAGCGTGTTGGCCATCACCTGCCCCAGCGCGACACCCGCGCCCAGGCCCATGGCATCGCCAGCCACGCCGCCGCCATGGCCGCTGTTCTCGGCGAAGACCGGGATGGCCTGACCCGCCTGGTACTGCATGAACTTGCCCATGTCGTTGCCGACCATGCCCATGCCGATCTTCTGGTCGAGGACCTTCTGCAGCTCCTCGGGCAGCGACAGGTTCTGCAGCGTCATCACGTCCAGGCGCAGGCCGATCTTGGCGAACTCGGGGGCGAGCTGCGCGGCCAGCGCCTGCGCGAACTGGTTCTGGTTGGCCGCCAGATCCAGGAAGGGCACGCCACTCGCAGCGATGGCGTTGCTGATGTTCTGCAGCACCAGCCCACGCAGTTGGCCGTCGAGGTCGGCCACCGTGTAGCGCTCGCGCGTGCCGGAGATCTCGGTGTGGAAGAGCTTGGGGTCGGCCACCCGGTAGCTGTAGTTGCCGAAGGCCCGCAGCCGCACGGCGCCGAAGTCCTTGTCGCGGATGGTGATGGGCTGGGGCGTGCCCCACTTCTGGTCCACCTGCTGGCGGGTGCTGAAGAAGTACACGTCGCTCTTGAAGGGCGACTCGAAGAGCTTGTCCCAATTCTTCAGATAGGTCAGCACCGGCAGCGTCTGTGTCGTCAGCTTGTACATGCCGGGGCCGAAGACATCGGCCACCGTGCCCTCGTTGACGAAGACGGCCATCTGCGACTCGCGCACCGTGAGCGAGGCGCCGTTCTGGATCTCCATGCCCGCCATCGGGAAGCGCCAGGCGAGCGTGCCGTCGCCCTCCTCCGTCCATTGGATGACGTCGATGAACTGTTTCTTGATGAAATCCATCAGTGCCATGCGGTGCTCCGTGCGTGCGAGGTGAGAAGCCCCAAATGGTGCCACATGACGTCCATCCGGATTCCGGCGGACGGACTGGCCAGGCAGCCTATGGCGCGAAAGGCCGGTGTAAGGCCGAGCCTACAATCGGCGCCCTTTTCCCAGTGAGCCAGGCAGCGGCGGCGCCTCGACAGCCCGCCGCCTGCGTCGAGGAGCAGCGTCCCCATGTCCGAGTCCAAACCCCTGAGCGCCGAAGACAAACGCGCGGAACTTCGCCGCGCCGCACTCGAGTACCACGAGCATCCGGTGCCGGGCAAGCTGGCGATCAGCGCCACCAAGCAGATGACGAACCAGCGCGACCTGTCGCTGGCCTACTCGCCTGGCGTGGCTGCGCCCTGCGAGGAGATCGTCAAGGACCCGGCCGCCGCCTTCCGCTACACCTCGCGCGGCAACCTGGTGGCCGTGATCTCCAACGGCACCGCCGTGCTGGGCCTCGGCGACATCGGCCCGCTGGCCTCCAAGCCGGTGATGGAAGGCAAGGCCGTCCTGTTCAAGAAGTTCGCGGGCGTGGACGTCTTCGACATCGAGATCGACGAGAAGGACCCGGCCAAGCTGGTCGAGGTGATCGCCGCGCTGGAGCCCACCTTCGGCGCCATCAACCTCGAGGACATCAAGGCCCCCGACTGCTTCTACGTCGAGCGCGAGCTGCGCAAGCGCATGAAGATCCCGGTCTTCCACGACGACCAGCATGGCACCGCCATCACCGTGGCCGCCGCCATGCTCAACGGCCTGAAGGTGGCCGGCAAGGACATCGGCCAGGTCAAGCTGGTGGCCTCGGGCGCCGGCGCCGCCGCCCTGGCCTGCCTGAACCTGCTGCTCAAGGTGGGCCTCAAGCGCGAGAACGTGTTCGTCACCGACCTGGCCGGCGTGGTCTACGAAGGTCGCACCGAGCTGATGGACGAAGACAAGGCCCAGTTCGCGCAGAAGACCGAGGCCCGCACGCTGGGCGAGGTGATGGAAGGCGCCGACGTCTTCCTGGGCCTGTCGGCCGGCAACGTGCTCAAGCCCGAGATGGTCGCCAAGATGGCCGCCCGGCCGGTGATCTTCGCGCTGGCCAACCCCAACCCGGAAATCCTGCCGGAGCTGGCCCATTCGGTGCGCGGCGACGTCATCATGGCCACGGGCCGGACCGACTACCCGAACCAGGTCAACAACGTCCTGTGCTTCCCGTATATCTTCCGCGGCGCCCTGGACTGCGGCGCGACCACCATCACCGACGAGATGGAGATCGCCGCGGTGCGCGCCATCGCCGACCTGGCGCAGGCCGAGCAGAGCGAGCGCGTGGCCGCCGCCTATGTGGGCGAGAAGCTGAGCTTCGGCCCCGAATACCTGATCCCCAAGCCCTTCGACCCGCGCCTGATGATGAAGATCGCGCCGGCCGTGGCCAAGGCGGCAGAAGAAAGCGGCGTGGCCGCCCGTCCCATCAAGGACCTGGACGCCTACCGCGACAAGCTGCAGAGCTTCGTCTATGCCTCGGGCACGACGATGAAGCCGATCTTCGACGCGGCCAAGCGGGCCGCCAAGAAGCGCGTGGCCTACGCCGAGGGCGAGGAAGAACGCGTGCTGCGCGCCGCCCAGATCGTGGTGGACGAAGGCATCGCACGCCCCACGCTCATCGGCCGCCCGGCCATCATCGCCCAGCGCATCGAGAAGTTCGGGCTGCGACTGAAGGAAGGCCAGGACTACGACGTCGTCAACGTCGAGTGGGACGAGCGCTACCGCGACTTCTGGCAGACCTACCACCGCATGACCGAGCGCAAGGGTGTGACGGTTCAGGTCGCCAAGATCGAGATGCGCCGTCGCCTGGCGCTCATCGGCGCCATGCTGCTTCACAAGGGCCATGTGGACGGCATGATCTGCGGCACCTGGGGCACCACCCACGCCCACCTGCCCTACATCGACAACGTGATCGGCAAGCGCAGCGGCGCCTCGATCTATGCCTGCATGAACGCGCTGCTGCTGCCCGAGCGGCAGGTGTTTCTGGTCGACACGCACGTCAACTACGACCCCAGCGCCGAGGAACTGGCCGAGATCACCATCATGGCCGCCGAGGAAATGATGCGTTTCGGCCTCAAGCCCAAGGCCGCCCTGCTGTCGCACTCCAACTTCGGCACCAGCGCCCATCCCAGCGCGCTCAAGATGCGCCAGACCCTGGCCCTGCTGCGCGAGCAGGCACCCTGGCTCGAAGTCGACGGCGAGATGCACGGAGACGTGGCCCTCGACGGCCGCCAGCGCATGAGCGTGATGCCGCACAGCGCCCTGGCCGGCGACGCCAACCTGCTGGTGTTTCCCAACATCGACGCCGCCAACATCTCCTACAACCTGCTCAAGACGGCCGCTGGCGGCAACATCGCCATCGGCCCGGTGCTGCTGGGCGCGGCCAAGCCGGTGCACATCCTCACCGCCAGCGCCACGGTGCGCCGCATCGTCAACATGACGGCCCTGACGGTGGCCGACGCCAACGCCGATCGCTGATCGCTGATCGCTGATCGCTGATCGCTGATCGCTGATCGCTCGGGCGGCAGGCGCGCAATGCGCCTGTCTGCCCCGCACCATGCTGGTGCCAACTCTGCGGAGCGTCAACTTTTTGGCACTTCGCAGGGCATTCCCATTGCCCAATCCTTGGGCATTCGCTTGCTATTTAGGCAGCACTGGGGCACACTGGCGGGCTTGGATTTACGGGTTAACCCGTAAATCGCAGTCCCGTTCTTTAGCCTTCCGGTGCCTCATGGCGGTTTTCGCCTCGATTTCTTCCCCGGTTTCCAAGTTCACGCGCGTTGGCGTTCTTGCGGCAGCCTTGTGGGGAGGATTGGCGGGGATGCCCGCCGCATCCGCCCGGGAGACGACGGACCGGGGCACTTCGATTGCACTGGCGGAACTGCCTCCCCAGGGCCAGCAAACCTACCGAACCATCCTGCAAGGCGGCCCCTTCCCTCACGAGAAGGACGGCACGGTCTTCGGCAACCGCGAGCGACTCCTGCCTCGTGAACCGCGCGGCTACTACCGCGAGTACACAGTCAGGACGCCGGGCGCGAGCAACCGCGGCGCGCGCCGGATCGTGTGCGGGGGCCAGCAGCCCAGCCGACCCGATGGTTGCTGGTACACGGCCGACCACTACGCCAGTTTCAGAAAGATCGTGCCCTGATGCGCACGTCATGGGTTGACGCACCAACGCGTCCGGAACAAGTCTTGACCATCATGGAAAGAACAGCGGAGATGAATGAGCAGCCTCTCAAGGGCGTGCGGCCGAACATCGTGCAGTCGATTCGCGCCTTTCGCGTGGCCGATCTGCAGCAGGCGGCGCAAGAAGCGGGCCACCACTTCCTCTATGCCAACCTGGCCGTTGCCCAGAGCAAGCAGGACGTGCTCGACCTGATCGCGCAGCAGTTCACCTTCCCGGCGCACTTCGGCAAGAACTTCGACGCCCTCTACGACTGCATGACCGACCCGCTGTACAAGTCGGGCCCGCAGCCGGGCTTCGTCGTGGTGCTGGAGCAGATCCCGGCGCATGCCAAATTCGACAAGGAAGCGCGCGAGCAACTGCTCGACATCTTCCGGGACGCCGCCGACTACTGGGGTGACCGGAAAGTGCCCTTCCGATGCTTCTATTCTTTTCTGTAGCCCGTTCTGCACAAGCCGGCCAAGCAGAACGGGCCAGCGAGGCCCCGGTGACCACCACCGCCCCCGTCGATGGCATCGACCTGAGCGGCGAAGAGAAGATGCCCACCGACAAGCTGGTGGACGTCTCCCCGCAGGCGCTGCGCATGAGCAGCCCTTTCAACAGCAGCTACTGGCTGTCTGCCGCCTGAGCCTCCGGACCGGGCGCTGACGAACGAAGCCCGCCAAACGGCGGGCTTTTTCTTGGGCGCGACGCAAGCCTCGAGTACGACTGCGCCACGGCGCACCGCGGCGCCGGCCTTCTTTCAGGACACCGAAGGAAGTGCCTGCGCGAGCGCCACATACTCGTCCACCGGCACTTCCTCGGCGCGGCGCTGCACGTCGAACTGGCCGGCGAAGTGTTGCTCGTCCAGCCAGCGGCCCAGGGTGTGGCGCAGCAGCTTGCGGCGTTGGCTGAAGGCCAGTTGCACGATGCGCTCGAGCAGAGCAGGGTCCAACGCCGCCGGCGCCTCGCGCGGCACCATCCGCACCACCGCGCTGTCCACGCGGGGCGGCGGGTCGAAGCTTTCCGGTGGCACGAAGAGCACGTTTTCCATGGCGTAGCGCCACTGGAGCATCACCGACAGGCGGCCATAGTCGGAGGTGGAAGGGTCGGCCACCATGCGGTCGATCACTTCCTTCTGCAGCATGAAATGCTGGTCGGCGATCCGATCGGCAAAGCGCAGCAGATGGAAGAGGATGGGCGTGGAGATGTTGTAGGGCAGGTTGCCTGCCACCCGCAGCCGCTGGCCCGCCGTATCGGCCAAGACACCGAAATCCACCGTCAGCACATCCGCCTCGACGACGGTCAGCTGTGGATGGCTGCGCAGCCGTGCGGCCAGGTCGCGGTCCAGCTCGACCACCGTCAGGCGCCCGAGCCGCTCGACCAGGGGCTGCGTGAGCGCGGCCAGGCCCGGCCCAATCTCGACCATGGCGTCGCCGGGACGCGGCGCGATCTCGCGGACGATGCCGTCGATGATGGCATCGTCGGTCAGGAAATGCTGTCCGAAGCGCTTGCGCGGGGCGTGGGGTTTCATGCGGGCGGGGGTAGCGCGGCGGCGATCACGCTCAGGAGGCCGGCGGCTCGCGCATTTCCACGTAGGCACGCTGGCGCACTTCCTGGGCCCAGGCCTCGTAGGCATCTTCCATCTTGCGGTCCCGCAGCACATTGCGCGCCGCTTCGCGCAGTTCGGCGGGATTGAGCTTGGCCTCGCGCCGGCCCTCGACCTGGATCAGGTGAATGCCGAACCGGGTGACGATGGGGTCGCTGATCTGGCCGGGCTGCAGGCGGCTCATGGCCTCTTCGAACTCCGGCACGAACTGGCCCGGCGTGGACCAGCCCAGCTCGCCGCCCTCGCGGGCGCTGACGGTGTCCTGCGAGTTCTCGCGGGCCAGCGCGGCGAAATCGGCCGTGCCGGCCTGGATGCGACGCTTGAAGTCGGTCATGAGCGAAACGATCTGCTCCGGCGTACGGCGCGTGTCGGGGCGCATCAGGATATGGCGCACCTGCGTCTGCGTGACCACGGAATCCGGCGAGGCGGCATTCTGCTTGGCCAGCACCTTCAGCACATGGAAGCCCGCGCCCGAGCGCACCGGACCGACGATGCCGCCCACAGGCGTGGACTGCGTCGCTTCGACGAACAGCGGCGGATAGCGGTCGGCCGCACGCAGCCCCAGCACGCCGCCGGTGCCTTTGGCATCGGGTGCGTCGGACAGCTGGGTGGCCAGCTGGGAGAAGTCCTCGCCGGCGCGGGCGCGGCGGGCGATGTCCTCCGCGCGCTTCTGCGCCTCGGCGATCTGCGCGGCCGTCGCCTTTTCGGGCACCGTGACCAGCACCTGGGCGAGATTGATGTCGGGCGCGGCGCTGCTCGCGGCCGCACGCTGCTCGCGCAGGAACTGATCGATCTCGTCGTCGCTGACCTTCACGCGGCCTTCCAGCTCGCGTTCGCGCAGGCGGGTGAGCAGCAGCTGGTCGCGCAGGTTGTTGCGGAACTCGTCGCGCGAGATACCGGCCTCGCTCACCCGGCGACGCAGCTCGGGCAGGCTGACCTGGTTCTGCCGCGCCACGACTTCCTCCGCCTGGTCGATGGCCATGGCATCCACACGCACGCCCAGTTCCTTGGCCAGCTGCAGCTGCGCACGCTCGGCGATGATCTGCTCGAGCACCTGGCGGTTGATCTGGTCGCGCGGGATCCGCTGCGCCTCCGGCCCGGCCTCGCGCAGGATGCGCTCCACCCGCTTCTGGACCTGGGTGTTGGTGATCGGCTCGGAATTGACCAGCGCCACGATGTATTCCGCGGCCCGCTGGCCCTGCGGCTGCGCCGCCGCAGAGACGGGCGGCGGCAGCGTGGAGGTGGCGGGACTTTCACGCATGATGTCGGTGATGCCCCGACGGGGTGTGGCCGCCTGGGCACTGCGGCCTTGCTGGGCCGAGGCACCCTGGCGTGTGGCGGCGCCACCCTGCTGGGCCTGCGCAGCCGGCGTGGCGGCCAGCAGGGCCGCGCACGACAGGGCGAAGACGGAAAGCTGGAATCTCATGGCGTTGGCCTCCTGGATCAAGCGCCACGCCCGGACAGGCGGGCGGGCTGGAGAAAGCCCCCGTCGCCGGCGAGGCGGGCGGGGTCTTGCTCACTCATAGTTGGTGAAACGGCTCGGCGCCAGCGTGGGCTCGCGCAGCGAACGGTAGCGCGGCACATTGGTTTGAAGCGTGCGCATCGGGCTGGTTCCGAGGCTGGTGAAGCCCATGAACTCGATCTGGAACATGATGCGCTTGGTGGTCGTGGCCACACCGGTGCTGACCTTCTCCAGCACGACGCGCCCGATGTAGCAGCAGCCGTCGTACTCGACGCCCATCACTGCATCGGTGACCACCTTGTCGCGCAGGCTGTAGTTGACGCGGCCGACGGCATACCAGCGCCCGCCGCCCAGCCCACCGCCGGCCTTGGGCGAGCCCTTGTCGCCCCACAGGTCGTTCAGCGGCCATTGCCAGCCCAGGTCGATGGATTCGTAGCCCGAGTTGTTGACGGAGATACGGTCGTCCTGGTATCGGTACGAGGCACTGAGCGAGCGGTACGGGCCGGGCGTGTAGCGCGCGGTGATGGCGCGGCGCTCCGACTTGTCGATCTGCGGGTTGTACTGGACCGCGCCTTCGACACTCCACTGTGGATTGATGTTGATCTGCGCGCCCGTCACCACGTCGGATGCCCGGTCGGTGGAGGCGGTGCCGCCCGGCAGCGTCACCAGCTGGTCGGACAATCGCCGCCGCTGCGCGATGCCGAAACGGGCCCGTTCGAAGCCGGTGTCGGGGTCGATCAGCCGGGACGTCACGCCCAGGGTGACCGCCTTGGTGGCCGAGATGCGGTCATTGCCGGTGAATTCGTTCTCGGTGAAGAGCGACGCCAGGCTCAGGTCGCTCTTGGCGGTGTCGTAGACCGGCAGCGTGCTCTGGTCGCGATAGGGCGTGTTGACGAAGAAGGCGCGCGGCTCCAGCGTCTGCGTATAGGCCTTGCCGAACAGGCTGGTCTCGCGCTCGAAGGTCATGCCCGTGTCGAGGCTGAAGGTCGGCACCGTGCGGTTGGCCGAGGTCGCGCCGTTGGACAGCGGGCCGTCGAAGCTGTAGCTGGTACCCGACAGCGTGAGCTTGGGCGTGACGTAGTAGCCCGGCCGTACGAAGGGCCGCGACAGCTGCACCTGCGAGAACAGCCGGTCGGCGTTCGGCTGGCCCTGCTGGGTCGAGTTGGCGCTGAAGCGCGTCAGCTCGTTGTTGAAGCTGAAGTCGAAGCCGTTCCAGTCGTACAGCGCGTAATTGGCCGTGAGCTGGGGCAGGCGGTCGTAGGCCGGCGTGATCGGCGCCTCGGTGTAGGTGAGCGTCTGCCACTTCTGGGCGAACAGGCGGCCGCTCCAGTCGCCCTTGCTCCAGTTGACCGTGCCGTCGGCCGACAGCTGACGCGAGGTCAGCGTGGGCGTGCGGGTGAAGTCGCGCCAGTAGTCGTCGTCGCTGACCCGGTCCACCGACAGATTGGCACTGAGCGTGTCCATGCCGAGGGTGCCGGCGTTGAAGTTCTGCCGGTGGCGCAGCCACAGGCCCCAGCGGTCGCGGTTGCGCAGCTGGTCGTCGGGCATGAGGTCGAAGCGCACCTCGCCGCTGTAATCCTTCTCGAGGTAACGGAACTCGTTGGCGATGTTGATGCCCCGCTTGCTCATCACCGAGGGCGTGAAGGTGGCGTCGCGGTTGGGCGCGATGTTCCAGTAGTAGGGCAGCGTCAACTCCAGGCCGTTAACGCTGTCCATGCCGATGACCGGCGGCAGGATGCCGCTCTTGCGCTGGTCGTCCAGCGGAAAGCTCACGCTGGGCAGGGCCGGCGAACTCATGCCCATGAAGTGCAGTTGCACGTTCTCGGCGACGCCGACGCCCTCGGCGCTGTCGGTGCGGAGGTTCTCGGCGCTGAGGAACCAGGCCGGCTTCCAGCCCGGCTGATCGTCCTCGCGGCGGCAGGTGGTGTAGGTGGCCCGGCGCGCGATCGTTCGGTCGGAATCGACGAAATCGACGCGGTCCGCCGTGCCATGGGCACCGTTGGTCAGCAGCTGGTAGCGAACGCTGTCGAAGAAACCCTCGAAGGTCTCGAGCTTGAGCTGCAGCCGCGGCCCCTCGTAGATGTTGCCGGCCTGGTTGACGCGCACGTCCCCTTCGGCGGTGGCCAGGTCCTGCGGCTGGTCGTAGTTGAGACGGTCGGCGCGGATGACCGTGTCACCGCGGCGCAGGGAGGCGTTGCCCTCCACGGTGGTCTCCAGGTCGGGACGGCCGGAGATGCGGTCGCCCTGGACGATGCTGGGACGCTGGCTGCGCTCCGTCGGGAGGATGTTCTCGGTGAGCTGGGGGCTGCGGCGCAGCACCAGTGGCGGCTCGTCGGGCAAGGCGGGCGCGGACTGCGCCCAGGCGCCCTGGACGGCCGCGAGCGCCAGCGTCAGCAGCGCAAGGGGCAGCGGCGGCAGGCGTCGGTGCCCGGGGGCGCGGCTCTGGTCTGGCATGGATGCGTGTGGCAAGCGTCTCGGCGCTGGAGGCGGCCGGTCCTGCGGCCGGCACGCGCCCATCTGGGAGAGGGCGGATTTGTAGAATGTTGATTATCCATGACCGCTTCAGCGCCCCCTTCCGGCCCGGCTTCCATCGCCTGGGCCGATGCGTCCCGGGGCCGGGTGTTCGAGGCCTGGCTGGCCCGCATCGCGCCGGCCCACGCCCTGCAACCCGCCACCCTGCGCCCTGCTTCCGCCGACGCCAGCTTCCGCCGCTATTTCCGCATCGACGGCAGGGCGCCCGGCCTCTCCCGCATCGTGATGGATGCGCCCCCTGCCCAGGAGGATGCCCGCCCCTTCGTGCAGGTCGCCGCGCTGATGCGCGAGGCCGGCGTGCGGGTGCCGCAGATCCTGGACTGGGACGAGCCCAACGGCTTCCTGCTGCTGGACGACCTGGGCACGCACACCCTGCTGGACGTGATCGACCGCGAGCAGCCCGCGGCCAACCTGCCCCGCTACCAGCAGGCGGTGGACGCGCTGGTGCGCTGGCAGCAGGCCTCCCGCCCCGGCGTGCTGCCTGCCTATGACGAAGCACTGCTGCGCCGCGAACTCGCCCTCTTTCCCGACTGGTATCTGGGGCGCCACCGGGGCGTGACGCTCGACGCGGCGCAGACGGCCACGCTGCAGCAGGCCTATGACCTGATCGTGCGCACCAACCTGGCCTCGCCTGCGGTGTATGTGCACCGGGACTTCATGCCTCGCAACCTGATGGTCGGCGCGGACCCCGACGTGCTGGGCGTGCTCGACTTCCAGGACGCGGTGCATGGCCCCATCACCTACGACATCGCCAGCCTGATGCGCGACGCCTTCCTGAGCTGGGACGAGGAATTCGTGATCGACGTGACGGTGCGCTACTGGCAGGCCGCGCGAAAGGCCGGGTTGCCGGTGGGCGACGATTTCGGCGAGTTCTACCGTGCCGTCGAATGGATGGGCCTGCAGCGCCACCTGAAGGTCGCAGGCATCTTCGCCCGCCTCACCCTGCGCGATGGCAAGCCCAAGTACCTGGCCGATGCGCCCCGCTTCATCGGCTACATCCGCACCACCGCCAGCCGCTATCGCGAGCTGACGCCGCTGCTGCGGCTCATCGACCGGATCGAGGGAACGGAAGCGCCGACGGGCTTCATGTACGGCCGGCCCTGAGACCGGCACGGCTTGCGGCAGGATGTGCGGCCGCGCCCCGGACAACCAGGGTCCTCAGGCCGGCCCCGGCATGTGCACCGAGCGGTCGGTGTGGATCAGGTCCAGCGGATGCCGCTGGCCTGCCAAATAGTCCTCCACACATTGCAGCAGCAGCGGGCTGCGGTGGCGCTCGACACTGGCACGGATCTCCTCCGGCGTCATCCACAGCGTGCGCACGATGCCCTCGTCCAGCGCCCGCCCGGGATCGAGCGCGCCGACCTGCCCGGCAAAGGCGAAGCGCAGATAGGTGATGTCGGTGTCGCCCTCGTCGCCGGGCGAGCGGCGCTCGAAGCGGGCCATGTAGATACCCACGATGGACGTGGGCGTGAAGGCATGGGCCGTTTCCTCCAGGGCCTCGCGGGCGCAGCCTTCGGCGGGCGTCTCGCCGGCTTCGAGGTGACCGGCTGGGGTGTTCAGGCGCAGTCCCCGGTCCGTGTGCTCTTCCACCAGCAGGAAGCGGCCTTCCTTCTCGATGACCGCCGCCACGGTCACATTGGGTCTCCAGCGCATGAAAGGATCTCCGGACAGGTTGCATGCCCGACGGGCGAGGTGGTGCGTTCCTCGCCCGCCGGGCAGTGCCGCGGACGCCCGCATGAAGGGCAGCACGGCGGGGGAAAGCCGCGCACTTTAGCGCGCCCGCCATCGCATGCACGTCTGCCGCGGCAGGAGGTTCGCGCCGGGCAACAGGCAGCCGACCTCGCAAGGCAGGGAAGCGAGCCCGTCAGCCGAACGCGCGCAGCGACGACCGGGGCATCTCCGACGGGTCCACGGATTCGAGTCGGTAACCCATGCCGTAGGTGGCGGTCAGCATGAATCCATGTTCGGGGCGCAGCGCGAGCTTGCTGCGGACCCGGGAGATGTGGGTGTCCAGCGAGCGGGAGCCGTCCTCGCGGGCACTGCCCCAGATGGTGGCACGCAGGTAGTCCCGGCTCAGCAGCCGTCCCAGGTTCTGGAACAACAGCAGGGCCAGTTCGTACTCGCGGTTCTTGAGCTCGACGGGCTGGCCGTCCATCAGCAGTTGGCGGGCGGCGGGCAGGAAGCGGTAGCGTCCATAGTCCTGAGGCTGGTCGCCGCCGACCGAGAAGCGTGCCCGCCGCATCAGCGCTTCGGCACGGGCCTGGAGTTCGGCGACGCGCAGGGGCTTGCTGATGAAGCCGTCGGCGCCGGCACCCAGCGCCTCGACCAGGTCCGCCTCGTCGCACCGGTGCGTGAGCAGGATCACCGGCACCGAGGTGCCGAAGCTTTCCCGCACGAGCCGCAGGAGGGCGCCGATGTCGAGGTTGGGCAGATCCCAGTCGAGGACGAGCAGATCGAACTCCTTGGCACGCAGGCCGGGCTGCAGATCGGCACTGCGGTCGAAGCAGTGGCACTCGTGGCCTGCTTCGGTCAGCGCCGCGCTGATCAGCGCCTGTTGATCCAGTTCGTCGTCCAGCACCGCAATGCGCATTCCCTCTCTCCCATTCGCCTCGGGTCTGTCGAGCATCATGTCTTCGCCCAGGCGGCGCGGCATGCTACCCATCCAGGGCCCTCCGCGTGAAGGAAGTTCCGCACGGAAATCGTCTCCTGCCGTCGGCGTGGCGGTCGGTGGCACGGCGACGGCTTGTCGCCCAGGCGCGCCGGGGCCCGTCAAGTTACTGTAAGCTTTGGCGAAGTTGGGGCGGCCGAGCCGCTGTGGTGACGAGGAGATTCCAAGATGCTGATCGGAGTGCCCGCCGAGTGCGTGGCCGGTGAATCGCGCGTGGCCGTCACGCCCGAGACCGCCAAGAAGCTGGTGGCCCAAGGCCACCAGGTGCTCATCCAGTCCGGGGCCGGCCTTGCCGCCAGCGCCCCCGACGCCGCCTATGAGGCCGCCGGGGCGCAGACCACGGATGCCGCGGGGGCGCTGGGGGCCGAACTGGTGCTCAAGGTTCGCGCGCCCACCGACATCGAATGCGCCGCCATGAAGCCCGGCACGGTCGTGGTCGGCATGCTCAATCCCCACGACGCGCCCGGCCTGCAGCGACTGGCTTCGGCCGGGCTGACCGCCTTCGCGCTGGAAGCCGCACCGCGCACCACGCGCGCGCAGAGCATGGACGTGCTCTCCAGCCAGGCCAACATCGCCGGCTACAAGGCGGTGATGATGGCCGCCAACGCCTACCAGCGCTTCTTCCCGATGCTGATGACGGCCGCAGGCACCGTGAAGGCCGCCCGCGTGGTCGTGCTGGGCGTGGGCGTCGCAGGGCTGCAGGCCATCGCCACCGCCAAACGCCTGGGCGCCGTCATCGAGGCCAGCGACGTGCGCCCCAGCGTCAAGGAACAGGTCGAGTCGCTGGGCGCCAAGTTCATCGACGTGCCGTACGAAACGCAGGAGGAGCGCGAAGCCGCCGAAGGCGTGGGCGGCTATGCCAGGCCGATGCCCGCGAGCTGGCTCACCCGCCAGCAGGCCGAGGTGGCCAAGCGCGTGGCCCAGGCCGACGTGGTGATCTCGACGGCCCTCATCCCTGGCAGGCCCGCGCCCACGCTGATCACCGAGGCCATGGTGCAGGCCATGAAGCCCGGCGCGGTGATCGTCGACATCGCCGCCGGCCGCGGTCCGGACGTGCACGGCGGCATGACCGGCGGCAACTGCCCGTTGACCGAGGCTGACCGCACGGTGGTGCGCCACGGCGTGACGCTCATCGGCGAGACCAACCTGCCCGCCCTGGTGGCCGCCGATGCCTCGGCGCTCTACGCCCGCAACGTGCTGGACTTCCTCAAGCTGATCCTGCCCAAGGAGGGCGGCCTCAAGATCGACCTCGAGGACGACATCGTCGCCGCCTGCCGCGTCGCGCAGGACGGCCAGGTCACCCGCAAGGCTTGAGAAGAAGGAACGCGCACCATGGACATCGTCAACCCGACCCTCATCAACCTCACCATCTTCGTGCTGGCCATCTATGTCGGCTACCACGTGGTGTGGACCGTCACGCCCGCGCTGCACACGCCGCTGATGGCCGTGACCAACGCCATCTCGGCCATCGTCATCGTCGGTGCCATGCTGGCGGCGGCGCTCACCACCACGCCGCTGGGCAAGGTGATGGGCGTGGCAGCCGTGGCGCTGGCCGCGGTCAACGTCTTCGGCGGCTTCCTGGTCACGCGGCGGATGCTGGAGATGTTCAAGAAGAAGGAGCGCAAGGCGCCCGCTTCCTCCACCGGCGCCGAGGGGAAATGACACCATGTCGATGAACCTCGTCACGCTGCTCTACCTGGTGGCCAGCGTCTGCTTCATCCAGGCGCTCAAGGGCCTGTCGCACCCGACCACCTCGATCCGCGGCAACGTCTTCGGCATGGTGGGCATGACCATCGCCGTGCTGACCACGGCGGCACTGATCGTGCGCCTGGCCGGCTCGCCGCTGGGACTGGGCTGGGTCCTGGTGGGCCTGGTGATCGGCGGCGGCGCCGGCGCCTTCATGGCACAGCGGGTGGAGATGACCAAGATGCCCGAGCTGGTCGCCTTCATGCACAGCATGATCGGCCTGGCTGCGGTCTTCATCGCCGTGGCGGCGGTGGTGGAGCCCTGGGCCTTCGGCATCGTGCCGCCGCCGGCCACGGGCATGGTCACCTACACCACCCAGGCCGGCATCGTGATCACCCAGGGCGTGGCGCGGATGCCGATTCCCTACGGCAACCGGCTGGAGCTCTTCCTCGGCGCGGCCATCGGCGCCATCACCTTCAGCGGCTCGGTCATCGCCTTCGGCAAGCTGTCGGGCAAGTACAAGTTCCGCCTCTTCCAGGGCGCGCCGGTGCAGTTCAAGGGCCAGCATGCGGTGAACCTCGTGCTCGGCCTGGCGACCATCGGCCTGGGCCTGGTGTACATGGCCACCGAAAGCTGGAGCGCCTTCCTGCTCATGCTGGCCCTGGCCTTCGTGATGGGCGTGCTGATCATCATCCCCATCGGCGGCGCCGACATGCCGGTGGTGGTGTCGATGCTCAACAGCTATTCGGGCTGGGCGGCGGCGGGCATCGGCTTCTCGCTCAACAACAGCATGCTGATCATTGCCGGCTCGCTGGTGGGCAGCTCGGGCGCGATCCTGAGCTACATCATGTGCAAGGCGATGAACCGCTCCTTCTTCAGCGTGATCCTGGGCGGCTTCGGCGGCGAGGCCACCGCGGCCACGGCCGGCAGCGCGGTGCAGCGCCCGGTCAAGAGCGGCAGCGCCGACGATGCCGCCTTCGTGCTGGGCAATGCCGAGACGGTGATCATCGTGCCCGGCTACGGCCTGGCCGTGGCGCGCGCCCAGCATGCCGTCAAGGAACTGGCGCAGAAGCTCACCGACAAGGGCGTCACCGTCAAGTACGCCATCCATCCGGTGGCCGGCCGCATGCCCGGCCACATGAACGTGCTGCTGGCCGAGGCCGAGGTGCCGTACGACCAGGTCTTCGAGATGGAGGACATCAACAGCGAGTTCGGCCAGGCCGACGTGGCCATCATCCTGGGCGCCAACGACGTGGTGAACCCGGCCGCGCACACCAAGGGCAGCCCGATCTACGGCATGCCGATCCTGGAAGCCTACAAGGCCAAGACGGTGATTGTGAACAAACGCTCGATGGCAGCCGGCTATGCGGGCCTGGACAACGAGCTCTTCTACATGGACAAGACCATGATGGTCTTCGGCGACGCCAAGAAGGTGGTCGAGGACATGATGAAGGCGGTCGAGTAAGCCCCTGCCACGTCCCGGGCGGCGGCGCGGCCGCCACCGCCGCTTTGCTACGATTTCAAGAGCCCCGGCCGCCGCCGCAGCAGCGGCCGCTTTTCATTCAGGACACTGGAGACTTCGCACATGACCGACCGCCCCTGGCTCAGCAGCTATCCGCCGGGCGTGCCTGCCGACATCGACCCCGCGCAGTACGCCTCGCTGGTGGCGCTGATGGACGAGAGCTTCAGCCGCTATGCGGACCGCCCCGCGTACAGCTTCATGGGCAAGCTGGTGAGCTATGGCGAGGTGGACCGCGCCAGCCAGTCCTTCGCCGGCTACCTGCAGGGACTGGGCCTGGCCAAGGGCGACCGCGTGGCGGTGATGATGCCCAACTGCCCGCAGTACCCCATCGCCGTGGCGGCCATCCTGCGCGCAGGCCTGATCCTGGTGAACGTGAATCCGCTGTACACGGCGCGCGAACTGGAGCACCAGCTCAAGGACAGCGGCGCCAAGGCCATCGTGATCATGGAGAACTTCGCGAATACGCTGCAGAAGTGCATCGCGAATTCGATGGTCAAGCATGTGGTGCTGGCCTCCATGGGCGACCGGCTCGGCTTGCTCAAGGGCGCCATCGTCAACTACGTGGTGCGCAACGTGAAGAAGCTGGTGCCGGCCTTCAGCCTGCCGGGCTCGGTGCGCTTCAATGACGCACTGTCGCAGGGCCGCCGCCGCGGCCTGCAGGCGCCGGCCATCGGCGGCGACGACGTGGCGGTGCTGCAGTACACCGGCGGCACCACCGGCGTGAGCAAGGGCGCGGTGCTCCTGCACCGCAACGTGATCGCCAACGTGCTGCAGTCGCAGGCCTGGAACAGCCCCGTGATGCAGCGCGTGCCGCAGGGCGAGCAGCCCACCACCGTGTGCGCGCTGCCGCTGTATCACATCTTCGCCTTCACGGTCGGCATGATGCTGTCAATGCGCACGGGCGGCCTGCTGATCCTCATCCCCAATCCGCGCGACCTGGCGGCCACGCTCAAGGATCTGTCCAAACACCGCATCCACAGCTTCCCGGCGGTCAACACGCTGTTCAACGGCCTGGCCAACCATCCGGACTTCAACACCGTCGACTGGAGCCACCTCAAGATCTCGGTGGGCGGCGGCATGGCGGTGCAAAGCGCGGTGGCCAAGCTGTGGCTGGACAAGACCGGCTGCCCGATCTGCGAGGGCTACGGCCTGTCCGAGACCTCGCCCTCGGCCACCTGCAACCCGACCACCAGCCAGGAATACAGCGGCACCATCGGCGTGCCGCTGCCCAGCACCGAGATCACGTTGCTGGACGATGCCGGCCAGCCGGTGCCGCTGGGTCAGGTGGGCGAGATCGCATTGCGCGGCCCGCAGGTGATGGCCGGCTACTGGCAGCGCCCGGACGAGACGGCCAAGGTCATGACCGCGGACGGCTGGTTCAAGACCGGCGACCTGGGCGTGATGGACGAGCGCGGCTACACCAGGATCGTGGACCGCAAGAAGGACATGGTGCTGGTCAGCGGCTTCAACGTGTACCCCAACGAGGTCGAAGACGTCGTCGCCACCCTGCCCGGCGTGCTCGAGTGCGCGGTGGTCGGCGTGCCCGACGACAAGACCGGCGAGGCCGTCAAGCTGGTGATCGTCAAGAAGGACCCGGCCCTTACCGAGGAGCAGGTGCGCAGCTTCTGCCACGACAACCTGACCGGCTACAAGCGGCCCAAGATCATCGAGTTCCGCACCGACCTTCCCAAGACGCCCGTGGGCAAGATCCTGCGGCGCGAACTGCGCGACGCGCGCAAATAGCCCGACCTACAGGACAGGGCGGCGCGGCGCTTGCATGGCGCCAGCGCCGTCCGGCCGCCCGATGGCCATGGCCCGCACCGCAAGCGTGCCAACGATGAACTGGGTAAAACGGGCGGCGGTACGTGCAACACCTTTTCCCTCCACGGAGACACCCATGCTGGACAAAGTGCATTCCGCCGCTTCGACCCCCGCCCCTTCCGCCGGCCGCTTCGGCAGCGGCCAGGCCGTGCGCCGGCTGGAAGATGAAGCCCTGCTCGCCGGCCGCGGCCGCTACACCGACGACATCCTGACGCCGGACTGCGCCGCGCTGGCCTTCCAGCGCTCACCCCATCCGCATGCGCGCATCCGCAGCATCGACGCCGACGCCGCGCGGGCAATGCCGAGCGTGCTGGCCGTCTACACCGGCGCCGACCTGGTGGCCCAGGGCGTCCAGCCCATCCCCGGCGTGGCCGGCTTCGTGCGCGCCGACGGCTCGCCCGGCGTGACCGCGGCACGGCTGCCGCTGGCGCACGACGTGGTGCGATTCGTCGGCGAGCCGGTGGTGGCCGTGGTCGCCACTTCGCTGCAAGCCGCCAAGGATGCCGCCGAGGCCGTGTGGGTCGACTACGAAGACCTGCCTGCCATCCCCACCCTCGATGCCGCGCTGGCCGAAGGCGCGCCGGCCCTGTGCGACGCGGCCCCCGACAACATCAGCGCCGAGATGCGCCACGGCGATGCGGAGGCCACGGCCCGCGCCTTCGCCCAGGCTGCGCACGTCGTCGAACTCACCGTCGACAACCAGCGCGTCGCCGCCGTCACGCTGGAGCCGCGCGCCGTGCTGGCCGAGGTCGACGCCCAGGACGGCCGCCTCAGCCTGCAGATGAGCACCCAGATGCCCACCGGCGTGCGCGGCACGCTGGCGACGGTGCTCGGGCTGCCGGCCGAGCAGATCCGCGTGCGAGTGAGCGACGTGGGGGGCGGCTTCGGCATGAAGACCGGCCTGTACCCTGAGGACGCGGTGGTGGCCTTCGCTGCCAAGGCACTCGGCCGCGGCGTCAAGTGGACCGGCGAGCGCTCCGAGGAATTCCTCACCACCACCCACGGCCGCGACGTGCGCGCCCGCGCCGCCATGGCCCTGGACGCCAACGGCCGCGTGCTTGCCCTGCGCGTGCACAGCGACGCCAACGTGGGCGCCTACCCGACGGGCACGGGCGTGGCCATCCAGCTGCTGATTGGCCCCTGGGTGCAGACGAGCGTCTACGACATCCCGGTCATCGACTTCCACTTCCGCGCGGTGATGACCAACCAGTCGCCCACCGGCGCCTACCGCGGCGCCGGCCGGCCCGAGGCCATCTTCCTCATCGAGCGGCTGATGGACGAGGCGGCGCGGCAGACCGGCATCGACCGCGTGACCCTGCGCCGGCGCAACTTCATCCGCCCGGAGCAGATGCCCTACACCAACCCGATGCGCCAGACCTACGACACCGGCGCCTTCGAGCACATGATGGACCGCGGCCTGGCCTTCGCCGACTGGGACGGCTTCGACGCCCGCGCCGCGGAGTCGGCCGCGCGCGGGCTGTGGCGCGGCCTGGGGATCGCCACCTTCCTCGAATGGACGGGCGGCAACGTGTTCGAGGAACGCGTGACGGTGGACGTGCAGGCCGACGGCGTGATCGAGGTCTATTCGGCCGTCAACGCCATGGGCCAGGGCATCGCCACCACGCTGGCGCAGCTGGTGGTGGACGCCTTCGGTGTGCCTATCGAGCAGGTGCGCGTGGTGCTGGGCGACACCGACCGCGGCAATGGCTTCGGCAGCGCGGGTTCGCGCTCGCTGTTCACCGGCGGCTCGGCCATGCGCACCGGCGCCGACCGCACCTTGGCCCGCGGTCGCGAGCTGGCGGCCGAGGCGCTGGAGGCGGCGGCCGCCGACATCGACTACGGCCAGGGCCGCTTCACCGTGCGCGGCACCGACCTGGGCATCGGCCTGTTCGAACTGGCCGGCCGGCAGGCCGAGGGCCGGATCTTCGTCGACTCGACCAGCAAGGTGGACGGCCCCACCTGGCCGAACGGCTGCCATGTCTGCGAGGTCGAGGTCGATCCGCAGACCGGCGACGTGGCGGTGGTCGCCTATGCCTCGGTCAACGACGTCGGCCGCGTGGTCAATCCGATGATCGTGCGCGGCCAGCTCGACGGCGGCGCCGTGCAGGGCATCGGCCAGGCGCTGCTGGAGCAGGTGGTCTACGACGACGCCACCGGCCAGTTGGTCACGGGCAGCCTGATGGACTACGCCCTGCCGGTGGCCGGCACGGCGCCCGACTTCCGCACCGAGATGGACGAGTCGGTGCCCTGCAAGAACAACCCGCTGGGCGTGAAGGGCGTGGGCGAGCTGGGCACCATCGGCGCCACGCCGGCGGTGGTGAACGCGGTGGCGGATGCGCTCGCGCGCAACAGGCGCGGCGCGCTCGCACCCCGTCTGCAGATGCCGCTGACGCCGGTGCGGGTCTGGTCGCTGCTGCAGCAGGCGGATTGAGAGGCTGGGCGTTCGGGCCGGGCTCCGACAGGCTCAGCCCGAACGGTGCGAGGGCGGTTGGCCTACACAAGCTTCGGCCGAAGCAGCCGCGATCCCCTCGCCTCGCCCCGGGCACGGACCCGGTGAGAAAATCGCGTCCATGAACGCGATCTCCACCCTCGAACTGATGAACACGCTGGGCGCCCAGGCGCGCGCGGCGTCGGCGCAGATGGCCAAGGCCAGCGCCGCGGCCAAGGCCCGTGCGCTGCGCAGCCTGGCCGAACGGCTGCGGGCGAGCGTGGAGCCACTGGCCGAGCACAACGCCCGCGACCTGGAGCGCGCCCGCGCCGCCGGTCTGGCCGAGCCGATGGTGGACCGCCTCAAGCTCACGCCCAAGGTCATCGCCACCTGCGCCGAAGGCTGCGAGCAGCTGGCCGCCATGCCCGACGTGATCGGCGAGATCATCGGCATGAAGCAGCAGCCGAGCGGCATCCGCGTGGGCCAGATGCGGGTGCCCATCGGCGTGTTCGGCATGATCTACGAGAGCCGGCCCAACGTGACCATCGAGGCGGCCAGCCTGGCGATCAAGAGCGGCAACGCTGCCATCCTGCGCGGCGGCTCGGAGGCCATCGACTCCAACAAGGCCCTGGCGGCCCTGGTGCGCGCCGCCCTACTGGACGCCGGCCTGCCCGAGGACGCGGTGCAGCTGGTGCCCACCACCGACCGCGACGCCGTGGGCCGCCTGGTCGCCATGCCAGAGTACGTGGACGTGATCATCCCGCGCGGCGGCAAGGGCCTGATCGAGCGCATCAGCCGCGAAGCCAAGGTGCCGGTCATCAAGCACCTGGACGGCAACTGCCACACCTTCGTCGATGACAGCGCCGATCTGGACATGGCCGTCACGCTGGTCGACAACGCCAAGACGCAGAAGTACAGCCCCTGTAACGCCACCGAGGGCCTGCTGGTGGCCCGCGCCATCGCGCCGGCCTTCCTGCCCCGCATCGGCACCGTGTTCGCTGCCAAGGGCGTGGAGATGCGTTGCGACCCCGAGGCCGCGGCCCTGCTGGCCGGCCAGCCCCGCGTGGTGCCGGCCACCGAGCAGGACTGGTCCGAGGAATACCTGGCGCCGATCATCAGCATCAAGCTGGTCGACGGCGTGGACGAGGCGATCGACCACATCAACCGCTATTCCAGCCACCACACCGACGCCATCGTCACCAACGACCACAGCCATGCACAGCGTTTCCTGCGCGAGGTCGATTCGGCCAGCGTGATGGTGAATGCGAGCACCCGCTTCGCGGACGGCTTCGAATACGGGCTGGGCGCCGAAATCGGCATCAGCACAGACAAGTTCCATGCGCGCGGACCCGTCGGCATCGAGGGGCTGACCTCCCTGAAGTACATCGTTCTGGGACAGGGCGAGATCCGCCGCTGACCCGGCTGCGTACCAGAGAGCGGCCGCTGCGCTGTCATGGGAGCGGTCAGGCCGGCTGCCTACAATCGCCGGTCCGCCTCTGGCCGCAAACCCGCATAACAAGGCAGCCGCATGGTTCCGCATCTCGTCACCGCCCTGACCGGCCCGATCAACGAACTCGAGCAGCGCATCCTCGACAGCATGCCTGCCATCGAGCGCTGGTTCCGGCTCGAGTGGATGGAGCACACCCCACCCTTCTACACAGCGGTGGACGTGCGCAACGCCGGCTTCAAGCTGGCGCCGGTGGACGCCAACTTCTTCCCTGGCGGCTGGAACTACCTGACCACCGAGATGCTGCCGCTGGCGGTGCAGGCTGCCCAGGCCGCGATCGAGAAGATCTGCCCCGAGGCCCGCAACCTGCTGGTCATCCCCGAGAACCGCGGCCGCAACACCTCGTACATGGCCAACGTGGCCCAGCTGGTGCGCATCTTCCAGATGGCCGGGTTGAACGTGCGCGTCGGCTCCATCGACCCGGCCATCAAGTCGCCCAAGAAGGTGGAGCTGCCCGACGGCAGCACCGTCTGCCTGGAGCCGGTGGTGCGCAGCAAGCGCCGCCTGGGCCTGAAGAACTTCGACCCCTGCACCATCCTGCTCAACACCGACCTGGCCGCCGGCACGCCCGGCATTCTGGAGGACCTGCATGAGCAGTACCTGCTGCCGCCGCTGCATGCCGGCTGGTCGGTGCGGCGCAAGAGCAACCACTTCCACAGCTACGAGGAAGTCTCCAAGCGCTTCGGCAAGCTGCTGGGCATCGATCCCTGGCTGATCCAGTCGATCTATGGCCGCGCCGAGGGCGTGGACCTGGCCCGCGGCAAGGGCGTCGAGGGTCTGACGGCGGCGGTCGACCAGGTGCTGACCAAGGTGCGCCGCAAGTACAAGGAATACGGCATCAACGAGAAGCCCTTCGTCATCGTCAAGAGCGAGAACGGCGCCAGCACGCTGCCGATCTCGACCATCCGCGATGTCAAGGAACTCGAGGCCCTGACCAAGAAGCCGCGCCAGAAGGCCATGGCCGGCGCCACCACCGACGACGCCGGCCCGACCGACGTGGTCGTGCAGGAAGGCGTGCTCACGCGCGAGCGCGTGCACGACGGCATGGCGGAGCCGGTGGTCTACATGATGGACCGCTACGTCGTGGGCGGCTTCTACCGCGTCCACCCCGACCGCGGCCCGGACGAGAGCCTGGCCCTGCCGGGCGCGAGCTTCGTGCCGCTGGCCTTCTCGCAGAGCGGCCACCTGCCCCAGCCGGGCGCCAAGCCGGGCGCCAGCGCGCCCAACCGCTTCTACATGTACGGCGTGATCGGTCGGCTGGCCATGGTCGCCGCCTCCTACGAACTCGAGGCCACCAACCCCGAGGCCGAGGTCTACGAGTGATCCGGCGCCGCCCGGCCGACGCCCGCGCGGGCTTGCGGCGACATGGGCGGCGCGCACAATCCACACTTCCACAGCAACGGAAAAACGAGGGCGGAGCTTGGCTCCCCGGCGCCGCCAGGCCGCCGGCGGGGTGAGGCGCGGCCCAGCCCTTTCCTCGCCACTTCGTGTCTGCCTCCAAGTCTTCCATGCCGGCGCTCGTGCTCGGCGCCATCGGCATCGTCTATGGCGACATCGGCACGAGCGTGCTGTACGCCATCAAGGAAATCTTCGGCCACGGCCACGTGCCGTTCACCATCGAGAACGTGTACGGCATGCTCTCGATGATCTTCTGGACGATGACCATCATCGTTTCGCTGAAGTACGTGGTGCTGGTGCTGCGGGCCGACAACGAGGGCGAAGGCGGCCTGGTGGCCATGCTGGCACTGGCCTCGCGGGCGGTGGCCGACAAGCCGCGCCTGCGCAACGGCATGCTGGCACTGGGCATCTTCGGCACCGCCCTCTTCTATGGCGACGGCGTGATCACGCCGGCCATCTCGGTGCTCTCCGCGGTCGAAGGCCTGGAAGTGGTGTCACCGCACTTTACCGGCTACGTCATCCCGATCACGCTGGTGGTGCTGTTCTGCCTGTTCGCGGTGCAGAAGCGCGGCACGGCCGGCATCGGCCGTTTCTTCGGACCGATCACGCTCACCTGGTTCGGCGTGCTGGCACTGCTGGGCGTGGCGCAGATCCTGACGCACCCCGAGATCCTCAAGGCCGTCAGCCCGCACTACATGCTGCGCTTCATCTGGGACAACCCGGGCACCAGCTTCATCATCCTGGGCGCGACGGTGCTGTGCGTGACCGGGGCCGAGGCGCTGTATGCGGACATGGGCCACTTCGGCAAGGGCCCGATCCGCATCGCCTGGTTCTCGGTGGTGATGCCGGCCCTGGTGCTCAACTACTTCGGCCAGGGCGCCTTGCTGCTGGGCAATCCGGCGGCGGTGAAGAACCCCTTCTTCCTGATGGCGCCCGAGTGGGCAGTAGTGCCCGTCGTGCTGCTGGCCACGGCCGCCACAGTGATCGCCTCGCAGGCCATGCTGACGGGCGCCTTCAGCGTCACGCGGCAGGTGATCCAGCTGGGCTACCTGCCGCGGCTGCGCATCGAGCACACCAGCGCGCGCTCGGCCGGGCAGATCTACATCCCCTTCATCAACTGGTCGCTGTTCGTGGCCATCGTGCTGGCAGTGGTGATGTTCCGCAGCTCCAGCAACCTTGCCGCGGCCTACGGCATCGCCGTGACCACCGACATGCTGATCACGACGATGCTCACCTTCTTCGTGATCCGCTATGCGTGGAAGCTGCCGCTGCTGCTGTGCCTGGGCGCGACGGCCATCTTCTTCGTCATCGACTTCGCCTTCTTCGCCTCCAACCTGCTCAAGCTGCCGCAGGGCGGCTGGTTCACGGTCATGATCGGCATCGGAGTGTTCACGCTGATGATCACCTGGAAGCGCGGACGCAGCCTGATGGCCGACGTCCAGCGCGCCGACGCCATCGACCTGCGCAGCTTCCTGGAGGCAGTGTTCGTCAGCCCGCCGGCGCGCGTCGAGGGCACGGCCGTCTTCCTCACGTCAGAGGCCGGCGTGGTGCCCACGGCGCTGCTGCACAACCTCAAGCACAACAAGGTGCTGCACGAGCAGAACCTGTTCGTCACGGTGCGCAACCACGAGGTGCCCTGGGTGCCCATGGAGCGCCGGGTCGAGATGGAGCCGCTGGGCCACCACTGCTGGCAGATCACCATCCACTACGGCTTCAAGAACGACATCGACCTGCCCCGCGCGCTGGAGCAGGCCAAGCTGCGCGGCTGCCAGTTGGAGCCGATGACGACCAGCTACTTCATCTCGCGCGACACCGTGATCCCGACGCTGGGCAGCGGCATGGCACCCTGGCGCGAGAAGCTGTTCGCGCAGATGCACCACAACGCCAGCGGCGTGGCCGACTTCATGAGCCTGCCGAACAACGCGGTGGTGGAGCTGGGCTCCAAGATCGAGATCTAGCCGCGCATCCGCCCATGCGCGCCGACGGGATGCGGGCGCCTGGGCGGCGTCCCCGATGCCCGCACGCTGCCCGAATCCGGGCCACGGGTTAGTCCCAATGCACTACCGCGGTGCAGGACCTAAAGTCCTGCCACTCGCAGCAGGCACCGCCCTGCTGATGCGCGAGGGTCTGAGGAGACAAATCCAGAAAAATCAAAATTCATGAGATTCCCAAAGGCCTCCGTCCGACGAGAAGCCAGACAACTTTCAAAGCGCCGCTCAGTCGGCGCTTTTTTTTGTCCATCACCCGAGCGGACCTGCCCACATCCTGCCGAGAGCGCTACATAACGGCCGCTCTGCCGCTCCCAAAACAGGAGCGTTTCCGCTGCGACAATCCTGCCCCTATGGAATGGGCATGGATGGCATTGGCCTCGCTGACGGCGGGATTCATGGACGCGATCGTCGGCGGCGGCGGGCTGGTGCTGGTGCCAGCGCTGTTCGCCGCCTTTCCCGACACCGCCGGTGCCACGCTGCTGGGCACCAACAAGAGCGCCTCGGTCTGGGGCACGGCCGCCTCGGCCGCGCAGTACCTGCGGCGCGTGCGCCTGCCCTGGCGCTCGCTGTCGGTGGCGGCGGTGCTGGCCTTCGGCGGTTCGCTCACGGGTGCCTGGGTGGTCACCTGGGTGCCGACCGATGCGCTGCGCAAGGCGCTGCCGGTGGTGCTGGGGGCGCTGCTGCTCTACACCCTGGCGCGCAAAGACCTGGGCCTCACGCACCAGCCGCGCTTCGCGGGCAAGGCCGAACTGGCCGCCACCGGTGCAGTCGGCCTGCTGCTGGGCTTCTACGACGGCATCTTCGGGCCGGGCACAGGCAGCTTCCTGATCTTCCTGTTCGTGCGTTGGCTGGGCCACGACTTCCTGCATGCGTCGGCCAGCGCCAAGGTCATCAACATCATGACCAACCTCGGTGCGCTGCTGCTCTTCGGGCTCAAGGGGCATGTGATCTGGACGCTCGGGCTGGCGATGGCCGTGGCCAACATCAGCGGCAGCCTGATCGGCACGCGGCTCGCGCTTCGGCATGGGGCCGGCTTCGTGCGCGGCGCCTTCATCGTCGTGGTGAGCGCGCTCATCTGCAAGACGGCCTACGACGCGTTCCTGCGGTGAGCGTTGGTTGACAGGGGTGGGCGGTCGCGCCCGCGCGTCGATGCCCACCACGGCTGAAGACGCCGGCATGGCACCGAGGGCGCGCGCCAGGAACGCCCTGCTGCGTCGAAGGCACCGCGCTCAGGGCGCCGTGGCGGCCGACGCAGTCGAGGACGGCAGCGCCACCTCTGTCGCCGGCAGCGGCTGCCCGATGGGTGCGGCCGCCTTGCCCGCGCGCACCGCGGCCATGTCCTGCTCGTTGGGGTACTGGCCCAGCAGCCAGTAGTCGAACACCCGCCGCACGATGGGCGCCGCCGCGGCGGCACCGAAGCCGGCGTTCTCCACGATCACGGCGAGCGCGATGCGCGGGTTCTCGGCCGGCGCGAAGGCGGCGAACAGCGAGTGGTCGCGCTGGTGCTCCTCCAGCGCCTTGGCGTTGTACTTGACGTTCTGGCCCAGGCTCACCGCCTGGGCGGTGCCGGTCTTGCCGGCCGAGGTGTAGGGCGCGCCGGCAAAGATGCGCGTGCCCGTGCCGGCCTTGTTCACCGCCACCAGGCCCGCCCGCACGATGTCGATGTTCTTCGCCTTGAAGCCGAGGTTCTCGCCCGGCGGCTGGATCTCTTCCTGCACCTGCCCGGTCACGGTGTTCTTGATGGCCTTGACCACATGCGGCCGGAACTTGGTTCCGCCGTTGGCGAGCGTCGCCTCGGCCGAGGCCAGCTGCAGCATGGTGAAGTTGTTGTAGCCCTGGCCGATGCCCAGCGACACCGTCTCGCCCGAGTACCAGCGCCGGGCCTCCGGCCGCTTGTTGACGCTGCGCTTCCACTCGGTGCTGGGCAGCACGCCGCGCACCTCGCCGGGCAGGTCGATACCGGTGATCTGGCCGAAGCCCAGCGGCTTCATGAAGTCGTGGATGGTGTCCACGCCCATGTCCACCGCCAGCGAATAGAAGTAGGTGTTGCTGGAGAACTGGAGGGCCCGCACCATGTCCACGCCGCCCAGGCCGCCCTCGTGGCTGCGGAAGGTGTGGCCGCCATAGGTGTAGTAGCCGGGGTCGTTGATCACCAGCGTGGGCGAGCGCTTGCCCAGCTCGAGCGCGCCCAGTGCCATGAAGGGCTTGTAGGTGGAGCCGGGCGGGTAGGTGCCGCGCAGGGCGCGGTTGAGCAGCGGCTTGTCGATGGACTCGTTGAGCGCGGCCCAGCTTTCGCTGTCGATGCCCTCGACGAAGAGATTCGGGTTGAAGGTCGGCTTGCTGACGAAGGCCAGCACCTCGCCGTTGCGCGGATCGAGCGCCACCAGCGCGCCGCGGCGGTCGCCGAACATGTCCTCCACCAGCTTCTGCAGCTTGATGTCCAGCGACAGCATGACGGTATTGCCAGGCGTGGCCGGATGGCTGGCCAGCCGTCGCACCGCGCGGCCGCCGGCCGAGGTCTCCATCTGCTCGACGCCCGTCTGCCCGTGCAGCACCTTCTCGTAGCTCTGCTCGATGCCCAGCTTGCCGATGTAGTCGGTGCCTTTGTAGTTGGCCTGGTCCTCTTCGGGCCAGTCCTCCATGGCTGCCTTCTCGCGCTGGTTGATGCGGCCGATGTAGCCCAGCACATGGCTGGCCAGCTCGCCCATCGGGTAGCTGCGGAAGAGCCGCGCCTTGATCTCCACGCCAGGGAAGCGGTAGCGCTGGGCCGCGAAGCGGGCGACCTCCTCGTCGGTGAGGCGAGTGCGGATGGGAATGGAGTCGAAGCTGCGCGAGTCCTCGCGCAGGCGCTTGAAACGACGGCGGTCGCGCGGCTGGATCTCGACGATCTTGGCCAGTTCGTCGATGGTCTGCTCCAGGTCGCCCGCCTTGGAGGGCGTGATCTCCAGCGTGTAGGCCGAGTAGTTGGAGGCCAGGATCACACCGTTGCGGTCCAGGATCAGCCCGCGGTTGGGCACCACCGGCACCACGGCCGTGCGGTTGCTCTCGGCGCGCTCGGCCAGTTCCTCGTGGCGCGTGACCTGCAGATGGAACAGGCGCAGGCCCAGCAATACAAAGGCCGTCAGCACCACCAGCGCGATCACCAGCACGCGGCGCTTGAAGCGCGCGAGGTCGGCGGCGACGTTGCGGATCTCGGTCATGGCAGGCGCAGGGCGGACGGGCGCGCGAAGCTTAGGGCGCCAGCGAGGGCATGCATAGCAAGACCCGCACTCACAGAGGGCGGTTCTCGTCCTGCTCGGGCGGCCGGCGCTGCGGGATCAGCAGCAGCCAGGTGACCACCGGCCACAGCATCGCCTCGAGGGCGGCGCCCAGCAGGGTGATCCAGCCCGGGAAGATGCCGCCGCCGACCAGCCGGATGCCCAGCTCGATCAACCGCGACAGCGAGAAGAGCGGCACCAGCTGCAGCGCCTGGGCCGAGAGCCGGTACCAGAGCAGGCGCCGGTGGATGGTGATGGCGAAGAAGCTCAACGTGGCATAGGACAGCGCGTGCTGGCCCAGCAGCGAGGACTCGTGCACGTCCATGGCCAGGCCAAAGAAGAAGGCCGCGCCCAGCCCGATGCGGGCGGGCTGGTGCACACCCCAGAACACCAGCACCACGGCCAGCAGGTCCGGCATCCAGGGCAGGCGACCCAGGGGCAGCATGTTCAACAGCAGCGCGACGAACAGGCTGCCCCAGATGAAGAGCGGCCGCACGGGCAGCAGCAGCTGCTCCTGGCCGGGGCGCATGATCATGGCGCGGCGCCTCCTGCCGCCGGTGGGCGGCTCGTCGAAGCGCGCGGCGCCTGGGCGGGCGCCGGTGCCGGCGCGGCGACCCTGGGTGCCGCAGAGGTCGCCGGCGCCGTTGGCGCGGGGGACGCTGCCGGCGTACCGGGCCGACTGGCCGGAGCGGGCATGGTGGAGGCGGGCGTGTCGTTCCTGCGGCCCGGCCGGTCGGACTTGCGCGCGTCGCCCGTCGTGGCCGCAGGGCTGGGCCGGACCACGGGCGGCGCCTCGCCCACGGGCGTGAGCACCATCACGTAGCGCGCCGCGCCGACGCGGGCCAGCGGTACGCAGTGGATGCGCGCGAAGGCGGTGTCGGCCCGGCGGTCGATGCGGTCCACGCGCGCCACCGGCAGGCCCGCGGGGTAGACACCGTCCACGCCGCTGGTGGAGAGCAGGTCGCCCTCGCGCACGTCGGCGTTGGCGGCGGTGAAGCGCAGCTCCATGCCCGCGCTGTGCGGACCGGCATCGCCGAAGGCCACGCTGCGCGCACCCGTGCGCGTGTTCTGCACGGGGATGGACAGGTCGCGGTCGATCACCAGCGTCACCTCACTCGAAAAGGCCATCACCCGCGTCACCTGGCCCAGCACGCCCTGCTCGTCGATCACCGGCGAGCCCGCGGCGATGCCATGCACCTGGCCCTGGTCGATGACGACCTTGCGGGTGTACGGGTCGGCGGCGTCATACAGCACCTCGGCGGCGCGGCCGGGCGTGGGTGCGTTCTGCCGCAGTTCCAGCAGCGTGCGCAGGCGGGCGTTCTCGCGCGCGAGCGCATCGGCCTGGCTGGCCCGTTCGGACTGCAGCACCAGCCGGCGCCGGGCCTCCGCCTCGTTGCGCTGGGCGGTGGCCAGGTCCTCGAACTGCCGGTTGGTGGCCGACACCCACTGCACCGGCTTGAGCACCGCCCACTGCAGCGGGAATAGCAGCGTGCCGAGTGCCGTGCGCACCGGCGCCACCACGTCGAAGCGGGCATCGGCCACCATCAGGAAGACGGCCAGCGCGCTGCAGAAGACGAAGCGCGACAGCGCGGACGGCCCCTGGTTGAACAGGGGCGGCGCGGAGCGGTCGAGCGTGCCGAGCGGCATGGGGTCGGACCTTGCGGAATGGCTGGGCGTCTATATGGCAAAAAGGCCGGCCCGTGCAACCGGGCCGGCCTGCGAACACAGTCCTGGCTTACTCGCTGGTGAAGATGCTACCCAGGCGGTCCATGCGCTCCAGGGCGATGCCGCAGCCGCGCACCACGCAGGTCAGCGGGTCCTCGGCCACCAGCACCGGCAGGCCGGTTTCCTCGGCGAGCAGACGGTCGAGGTCACGCAGCAGCGCGCCGCCACCGGTCAGCATCATGCCGCGCTCGGCGATGTCGGCACCCAGTTCGGGCGGCGTCTGCTCCAACGCGTTCTTGACGGCCGAAACGATGTTGTTGAGCGGATCGGTCAGCGCCTCCAGCACCTCGTTGGAGCTGATGGTGAAGCTGCGCGGCACGCCTTCGGAGAGGTTGCGGCCCTTGACCTCCATCTCCTTGACCTCGGAGCCGGGGAAGGCCGAGCCGATGTTCTTCTTGATGGTCTCGGCCGTGGGCTCGCCGATCAGCATGCCGTAGTTGCGGCGGATGTAGTTGATGATGGCGTCGTCGAAGCGGTCGCCGCCCACGCGCACGGAGCCCTTGTAGACCATGCCGCCCAGCGAGATCACGCCCACCTCGGTGGTACCGCCGCCGATGTCGACCACCATGGAGCCCGAGGCCTCGGACACCGGCAGGCCCGCGCCGATGGCGGCGGCCATGGGCTCCTCGATCAGGTAGACCGAGGTGGCGCCGGCGGCCTCGGCCGCGTCCTTGATGGCGCGGCGCTCGACCTGGGTCGAGCCGCAGGGCACGCAGATGATGATGCGCGGGCTGGGCGTGAGCAGCGTGCGCGGATGCACCATCTTGATGAACTGCTTGATCATCTGCTCGGTGATCACGAAGTCGGCGATCACGCCGTCCTTCATCGGGCGGATGGCCTCGATGTTGCCGGGCACCTTGCCCAGCATGGCCTTGGCCTCGGCGCCCACGGCCTGGATGACCTTCTTGCCGTGCGGACCGCCCTCGTGGCGGATGGCGACGACCGAGGGCTCGTCCAGCACGATGCCCTTGTTGCGGGCGAAGATCAGGGTGTTGGCGGTGCCGAGGTCGATCGCGAGGTCGGTCGAGAAATACCGACGGAATGCTCCAAACATGGGCGATGTCCTTGCGGAGGGGCACGGCGGGCGCTTCGGACCGGCGTCGCCCCTGAGGTGAAGAGAGAAAAAGGGAGGAGTTGGGTGGCTTTGCCGCTCGCCGTGGCGGCCGTGCCGGCACATTGGCGGCAGTTGCGGCAAAGGCGGGATAATACCCGATTCCCCCTGGCGCTTTCCCTACTTGCAGGCCCTTCTGCATGCAAACGGGGCGCCTGCTCTCTGGGTTTTTCCGATGTCTCTCTCCACCACCGATACCGCGCGCATCGCGTCGCTGGCGCGGCTGGCGCTGGCGCCCGAAGAAAGCGAACGCCTGCGCGGCCAGATCAATGGTTTCTTCGACCTCGTCGAGCGCATGCGCGCCGTGGACACCACCGGGGTCGAGCCGCTGTCGCACCCCGTCTCCGCCATCGAGGACATCGTCCTTCGCCTGCGCGACGACGCGGCCACCGAGCCCAACCAGCGCGAGGCCAACCAGAAGAGCGCCCCCGCCGTCGAGAACGGCCTGTTCCTCGTGCCGAAGGTGATCGAATGAGCGCGCCCGACCTGCACCAACGTGGTGTGGCCGACCTGGCCCGCGCCCTGGCCGCCCGCGAAGTCTCTGCCGTGGAGACCGCCCAGCACTTCCTGGGCCGCATGGCCGCCCGGCAGGACCTGGGCGCCTTCGTGGCCGTCGATGAAGACGCGACGCTCGCCCAGGCCCGCGCCGCCGACGCAGCCATCGCGGCCGGCAGCGCCGGCCCGCTGGCCGGCGTGCCCGTCGCCCACAAGGACATCTTCGTGACCACCGGCTGGCCCAGCACCGCGGGTTCGCGCATGCTGGCCGGCTACCAGTCGCCCTTCGACGCCACCGTGGTGCGCAAGCTGGGCGAGGCCGGCATGGTCACGCTGGGCAAGCTCAGCTGCGACGAATTCGCCATGGGCTCGTCCAACCAGAACGTGGCGGTGCCAGCGGTCGGCGCCGACCAGCCCGTGCCCGTGCGCAACCCCTGGGACACGGCGCGCGTGCCCGGCGGCTCCTCCGGCGGCAGCGCCGTGGCCGTGGCCGCCGGCCTGGCGCCCGCCGCCACCGGCACCGACACCGGTGGGTCGATCCGCCAGCCGGCCAGCTTCTGCGGCATCACCGGCATCAAGCCCACCTACGGCCGCGCCAGCCGCTACGGCATGATCGCCTTCGCCTCCAGCCTGGACCAGGCCGGCCCCATGGCCCGCTCGGCCGAGGACTGCGCCCTGCTGCTGTCGGCCATGTGCGGGCCCGACCCCGACCGCGACTCCACCTCGCTGGACCGCCCGGCCGAGGACTTCTCGCAGGGGCTGACCGGCTCGCTCGACGGCCTGCGCATCGGCGTGCCCAAGGAATTCCTGGGCGAGGGCGTGGCGCCTGGCGTGCGCGCCGCCATCGAGGCCGCCCTGGCCGAGTACGAGAAGCTGGGCGCCCGCCGCGTCGAAGTGAGCCTGCCGCGCACCGAGCTGGCCATTCCCGTCTACTACATCATTGCCGCGGCCGAGGCCAGCTCCAACCTCAGCCGCTTCGACGGCGTGAAGTTCGGCCACCGCGCCAGCCAGTACAAGGACCTGGCCGAGATGTACATGAAGACCCGCGCCGAAGGCTTCGGCGACGAGGTCAAGCGCCGCATCATGATCGGCACCTACGTGCTCTCGCACGGCTATTACGACGCCTACTACCTGCAGGCGCAGAAGGTGCGCCGGATGATCGCGGACGACTTCCAGGCGGCCTTCCGCGACTGCGACGTCATCGCCGGCCCCGCCGCGCCCACCGTGGCCTGGGCCATCGGCGCGCACAGCGACGACCCCGTGGCCGACTACCTGGCCGACATCTTCACCCTGCCCGGCTCGCTGGCCGGCCTGCCGGGCCTCTCGCTGCCCTGCGGCTTCGACGGCGGCATGCCCGTGGGCCTGCAGCTGATCGGCAACTACTTCGCCGAAGGCCGGCTGCTGAACGCCGCCCACCGCTTCCAGCAGGCCACCGACTGGCACCAACGCACGCCCACCGGCTTCTGAGATGAGCACCGAGACCAACACCTTCGCCGCCGCCCAGGAGGGCCGCCCCACCGGCCCGCTGGTGCAGGGCTATGAAGTCGTCATCGGCTTCGAGACGCATGCGCAGCTCTCCACCCAGAGCAAGATCTTCAGCCGCGCGCCCACCGCCTTCGGCGCCGAGCCCAACACGCAGGCCTGCGCCGTGGACCTGGCCCTGCCCGGCACGCTGCCGGTGATGAACCGCGGCGCCGTCGAGCGCGCGATCCGCCTGGGCCTGGCGCTGGGCAGCACCATCGCGCCGCGCAGCATCTTCGCGCGCAAGAACTACTTCTACCCCGACCTGCCCAAGGGCTACCAGATCAGCCAGTACGAGATTCCCGTCGTGCAGGGCGGCTCGGTCAGCTTCTGGCTGGGCGAGGAACTCAAGACCGTGCGCCTGGTGCGCGCCCACCTCGAAGAAGACGCCGGCAAGTCGCTGCACGAGGACTTCGTCGGCCAGTCGGGCATCGACCTCAACCGCGCCGGCACGCCGCTGCTGGAAATCGTGACCGAGCCCGACATCCGCTCCTCCGCCGAGGCCGTGGCCTATGCGCGCGAGTTGCACAAGATCGTGACCTGGATCGGCATCTGCGACGGCAACATGCAGGAAGGGTCCTTCCGCTGCGACGCCAACGTGTCGGTGCGCCGGCCGGGCCAGCCGCTGGGCACGCGCCGCGAGATCAAGAACCTCAACAGCTTCCGCTTCATGCAGCAGGCGATCGACTTCGAGATCCACTGGCAGATCGAGCAGATCGAGGACGGCCATGCCATCCAGCAGGCCACGGTGCTGTTCGACCCCGACACGGGCGAGACGCGGGCCATGCGCACCAAGGAAGATGCGGCCGACTACCGCTACTTCCCCGACCCGGACCTGCCGCCGCTGGTGATCGGCCGCGACTGGGTCGATGCGGTGAAGGCGCAGATGCCGGAGCTGCCGCGCGCCATGGCCGAGCGCTACGTGCGCGACTTCGGCCTGACCGACTACGACGCGACGCAGCTCACGCAGAGCCCGGCGCACGCGGCCTACTTCGATGCCGCCGTGGCCGCGGGCGCCACGCCCAAGCTGGCCAGCAACTGGCTGTCGGGCGAGATCGCCAAGCGCCTGAACACGCAGGAGACGGCCATCGACGCCGCGCCGGTCAAGCCCGCCCAGCTGGCGCAGCTGATCGGCCGCATCGGCGACGGCACGATCTCCAACAACGCCGCCCGCCAGGTCTTCGACGCACTCTGGAGCGGCGAAGGCGAGTCGGTCGATGCCGTCATCGAGGCCAAGGGCCTCAAGCAGATGAACGACACCGGCGCGCTGGAGAAGATCGTGGACGACGTGCTCGCGAAGAACGAGAAGAACATCGCCGAATACCGCGCCGGCAAGGAAAAGGCCTTCAACGCCCTGGTCGGCCAGGTGATGAAGGAGAGCAAGGGCAAGGCCAACCCGGCCCAGGTCAACGCGTTGCTGAAGGCGCGGCTGGGGGGCTGAGGCCCCAGAGCCGGTCCAGGCGCTGGCGCTCCTCGTCGAAGCGGGCGTCGATGCGCTGCTTCTCGCCCTGCTGCTCGTGGAGCAGCCGCTCCTGCAGCGTGACGGCCGCTGCGTTGTCGGCAAGGCGTGCCTTCAGCGCCGCAGGGACCTGGGACGGGTCCTTGCTGTAGAACTCCAGCTCCTCGTCGAGCTTGCGGCGCGCCTGCGCCAGCTCGGCCAGCCGCTTGCGCGCGGCGCCGATTTCCGCTTCGGCCTGGGCCAGCGCCTCGGCGCGCCGGCGGTCGTGCGCCGCCGCATCGGGGTAGCGCGCCAGCAGCGCCAGGTCGCGCCGGCGTTCGTCCCTGCGCTGGGCCGCGGCCCGGTCCTCGTCCTTGCGGCGCTGGTCGCGCTCCGCCTGCTGCTGCGGCGACAGCGCGGGTTCGATGCGCCGCCGCACGCTGCCACTGGGCGACAGCTCCAGCTGCAGCCGGTCGGCGCATTCGGGGATGAATCGATCGGAGGTCAGGCGCCGTCCGCCCGCATCGGTGCAGCTGTAGATGCTGCCCGGCGCGCCGCCTGCGGTGGCCTGGGCCTGGACCTGGGCCGGAGGAAGCCCGCCGACGGCAAGCGTTGCAAGGCCCGCCAGCGTGCGCAGCGCCCGCGCGACGGCGGGGCTGCGCGGATCAGGCACCGTAGCGCTCGCGGTAGGCCTGCACACTGGCACGGTGGGCGCGCAGGTCGGCGCCGGCGCGCTGGTCCAGGTAGGCCAGCAGGTCGTCGAGCGTGGCGATGGCCACCACGGCCATGCCCAGCTGATCGCGCACGTACTGCACCGCGCTGTGGGGCACATCCTGGCCGTTCTCGGTCGCCTGTTCCTGGCGGTCCAGCGCGATGGCCACGGCATGCGGCGTGGCACCGGCGGCGCGGATGGTGGCAATGGATTCGCGCACCGCAGTGCCGGCGGACATGACGTCGTCCACGATCAGCACCCGGCCGACCAAAGGCGCACCGACCAGCGAGCCGCCCTCGCCATGGTCCTTGGCTTCCTTGCGGTTGTAGGCGAAGGGCACGTTGCGGCCGCGGCGCGCCAGCTCGGCCGCAACGGTCGCGCCCAGGGGAATACCCTTGTAGGCGGGGCCGAAGATCATGTCGAACTCCAGGCCGGAGTCCATCAGGCGCGCTGCATAGAATTCCGCGAGCCGCGCGATGCGGGCGCCGTCGTTGAACAGGCCCGCGTTGAAGAAGTAGGGGCTGAGGCGCCCGGCCTTGGTCTTGAACTCGCCGAAGCGCAGCACGCCAGCCTCGATCGCGAACGCCACGAAGTCCTGCGCCAGGCGCTCGTTCTGATGCTGCTGCTGCCTCTCGTCCACTGCCATCCGGATTCCTCGAAACGTGTTCAAACTCACCAGCCTCAACCTCAACGGCCTGCGTTCCGCCTCGACAAAAGGGGTCGCCGACTGGGTGGCCGAAGCGGCGCCGGATTGTATTTGTATGCAGGAGATCCGCGTCCAGGCCAGCGACGTGCAGGGCCGCTTCGAAAAAATGGCCGGCCTGAACGGCCACTTCCACTTCGCCGAGAAGAAGGGCTACGCCGGCACCGCCATCTACACGAAGCACGAGCCCACCGACATCGTGATCGGCTGGGGCAACACCGAGTTCGACGCCGAGGGCCGCTATCTGGAGCTGCGCTTCGACACGCCGGCGCGCAAGCTGTCGATCATCAGCTGCTACTTCCCGAGCGGCAGCTCGGGCGAGGAGCGGCAGGCCGCCAAGTTCCGCTTCCTCGAAGGCTTCATGCCCTACCTGGTGGAACTGAAGCGCACCCGCGAATTCATCCTGTGTGGCGACATCAACATCGCCCACAAGGAAGCCGACCTGAAGAACTGGAAGGGCAACCTCAAGAACAGCGGCTTCCTGCCCGAGGAGCGCGCCTGGATGACGCGCCTGCTCGACGCCGGCGCCGAGGGCGCGGGCCTGGTGGACGTGTATCGCCACCTGCAGCCCGACACCACCGACGCCTGCTACACATGGTGGAGCAACCGCGGCCAGGCCTATGCCAAGAACGTGGGCTGGCGGCTGGACTACCACCTGGCCACGCCGGCCATGGCGCAGCTCGCGCGCAGCGAGCACATCTTCAAGACGATCAAGTTCAGCGACCACGCGCCGATCACGATCGACTACGACTTCACGCTCTGAGGGTCACCGATCCGGCCGCGGGGCAACTGGCTTGCGGGGCGGCTCAGCCCAGGCTGAACACCACGTCCTGCGCGCCTTCCCACAGCACGCGCCGGCCCAGCTCGGGCAGGTGCTCGCGGCCTTCGACGATGGTGAGGAAGTGGTTGCCGGCCAGCGTGCCCATGCGGCTGGCGAAGCTGCAGGCGCCGTAGGCCAGGATGATCTCGGTCTCGCTGTAGCCGCCCGGGTAGAACAGCACATCGCCGCGTGACGGATGGCTGGTGTGGTTCTCGAAGCCCACGGGCGCGCCCTCGTTGGTCAGGCGGAACTCGCCCAGCGGCACCCAGCAGCCTTCGCCGCTCCAGCGCACGTGGATGAGCTTCTGCCGGTAGGGCAGCAGCTGCAGGAAGGCGGCCACGGTCTGCGGCGCGTCGGGATGGGTCTCGGCGACGAAGTCGAAGCCTGCGGCCTGGATGCGGATACGGGTCATGAAGAAGGATTGAGCAAGGAAGAAGAAGGGTCAGCAGCAGCCACCGAGGAAGCGGCCGTCGCGGCAGAAGGGCGCCATGTCCTCGGCAAAAGCCTGGACAGTGCGGCGCCAGCCGGCATGGGCAGTATCCGCCGCCAGGGCCGCACGCATGCGCGCACGCAGCTCGACCTGCAGGGCGACCTCGTCCACGCCGAGCACGCGGCCGGCCTCGACCACGGTGCGGCCACCGGCGATGACGGTGTGCACATGCCGGCCGGTGCCGCGGGCGAGCAGCAGGTCCAGCGGATCGACGTCGTCGAACAGGGCGTCGTCGTCCAGCGCGTCCCAGTCGAGCAGCACGAGGTCCGCCCGCTCGCCCGGTGCGATGCGCCCGCGCGAGGCGAAGCGCCAGAGCTGGGCCGGCGTCATGGTGGTGTCGTAGCCCCAGCCGCGGTGCAGCGCATAGGCCAGGCGTGCTTCGCGCAGGGCGTCGTCGTCCTCGTCGAAGGCCATGCCGTCCAGCCCCATGGCCACGCGGCAGCCGCTCGCCAGCATCTGCGCCAGCGGGGCGATGCCTGATTGGAGGCCCAGGTTGGAGCTGGTGTTGACCGCGATGGTCGCGCCGCGTTCGGCGATCAGGGCCAGTTCCTCCGGCCGCGCCCAGGTGCAATGCGCCAGCGTGAGCCGCGGGCCGAGCAGGCCGATGTCGTCCAGGAAGCGCACGATGCCGCCCGGATGTGCGGCATCGGCCCAGGCGCGCTGGTACTGCGTCTCCAGCAGGTGCATGTGCACGCGGCGGCCGGTGTCGGCCGAGGCCTGGGCGATGGCTTCGAGCAGCGGCGTGCTGCACCACTGCACGCCGGTGGGGCCGTACTGCAGGTCCGCATGGGCGCCGAGCCCTTCGTCGGCGAAGCGCTGCGCCACCTCCTCCACCAGCGCGAGCTGCAGCGCAGGCGGCACGGAGGGCGCCGACAGCCGGCGGGCGATGTCGTCGCGGATCGCCGGGCGCAGCGCGGCCAGCACCGCCGCGTCGTCGGCATAGCCCAGCCCGTGGCGGTCGCGCAGGGCCACCGCGAAGCCGATGCGCACGCCCACGTCGCGTGCGGCCCGGCCCACGGCCGCCGCCTCGTCGACATAGGGCAGGCCGCCCTGCACGCGGGTGTAGTGCACCATCAAGTCCACCACGCCGTTGCGCAGCGAGCGGGCGAAGGAGGTCGCGGCGCACAGGTACGGGTCCATGCCCGGCACCACACCCAGGAAGGGCAGCCAGCTTTCGAGCGGTTGCCCGAAGGCACCCAGCGTGGCGCTGCGCACGGTGCGCGCGTGGTCGTGCGCATTGGCCAGCGCCGGCAGCGCCAGACGACGGCGGCCGGGCACCGGGTCGGGCAGCGCTTCGATGGCGGCCACGCGCCCGCCTTCGAGGTGGATGCGCCGGTCGCGCTGCGCGGGCGCGGCACCGGGCTCGCCCAGCAGCCAGGCGCAGTCGATGGCGGTGGGGGCGGCGGCGCTCATCGCTTGGCAACCGTGCGCTCGGCCAGGGGCGGCAGAAAGCGGCGGTCGAACACCTCGGCGGCCGTGGGCACGCGCGGCAGGTCGAAGGCCTCCTTGAGCTGCAGGAAGGCGCGGGCGAAGCGGGCATCGCTGATATCGCCCAAGCCCTGCGTCGCCACCTCGGGCGTGAGCATGACGGTCTTGAGCGTGTAAAGCAGACGGCGCTTCTCCAGATCCTTGTTGAGCAGCGGCTCGCGCTTGACCAGGGCCGCGATGGCGGCGTCGGGATCGGCGATGGTGTCGCGCACCGCGTGATTGATCGCCCGCACCAGGCCGGCCACGGCCTCGGGCCGCTCGCGCAGCAGCTGCGGCGACACCATCACGCCGTTGCCGTAGAGCTCGACACCGTAGTCGCCGTAATGGAACCAGCGGATGTCCTTGTCGGGATCGATGCCCTGCGCCACGAGATTCATGTAGCTGGTGACGGAGAACACGGCCGCGGCATCCACATGGCCCTTGAGCAGCAGCTGCTCCTGCAGGTTGGGCGCCACATTGGTCCAGGCGACCTTGGCGGCATCGATGCCGGTGCGCGCCGCGATGACGGGGAACATGCGGGCCGCCGCGCCCCCGGCCGGCGTGCCGACGGTGCGGCCCTGCAGGTCCTGGGGCGTGCGGACAGGCCCGTCGGCCTTGGCGATCAGCGCGAAGGGCGCGCGGTTGTAGAGCATGTAGACCATCACCGGCGCCTGGCCGGGCTTGGCGGTGGCGTTCTGCACGATGGCGTTCACGTCGCCGAAGCCGGCCTGGTAGGCACCGGCCATGATCTTCGTGACGGTGGCCGCCGAGCCGTCGCCCTGGTCGATGGTCACGGCCAGCTTCTCGCGGGCGAAGTAACCGCGATCCTGCGCGAGGTAGTACCAGGCATGCACGCCCTGGAGCTTCCAGTCGAGCACGAACTTGATCGGGGTGTCGGTCTGTGCAGCGGCCGGTGCCGGCGCCAGCGCGGCGCCCAGGGCTACGAGCACTGACGCAGCCGACAGCGCCAGGCCGGCGCTGCGGCGCGAGAAAAGGCGGGGCATGGAAGCTCCTTGAAAGGCGAAAGAAGAGAGGGCTGGACACTCGCGTGCCCAGGCTTCGACAGGCTCAGGCCGGACTCAGGCGCCGGTCGCCGCCAGGTCGGTCTTGCGCTGGGACCAGCCGGTCACGCGCCGCTCCACCAGCGCCGACAGCGCGTAGAGCATCACGCCCATGGCCGCCAGCAGGAAGAGCCCGGCGAACACCATCGGCACGTCGAAGTTGCCGCTGGCGATCATCATCACGGTGCCGATGCCGCGGTTGGAGGCCACGGTCTCCGAGAGCACCGTGCCCACGAAGGACAGCGTGATGGCGATCTTGAGCGACGCGAACAGGTAGGGCATGGCCCGCGGCAGGCCCACGTTCCAGAGGATGTCGCGCTTGCGCGCGCCCAACACGCGCAGCACGTCCTCCAGCTCGGGCTCGGTGCTGGCCAATCCGGTGGCCACATTGACCACCACCGGGAAGATGCTGATGACCATCGAGGTCAGCACCGCCGGCACGGTGCCGGCACCGAACCACACGACGAACAGCGGCACCACCGCCACCTTCGGAATGCTGGAGAAGCCCACCAGCAGCGGATAGGTGACGTCATAGGCCAGCCGGGACGAGCCGATGCCCACGCCGATGACGATGCCCGCGGCCACGCCCAACGCGAAGCCGAGCAGCGTGGTGTAGAGCGTCTGCACCGTGTGCGGCCACAAGAGCGGCATGCGCTCGATGAGCACGCGGGCGATCTGGCTGGGCCGGGGCAGCACCAGGTCCGAGATGCCGCTGGCCAGGCAGACCAGCTCCCAGGCCAGGAAGAAGCCGATCAGGGCCAGGCCGGACAGCAGGCGCTGGCGCGCCAGCGGGGACAGGCGCGGCATGGCGGGGCTGGCGGCTTCGGCTGCGGGCTCGACCGCGTCCGCGGTGTTCACGCGCGCGTTCATGCCGCCACCTCCTGCAGCGCCGGCACGGCCACGGGCGCGGGCGTCGCGTCGCCGTCGCAGCGCGCCTCGGCGATGCGCATGCGCAGCTGCTGCACCAGCGCGCCGAAGGCCGGGTCGTAGCTGGACTGCAGCGTGCGCGGTCGGGCGAAGTCCACGTCGCGCGTCTCCAGGATGCGGCCGGGCCGCGCGCTCATCACGCAGATGCGGTTGGCCAGGTAGGCCGACTCGCGCAGGTCGTGGGTCACCAGCAGCACCGTGGGCCGCTGGGTCATCCACAGCGTCTGCATGATGTCCCACAGCTCCTCGCGGGTGAACTGGTCGAGGGCGCCGAAGGGCTCGTCCAGCAGCAGCAGCTCGGGCTGGTGCACCAGCGCGCGGCACAGCGAGGCGCGCTGCAGCATGCCGCCCGACAGCTGCCAGGGCCGCTTGTCGCCGAAGCCGCGCAGGCCCACCTGCGCCAGCAGCGCGTCGGCGCGCTCGGCGTACTCGCCGCGCTTCTTGCGGGCGTAGTCCTGGCGGAAGGGCTCGACGATCTTCAGCGGGATCATCACGTTTTCGCGGATCGTCAGCCACGGCAGCATGGTCGGGTTCTGGAAGGCCAGGCCGATGCGCAGTGCCGGCCGGCCGGCCGCCATGGGGCGTGCACCCGCCGGCCCGACCTCGCGGCCGCCGGCGATCACCGCACCCGAGGTGGGCCGCAGCAGTCCGGCCAGCAGCTTGAGGATGGTCGACTTGCCGCAGCCGCTGGGGCCGACCAGGGCCACGAAGTCGCCCCGGTCGATGCCCAGCGTGGTGTGGTCCAGGGCGATGGTGCCGCCGCCGTAGCGCAGCATCACGTCGGAGAGTTGGATGAAGCTCTGGCTCATGGGATGTTCCAGCAAGGAATGGAAGCTCAGGCCACGCGCACCAGCGCGGCCACCGGGCCGCCGCCGGGCGGGCCCTGATGCTCGGCACCGCCCGACACGTACAGCGCCGTGCGGCCGACCACCGAAGCCAGCACGGCCCCGACGGCGGCCCGCGCATGGCGGGTCGAATGGATGTCCGAGTCGTTCAGCATGGTGTGGCGCGCCTCGCGCACCCGCCCGTCGGGGCTGGCCTCGGCCTTGGCCAGGAGGTTGACCAGCCGCTGCGCGATGAGGGCCGCGTCGACCTCCGGATCCAGCCCGAAGTGCTCGCGCAGCAATGCGCGCAGGCCCGCGGTGTCCACCGCGTCGCGCATGAGCGCATGGCCGATGCGCAGCGGCGAGGCGCTGCCTGCGGCCTCGCCCAGCACGATGACCACGTTGCCCTCCAGCTCGATGCCGGCCGACACGGAGGCGCGGGCCGAGTGCAGCGTGGTGTCGTGCAGCACCGCCGCATCGGTGGCGCGCGCCGCATCGATCTCGCCCAGCGCCACGCCCACGCCCAGCGCCGAGGCGGCGCGCGAATAGCCCATCGATTCGTAGGTGTCACGCGTCACGGTGTCATGGCCGCGGCCGAGCGCGTCGTCCACCTTGGCAGCGGTGAGCAGCGGGCACTTGACCTGCACGAAGTGCGCGTCGCCCGCACTGTCGATGCCGGCGTCGCGCATGGCGGCCTGCACCGCCTCGGCCGTGGCCGCGATCTGCGCCTGGCGGCCCATCTCCTCCGGCGCGAAGTCGCGCGTGTGGGCGATGCCGACCACCAGTCGCTTCTCGCCCTCCACCACCTCGTGCGGCAGTGCGGGACGGCGGGTGAACACGGTGAAGTGCGGCGACAGCACCCCCTCGGTGCCGCCAGACATCACCAGCGCCACCTGCGCATGCACCGCCTGCGGCGTGCAGCCGCGGTGCGGCGCGAGGTAGTGGCACCAGGCCATGGCGGCGAAGTCGCGGGTGTGGTCGTTGACGCAGCCATTGCCCTCGGTCTTGCCCATCACAGCCACGATGTGGCGCGGATCGAGCGCCCCGGCCTCGACCAGGGCCTGCACGCCGCTCAGGTCGCCGGGGCCGCGGCAGGGCACCACGTGCGCGTCCACATGCTGGGGGATGGCGCCGCTCATGAAGCGCTCCAGTCCACCTCGCCCACCGGCACCGCGGTCGGCGGCACGCCGGGCGGCGTCTCCAGGATGGCGCGGCTGTAGTGCTCGGTGTTGCGCGGCCGGGGCGTGGGCATCTTCTGCACGGCCTTGACCGAGCAGCCCCAGCCCACGGCGTCCTCCACCAGACGGCCGTCGCGCATGACGAAGCGCCCGCGCAGCAGCGTGTGCAGCGGATAGCCCTGTACCGGCCGGCCGTTCCACGGCGAGATGCGGCTGATGCTCTGCAGCCGGTTCTGCGACAGCACGCCCTGGCGCGCCATGTCGACGATGGCGATGTCGGCATGGGCACCGGGCGCGATCACACCCTTGGTGCCGTACAGGCCCCAGGCCCTGGCAGGCGCGACGGCGCTCCAGCGCACGTAGTCCATGAGCGTGGCGCGGCCGCGGTTGACCTCGGTGAGCATCAGCGGCATCTGCGTCTCCACGCCCGGGAAGCCGCAGTCGCAGTCCCAGATGCTCTCGCGCGTCTTCTCCTCGGGCGCATGCGGCGCATGGTCGGTGGCGATCATGTCCAGCGTGCCGTCCATCAGCGCGTCCCACAGGGGCTGGTTGTGGCGCGGCTCGCGGATGGGCGGGTTCAGCCGCATCACGCCGCCCAGCTTGCGCATGTGCCCGGTGTTGAGCAGCAGGTACTGCGGGCAGGTCTCGGCCGTCACGTCCACGCCGCGGCGCTTGGCCTCGCGCAGCAAAAAGAGCGAGTCCGCCGCGCTGTGGTGGGCGATGTGCACCCGCGCGCCGGTCCATTCGGCCAGCGTCAGCACGCGTCCGATGGCCTCGATCTCGGCCACGGCCGGGCGCGCCGCCAGGTGCGCCAGCGCGTCGATGCGGCCAGCCTCCTGCATCTTCTTCTGGCGCCGGAAGAGGATGGACGAGTTCTCGGCATGCACCACGGTGCGGATGCCCAGCGGCGCCAGCGTCTCGAAGCCCTCCAGCAGCGCACCGTCGGTGGGCGCGGGCAGGTTGCCGAAGGTGTTGCCGACGAAGGCCTTGAAGCTGGTGACGCCGGCGTCGAGCAGCTCTTCCAGCCGCTCGATGGTGTCGTCGCCCAGCAGGCCGTGGATGCCGAAGTCGCAGTACGACGCCTCGGCCGCCCTCTGCTTGAGCCGCAGCGCCTCCACGGTGCCCGTGGCCGGCGAGGTGTTGGGCATGTCGAAGACGGTGGTCACGCCGCCCAGGGCCGCGGCGGCCGAGCCGGTCCGCCAGGTCTCCTTGTGCGGATAGCCGGGGTCACGGAAGTGCACATGGCTGTCGATGGCGCCGGGCAGCAGGAACAGGCCCTCGGCCCGCAGTTCTTCGCGCGCCGGCGGCATGGTGTCGTCGTGGCCCACGGCCACGATCTGCTCGCCGGCGATGGCCACGCTGGCAGGCACGATGGCGTCGGGCGAGACCACGCTCGCGCCGCGGATGACGAGGTCGACTTCGGGTCGCATGGTGTTCGCTCCCGTTCTCAGAGAGCGGCCCAGCCGCCGTCCACCGGCAGGTCGGCGCCGGTGATCTGCCGCGACACCTCGCTGGCCATGAACAGGCAGGCGTTGGCGATGTCGGTGTCGGTGGAGACGCGGCGCAGCGCGTAGTCGGCCGCGTGGCGCTGCATGGCTTCCTCCAGCGTGATGCCCAGGCGCTGGGCCATGTTGGCGCACACCTTCTCGCGGAAGCGCGGGCCGTCCACCATGCCCGGCGCGACGTTGTTGACGTTGATGTTGTGCGGCCCAGCCTCCAGCGCAAAGCTCTTGGTGATGCCGCGCAGGCCCCACTTGGAGGCCGAATAGGCCATGCGCCCGGCGCGCCCGCGCAGGCCGAAGGTGCCGCCCACGTTGACGATCTTGCCGCTGCGCTGCTCCACCATCGCCGGCATGACGGCACGGATGGTGTTGAAGCAGCCGGTCATGTTCAGACGCACGATCTCGTCGAATTCCTCGGTGGTGGTCTCCCAGCCGGTCTTGCCGATGGGGCCCGAGCCGCCGGCCACGTTGACCAGAATGTCGATGCGGCCGAAGGCGGCCAGCGCGGCCGTGGCCAGCGCCTCGGTCTGGCTGGAGACGGTGAGGTCGCAGGCCACCACCTGGGCCGGCACGCCCAGCGCGCGGGCCTCGGCGGCCACGGGTTCGATGGCGGCGGTGTCGCGGCCGGCCAGCACCAGCCTGGCGCCTTCTCGGGCGAAGGCCAGGGTGATGGCGGCGCCCATGCCCTTGGCCGGGCCGGTGATGATGGCGACCTTGTCGCGCAGTTGCAGATCCATGGCGGTCTCTTCTTTCTTCAGAGGGGCTTGTCGGTGGTGTTCAGGGCGCGACGGTGCTGGACGGGCGCTCAGCGCGCGCCGGCAGGAAGCGGCGGTCGAAGACCTCGCCCACCTCGGGCTGGCGCGGCAGCTGGTTGGCCTCGGCCACGATGCCGATGGCCTTCTTCAGCCGCTCGTCGTCCACGTCGCCCAGGCCGATGCGGGCGATCTCGGGGTGGCTCATGTCGTTCTTCAGCGTGGCCAGGAGCTTCTCTTTCTCGACCTCGCGCTTGAGCAGCGGCTCGCGCTTCATCACCGCGTCGATGCCGGCCTCGGGATTGGCGAGCACCTCCTTGATGGCGCGGTTGAGGGCCTTGACGAAGCCGGCCACGGCCTGGGGCTTGTCCTGCACGAAGCTGCGCGAGAAGAAGACGGTGTTGGCATAGAGGTCCATGCCGTGGTCGCCGTAGCGGATGAAGCGCAGGTCCTTGGCCGGATCCAGCCCCATGCCGCGGGCGCTGAAGCTCACGGTGGTGACATAGCCGAAGGCGCCGTCGATCTGGCCACGCACCAGCATCTGCTCGCGCAGGTTGGGCGCCATGTTGGAGATGGTGACCTTGGCGGCGTCGATCTTGGCCAGCTTGGCGAAGGCCGGGAAGAGCTTGAGCGCGCCGTCGTTGGCCGGGCCGCCGATGGTCTTGCCTTCCAGGTCCTTGGGCGTCCTGATGGGGCTGTCGCTGCGCACCACCACGGCGAAGGGCGGCGTGTTGTAGAGCATGTAAACGCCCACGGGCGCATCGGCCGGCCGCTTGGCCGCCAGGTCGATCAGCGCATTCATGTCGCCGAAGCCGGCCTGGTAGGTGCCGGCGGCGACCTTCGGGATCGAGGCGGCCGAGCCCTCGCCCTGGTCGATGCTGACGTCCAGCCCTTCCTGCTTGAAGTAGCCGCGGTCCTGCGCCAGGAAGAACCAGGCCTGCGGGCCTTCGTACTTCCAGTTGAGCACCAGCTTGATCGGCGTCTGTGCGGCGGCGGGCAGCGCGGCCAGGGCCAGGGCGGCGGCGCCGATGAGCGGCCGTGTCCAGCGTGCGAGAAGGGAGAGGGGCGAGGTCATGGCAGGGGTTCCTCAGGCAGGGTTGGAAGGAAGGTCGTGAAGGTCGGCCAGGGCAGCACCCAGGTTGGCCGCGGTCGCTGTGAAGCCGTGCAGCAGGCGCACGAGGTAGAGCACGCCGTCGGTCACGTAGTCGGGTGACGAAGTGCTGCAGGCGTCCTCCAGCAGCACGCAGTCGTAGCCGAGGAAGGCCGCGTCCTGCAGGGTGGAGAACACGCAGCGGTCGGTGTTGATACCGGCGAACAGGAGCGTGCTGATACCGGCGTTGCGCAGCACGCTGTCGAGCTCGCTGTCCCAGAAACCCGAGAGCCGGTGCTTGTGCACCAGGATGTCGCCAGGCTCGGCCGCGAGTTCGTCGACCAGCGCCGCGCCCCAGCTGCCCTGGACCAGGGATGGGCCGTGGTCGATGGGCGAGTGCTCGCCATAGCCCACGCCCTCGGCCGTGCGCTTGCCCTTGAACTGCACCGTGGGGCCGAGGTTGCGTCGGTCGGCACGGATGCCCCAGTTGCACCAGACGAGCGGGCTGCCCGCGCGGCGCCAGGCGGGCAGTAGCGCCTGCAGCACCGGGATGGGCCGGCGCGCGGCCTGCACGTCCAGGCCCTTCTGGCCGAACCAGCCCTCGGGGTGGCAGAAGTCGTTCTGCATGTCGACCACCACCAGCGCGGTGCGGGCCATGTCGATCACGAGCGCTTCGGGCTGTGCCGGCAGGGCCAGGGGCCGCGGCGGCGGCGGCGTGCGGACCAGGCTCAGCGTGCCGTCCTGCAGCTGCCAGCGGTTGGCGGCCGCGGGGCCGAAGCCGGGGGCGTCACCGGTGGCCGTGTCCAACTTGGTGCCGGGAGTGCGTTCATCGCTGTGCATGCGCCAGAAGCACGCATCGCCCGTGCCACCAGCGCTCACTTTCCGGCGCTTTATCGCGGTAGCGCCGTTGCCGTTCTGGCAACGGCGCCACCACGCCTCAGAGATTGGCCGGCAGCGGCTGCTTGAGCCAGCGCGTGGCCATGCCGCCGAGCCGGCCGTTGCCCTTGATCTCGGCAATGGCGGCGTTGATCCGCTCGAGCAGCCGCTGCTCGCCCTTGGTGACCGCCGCGCACACGGGCGAGTTCATCAGCAGGAACTTCTGCTCCGGCTTGCGCGGCGGGTTCTTCTCCATGATGGCCGCAGCCACGATGTTGCCGACCGACATGAGGTCGCTCTGCCCGCTCAGGAAGGAACTGATCGTGTTGCTGTGGTCCTCGTAACGCTGGATCGCGGCCTCGGGCGGTGCCATCTTCGTGAGCAGCTGGTCTTCGAGCGTGCCGCGCGTCACGGCGATCTTCTTGCCCGCCAGGTCGGCCACGCCGGTGGCGGTCTGGTCGACCGGGCCGAACACGCCGATGTAGTACGGTGCGTAGGGCTGGGTGAAGTCCACCACCTTGGCGCGCTCCTCGTTGCGGCCGATGTTGAGCAGCAGGTCGGCCTTGTGCGTGGCCATGGTCGGGATCTTGGACTGCGCCGTCACCCGCACCAGCTCGGCCCGGACGCCCAGCGCGGCCGCCATCAGGTTGGCGAACTCCACGTCGTAGCCCTGCGGGTTCATGCTGGCATCGACCGAACCGAAGGGCGGATAGTCCAGCGTGATGGCCACGCGCAGTACGCCGGCCTTCTGCACGTCGTCGAGCGTGTCGGCCACCGCAGCCGGCAACGCGAGGAGAGAAGCCCCGGCCACCACGGCCAGGGCGAGGAGGGAGCGTCGGATCATGATGGAAGTCCTCAGTGGGTTTCGGTCAGGAAGGCATGCAGGGCGGCGTCGAAGGCCTCGGGCGTCTCGACCATCGGCGTGTGCCCGCTGTCGGGCATGTGCGCGAGGCGGCTGTTCGGGATGCCGGCCAGCAGCGTGTTCGCGTGGTCGATCGTGCGGCCCGCGTCGTGTGCGCCGAACACCACCAGCGTGGGTGCGGTGATCTTCGGCAGCAGCGGCCGGCAGTCGGTGTCGAGCAGGCTCTGCTGCACGTCGATCATGGCCGCCAGCGGTGCCGTCTGGGCACGCGCCACGTAGTCCTCGAAGAAGTCCCCGGGCAGCTCGCGGAACCAGTGCGCGCTGATCTCTCGCAGGTTGGCATGGCCGTTGTCGCGCAGATCCTGCAGCAGCACCCGGCCCAGCGTGTGGTTGGTCATGACCGCGCCGGTGCACACCAGCACCACACCGCCGTAGCGCTGGGGGTCGTTCGACGCGGCGATCTGGCTCACCACGCCGCCCATCGAATGGCCCCCGATCACGGGCTTCTCGAGATCGAGCGCGTCGACGAAACCGCGCACGCGCCGGGCCAGCGACTGCACGCTGTAGCCGTCGGGCGGCGCGGCCGAGCGCAGGAAGTTGTCGATGGCGTAGCCGCGCCAGCCGGGCGGCAGCGACTGCAGCGTGCGCTCCCACAGTTCGCTGGAGCTGCCGAAGCCGCCGTGGAGGAAGACGACGGCGCGCTCGCCGCTGCCGGCTTCGATGTAGTGGACGGGTACCCCGTCGACGGAAATGGTGGGCATGTTCGTTGCGTGATGTGTTGCGATGGCCGGGCCAGCGTAGGCCGGCCCGCCCGGTGTCACAACGTGCAATTTCGCGAACTGATTCATTAACGAGACGGCAGCCGCCATGACCACCCCCCACCACTACGCCCACATCGGGGAGCGCCTGCGCAGCCGGCGCCAGAACGCGCGCCTGAGCACCGAGCAGGTGGCACGCGCGGCGGGCATCTCGCGCGCGCTCCTCTACCGCTACGAGTCGGGCGAGGTGGTCAAGCTCGAGGTGCTGGAGAAGCTGGCCCGGCTGTACGAAACCTCGACCGGTGCCTTGCTCGGCCTGGGCAACGAGTACATCACCCACGGCATGCTGTTCTTCGACCGCCAGCAGCGGCTCGAAGCCGAGGCCACGCAGATGACGGTGGTGTTCGGCCCGCAGGCCTACATGCTGAGTTCCGACGCCTACGACACCGCGCTGGCCGAACGGCTGGTCGACCGGCGCGACGACCAGACCGCCCTGAGCCCGGCCGAGGCCGATCGCCTGATGCACCTGCTGGCCAAGCGCAAGACGACCTTCGCGCGCAACAGGCCGGCGCTCGTCAACATCGTGCCGGTGGGCGACATCGAGCGCTACCTGACGCACGGTCTGGGCGGCCACCCGCTGCTGCCGGCGGCCGAACGCGCTGCCCGGCGGCTCGCAGCACGGCGCGAGATGGAGCGACTGGCCGGCCTCATCGCCTCGCCGCCGATGGGCGTACAGGTCGTGCTGACCACCCAGCCGCTGCCGACCTCGGGCTTCCAGCTGCTTCAGTTGCCGCATGGGCGCCGCGTGCTGGTGACGAGCCCCTTCCGCATCGTGGAGCCGACGAACCTGCACTACGGCGTGGCGATGATCAGCGAGGACCAGGAAGCCCTGCGCCTGCACGAGACGCTCGCCGCGCGCCTGTGGGACACCGCCCTGAAGGGGACGGACGCCACGGCGGAACTGGCGCGACTGCTGCACGCGCACGCCGACACCACAATGGCCGCATGAACCACCTTCGCCTGCTGCGCTACGTCGACGAGGTGGCGCGCATCGGCTCCATCCGCCAGGCGGCCGAGCGCCTGCACGTGGCGCCCTCGGCGGTCAACCGCCGCATCCAGGACATCGAGGAAGAGCTGGGCACGCCCCTCTTCGAGCGCCTGCCGCGCGGCATGCGGCTGACGGCCGCGGGCGAGCTGTTCGTGCGCTACATCCGCGACCGCGGCGCCGAGCTGGAGCGCGTGCGCTCCGAGATCGAGGAACTGCAGGGCCTGCGCCGCGGCCGCGTGCGGCTGGTGGCCAGCCAGGCGCTGGCGCCGCGCTTCCTGCCCGCGGCCATCGCGGCCTTCCGCGAGACGCATCCGCTGGTGGCCTTCGACGCGCGCATCGGCGACCACGTGCACGCCGCCGAGGCCCTGCGCAGCCTGGACACCGACCTGGCCCTGGTCTTCAACCTGCCCGCCGAGTCCGACATCCAGCGGCTGGACGTGGCCGGCCAGCGGCTGATGGCCATGATGCATGCCGACCATCCGCTGGCCGGCCGCAGCGCCCTGCGGCTGCGCGACTGCGCCGACTATCCGGTGGTGCTGCCCAACCGTGACATCGGCGGGCGCCAGCTGCTGGAGCGCTTCCTGGCGCGCAGCTCCACCCGCTTCCAGCCCATGGTGGAGAGCAACAGCTTCGAGTTCCTGCGCGGCTGCCTGGCCGACCGCCTGTCCATCACCTTCCAGATGGCGGTGGGCACCGAACTGGGCGACCCCGAGCTGGTGGCCCGCGCCATCGAGGACCGGGCCTTTCCGCAGGGCGAGCTGGTGCTGGGCTGCCTGCGCGGGCGCCAGCTGCCGGTGATCGCCTATGCCTTCGCCGAATTCCTGCGCGGGCGGCTCGCGGAGCTGGACAAGGCCGGCCCGGGCTGAGCCGGGTCTTGCCGCGCATCGGCCGCGGCCCGGACCGAACGCGCGGGTTCGCCGTCGCCCAGTCCGCTGCGGCGGTTGGCTACACGGTGGGGACGGTGCCGCCGTCGATCCGGTACTCGGCCCCGGCGATGGAGGCGGATCGCGGGGAGGCAAGGAACGCGATCAGATCGGCGACCTCGCGCGGCCTGGCGGGCCGGCCCACGGGAATTCCGCCCAGCCAATCCATGACGATCTTCCTGCCGCCGGCGTAGTCCGTTCCGGCCTGGTCAGCCATGCGCTGGGCAAAGGCCACGGAAGCTTCGGTCTCGATCCAGCCCGGCGCCACGCTCAGCACGCGAACACCCTTGGGCGTCACCTCCCTCGCCAGGGACTTGCTGTAGGTGGCGAGGGCCCCCTTGGCCGCGGCGTAGGCGGTCGTGGATTCGTGCAGGGGCAGCACGCGCTGGATGGAACCGACATGGATGATGACGCCCGACCCTTTCGCCAGCATCGACGGCAGCAGTGCGCGATCCAGACGCACGGCCGGCATCAGGTTCAGGTTCAACTCGGCGAACCAATGCTCGTCGGTGATCGCGGCGAAGCCGCCGATGGGTGTCTTCGAGCCCCCCAGCACATTGACCAGGATGTCGACGCCACCCCATTGCTGCAAGACCGCCTGTGCAAGCTGGCCGGCACCTTGCGCCGTCGACAGGTCGGCCAACACATAGCTGACGCCCTCCACGCGCTGCGCGGGCACGGTGCGCGCGGATGTCACCACCCGGGCGCCAGCCTCCACGAGGGCTTCAACCACGGCAGCGCCGAGGCCCAGCGTGCCCCCGGTCACCACGGCCCGCAGGCCATCGAGCTGAAGATCGAAGCTCATGCCGTGATCTCCAGCGATGCGATCAGGCCGCGTTCGAGGCGAAAGCGGTACGACAGAACGATCGGGCTGCCGGGGAAGTTGCCGCTGACGTTGGCGCGAACGAGCTGAAAGCCCTCCTCCCGCTCGATGGCGAAGGGCACGCTGGTCGCGCCGTACTTGGCCGATGCCTCGGCCATGAAGGCCGTGATGGCGTCGATGCCCGTGTAGGTATGACCGTCGTCCTTCATGACGGCCTTCGGCGTGAAGCAACGCGCCAGGGCTTCAGGGTTGTGCTCGGCCGCGAAGTACGCAGCGATGGGTTCGGGAAGGGTCAAGGTGTTCATGCGCTCGGCTCCATGGGTCGGTGAAGGCCTGAGGATGCGCGCCCGAGACAATGAAGTGAATGCGCTTGAATCTGGATGGGCTGTGTAGAAAGGAATACACAATGCGGGGATCCGACTTTGCCGAGCTGAAGGCCTTCGTGGCCGTTGTCGAGCGCCAGAGCTTCGCCCGCGCGGCAGAGCATCTGGGTCTGTCGCCCTCGGCACTCAGCCAGACCATCCGCCAGCTCGAAGCCCGCATCGGGGCACGGCTGCTCAATCGCACGACGCGAAGCGTCGCGCCAACGGCGAGTGGCGAACTGCTCTACAAGCGCATCGCGCCCCTGTTCCGCGAGATGGCTGCGGCGGTCGCCGAGGCCAGCGAGGCGACAGGGCAGATGAAGGGCACGCTTCGCATCAACTCGCTGGGGATCGCTGCGAGGACCGTCATTGCGCCGCGCCTCTCACGCTTCCATCGGGTACACCCCGACGTGGTTCTGGACATCGTGGTCGACGACGCCCTGGCGGACATCGTCGCCGGCCGCTTCGACGCGGGCATCCGCGTGGGCGGACGGCTGGAGAAGGACATGGTGGCCGTACGCCTCACGCCCGACCTGGACATGGTCGCCGTGGCCTCACCGGACTACCTCGCGCGCCGGGGAACACCCCGGTCCCCGGCCGAACTGAATGACCACGCCTGCATCAACTGGCGCCTCCAGATGGATGGCAGGCACTACCGCTGGGAGTTCAGGAAGCGAGGGCAGCGGCTGGAAGTGGCAGTGGACGGCCCCGTCGTCACCAACCACGCCGACATCGGCGTCGCCGCTGCGCTGAACGGGCTCGGCATTGCCTATCACTTCGACAAGGATGGCGTGGGCGAGCTCGTGGCGCAGGGGCGGCTGGTTCAGGTGCTCGCGGACTGGTCGATCTCGCGTCCGGGGCTGTTCCTCTACTACCCGAACAGGCAGCATCGACCCGCCCTGCTGGGTTCATTCATCGACTGCCTGCTGGATCGAAAGCCCTTCGACCGGCTCTAGATTCCGGCAGGAATCGCGCGCTCAGCGCAGGCGCCTCCCGCTGCGCCGACGGCCTGCCAGCAGGCCCAGCACCACCACGGTGCCAGCCGTCCATGCCAGCTTGCGCACGAGGCGCGGCCGGTCATGCTTCCAGGCGGCGCCCAGGCCCATCTCGGCCACCAGGTTGGGCACGTGGCCACGGCGAAGGTCGTCGATCACGCCCTCGACCATGTCGGTGCGATCGGCCAGCAGCAGGATCAGCCAGTGCCGCAGGTCGTTCTCGCTGAAACGGAAGGCGACGCGGCGCAGGCTGCCGCTGGCGCCCTGCGGCGGCAGGGTGGTGCCGAAGATGGGCGTGAGCGTGCTGTCGCGCTCGGTGGAGCACAGCACCTCGACGGTCTGCGGCTGCTGGGCCGGCTGCGTCCAGTGCACGCCCTCCAGGCGGGGCGGCATGCGCTCCATGGGCACGGCGGGGCGGCTATTGCGGTCGCGGTCCACGCCCCAGCCGGGGATGTGGGCATGGCGCGCCGATGCGGTGGACGCGTCATTCGTGGGGGTGTCGGTGTCTGCCATGGGAGCCTCCGTGTGTGCGTTCAGGCGCGCGCCGAAGGCGGCAGCAGTACGACCTTGATGCACTGGTCCAGCTTGCTGCTGAACAGGTGGTAGCCCTCGGCCACCTCCTCCAGCGGCAGGCGGTGGGTGATGATGTCGCTGGGGCGGATGCGTCCGGCCTGCACATGCTCGATGAGCTTGGGCAGGTGGCGCTTGACCGAGGCCTGGTTCATGCGCAGCGTCAGGCCCTTGTTGACCGCATTGCCGATGGGCAAGGCGTTGAAGGTGGGCCCGTACACGCCCACGATCGACACATGCCCACCCTTGCGCACCGAGTTGATGGCCCAGTGCAGCACCGTCGCCGCACCGCCCTGCAGCTTGAGCTTCACCCCGGTCAGCGTCTGGGCGAAGCTGCCGGCGGCCTCGGCGCCCACGCAGTCGATGCACACGTCGGCACCCAGGCCGTCGGTCATCTTCTTGATGTGGATGGCCATGTCGCCCACCGACTTGAAGTCCACCGTCTCGCAGTGCGCGAACTCGCGCGCGAAGGCCAGGCGGTATTCCACATGGTCCACCACGATCACCCGGCCGGCGCCCATGAACCAGGCCGAGCGTGCGGCGAACAGGCCCACAGGGCCGGCGCCGAAGACGACCACCGTGTCGCCCTCGCGGATGCTGCCCATCTCGGCCGCCTGGTAGCCGGTGGGAAAGACGTCGGTCAGCAGCACGGCGTCGTCCTCGTCCAGGCCCTCCGGCAGTACCGTGGGGCCGATGTCGGCCATGGGCACGCGCACGTATTCCGCCTGGCCACCGGCATAGCCGCCGGTGGTGTGCGAGTAGCCGTAGATGCCGCCCACCGCCGTCGCCTCGGGGTTGACGTTGTGGCAGTTGCTGAACAGCTCGCGGCTGCAGAAGAAGCAGGTGCCGCAAAAGATGTTGAAGGGCACGAGCACCCGATCGCCGGGTTTGAGGCGCTGCACGTCGGGCCCCACACGTTCGACCACGCCAGTGAACTCGTGGCCGAAGGTCGTCCCCACGCGCGTGTCGGGCACCAGCCCGTGGTAGAGGTGCAGGTCCGAGCCGCAGATGCAGCTGCGGGTGACGCGCACGATGGCGTCGCCCGGGTGCTCGATCTCGGGCTCGGCGCGTTCGTCGATGCGCACCCGGTAGGGGCCGCGGTAGTTCATGGCAAGCATGGGGTCGGGGTCCTTCGCGTGGGGGAAAGGTCGACACCCATGGTTGCGGGGCCCGGGGCGGGCCTTGTAGGAAGCCGGCGAGGCGCCGGTAGGCGGCCGCACTCGCCGCACGCCGGGCGCGAAGCCGGGCCCGCGTGGCTGCTCAGTCGGTGCCGCGCGCCGCGCGCCGCACCACCTGCGGTGGCACGCCGAAGCCGCGCAGGAACACCTCGCGCAGATGGCGCGCGTCGCGAAAGCCCGTCTCGCGCGCCACCACCTCCAGCGGATGGCGGCTGCGTTCCACCATCAGCCGCGCCGACTCCAGCCGCAACTGCTCCACCGCCTTGGCGGGCGACTGTCCCGTCTCCGCCGCGAAAACGCGGCTGAACTGCCGCGGGCTGAGGTGCGCCACTTCGGCCAGCTGCTCGACGCCCAGGGGCGCGGCCAGGTGCGCACGGGCGTATTCCAGCGCCTGCTGGATGCGGTCGGACTTGGGGGCCAGGCGCAGCAGCTCCGAGTGCTGCGACTGCCCGCCAGAGCGCCGCTGCGGCATCACCAGCCCGCGGGCCACGCTGGCGGCGGCATCGCTGCCCAGGTCCTTCTCGACCAGGCCCAGCGCCAGGTCCAGCTCGGCCGTCATGCCGGCCGAGGTCCAGAAGGCCCCGTCGGTGATGAAGATGCGGTCGGGCTCCACCTGGATCGAGGGATGGCGCTGCTGCAGTGCATCGGTCCAGGCCCAGTGGGTGGTGGCGCGGCGCTGATCCAGCAGGCCGGCGTCGGCCAGCAGGAAGGCGCCGGTGCACAGGCCGGCCGTGCGGCGCGCGCGGCCGGCGGCGCGCCCGAGCGCCCGCACCAGTGCGGGCGCCGCACCCGCATCCACCGGATCGCGCGTGCCGGCCACCAGCCAGGTGTCGACGGCGGTGCGAGAGGACAGCGGCCGGCTCAGCACCCGCGTGCCGGCGGACGTCAGCACCTCGCCGCCGGCCAGCGAATAGTTCTCGACGCTGTAGACCCGCTCGCGGGCGGCCAGGTTGGCGAACTCGAACACGGCCTGGGTGGCCAGGGCCATGACCTGGAAGCCTTCGGGCAGCAGGTAGCCGATGCGCAGCATGGTGTCTTCTCGTCGATGTCTTGAATCATGCCTTTATACGTCATTTGAGACATCGGCCGCCGGTCGCATCATTCGTCCATGCCGCCTGTCCGGCGGCCTCACAGGACCCTCACCATGACCTCCATCGCTTCCGGCACCGCCCTCGTCACGGGCGCCTCCTCCGGCATCGGCGCGCTGTACGCCGACCGCCTGGCCCGCCGCGGCCACGACCTGATCCTCGTCGCCCGCGACCGCGAGCGGCTCAACGCCCTGGCGCGCGACATCACCAGCCGCACCGGCCGCAATGTCGAAGTGCTGGCCGCCGATCTGACCGACGCAGCCTCGCTGGCCACCGTGGAAGCCAAGCTGCGCGAGGACGCCAGCATCCGCCTGCTGGTCAACAACGCCGGCATCGGGACTCACACGCCGCTGCTGGACAGCGATGTGGAGGCCATGACGCGCATGGTGGCGCTGAACGTCACCGCGCCGATGCGCCTGGCCTACGCGGCGGTGCCCGGCTTCGTGGCCCGCGGCGGTGGCACCGTGATCAACATCGCCTCCATCGTGGCGGTGGCGCCCGAGATACTCAACGGCGTGTACGGCGGCTCCAAGGCTTTCGTGCTGGCCTTCAGCCAGTCGCTGCAGCACGAGCTGGGCGCCAAGGGCCTGCGGGTGCAGGCGGTGCTGCCCGGCGCCACCGCCACCGACTTCTGGGCCACCGGCGGCCTGCCGGTCGAGAACCTGGACGCCCGCATCGTGATGCGCGCCGAGGACATGGTCGACGCGGCCCTGGTCGGCCTGGACCGCGGCGAGACAGTCACCCTGCCCTCGCTGCATGCCGCGGAGGCCTGGGAGGCCTACGAGGCCGCCCGCCGCGCCATGGGCCCGCAGCTCTCGCGCAACACGCCGGCGCCGCGCTACCTCGCGCCGCACTGAAGGCCACGACCCGACACCGGAGACCCACCATGCAGATGCAGCAACTCCCCTTCGGCCGTACCGGCCTGCGGCTCTCCCGGCTGGCCCTGGGCACCGCCAACTTCGGCCAGCGGTGGGGCCACGGCGCGGACGCCGAGCAGAGCGCCGCCCTCCTCGACGCCTATGCCGAGGCCGGCGGCAACGTCATCGACACGGCCGACGTCTACCAGTTCGGCCAGTCCGAGGAGATCCTGGGCAGCCTGCTGGCCGGTCGCCGCGACGAGTTCTTCCTGGCCACCAAGTTCAGCAACGGCGCATCGACGAAGGCCGGCCCGCTGGTCACCGGCAACAGCCGGCGCGCCATGGTGGCCTCGGTGGAGGCCAGCCTGCGCCGGCTGAAGACCGACCGCATCGACCTGTACTGGGTGCACCACCCCGACGGCGTCACGCCGTCGGAGGAGATCGTGCGCGGCCTGGACGACCTGGCGCGCGCCGGCAAGATCGTCTACGCCGGCCTGTCCAACTTTCCCGCCTGGCGCGTGGGCCGCGCCGTGACGCTGGCCGAGCTGACCGGCGCCGTGCCCATCGCCGCGCTGCAGTTCGAGTACAGCCTGGTGCACCGCGCGCCGGAGTCCGACCTGCTGCCCGCCGCCCAGGCGCTGGGCCTGGCCGCCGTCACCTGGTCGCCGCTGGGCGGCGGCATGCTCACCGGCAAGTACCGCCAGGGCGAACGGGGACGGGCCGAGGCGCTGGGCGGCAAGGTGTTCCAGGCCGAGAACTCCGCCGAGCGCACTGCCCTGCTCGACGCCGTGCTGGCCGTGGCCGCCGAGTTGGGGGCCACGCCCGACCAGGTCGCCATCGCCTGGCTGCTGACCCGGGACGTGCAGCCGCTGCTGGGGCCGCGCACGCTGGGCCAGCTGCAGTCCAACCTGGGCGCGCTGCAGATCGCGCTCTCGGCCGAGCAGCGCAGCCGGCTCGACGCCGCCAGCGCACCGCGCACCGCCGCATCCGCCCCCGCGGCGGCAGCGGCCTTCACGCCTCCCGCCACGCCGGTGGCCTGAACGCCGGCACGCCCCAAACCGACAAGCCAGGAGATCCCATGAAAGCCGTCATCGCCGCCTATGCGCGCTCCCCCTTCCACTTCGCCCGCAAGGGCCGGCTGGCCGAGGTGCGGCCGGACACGCTGGCCGCCGCCGTGGTGCAGGGCCTGCTGCAGCGCACCGGGCTGGACCCGGCACTGCTGGAGGACGTGATCCTCGGCTGTGCCTATCCCGAGGCCGCGCAGGGCAACAACCTCGCGCGCATCGTCGGCCTGCTGGCCGGGCTGCCGCACGAGGTCGGCGGCATGACGGTCAACCGCTTCTGCGGCTCGTCGATGCAGGCGGTGCACATCGCCGCCGCGCAGATCGAGGCCGGCATCGGCGACGCCTACCTGTGCGTGGGGGTGGAGTCGATGACGATGGTGCCGCAGGGCGGCTTCAACTTCTCGCCCCATCCCGGGCTGCTGGCGGACACCGATGCCTACATCTCCATGGGCGAGACGGCCGAGAACGTGGCCGAGCGCTGGGCCGTGAGCCGCGCCGACCAGGAGGCGCTGGCCGTGCAGTCGCACCGCAAGGCCGCCGCCGCGCGCGAGGCCGGCCGGCTGACGCAGGAGATCGTGCCCATCGCACTGCCCGACGGCAGCACGGTCGACAGCGACGGCTGCATCCGCCCCGCCACCTCGGCCGAGGCGCTGGCGGCGCTCAAGCCCGCCTTCCAGCCCGACGGCGTGGTGACGGCGGGCACCTCCTCGCCGCTCACCGACGGCGCCGCGGCGGTGCTGGTCACGCGCGACGACTTCGCCGAGCGCCACGGCCTGGCCGCGCTCGCGCGCATCCGCAGCTTCGCCACCGTGGGCGTGGATCCGGCCGTGATGGGCATCGGCCCGATCCCCGCCACGCGCAAGGCGCTGGCCCGCGCGGGCCTGTCGGTGGCCGACCTGGACGTGGTGGAGATCAACGAGGCCTTCTCCTCGCAGGCCCTGGCCTGCATCCGCGACCTGGGCCTGGACATGGGGACGGTCAACCTCGACGGCGGCGGCCTGGCCATCGGCCATCCGCTGGGCGCAACCGGCGCGCGCATCACCGGCAAGGCGGCATCGCTGCTGGCGCGCGAGGGTGGCCGCTATGCGCTGGCCACGCAGTGCATCGGCGGCGGGCAGGGCATTGCGACCGTGCTGGAACGCGTCTGAAAAATGGCTTCGCGCTCTCCATGGGCGCCCGGCGACGCCTGGCGCCCGATGGCGTAGCGGCGACGGCCGCAGCGACGGCCGCGGCGCTCAGCCGCCCTGCTGTCGCGCCAGGTACACCTGGTGCAGCGTGATCTTGCGCACCTCGGCCTGGCTGGTCTCGATGTGGGCGCGCAGCATCATCGCGGCCTGGTCGCCGCGGTTGGCGCGCACCGCCTTGAGGATCTTGGCGTGCTCGTCGTAGGTGGCGTCGATGCGCGGCTGCTGCGTGAAGTCGAGCCGGCGGATGATGCGGATGCGGTCGGTCACCTCGCGGTGCACGCGGGCCATCTCGGCATTGCCGGCGGCGGCCACCAGCTGGCAATGGAAGTCCTCGTCCCAGCTCGCGACCTGCGCCGCATCGCGGCTGCGCTGCTCGGCAGGCACCAGCCAGATGGCGGCCAGCGCGTCGAGCTGGGACCGGTCCACGGCGCGGCCCGACTCGCACAGGCGGTGCACGGCGGTGGTCTCCAGCACCATGCGCAGGTCGTAGAGCTGCTCGAACTGCTGGAAGTCGAAGGGCAGCACGCGCCAGCCGGCGCGGAACAGCACCTCGACATAGCCTTCCTGCTGCAGCCGGATCAGCGCCTGGCGCACCGGCGTGCGCGAGACGCCCAGGCGATCGCAGATCTCGTTCTCGGTGAAGCGGTCGCCGGGCACCAGGCGGAAGTCGGCGATGTCGCGCTTGAGCTGGTCGTAGACCTCGTCGGCGCGCGAACGGAAGGGAAGCTCCGCCTCGGCGGGAGCGGTTTTCTTGGAACGGGCGGGAGCGGCGACAGGCACCATCGGATCGTAGCGGGCCGCTCAGCCCCCTGCCGCTGTCAGGGCCGCCATCAGCTGCGGCCCGGTCGCGGTCCAGCCGACGATGGCGCCCTGCGCGCGGATCATCTCCACCGCGGCGGCCTTGAACTGCGGGAAGTAGCTTTCGGTGCAGTCCTCCAGCAGCAGGCAGTCATAGCCGCGGTCGTTGGCCTCGCGCATGCTCGTCTGCACGCAGACTTCGGTGGTCACGCCGCCGAAGACGAGGTGCGTGATGCCGCGCGCCTGCAGCAGCTCGTGCAGGCCGGTGGCATAGAAGGCGCCCTTGCCGGGCTTGTCGATGACCCACTCGCCCTCGATGGGCGCGAGCGCGTCGATGATTTGGTTGCCCGGCTCGCCGGCCACCAGGATGCGGCCCATGGGGCCTTCGTCGCCGATGCGAAGCGACGGGGCGCCCCGCAGTCGCTTGGCAGGCGGGCAGTCCGACAGGTCGGGCAGGTGTGCCTCGCGCGTGTGCACGACCAGGCCGCCGGCCCGGCGCCAAGCGGCCAGCACGGCCTGCGTGGCCGGCACGATGGCCGCCAGCAGCGACACGTCGTTGCCCAGCGTCTCGCCGAAACCGCCGGGCTCGATGAAGTCGCGCTGCATGTCGATCAGCACCAGGGCCGTGCTGGCCAGGTCGAAGTCGTAGGCGAAGGGCTGGGCGTCGATCCTCATCGGAATCCTTCCTGCCGCTGGCAAGCAGCGGCGAAACATGCGGAGCAGGCCGGGCGGGAACATCCGCGGAACCGGCTCCGCCGGGCCGCTGGATGTGCCCCCTTGAAGGGGGTAGTCGGAGCGGAACGAAGTCCGCGAAGACTGGGGGTGGGCATCAATGTCCACCGCCCATGTGAGCACCCAGGACATGGCGGTCAGCGGATGCGGCGGGGGTTTCGTACACGATGCGGCCCTCGCTCATCACCACGATGCGGTCCGACAGGGCCAGCAGCTCGTCCAGGTCCTCGCTCACCAGCAGCACGGCGCCGCCGCGCTCGCGCACCTGCACGATGCGGGCATGGATCTCGGCCACGGCCGCGAAGTCCAGGCCGAAGACGGGGTTGGCCGCGATCAGCACCTGGATGTCGCCGGCCAGCTCGCGCGCCAGCACGGCCCGCTGCACATTGCCGCCCGACAGGCTGCCGATGGGCGCGCGCTCGCCGCGGGTCTTGATGCCGTACTCGGCGATCCACTGCCGCGCCCGCGCCCGCCAGCGACCAAAGCGCAGCAGGCCGCCGGCCGCCAGCGGCGGCTGGTCGAAGTCGCGCAGGGCCATGTTCTCGGCCACGCTCAGGCCCGCGACGCAGGCATTGCGCAGCGGCTCCTCGGGCAGGCTGCGCACGCGCAGGCGGCGGTTGTCGGCGCGGCTGGCGCGGTAGGGCTGGCCGCCCACGCGCACGCGACCGGCGCTGCGCGCGCGCTGGCCCACCAGGGCCTCGACCAGCTCGCGCTGGCCGTTGCCCGAGACACCGGCCACGCCCAGGATCTCGCCCGGCCGCACCTGCAGGCTGAGCGACTGCACGGCGGGCGTGCCGCGGTCGCCGGGGGCAGAGAGCGATTCCACCTCCAGCGTCGGTGACGCACCCGCTGCGACCGGCGTGCGCGGTGCGACGGTGCTCGCGCCCTCGCTCGCCTCGTCGGGCGTGGCGCCCGCACCCATCATGGCCTGGGCCAGGCGGGTCGGGTCGGTGTCGCGCACCGCGGCATGGTGCACCGCGCGGCCGCGGCGCAGCACGGTCACGGCGTCGGCATAGGCCATCACCTCGCGGAACTTGTGCGTGATGATGAGCACGGTGCAGTGGCCGCCCTGCGCGAAGGCGCGCACATGGCCCAGCACCTCGTCGGCCTCCTGCGGCGTGAGCACCGAGGTCGGCTCGTCCAGGATCAGCAGGCGCGGCTTGAGGTACAGCTGTTTGAGCAACTCCAGCTTCTGCTTCTCGCCCGCGGCCAGCTGCGAGGGCCGCGCGTCCAGGTCCAGCCGGAAGGGCGTGGTCGCCAGAAAGGCCTGCAGCTCGGCGCGCTTGGCCTTCCAGTCGATCAGCGCGGGCACCTGGCCGCCGGCCAGCAGCAGGTTCTCGGCCACCGTCATGCCGGGCGCGAGCGTGAAGTGCTGGTAGACCATGCCGATGCCCAGCTGCCGCGCCACCACCGGGTTGGCGATGGACTGCTCGCGGCCGTCGATGAGGATGCTGCCTTCCTCGGGCCGCTGAAAGCCGGCCACGCACTTGACCAGCGTGCTCTTGCCGGCGCCGTTCTCGCCCAGCAGCGCATGCACGCTGCCGGGGGCGACCTGCATGCTCACGCGGTCCATGGCGGTGAAGTCGCCGAAGCGCTTCGTGAGCTCCAGCGTGTCCAGCGCGAGCGCACCCTGGGCGCGCGGATGGGGGGTGACGGGCGCGATCATGGTGCCAGTGCCTCGATCAGCGCGGTCGACGGCGCATGCGCGCCGAACACCCCGCCCTGCATGGTGATCATCTTGAGTGCCGCCGCATGGTTGCCCGGATCGGTGGCCGCCGTGCAGTCCGACAGCAGCAGGCATTCGAAGCCGCGGTCGTTGGCGTCGCGCATGGTGGTGTGCACGCACACGTCGGTGGTGATGCCGGCCAGCACCAGGTTGCGGATGCCGCGGGTGCGCAGGATCATCTCCAGGTCGGTGGCATAGAAGGAGCCCTTGCCGGGCTTGTCGATCACCACCTCGCCCTCGATCGGCGCCAGCTCGGGAATGATCTCCCAGCCCGGCTCGCCGCGGATCAGGATGCGGCCGCAGGGCCCGTCGTCGCCAATGCCCACGCCGCCTTCGCCGATCTGGCGCGAGCGCCAGCGCTTGTTGGCCGGCAGGTCCGACAGGTCGGGCCGGTGGCCTTCGCGGGTGTGAATGATGGTGTAGCCCAGCGGACGCATCACGGCCAGCAGGCGGCGGATGGGTTCGATCGGCGCCTGCGTGAGCGAGATGTCATAGCCCATCACGTCCACATAGCCGCCCTTGCCGCAGAAGTCGGTCTGCATGTCGATGACGATGAGCGCCGTGTTGTCGGGGCGCAGGTTGCCGTCGTACGGCCAGCGGTAGGGTTCGGCGGCCGCGAAGCGCGGCGCGGCGGCAGCGGGGGAGGTCGTGGCGTCCATGGTGTCAGTCCAGGGTCTTGAGACGTTCCTTGTCGGGCACCGGCGGCGTGGGCGCCGGCACCAGCGGATGGCTGCCTGCGCCGCCGTAGAAGCGCACGGGCGGCGCGAAGCCGAAGCCTGTGCCGTCGGTCACCTGCACCTTGTCGCTCCAGGGCAGGCGGTAGCGGCCGGCGGCCATGTCGTGCATGTAGGTGTAGGAACAGTCCTGCGCGCCGCCCTTCACCGCCACGTAGCCGCGGTGATAGAGCTGGTAGATGTTGTTCTCCACGCCCCAGCCGGTACGTGCCTCGCGCACCAGGTCGGGCCGCAGCTCGGCGGTGATGATCTCGTCGGGCCGGCCACCGCCCTCCACCATCACGGTGCCGTCGAAGCTGCAGAACATGCCCTCGCCCATGGAGTCGAAGGTGCCGTCGCTGCCGCACATGCACACGCTGGCGGTGTAGGCCAGGTTGCAGAAGGCGTTGGCCTGGTTGGTGATCTTCCAGGCATGGCGGATGGGCGCCGTGTAGCCGGCCGTGCGCAGGATGATCTCGGCGCCCTTGTACGCGGCCTCGCGCGCCATCTCCGGGAACATGCCGTCGTGGCAGATGATGAGCGCCAGCTTGCTGCCGTTGGGGCCGTCGCACACCGGCACGCCCAGGTTGCCCGGCTCCCAGGGCTCCACCGGCACCCAGGGATGCAGCTTGCGGTAGTACAGGCGGATGGCGCCCTGGTCGTCGATGACCAGGCCGCTGTTGTACGGATTGCCATCGGGGTTGGCCTCCATGATGGAGAAGCAGCCCCAGATGCGGTGTTCCACGCAGGCGGCGCGGAAGGCCGCCACCTCGGGGCCGTCCAGGCTGCACATGATCTCGGGATTGGTGTCCATCGACAGGCCATGCAGCGCGTATTCCGGAAACACCACCAGGTCCATGGTCTGCTGGTTGCGGCGGGCCTTGCCCACCAGCTCGCAGATGCGCTGCGTCTGCGCCGCCAGTTGCTCGCGCGTGGCGACCACCGGCAGCTGCAGCTGCACCAGGCCCACCACCACGCCGTGGGCCGATTTGTTCAGACCGCCGAGTCCGCTCATGGATGACTCCTTGTGGGGTTCATTTCGAAGAAAGCTCACCGGGACTGCCCGCCGCCACCTGCCCGGGCCGGCACGAGGCCACCAGGATGAGGAGCGTGAGCACATAGGGCACGGTGTTGAAGAGGTGGTAGCCCCAGCCGATGCCGATGGACTGCAGCGCCGGCCCCACGGCCCCGGCACCGCCGAAGAGCAGCGCCGCGCCCACGCAGCGCAGCGGGCTCCAGCGCGCGAAGATCACCAGCGCCACGGCGATCAGGCCCTGGCCGCTGGAGATGCCCTCGTTCCAGCTGCCCGGGTAGAACAGCGTGAGCGAGGCGCCACCCAGCCCGGCGATGGCGCCACCCGCGGTGGTGGCCGCGATGCGCAGCGCCGACACCGAATAGCCCAGCGCCCGTGCCGCATCGGCCGAGTCGCCGGCCAGCCGCACCAGCAGGCCGGCGCGGGTCCGCGCGAAGCCCCACCACAGCAGGCCGGCAAGCAGCAGGCCAAGCGGCACCAGTGCATTGACCTGCAAGGCCGCACGTACCGCCGCATTGCTGCTCCAGTCGCCCAGCGGCAGCGCCGGGATCTGCGGCGCCTGCGGCTGGATCAGCGGCTTGCCCAGGTAGAAGGCCAGGCCCGTGCCCAGCAGCATCAGCGCGATGCCGGTGGCCACGTCGTTGACGCCGCGCAGCGAGCACAGCAGGCCGTGCAGCAGCGCCAGCAGCGCACCAGCCAGGGCGCCCACGAGCACGCCCACCCAGGCCGAGCCGGTGAGGTACGCGCCGCCGAAGGCCGCCATGGCCGAGAGCACCAGCACGCCTTCCAGGCCCAGGTTGATGCGACCCGACTTCTCGGTCAGGCACTCGCCCAGGCTCACGAAGAGGAAAGGTGTGCCCACGCGCAGCGCTCCGCCCACGATGGCGGCGACGAAGGCGGTCAGCATGTCGGCGGTCATGGTTGCGCCTCCTTGAGGGCCGGTGCCGCCTTGTCACTGCGCAGGCGGCGCAAGGGCGTGAGCCAGTCGCGCCCGCGCAGCGCCTCGCTGGCCAGGATGAGCACGAAGGCGATGCCCTGCAGCACCAGCACCGAGGCATCGGGCAGGCCCAGCCGGCGCTGCAGCAGGCTGCCCGCCGCGCCGAAGCCACCGAAGAGGATGGCCACCGGAATCACCGCCAGCGGGTTCTGCCGCGCGATGAAGGCCACCAGGATGCCCGCATAGCCATAGCCCGCGATCAGCGAGGCATTGGCGCTGGTGTGCACTGCCGCCACCTCCACCGCGCCGGCCAGGCCCGCGCAGGCGCCGCCCAGCGCGCAGGCCAGCAGCACCAGCCGCGTGGCCGGCAGGCCCACCAGTTGCGCGGCGCGCGGATTGCCGCCGACCACCCGCACCGAGAAGCCGGTGGGCGTCCAGCGCAGCCACAGCGCCAGCACCACGCAGGCCGCCACGCCCAGGGCCAGGCCCCAGTGCACGTCGCTGCCCGCGATGCCGCCGATGCGCAGGCCCTCGGCCAGGGCATTGGTCGAGGGCTTGTTCAGGCTGGCCGGATCGCGCAGCGGCCCTTCGACCAGGTGCTTGAACAGGCCGATGGCCACATAGGCCAGCAGCAGGCTGCTGATCGTCTCGTTGATGCCGCGGTACTGGCGCAGCGCACCCGCCAGCATGATCCACAGCGCGCCGGCCACCATGCCGGCCAGGCACACGGCCACGGTGCCGAAGAGGTTCTCCGGCAGCGCCACGGCATAGGGCAGCGCCGCCGCGCCCAGACCGCCCAGCACCAGCGCGCCCTCGCCGCCGATGATGACCAGCCCGGCGCGCGCCGGCAGCGCCACGCACAGGGCGGTGAGCATCAGCGGCGCCGCGCGCTGCAGCGTGTTCTGCCACGAGAACCAGCTGCCGAAGGCGCCCTGGTAGAGCACCGCCCACACCTCGGGCGGCGAGCTGCCCGCCGCCACGGCCGCAAAGACGCCGAACAGCGCCACTGCGGCCGCGATGCTGAGCACCGGCAGCGCCAAGTCCTGGCCCATGGATCGCATGGCAGGTCTTCCTTGCAACGGAGGGCCGGCCTCAGACCGAGCCGACCACGCCTTCGACCAGGTAGTTCATCTGCTCGAGCTTGAGGTCGGTCTGCTTCTGCACCTGGCCGGCGGCGATGACTTCCTTGCCCTTGTTGTCCTTCAGCGGGCCCTTGAAGATGTCGAAGCTGCCCGCGACCATCTTGGCCTTGATGTCGTCGGCCTGCTTCTTGGCGGCGTCGGTCACCATGGGGCCATAGGCCGAGGTCTTCACATAGCCCTCCTTCAGGCCGCCGCGCAGGAAGTTGGGATGCGGCTTGCCGGCCTGGGCGGCCTCGAGGATGGTCTTGTAGGCGGTGAGCCAGTTCCATTCGGCGCCGGTGAGGTAGGCATTGGGCGCCAGCTTGGCCTGGCTGGCGTGGTAGCCGCAGACCATCTTGCCGCGCTTGGCGGCGGTCTCCACCACCACCTTGGGGCCATCCACGTGCATGGTGAACACGTCGCAGCCCTGGTCGGCCAGGCTGTTGGTGGCCTCGGCCTCCTTCACGGCCATCGACCAGTCGCCGGTGAAGATCACGTGGCAGGTGATGCCCGGCTTGACTGAACGCGCACCGAGCGTGAAGGCGTTGATGTTGCGCAGCACCTGCGGAATGGGCTTGGCGGCCACGAAGGCGATCTTGCCGCTCTTGCTCATGTGGCCGGCGATCACGCCGTTGAGGAACTGGCATTCGTCGATGTAGCCGAAGAAGCTGCCCACGTTCTTGGGGTTCTTCTCGGTCCACAGGCCGCCGCAGTGCGAGAAGCGCACGTCGGGGTACTTGGGCGCCAGCGCCAGGATGTGCGGGTCGAAGTAGCCGAAGGAGGTGGGGAAGAGCAGCGAGGCGCCGTCCTGCTGGATCATGCCGGTCATGGTCTTCTGGACGGCGGCGGTCTCGGGCACGTTCTCTTCCTCGACCACCTTCACGCCGGGCAGCTTCTTGAGCTCGGCCGCGGCCTGGGCGTGGGCCTGGTTGTAGCCGTAGTCGTCGCGCGGGCCGACGTAGATCACGCCCACGGTCAGCGGCTTCTGGGCCCAGGCCAGGGGGCCCAGGCTGCCGGCGGCGCCGAGGGCGGCCAGGGTCTTGAGGGATTCGCGGCGATTGAAGGCGGTCATGCGAAAAGCTCCAGCGGAAGGTTGGGTGAGGGAAAAGGAAGGAAGAGAAGCAAGGAAATCAGGGCAGCCGGGCGACGGGCGCCTGCGTGACGCCGGCGGACTCCAGCGCGGCGGCGGCGCGCAGGGCAAGGTCTTCGCGCCAGGGGGCGGCAATCAGTTGCACGCCCACCGGCAGCGTCGCATGGGCGCCCCACACAGGCACGGCGCACACCGGCAGGCCGATGCAGGAGATGGGCTGCGTGAGCGCACCGAAGCTGGGCCGCAGCGGCTGGCGGCGGCCGTCGAGTTCCAGCCATTCGGTGCCGATGGGCGTGGCCGAACAGGGCGTGGCCGGCGCGAGCAGCAGGTCGAAGTCCTGCATCAGCGCGGCCACGGCCTCGGCATAGCGGCGTCGCACGCGCTGGGCCCGCGTGACCCAGGCGGCGGGCAGCAGCGCGCCGGCCAGGAAGCGGTCGCGCGACAGCGGCTCGAAGTCCTGCGCGCGGCGGCGCAGGTCGGGCAGGTGCAGGGCTGCGCCTTCGGCGTTGGTGATGAGGAAGGCGGCGGCGCGGCCGGCCTCGACCAGCGGCAGTTCGACGGTGCGCGTGGCGCCCAGGGCCTCGGCCACGCGGGCGACGGCAGCCTGCGCCTCCGGCAGCGCATTGCGCGCGAACCAGCCGCCCAGCACGCCGATGCGCAGGCCGGCGATGCCCTGCGGCAGCGTGCCGATCACCGGCTCGACGGGGCGCTGGGCACAGCCCGGGTCGCCGGGGGCGCCCTCCTCCGGTCCCTGCATCGCGTCGTAGGCCAGGGCCAGGTCGCGCACCGAGCGGGCGAAGGGGCCCAGGTGGTCCAGGCTGCCGACGAAGGGATAGCTGCCGGTGCGCGGCAGCCGGCCGAAGGTGGGCTTGAGGCCGTACACGCCGCACAGCGAGGCCGGCACGCGGATGGAGCCGTTGGTGTCCGAGCCCAGCGAGATCGGCGCCTGCCCGGCCGCCACCGCGGCGCCGCTGCCGCCCGAGGAGCCGCCCGCGATGCGCGTGAGGTCGTGCGGATTGCGCGTGGGGCCCTCGTGCGAGTTCTCGGTGGTGAAGCCGTAGGCGTACTCGTCCATGTTGAGCCCGCCCACCAGCACGGCGCCCGCCGCTTCGAGCCGGCGCAGCAGCAGGGCGTCTGCGCTGGCGGGCGGCGCCTCACGCTCGATCTTCGAGCCTGCCAGCGTGGGCAGGCCGGCGATGTCGAACAGGTTCTTGACCGCCACCGGCACGCCGGCCAGCGGTAGCGCGGCCCGGGCCTCGGCCGGCAGGGCATCGAGCGCGGCGGCGCGCTGCAGGGCGCGCTCGCGCGTCACGGCGGTGAAGGCGTTGACGCGGTCCTCGGTGGCGGCGATGCGGTCCAGCACGGACTGCACCACGGTGGTGGCACTGGCCTCACCCGCGTGCACCGCGGCGGCGATGGTGGCGGCGTCCGCCTCGAACCAGGGCTGGGCAGCGCTCATGACTGCCCCCCCGGCGCCACCGGCTCGAAGCGCACCGCCGACTCGTCATGCGGCGCCAGGTCCACGGCCTCGGTCAGCGCCGCCATGTCGGCAGCGAGCGCGAAGTAGCGCAGCACGCCGGCCCGGTGTTCGGGCGCGAGCGGCAGGTCCAGCGCCGCGGCGGCGGCGTCCACATAAGCTTCGATCTGTTGAGGCGTCATGGGCGGTTCGGTGGCGGTGGGTCAGCGGCGCACTTCGCGCTGGAAGATTTCGAGGCTCTGCTTCTTCATGGCCACGAAGCTCGGCTGGCTCAGCGTCTCCACAGTGCGCGGGCGCGGATCGTCGTAACGCAAGATCTCGGCCACCCGCGTGGGCCGCTTGGTCAGCAGCAGCACCTCGTCGGCCAGGTACACCGCCTCTTCCAGGTCGTGCGAGACCAGCAGCATGGTGGTGCCGGTCTGCATGAACACCTCCTGCAGCTTCTCGCGGATGAACAGCGTCATCTCGAAGTCCAGCGCCGAGAAAGGCTCGTCCAGGAACAGCACCTCGGGGCCGGGGGCGAGCGCCCGCATGATCGAGGCCGTCTGCTGCTGGCCGCCGGAGAGCTCGTAGGGAAAGCGGTTCAGGTCGAACTTGACGTCGAAGCTGGCCACCAGCTCTTCCATGCGGCGGTCCACCTCGGCTTTGCTGCGGCCTTCCAGCTTGAGCGGATAGGCGATGTTGTCGATGGTGCGCATCCACGGGAACATCGCTTCGCGGTAGTTCTGGAACACGTAGCCGATCTTGGTGTCCTTGAGCGACTTGCCGTCGAACAGGATCTCGCCGCGGTCGATGGGGATCAGCCCCGCGATCATGTTGATCAGCGTGCTCTTGCCGCAGCCGTTGGGTCCGAAGACCGAGACGATCTTGTGCTTGGGAATGTCGAGGTCGAAGTCCTCGTACAGCGGCCAGCCGGCGAAGTACTTGGTCAGCCCGCGGATGGTGATGTGCGTGCCGGCGGGACCGGGGCGGAACTTGGGCATCGGCACATCGGCGACCACGGGGGCGTTGAGGACTGCGTTCATCTTCCGCTCCAATGGACGATACGGCGCTCGATGACCAGGAACAGCACGTTGAGCGCGTAGCCCAGCGCCCCCGCCGCCAGGATGCTGGCGTACATGCTCTTCACGTTCAGCACCTGCTGCGAATTGATGATCCGGTTGCCCAGGCCGCTGTCGGCGCCGATGAACATCTCGGCCACGATGACGATCACCAGCGCCATCGACACCGCCGAGCGCAGGCCGACGAAGCTGGGCTGCAGGCTTTCCCACACCAGCACGTCCTTGAAGATCTGCCAGCGCGTGGCGCCCATCACCTTGGCCGCCATCACCCGCTGCTTGCGGGCGTTGATGACGCCATACGCGCTGTTGAACACCACGATCAGCATCGCGCCGAAGGCGGCGATGGCCACCTTGTTGATGTCCGAGGTGCCGAAGATCATCAGGAACAGCGGGATCAGCGCAGACGAGGGCGTGGAGCGGAAGAAGTCGATCAGGAACTCCACGCTGCGGTAGGCCTTCTCGTTGCTGCCCAGCAGCACGCCCAGCGGCATGCCGACCGCCGCGGCGATCAGGAAGGCCTGCAGCGTGCGCCACACGGTGACCAGAAAGTCGTTCAGCAGCGGCCCGCCCGCCAGGCCCGTGACCAGGGTCTGGAAGGTGGCCAGCGGCGGCGGCAGCAGGATGGGCTTGATGAGGCCCAGCCGCACCACCAGGTCCCACAGCACGAACAGGGCAAGGGGCCCGATGGCCGGCAGCAGCTTGTTCCACACCGGCGGCCGGGGCAGCGCGGGCGCGACGTCGGTGGCGGGCGGCTTCCAGGCGCCCGCCGCGGCGGAGGATGGCGCGTTCATGGCACTCAGCCCCGGTAGAGCAGCCCGTCCACGGCCACCTTCTTCTCGAAGATGCCCTTCTCGGTGAACAGGTCGAAGAACTTCTGGAAGTACGCGATGTCGGCGGGCTTGAACTCGTCGTGCAGCATGTACGAGGCCAGCGGCACCTCGTTGGTGAGCGCACCCTCGATGGCGGTGTAGCCCTTCATGTACTGGCGCGCGTCGGCCGGGTTGTTGCGCACCAGCTCGATGCCGCGCTTGTAGGCGGCGATGTACTTCTTGGCGACGTCGGGGTTCTTCTTGATGAATTCGGTGGTCAGGCTGGCCGAGCCGCCGTGCCACGGGGCCATCGGGTCGCCCAGGATGTAGTGGGCCACCACGCCGGCTTCGAGCACGCGCGTGGTGCCGTTGAGCCGACCCACGGTGCCGGTGGGCTCCAGCGTGTAGACGGCGTCGATCTGGCCGGCGGCCAGGGCGGCCACATGCTGGCCGATGGGCAGCTCGGTGACGTTGATGACGCCCGCGCCGGCGCGCTCCAGCATGGTCTTGGCCAGCGTCACGTTCTGGATGCCGGGGCCCGAGGCCACGCGCTTGCCCTTGAGTTCGGCGACGCTCTTCACGGGGCTGTCCTTGGGCACCAGGAACTCCTCCAGCACGTACTTGGCGTTGCTGGGGTTGGTGCAGAAGATCTTGAACAGGCCGGGCTGCGCGATCTCGCCGATGCCCAGATTGGCGCTGCCGGTGCCGTTGGCGCTGCCGTCGGAACGGCCGGAGAGCATGGCCTCCATCACCTGCTGGGCGCCGGCGAACTTGAGCGGCTCCACGTCGAGGCCCGCTTCCTTGAAGTAGCCCTTCTCCACCGCGGCGAAGAAGGGCAGGCCCGCGGCCACCGGCCAGTAGCCGATGCGCAGCTTGGGCCCGCCCTGCGCACGCACGATGGCGGGCGCGGCCAGTGCGCCGAGGGCGGCACCGCCGGCCTGCAGCACATGGCGGCGGGAGGGACGGAAGGAGGGCGTTGGGCTCATGCGAAGACTCCTGCGAACGAACGAAAGGAAGGGCGGAATGAGAAAGGCGGGGCGCGAGGGCGCAGTGCGTTCAGGCGCCGCGCGAGGCGATGTAGGCACGCCAGCCGCCATGCGCACTGACGTCCTCGGCGCCCTGCAGCGCATGGGCCTCGCAGATGAAGCTGTGCACCCAGCGCCCATCGACCAGCTCGACGCTGCCCAGGCCCAGGGGTGGCGGGATCTGCGCCAGGAAGGCGCCGACCTCGGCGCGCGGCACGTTCCAGACCTCCAGGGCGATGGGCACGCCGCGGCCAGGCTCGCGCTGCAGGCCCGGCTTGGGCGGCGTGGTGCCAGGCAGCGCATACAGGCGGTAGTGCGGCGCGGTGGTGGTGGTCTCGACCAGCGTGGCGCCGCGCGCGATGAGCTGGTGGTTGAGCGGCATGCCCGTGAGGTGGGCACCGACCACGGCGATGGGCATGCCCTCGCCCTCGGCCAGCGGCGGCCAGACCATGGACTCGGCAGCCGGCAGCGGCCCGCCGGTGGCGCCCATCGGCAGGCCCGTGGCGTGATGGAAGCGCTGGCCCAGCTCGGCCAGGCGGAAGTCGCTGCCGCAGGGCCCGATGAAGGTCACGCCGAAGGGCAGTCCGTCGGGCCGGATGCTAGAAGGCACGGACAGCGCCGCGTAGTCCAGCAGGTTGACGAAGTTGGTGTAGTGGCCCAGCTCGCTGTTGCGTCGCACCGGCTCGGCGCGCATGGCGTCGAGCGTGCAGTGCGTCGGTGCGGTGGGCACCAGCAGCAGGTCGATGCCGGCCCACATGGCCGCGGCCTGCTGGCCGAGCGCATGCAGCTGGGTCTGCGCATCGACCAGGTCGGCGGCGTCGAAGCTGCGGCCACGCGCCAGGATGCCGCGCACCGGCTCGATCACCTCGGCCTCGTGCGCATCGAAGAAGGGCCGCACGGCGGCATAGCGCTCGGCCACCAGCGCGCTGTCGTAGAGCAGGCCGGCGGCGCGGGCCAGCGGCGTGTAGTCCACGGACACCGGTTCGCCGCCCAGCTCGCGCAGCTGCGCGACGGCCCGCTCGAAGGCGGCGGCGGCCAGGGCGTCGCCGTGGAACTCCAGCGGCTGCGGCACGCCGAAGCGGAAGGCCGGCGGCAGCGGCGTGCGGACCAGGTCGAGGCGCCGCGAGTACGGATCGCCCGCATCCGGCCCCATGGCGCAGGCCAGCACCCGGGCCGCCAGCGCCACGGTGGGCGCGAAGATGGAGACACAGTCCACGCTCTGCGCCGCCGGCACCACGCCCTTCGCGCTAATCAGGCCCTTGCTGGGCTTGAGGCCCACGATGTTGTTGAGCCCCGCCGGCACGCGGCCGGAGCCGGCGGTGTCGGTGCCCAGGGAGAAGTCCACCTGCCCGGTGGCCACCGCATAAGCCGAGCCGGAGCTGGAGCCGCCCGACACGTAGCGCGCATCGAAGCTGTTGGGCACCGCGCCGTAGGGCGAGCGGCTGCCGTTGAGGCCGCAGGCGAACTGGTCGAGGTTGGTCTTGCCGGCGACCGAGGCACCGGCATCGAGCAGGCGCTGCACCACGGTGGCGTGCGCGTCGGGTGCGTAGGCAAAGGCCGGACACGCGGCCGTGGTGGGCAGGCCGGCGACATCGATGTTGTCCTTGACGGCAAAGCGCAGGCCGCCCAACGGACCGCCCGCCGCACCGGCGATGGGCGTGGCCGGGCGGCTGATCCAGGCCGCTTCGGGCCGGCCATCCGGGGCAGGCTGCGGCGCGGGCACCTGGGCGGAACCCGCGGCCGCGAAGGGGCGGGTCAGGGCGTCGGGGGTAGAGGCTTCGTGCACCATGTTCAGGCATCCATTCTTGGATACATGATGTGATGCAAGCAGCGTGCCACCTGGATCGCCCGCCGGACGAGCATTCGGGCACCGGCAATGGTGAGATCGACGAGGCTGTGACACCGGTGCATCGCGCGGCACTGGACCGCAAATGGCGCATGCCAGCCTTGACAGGCACGTCATCACGAAACATCATTAGTTACATGAAACGCGACAGCCGCCTCTCTTCCGTCCTGCATGCGCTGCTGCACATGGCCGAGTACGACGGCCCCGTCACCTCCGAAACGCTGGCGCAGTGCCTGGGCACCAACCCGGTCGTCGTGCGACGCACCATGGCCTACCTGCGAGAGGCCGGCATCGTGAGTTCGGACCGCGGCCACGCCGGCGGGTGGCGCATCCAGGCCGACCTGCGCACCGTCACCCTGCGCCAGTTGCACGAAGCCCTGGGCGAGCCCGCCACCTTCGCCATCGGACACCGCAACGAAGCGCCGGCCTGCCTCGTCGAGCAGGCGGTGAATGCCGCGCTGGAAGACACCTTCGCCCAGGCCGAAGCGTTGCTGCTGCAGCGCTTCTCGGAAATCACTCTCGCCGATCTGGCGGCCGACTTCGCGCGCCGTCATGCAGCGGCTCGGCAGGAAAGGCCTTGATCATGGAATTCGACGTCATCGTCATCGGCGGCAGCTATTCAGGAATGGCGGCGACCCTTCAGTTGGTGCGGGCGCGCAAGACCGTGCTGGTGGTCGACGCGGGCGAGCGGCGCAATCGCTTCGCCAGCCACTCGCACGGGTTCCTTGGTCAGGATGGCGCGCCCCCGGCGGAGATCGCCGCCGAGGCACGCCGCCAGCTCGGCGCCTACCCCACGCTGACATGGCTCGATGGCCGGGCCGTAGCCCTCACAGGATGCGTGGACGCGTTCACGGTGACGGCATCCGACGGTCGCGCGCACCGCGCTCGGCGCATCCTGCTGGCCACCGGCGTGTCCGACCGGCTTCCTGACGTCGAAGGCCTTGCCGAGCGGTGGGGCCGGTCGGTCTTCCACTGTCCCTACTGCCATGGCTACGAACTCGACCAGGGCGGCATCGGCATCATCGCTGCAGGCCCCCTGTCGATCCACCAGGCCGAACTGCTCACCGAGTGGGGCCGCGTGACGCTGCTCGTCAACGGTGCGATGGCACTGGATCCGGCGTCGCGCGCGGCCTTGCAGCGCCGTGGCGTGACGATCGAGGAGGCCACCATCCGCTGCATCGAAGGACATGCCGACGTGGCGATGGCCGACGGACGCGTGCTTCGCTTTGCAGGCCTGTTCACGGCGTCACGAACCTCGCCGTCGAGTCCTTTGGCAGAGGCCATCGGCTGCGCGCTCGAAGAAACACCCATGGGCCTGCAGGTGCGCACGGATGCCGAGAACAAGACCTCGGTGGCGGGCGTGTTCGCCTGCGGCGACGTGGCGCGCATGCCACATTCGGTTTCCCTGGCCGTGGGCCACGGCGCCATGGCCGGCGCCCAGGTCCATCGCTCGCTGGTCTGGCCCGATTCCCTGGCCCCGGCATAGAGGCAGGGACCTGCGATGACACCGTTCTCCGATCCCGCGGCTGTGTCGAGCTACGCGGAACGGACCGCGAGGATCGTGCCCGGACTGCGCGACCTGCACCGCATGACGGCTGTCTTGCTGGCCGAGGATGCGCCTCCGGACGCACGCATGCTGGTGCTGGGCGCGGGCGGCGGCCTGGAACTGAAGGCCCTGGCCGAGTTGCAGCCGGCCTGGCACTTCGACGGCGTCGATCCTTCCCCCGAAATGCTCGCGCTCGCCCGCGCAACCCTGGGCGCCTCCGCACCCCATGTGCGCTTGCACGAGGGCTACATCGACAGCGCGCCAATGGGGCCCTTCGATGGCGCGGCCTGCCTGCTGACGTTGCACTTTCTGACCGCGGATGAACGCCTGCGCACCTTGAAGCAGATGCACACGCGGCTCCGGCCGGGGGCACCCCTGGTGGTCGCACATCACAGCTTCGCCCGGGAGGACCACGCGGCTGGCCGATGGCTGGCGCGCAACGCGGCATTTGCGGTGGCCTCCGGCGTGCCCACCGCCCAGGCCCATGGCAGCATCAATGCGTTCAAGCAGCGGCTGCCGGTGTTGTCGCCAGAAGAGGATGCGGCATTGCTGCGCGCGGCCGGCTTCGAGGACGTCGAGCAGTTTTACGGCGCATTCACCTTCAGGGGCTGGGTAGCCCGCAGGACCTGAAGCGCCGCGCGCCGACCCGCGGCTCCGGCCACGGGCGCCGGTCAAGCGCGCCGCAAGATGCCCGGCGCCTCCAGCACCAGCTTGCCCATGGCCTGCCCCGATTCGAGCCGCGCATGGGCCTGCGCCGCCTGGCGCAGATCGAAGACCTCGCTCACCCAGGGCCGCACCCGGCCGGCGGCCACCAGCGGCAGGGCCACGGCGCGCAGGCGCTCGGCGATCAGGGCCTTCTCGGGCAGCGGCAGCGGGCGCAGCAGCGAGCCGGTGATGCGCAGTTCCTTGGCCAGGATGGGCCGCAGGGGCGCCACGAAGTCGGCGCCCTCGCCCGGCGACAGATGCACCAGCCGGCCGCGGCGTGCGAGCACCTGCACATTGCGCGCGGCATGCGTGGCACCGGCCATGTCCAGCACCACGTCCACGCCCCGGCCCCCGGTCCAGTCCAGCGCGGACTGCACCCAGTCCTGCGTCCGGTAGTTGAATGCGGCCGCAGCGCCCAGGGTCCGCGCCTCGGCCACCTTGGCGTCGCTGCCGCAGGTCACCGCCACCCGATGGCCCAACGCGGCCAGCAACTGCATGGCCAGGCTGCCGACGCCGCTGGTGCCGCCATGGATCAGCACCGTCTCGCCCGGCCCCAGCGCCGCGACGCCGAAGAAGTTGTGCCAGACGGTGAAGAGCGCCTCGGGCAGCGCGGCGGCATCGCGCAGGCCCAGACCTACCGGCACGGCGAAGGCGAGCGCGGCGGGCGCCACCACCCGCGTGGCATAGCCACCGCCATCCACCAGGGCGCACACGGCGTCGCCCACGCGCAGCGGGCCGGCCCGGGCGCCGGCCCAGCGCACGGTACCGCTGACCTCCAGGCCGGGCACGTCGCTGTGCGCGGGCGTGGGACCGCGGCGGCGCTGGTTGCAGTCGTGCCGGTTGACGCCGGCCCAGGCCACGTCGATCAGCACCTCGTCGGGCCCCGGCGCAGGCAGGGCCAGGCCGGGCGTCCAGCGCAGCACTTCCGGGCCACCGGGCGCGGTGATGACGAGGCCGTCGGCGAGCAGGTCGGGCCCGGCGGGGGGCATTGCGTCCGTCGCCTTCAATCCAGCTTCACGCCCGCGGCGCGCACCACCTTGCCCCACATGGCGCGATCGGCCTGGATGAAGGCGGTGAATTCGGCGGGCGTGTTGCAGCGCAGCTCACCGCCGTAGTCGCGCCACTTCTTGGCCAGCTCAGGCGACTGGCAGACCTTGGCCATGGCGGCGCTCAGCTTCTCCAGGATGGCGGGCGCCGTGCCGGCCGGCGCGAGCAGCCCCTGCCAGGCGATGGGCGTGTAGTCGGGCAGGCCCTGCTCGGCGAAGGTCGGCACGTTGGGAAAGCTCGGATGCCGCTCGCGGCCGGTGATGGCCAGCAGCTTGAGCTTGCCGGCCTGCACGTTGGTGGCCGCCGCAGGCAGGCCGTCGAACATCAGCTGGATCTGCCCTGCCAGCAGGTCGGCGTAGGGGCTGTTGCTGTTGTAGGGCACCAGGTTCGACTTCACGCCCGCCACGCTGTTGAACCACACGGCCGACAGGTGCGAATAGCTGCCGATGCCCTGCGTGGCCACGGTGACCGAATCGGGCTTGGCCTTGAGCTGGGCGACCAGCTCGCGCGCGTCCTTGGCCGGCACCGACGGCGTGGCGATCAGCCCCGTGTTGAGCACGCCCAGCAGGCTGATGGGCGCGAAGTCGCGCTCGGCATTGAAGGGCAGCTTGCCGTAGAGGTGCGGCACGACCGACAGCGAGCTGGTGGTGCCGATGTAGAGCGAGTAGCCGTCGTTGGCGGCCTTGGCCGCCACCTCGGTGCCAATGATGTTGGAGGCACCCGGACGGTTCTCCACATAGAAGGACTGGCCCAGGATCTTGGTCAGCTCCGCGGCCAGCTCGCGGGCATTGGCGTCGGGGCCGCTGCCCGCGGGGAAGGGGGCAATGATGCGCACCGGCTTGGATGGGTAGTCGGGTTGGGCGCCCGCACCGGTGGGCGCCAGGGCCAGGGCAGCGACGAGCGGCAGGGCGGCCGCGCCGGCGGCGAGCCTCTTGAGGATGGTCATGAATGTCTCCGTTTGCGAACGCGTGCCGATTGCACGGGACCGAATCATACGAACACATTGTTTATTGTCAAAATACGATAATGACAATACCATTCAATCCATCGAAGGACCAACAAGGTCTTTCGTTCTCGCCTGGAGACAAAGTTGACCCCTCCCCAACCGTTGCAATTGCAGTTCAGCCACATCGGGCTGTACGTCACCGACCTGGCCCGCATGGCCGGCTTCTACAAGCGCGCCCTGCGCTTCACCCAGACCGACGCGGGCGACCTGGGCCCGGTGCAGCTGGTCTTCCTGAGCCGCGACCCCAGCGAGCACCATCAGCTGGTGCTGGCCACCGGCCGGCCGGCGGACATGGCCTTCAACGTGGTCAACCAGCTGTCCTTCCGCGTGCCCGACGTGGCGACGCTGCGCGCCTTCCACGACCGGCTGCTGGCCGAGGGCGCGAGCGAGATGCTGCCGGTGACGCACGGCAATGCCGTCTCGGTCTACTGCCGCGATCCGGAGGGCAACCGGCTGGAGCTGTTCATGGACACGCCCTGGTACTGCGAACAGCCGCTGCGCGAGCCCATCGACCTCGCCCAGAGCGACGAGGCCATCCTGGCGCAGGCCGAGGCCATCGCGAAGCGCTTTCCCAAATTCATGAGCCGGGCGCAATGGCAGGCCGACGTCGCCCGCCGCATGCAGGAAGACCAGCATGGCTGAGCCGGCGCCCGTGTACGACGTGGCCATCGTGGGGCTGGGCCCCACGGGCGCCACGCTGGCCAACCTGCTGGGGGCCGCCGGGCGCTCGGTGCTGGTGGTCGAGAAGGAACGCGACATCTTTCCCCTGCCGCGGGCCATCCATTACGACGGCGAGGTGCTGCGCATCTTCCAGGCGGCGGGCCTGCGCGAGCCGGTGCTGGCCATCTCGCGGCCCGGCACGCAGGGCATGCACTTCGTCAATGCGGCGGGCCAGACGCTGCTGATCCGCGGCGGCACCGCGGCACTGGGGCCGCACGGCGGCGCCAACAACTACTACTTCCACCAGCCCGAGCTGGAGGCCGTGCTGCGCGATGGCCTGGCACGCTTTCCGAACGTGCACGTGCGGCTGGGCGCCGCCCTGAGCGCCATCGACGTGGACAGCGAAGGCGCCACGCTGCACGGCTGCCAGGGCGGCGACGGCGGCAGCTTCGAGGCCCGCGCCCGCTGGGTGGTGGGCTGCGATGGCGCCCGCTCGCCGGTGCGCCAGCACATGGGCAGCCCGATGGTGGACCTGGGCCTGCGCCAGCCCTGGCTGGTGTTCGACGTGGTGCTGACCGAGCCGGTGGACCTGCCGCCGCACACCGTGCAGCACTGCGACCCGCGCCGGCCCATGACCTACTGCAACGTGGTCGGCAACCGCCGCCGCTGGGAGATCATGGTGCTGCCCGGCGACGACCGCGAGGCGCTGGTGCAGCCCGAGAACCTGTGGAAGCTCGTCGCGCCCTGGGTGCGGCCCGACCAGGCCCGGCTGGAGCGCGCCGCCATCTACACCTTCCATTCGGTGATCGCCGATGGCTGGCGCCAGGGTCGGCTGCTGCTGGCCGGCGATGCCTGCCACCAGACGCCGCCCTTCCTGGGCCAGGGCATGTGCGCCGGCATCCGCGATGCCGCCAACCTGGCCTGGAAACTGGACGCGGTGCTCGCCGGCCGCGCATCCGAGGCGCTGCTGGACACCTACGAGTCCGAGCGCAAGCCGCATGTGCGCGCCCTGATCGAGCTGGCCGTGCGCCTGGGCGGCCTCATCCAGACCACCGACCCGGTCGCAGCGGCCGAGCGCGACGCCCGCTTCGCCAGCGGCGAGCCGGAGGTCTTCGAGCTGCCGCCGCAACTGCTGGGCGCCGGCGCCTTCGATTCGCTCCAGCAGGACCTGGCGGGCCGGCCCTTTCCCCAGCCGCGGCTGGCCGACGGCCGGCTGCTGGACGAGCTGCTGGGCCGCCGCAGCGCCGTGATCGGCCAGCGCGAACTGCTGGCCGCCGCGGCGCCCGGCACCGCCGAGCGCTGGGCCCGCAGCCAGGCCCTGGTCATCGACGAGCCCGACCCGCCGCTGGCGGACTGGCTGCGCAGCCACCAGGCGGGCGCCGTGATACTACGGCCCGACCGCTACATCGTCGGCGTGGCGCGCACGGGCTCCGAGCTGGACCGCATCTCCCAGTACCTCCCGGTGGCGCCATGACGACCCACATCCCGGGGCCCCACCTTGTCCGACCCTTCGTCCTCGTCCAGCCTGGAACGCATGCTGGGCGTGCTCGACCTCTTCGACGACCACCACGTCACCCGCACTGCCGAGGACATCGCCAAGGCGCTGGACGTCTCGCTGCCCACCAGCTACCGCTATGTGCGCCAGCTGCTGCAGGTGGGCCTGCTGCAGCGCGTGGAGGATTCGCACTACGCGCTGGGCCCGCGCATCATCCTGCTGGACCACTACATCCGCCGCGCCGACCCGGTGCTCAAGGTGGGTCTGCCGGTGCTGCGCGAACTGGTCGATGCCACCGGCTTCGACTGCGTGGTGACCGAGGCCTTCGGCCAGCAGGTGCTGGACACGCACCGCGAGATGGGCGGCACACCCGCCACGCTGGCCTACACGCGCGGCCGGCCGCGGCCGCTGTTCCAGGGCGCGGCGCCCAAGGTGCTGCTCGCCACGCTGGGCACGGCACCACTCAAGAAGCTGTTCGACGCGCGCCGCGACGAGGCCGTGCGCTGCGGCCTGCCCGGCGAATGGGCCGAGTTCCGGCGCCACTTCGCGGCCATCCGCAAGGCGGGCCACTATGTCTCCAAGGGCGAGCTGGAGCCCCAGCTGGCGGCCGTGGCCGCGCCCGTTCTCAAGTCGGATGGCGGCGCCTGGGCCGCCATCTCCCTCGTGTTCGATACCTCGCGCCTGGCAATCGTCGACCTTGAAAAGATGGTCCGTCTGATCACCGAGGCCGCGACGCGGATCGGAGGTCGGCTGGCCTAGTACCCACCCCTCTCCTTCCCTAGGAATCCCCATGAGACTCATCAGCTACCAGTACAACGGCCAGGACGGCTATGGCGCCATCGTCGGCGACCGCGTCGTCGACCTGCATGCGGTGTTCGGCGCGCAGGCACCGGACTTGAAGGCCTTCATCGCCGCCGGCCTCGCATCGCAGGCGGCAGCCCATGTCGAAGCCGCCCGCGCCACGCTGCCGCTGTCCGAGGTGAAGCTGCTGCCCGTCATCCCCAACCCCGGCAAGATTTTCTGCATCGGCCTGAACTACGGCGAGCACATCCGCGAGACCGGCAAGACCGAGACCGAGAAGCCGGTGATCTTCCTGCGCGTGGCCGACTCGCAGCTGGCCCATGGCGAGGACATCGTGCGGCCCCGAGCCTCCGAGCGCCTCGACTATGAAGGCGAGATCGCCATCGTCATCGGCCGAGGCGGGCGGCACATCAGCGAGGCGGACTCGTGGTCGCACATCGCCGGCTACAGCTGCTACAACGACGGCAGCGTGCGCGACTGGCAACTGCACACCTCGCAGTGGGCACCGGGCAAGAACTTCTGGAAGACCGGCGCCTTCGGCCCCTGGATGGTGACGTCCGACGAGATCGCGCCCGATCAGAAGATGACGCTGGTCACGCGCCTCAATGGCCAGGAGATGCAGCGCGCCACCACCGACATGATGGTGCACAGCATCCCGCGCCAGATCGCCTACATCTCCACTTTCATCCCGCTGGAGCCGGGCGACGTGATCGTCACCGGCACGCCCGGCGGCGTGGGCAACAAGCGCACGCCGCCCGTGTTCATGAAGCCGGGCGACGTGTGCGAGATCGAGGTCGACGCCATCGGCGTGCTGCGCAACGGCATCCGCGACGAGTGAGGGCGGCGCGCCCATGAACGACGTGCTGCATCGCGGCGCGCGGGCCGCCCTCGGCCTGCTTCTGGCCGCCCTTTCGATCGGCGCCCCGGCGCAGGAGTTTCCCCAGCGGCCCCTGCAGATGGTGGTGCCCTTCGCGGCCGGGGGCGGGCTGGACCTCAACGCCCGCAACCTCGCCGAGGCACTGGCCGAGCCCCTGGGCCAGCCGGTGGTCGTGAGCAACCGCGAAGGCGCGGCCGGCACCATCGGCCTGAACGCGGTGGCAGCGGCCCGGCCCGATGGCTACACGCTGGCCTTCACGCCAGCGGTACCGCTGTCGAGCGAACCGCACCGGCTCCGGCTGAACTACGGGCTCGACAGCTTCCGGCCCGTCTGCCAGGTGTTCGACAACATCTTCGCCATCGCGGTGCCGGCGGCCTCGCCCTGGCGCACGGTGGCCGATCTGCTGGCCGCGGCGCGCCGTGAGCCGGGCGCCATCAGCTACGGCACTTCGGGCACGGGCTCCATCCCGCACCTGGGCACGGCGGACATCGAGGCGGTGGCGCACGTCAGCCTGACGCATGTGCCCTACAAGGGCGACGCGCCGATGCTGCAGGACTTGATGGCCGGGCGCCTGGGCTTCGGCGCGGTGCTGGTGAGTTCCATCACCGGGCAGCTGGGCAGCGGCGCGCTACGCCTGCTGGCCGTCTATGCCGACCGGCGCCATCCCGCGTTCGCCGAGGTGCCGACGCTCCAGGAAGCGGGCGTGGACGTGGTGCAGGCCAGCTTCGGCGGCGTGCTGGTGCCGGCCCGCACGCCCGACGCGGTGGTGCAGCGGCTGGAGGGCGCGTGCCGGCAGGCCGTGGCCTCGCCGCGCTACCAGGACTGGGCCCGCCGCGCGAACCAGGTGGTGGACTTCCGCCCCGCCGCCGACTTCGAACGGCACCTGCGCGAGGACAGCCGCCTCAAGGCCGCGACACTGCGCCGGTTGGGGCTCGCCACCCCCTGAAGGAGAAACGCATGCTGCCCGGACGCCCCGAACCGCCCATCGCCACCCTGCTCGGTGGCCGCCTGCTCGCCCTGGACACCACGGCCGGCACGCTGGCCGCCGAGTACGAGGCCACGGCCGCCTTCCTCAACCCCGCGGGCACGGTGCAGGGCGGCATGCTCGCCGCCATGCTGGACGACCTGTGCGCCGCCGTCGTGGACGCCCGCGCGGGCGAAGGCGGCGGCGGCGTGGTCACGCTGACGCTGAACCTGAGCTTCCTCGCGCCGGCCCGGCCCGGCCGCCTGCAAGGCCGCTCGGCCATCGTGGGCGGCGGACGCAGCATCTGCTACGTGGAGGCGGTGCTTGCGCAGGCGGGCACCGAGGTGGCGCGGGCCACGGCCTGCTGCCGCGTCATCGGCTCGCGCGCGGGCTGAGACGCAGGCGGGCGGTGCGCCGCCGCCGTCGGAGCATGGCGGTCGCGACAATCGCCGGCTCCGACCCACGACCGCCTTCGCCATGCTGCGCTACCAGATCCTCCCCGTCACGCCCTTCCAGCAGAACTGCTCGCTCGTCTGGTGCGACGCGACGAACAAGGCCGCGCTGATCGACCCGGGCGGCGAGATCGACCGGCTGGTCACCGCCGCCGAGTCGCGCGGCCTGGCGCTGGAGCAGCTGTGGCTCACGCATGCGCACATCGACCACGCCGGTGGCACCGGCGAGCTGGCCGAGCGCCTGGGCCTGCCCATCGTGGGACCGCACCCGGGTGACCAGTTCTGGATCGACGGCCTGCCGCAGCAGAGCGCGATGTTCGGCTTTCCGCCCGCGCGCGCCTTCACGCCCACGCGCTGGCTGGCCGACGGCGACACGGTGACGCTGGGCGAGGAGACGCTGACGGTGCGCCACTGCCCGGGCCACACGCCGGGCCATGTGGTCTTCCATTCGGCCAGCGCGCAGCGGGCCTTCGTGGGCGACGTGCTCTTCGCCGGCAGCATCGGCCGCACCGACTTTCCGGGCGGCAGCCATCCGCAGTTGATCGACAGCATCGTGCAGCGGCTGTGGCCCATGGGCGACGAGACGGTGTTCATTCCCGGCCACGGGCCGGAAAGCAGCTTCGGCCGCGAGCGCCAAAGCAATCCCTACGTGCAGGGCACCTGAGGCGCGGCCCGCGGCCTTTTCCGCGGAGCTTGTGCGGGTCAGGGCCTTGATCGCGAAGGAGGCGACGGGCGCGTCACACACCCGCAGACACGGGGCTGCGCGGCCTGTCCGTCACGCCCTGAGGGGGAGATGCCCACCGGCGTCGAGAGCCCCCGCCTACGTCGGACGGTCCTGGCCGCGCACGCGGCTTCCGGCCTGACGCGGTGAAGGTATGCAGCAGTCCCGCAGCCATCGCGCCGCGGCCCTGCCGCTTACACCACAAGGAACCCCGCCCATGAGCCATGGCGAGCCCAACCCCATCCTCAATGCCGCGTCCAACGCCATCGCCGCCCTGCGCGCCGATGACGACCAGCTCGAACTGGCCAAGGCACACGAGTCGCTCCACCCCAAGGCCATCGAGAAGCTGGAGGTGGCCGAAGCCCGCCGGCAGCCGACCGCCAAGGATGCCGTGATCGCCCTGCTGCAAAAGCGCGGCGAATCCACCGACCCCGAAGTGCTGGTGCCCGGCGTGACGATGAAGACCATCACGGTCGATGGCGCCGTCGGTGCGCTGCCGGCGAACGTCTATACGCCCCAGGGCGTCGGTCCCTTCCCGGTCATCCTGTACTTCCACGGCGGCGGCTGGGTCATCGCCGACAAGGACGTCTACGACGCCGGTGCCCGTGGCCTGGCCAAGGCGGCGAATGCCATCGTGGTCTCGGTCGACTACCGCCAGGCGCCGGAGCACCGCTTTCCCGCCGCCTGGGACGACGCCCTCGCCGCCTACCGCTGGCTGAGCCAGAACGCCGCCTCGCTGGGCGGCGACCCGGTGCGCATGGCGCTGGCCGGCGAGAGCGCGGGCGGCAATCTGGCCGTGGCCACGGCCATCGCCGCGCGTGATGCGGGCCTGCCGGTCCCACGCCATGTGCTGTCGGTCTACCCGGTGGCGCAGACCAGCCTCAACACCGAGTCGTACATCGAAAACGCCATTGCCAAGCCGCTGAACCGCGCGATGGTGAAGTGGTTCGTGGACCACCTCGTCAACTCGGAAGACGACCTCAAGGACACGCGCCTGTCCCTGATCGACGCGGACCTGGCCGGCCTGCCGCCCGTGACCATCATCAACGCCCGCCTGGACCCGCTGCGCAGCGACGGCGCCAAGCTGGAAGGTGCGCTTCGCGAGGCCGGCGTGCCGGTCGAGCGCCGCGAGTACGAAGGCGTGGCGCACGAGTTCTTCGGCGGGGCCGCCGTGCTGCAGAAGGCGCGCGATGCGATGGCCTATGCGGGTGACCGCCTGCGCACTGCGCTGGGCTGAGCCGCCCCCACCCGCCTCGGTGCGGGCAAAGAAAAAGCGCCTCGACATCGAGGCGCTTTTTCATGGGCGGGCGAACCGCGCGATCAGCTCAGGACCACGCTCGACAGCCGGCGGCGATATGTCGCCACGACCGGATCGTCCGGCGGGATCTGGCCTTCGGCCACCTTGGGCTTGGGCGGCTCGATCACGTCGAGGATGGCGATGTAGGTCTTGCGGGCCAGCTCCTCGTTCCAGCCCTTGTCGCGCATGAGGATCTCGAGCAGTTCGTCCATGGCCTCGGTCCACTGCTGCTGCGCGATCAGCGCCAGGGCGCGGGCGTAGCGCGCATCGAAGTCGCGGCGGTTGGCGGCGATGCGCGCGTCCAGCGCGGCGATGTCGGCGCCCTCGGCGGCGTCGAGCGCGTCCATCCAGCGTTGCAGCGAGTCGAAGCGGCGCACCAGCGAGCGGCGGTCGATCACCGGTGCGAAGGCCACCTTGGCGTCGTCGGTGCGGCCCATCTGCAGCAGCAGCTTGACGTAGTCGAAGCGGGCATCGTCGTTGGACGGGTCGGTGGCCACGGCATGCTGCAGCTTTTCGAGCGCGCCGTCGGTGTCGCCTTCGGCCAGGGCCTCCTGCGCAGCCTCTTCCTCCTGCTGCGCGGCCAGCTCGTCGGCACCGGGCACGTGCTTGTCCAGGAACTCTCGGATCTTGTCGGCCGGCAGGGCGCCGACGAAACCGTCCACCGGCTGGCCGCCCGAGAACATCACGCAGAAGGGAATGCTGCGCACACCGAACATCTGCGACAGCTGGGTCGAGATCTGCGGCACCTTGTCGGCGTCGAGCTTGGCCAGGATGAAGCGGCCGCCGTATTCGACCTCCAGCTTCTCCAGCACCGGGCCCAGCTGCTTGCAGGGGCCGCACCATTCGGCCCAGATGTCCAGCAGCACCGGCGTGGCGAGCGAGGCTTCGACCAGTTCGGTCTGGAAGTTGTCGAGGGTGATGTCGATCATGGGTGAGGCTGCGTCGTTGGGGGATGGCCGGGCGCCCGGCCGATTCAGATTCCCGTTCCAGCTGGGGCCGAAACGTAAAATTGAAAGATGAGTGAAACCATCCAGGTCGGCGTGGTCATGGGCTCGAACTCCGACTGGGAGACGATGCGCCATGCGGCCGAGATTCTCCAGCAATTCGGCATCGCCCATGAAACACGCGTCGTCTCGGCGCACCGCATGCCGGACGCCCTGTTCGCCTATGCCGAAAGTGCCGCCTCCCGCGGCCTGACGGCCATCATCGCGGGGGCCGGCGGCGCCGCCCACCTGCCGGGCATGCTGGCCGCCAAGACCACGGTGCCCGTGCTGGGCGTGCCCGTCGCCAGCCGCCACCTGCAGGGCGTGGATTCGCTCTACAGCATCGTGCAGATGCCCAAGGGGATCCCGGTCGGCACCTTCGCCATCGGCACCGCGGGCGCGGCCAATGCGGCCCTGTTCGCGGTGGCCATGCTGGCGGTGAACGACCCGGCCCTGCGCCAGAAGCTGGACGACTTCCGCACCGCCCAGACCCGCGTGGCCGAGGCCATGACGCTGCCGCCGCCCGCCGAGGGCGCGCCCGCAGCCGCGGCACCCGTGTTCTCGCCCCAGGGCGGAGGCGCGCTGTGAGCCCCAAGGTCACGGCCCCGGGCCGCAAGACCCTGCCGCTTCTGCCCGGCAGCACGCTGGGCGTGATGGGCGGCGGCCAGCTGGGCCGCATGTTCGTGCACGCGGCGCAGGCCACGGGCTACTTCACCGCGGTGCTCGACCCCGATCCGGACAGCCCCGCCGGCCGCATCAGCCACCACCACCTGCATGCGGACTACCTGGACAGCGACGCCCTCGGTCGCCTTTCGCGCCTGGCCGATGCCGTCACCACCGAGTTCGAGAACGTGCCGGCCCAGGCCCTGGCGACGCTGGCCGGCGACGTGCCGGTGGCGCCCGCGGCCGATGCCGTGGCCATCGCGCAGGACCGCATCCGCGAGAAGGCGCATTTCGTGCGCTGCAGCGCCGCCAGCGGCATCGGCTGCGCGCCCTACGCGGTGATCGAGAACGCCGACCACCTGGCGGCCGTTTCGGCCGACCTGCTGCCCGGCATCCTCAAGACCGCGCGCATGGGCTACGACGGCAAGGGCCAGCAGGGCGTGCAGACCCAGGCCGAACTCGCCGCGGCGTGGGAAGCCACCGGCCGCGTGCCCTGCGTGCTCGAAAAGCGCCTGCCGCTGGCGCTGGAATGCTCGGTCATCGTGGCCCGCGGCCATGATGGCCAGGCGGTGCACTTCCCGCCCCAGCGCAACCTGCACCGCGGCGGCATCCTGGCCGTGACCGAGGTGCATGAGCAGGCCCTGCCGCCGGCCGTGGCCACCCGCGCCGTCGAGGCCGCGCGCGCCATCGCCGATGGCATCGGCTACGTGGGCGTGCTGTGCGTGGAGTTCTTCATGCTGGAGGACGGCAGCCTGGTCGCCAACGAGATGGCGCCGCGCCCGCACAACAGCGGCCACTACACCATGGACGCCTGCGACGTCTCGCAGTTCGACCTGCAGGTGCGCACCCTGGCCGGCCTGCCGCTGGTGGCGCCGCGCCAGCACAGCCCGGCCATCATGCTCAACCTGCTGGGCGACCTGTGGTTCGCCGACGGCAGCGACCAGCAGCGCGACCCGGCCTGGGCCCAGGTGCTGGCCCTGCCCGGCACCCACCTGCACCTTTACGGCAAGACCGAGGCGCGGCGCGGGCGCAAGATGGGACACCTGAACATCACCGGCGCCGACATTGCCGGCGTGCGCGCCGCCGCCGCACAGGCTGCGGCCCTGCTCGGGCTGCCCGACAGCACGGCAAGCTGACATCGCCATGATCCTCGACGGCCAGGACAGCCACGCCATCGAACGCGCCGCGCTCGCGCTGCGGGCGGGCGAGCTGGTGGCCTTTCCCACCGAGACGGTCTATGGCCTGGGGGCCGACGCCGCCAACGACGACGCCACCCGCGGCATCTTCCGCGCCAAAGGCCGGCCGTCGGACCACCCGCTGATCGTGCACCTGCCCGACGCGCTTCGGCAGGCGGAGTCGCTGTCGCGCTTCGCGCAGCCGCTGCCGGCCTTCGGGCGCGCGCTGGCCGATGCCTTCTGGCCCGGCCCGCTGACGCTCATCGCCACCCGCCAGCCCGGCGTGGGCGCGGCCGCCGCGGGCGGGCAGGACACCATCGGCCTGCGCTGCCCCGACCACCCGGTGGCGCAGGCGCTGCTGCATGCCTGCGCCCGCCACGGCGTGCCCGGCTTGGCCGGCCCCAGCGCCAACCGCTTCGGCCGCGTGAGCCCGACCACCGCCGCGCACGTCGCCGGCGAATTCGGTGACGACCTGCTGATCGTCGACGGCGGCCCCTGCACCGTGGGCATCGAATCGACCATCGTCGACTGCAGCCGCGGCGCGCCGGTGCTGCTGCGCCCGGGCGTCATCACCCGCGCGCAGATCGAGCGCGTGGCCGGCGAGCGCCTGCGCAGCCAGGCCGAACTGGCCCAGCCCGACCCGCGCGCCTCGGGCACGCTGGAATCGCACTACGCCCCGACGGCCAAGGTGCGGCTGATGGATGGCCGCATGCTGCAGTCCGCGCTGGACGTGCTGGGCGCCCAGGCCGCCCACATCGCCGTGTGGTCGCGCACGCCGCTCAAGAGCCGGTCGCAGCGCCTGATCCTGCGCCGCATGCCCGACGACGCCGCCGAGGCGGCGCGGCAGCTGTTCGCGCGGCTGCGGCAGTTCGACGACGAAGGCGCCAAGCTGATCTGGATCGAGACGCCGCCGGAGACGGCGGAGTGGGAAGGCGTTCGCGACCGACTGATGCGCGCGGCGGCTTAAATTTTTTATCAGCAGCAGCTCCCATGAGCTTCCACGTCCCGCTTGAACTTATTTGACCGGCAACCTTAAGGGCATTCCGGCAAGCTCAATAGATTGTTCGGCTGTTCCCCGTCGTTCTGAGTTTTCAGATACTTATTGCCAGCGGCGCTCGTCGCCACAATGACCCAAACTGAACTTCCCCCCGCGCTGACCCAAAACCTAAATTTTCCCGACTCCACATCCGCGATTGCCTGCCGTTGATCCAATTTCCACCGACTACCGTCGGGATTGACCCCACCGATGGAATGAATGCGCTCATGTGCACTCGTGCGATTGGTCTTGTTGATACACGATATCTGGTGATCTGACATTACCGTCTCTCTTGGCTTGGCACAAGTAAAGCGCTTCGCTCATTTTTCTGATCAATAAAAAAATCACTTACCGCCGCTGATGCAATTGATATGCATAAGAATTTTCCAATCTCTGGACTGCGGCGCGGCGAATGCATCTTCCCGAGTGCCGATACAACTCCCCTGAACGCAAATATGCCCCTATTCTTGGCAAATTGAAGATGCCTTTTGGGGGAGGATAAATTGCAGAGAATATGCTCTGACACAGAGCCTCGGTAAACCGCGGTACGCAATCGTCTTAAGTCCCTCGCGCCACCCACTCCACCAACGCATCGAAGGCCGGCCGCGCCGCGCCAGCCGCCGGATCATTGGCAATAGCGACGACCACCCATCTGCGGCCCCCAGCGCCATCCACATAGCCGGCAATCGCCGCCACGTCGCGCAGGCTGCCGGTCTTCAGATGGGCCGAGGTGATGGCCGGGCGATTGCGCAGCGTGCCGTCCACGCCCATCACGGGCAATGAGGCGATCAGCTCCGGCATGACCGGCGAGCGCCACGCCACCTGCAGCATGCGCGCCAGGCCGGCCGCGGTGAGCCGGTCCTCGCGTGACAGGCCGGCACCGTTGACCATCACCGGCGCCGGTTCGTTGCCGCCCACGCGTGACGTCCACCATTGCCGCACGGCGGCGCGTGCGGCGTCGAAGCTGCCGCGCTGGCGCTGCGTGAGGCCCAGCGTCAGGAAGAGCTGCTGGGTCATCACGTTGTTGCTGTATTTGTTGATGTCGCGCACCACCTGGCCCAGGGGCGGCGAGGCGGCCTCGAACAGCAGGCGCGCGCCCGTCGGCACGGTACCCAGGCGCAGCTGGCCGTCGATCTGGCCGCCCATCTGCTGCCAGAGGCCGCCGATGGCGCGCAGGCCGAAGCGCTGCGGATCGGGCCAGGCCACGGGCCAGCTGCGCGCGCCGCAGGCGGCCGGCAAGGTACCGGTGAATCTCGGCTGCGCCGGGTCGTTGAAGTCGGCCTGCAGCGCAGTGCGCCAGTCGCCGCATTCGCCACCACCGAGCGGCATACGCGCCGGAAAGGTGACGCCCGCCAGGGGCGGCTCCGCACTCACGATAGCGAAGCGCCCGCCCGCCTCGGGCGTGAAGTCCAGCGTGACCGAGCGGAAGTTGACAAGGAAGGCGTCGGGCGAGGCGTTGTAGGGCCGCAGCGGCTCGCCGTCGAAGGCGGCCGGGTCGCTCTCGACGCCGGCGTCGAAGGCGCTGCGGTCGACCACCACGTCGCCGGCGATGCGGCGGATGCCCAGGGCCTGCACGCGGCGCAGCAGCAGCCAGAGCCGCTCGACCACCAGCGTGGGGTCGCCCTGGCCGCGCAGGTAGAGGTTGCCCTGCAGCGTGCCGTCGACCACGGCGCCATCGGCGTACACCGGCGTGCTCCAGGTGTAGGCGGGACCCAGCAGGTCGAGCCCGGCATAGGTGGTGACCAGCTTCATCACCGAGGCCGGGTTGACCAGCTCCTGCGCCCGCCAGGCCAGGCGCGGGGGCTGGCGGCCCTCGGCGTCGGCCACGAAGAAGGTGACGGCATCGCGCGGTACCTTGGCGCGGGCCAGGGCGGCTTCGACGGAGGGCGGCAGCGCCGTGGACGGCATGGCAGCGCCGGCAGGGACCGCTGGCGAGGGCTGGGCCAGTGCCGGCGAGCCCGCGCCCGCGACGGTGGCGGCCAGCGCAGCAGCGCGCAGGAAAGTGAGAAGCGGGAGGCGGGGAAGGCAGGAAGAGAAGCAGCGCACAGGCATGCGCCGGGATTATCCGGAGCGCTGGGTGCGTCAGCAGGCCGCGGCACGCCGGTGGGCGGCCGCGCCCCGCTCAGCCCCCGCGCGGGCCGAACAGGTGCAATTGCGCGTGGTACAGAAGGAGGATGGTCTTCGCATCGGCGATGCGGCCGTCCGCCGCCATGGCCAGCGCCTCGTCGAAAGGCAGCTCCAGCACCTCGATGTCTTCGCCCTCCTCGGCCAGGCCGCCGCCGTCGCCGATGCGCATGCCGGCGTCGTAGGGTGCGACGAAGAAGTGCAGCTTCTCGGTGACCGAGCCGGGGCTCATGAAGGCCTCGAACACCTTGCGCACCTCGCCCAGGCGGTAGCCCAGCTCTTCCTCGGCCTCGGCGCGGATGCGGGCCTCGGGGGCCGCATCGTCCAGCAGGCCGGCGGCGGCCTCGATGAGCAGGCCGTCGTGGCCGTTGACGAAAGCCGGGTAGCGGAACTGCCGCACCAGCAGCACCGTGCGGCGCGCCAGGTCATAGGCCAGGAGGACGGCACCGTTGCCGCGGTCGTAGGTCTCGCGCTGCTGGGTCTGCCAGCGGCCGTCGCGGCGCTGCCAGTCGAAGCGCGTGGTCTTGAGCGTGTACCAGTTGTCGGAGAGCAGGGTGACGTCGCGCACCCGGACGCGTTCGCTGGTGGAGGTCATGGCGGCGGATGCTAGGCGCACACTCGTGCAATATCAAGAAATTTCGTGCATCTTCATGCATCCCTGGCTACCATCGACCCATGCTCACCCGCCAGCGCCACCAGCTCATCCTTGACGCCCTCCGCCGCGATGGCCAGGTGGTGGCCAAGGCTTTCGGCGAATCGCTGGGCCTGTCGGAAGACACGATCCGCCGCGACCTGCGGGAGCTGGCGGCGCAGGGCAAGCTGCAGCGGGTGCACGGCGGCGCGCTGCCGATGGCGGCGGCCGAGGCCGACTTCGCCGGCCGCGAGCGCCTGGCGCCGCAGGAGAAGGTCGCCATCGGCCGTGCCGCGGCCGCCATGGTGCGGCCCGGGCAGGTGGTGTTCGTCGATGGCGGCACCACCGCCGTGCAACTGGCGCGCCACTTGCCGGCCACGCTGCAGGCCACGGTGGTCACGCACAGCCCGTCGGTGGCGGTGGCGCTGGTGGCGCATCCCGGCGTGGAGGTGGTGCTGATCGGCGGCCGGCTGTTCAAGCATTCGGTGGTGGCGGTGGGCGCGGCGGCCACCGAGGCCATCGCCCGCATCCATGCCGACACCTGCTTCCTGGGCGTGACCGGGGTGCATGCGCAGGCGGGCCTGACCACCGCCGACATGGAGGAAGCCGCCATCAAGCGGGCGCTGATGGCGGCCTCGGCCGAGACGGTGGTCATGGCCTCGTCCGAAAAGCTCGGTGCCGCCTCGCCCTATGTGATCGCGCCGCTGGCCGAGGCCGGCACGGTGCTGGTGGCGCCACAGGCACCCGAAGCGGCGGTGGCCGCCCTGCGCGCCGCCGGTGCCACGGTGACCGTGGCCGGCCGCCCCCCGCAAGCCCCCGGCGCCGACGACGGAGGCGAGGCCCCTCGATAATCGCCCGATGCCTGCTGCCGACCGATCGCTCCTGCGCCTGTCTCCCCGGGCGGTGGGTGTCGGCTCGGCTGTCATCACCGTTCTGGTGTGGACGGGCTTCATCGTCATCTCCCGCGCCACCGCCGGCCGCTCGCTGGCGCCACTGGACATCGGTCTGGCCCGCATCCTGGGCGCCAGCGTGGTGCTCGCGCCCTGGGGCGCCTGGCTGGTGGCGCAGGCCCGGCGGGCGGGCGACACCCAGGCCGGCTCGCTGTTCGGCCTGTCGCCCCTCCCGCTGCGGCTGAGCGCACTGGCCGGCATCTTCGGCGCGGTGCTCTATGCGGGCCTGGCGTATTCGGGTTTCTTCTTCGCGCCGGCCGGCCATGCCGCGGTGCTGATGCCCGGCAGCCTGCCGCTGTGGACGGCGCTGCTGGCGGCGGTGGTGCTGCGTGACCGCATCACGCCGCTGCGGGCCGCGGGGCTGGGCCTGATCGTCGCGGGCGACCTGATGGTGGGCGGGCGCAGCCTGCTGCAGGCCTTCGGCGGCGCGGACGCGGGCGGCACGGCCGATGTGTGGAAGGGCGACCTGCTGTTCATGTCCGCCGCCTTCTGCTGGGCCTGCTACGGCGTCATCGTGCGCCGGCATGCACTGGACGCGGTGCGCGCCACCATCGCCATCACCATGTTCGCGCTGCTGACCTATGTGCCGCTGTATGCCCTGCTGGTCTGGGCGGGCGTCGTGCACAGCAAGCTGCCCACCGCACCCTGGGGCGCCATCGCCTTCCAGATGGCCTTCCAGGGCATCGGCTCGGTGGTGATCTCAGGCATCACCTTCACGAAGATGATCGGCTACTTCGGCCCCGTGCGGACCACCATGATCACGGCGCTGGTGCCGGGCCTGTCGGCGCTGTCGGCGGTGTTCTTCCTGGACGAGCCGCTGCATCCGGGCCTGCTGGCCGGGCTGGCGCTGGTGACCCTCGGCATCCTGCTGGGTGTGCAGCGCAAGGCGCCGGCCGCGTCCGCCGCGGTGCCGGCCTGTGCCACGACCAAGGGTTGCAATGCCTGAACTCCTCGCCTTCGATTGCAGCACCGACACGCTGTCGGTGGCGGTGCAGCACGGCGACCGCGTGGTCGCCCGCACGCAGGCGGGTGGCGCGCAGGCCTCGGCCGCGCTGATCCCGCTGATCCACGAACTGCTGGCCGAGGCCGGGCTGACGCTGGGCGGGCTGCAGGCCCTCGTCTTCGGCCGCGGCCCCGGCGCCTTCACCGGCCTGCGCACCGCCTGCGCGGTGGCGCAGGGCCTGGGCTATGGGGCGGACATTCCCGTGCTGCCCATCGACACGCTGCACGCCGTGGCCGAGGAGGCCCGCCATGCCACCGGCGCGGCGCAGGTGATGGCGGTGCTCGACGCGCGCATGGACGAGGTCTATGCCGCTGCCTGCGACACCGCGGCCGGTCACTGCGAAGCCCCGCGCCTGATGGCGCCCGAGCAGGTGCAGGTGCCTCCCGGCTTCCTGCTGGCCGGCAACGCGTTCGCGGCCTATGGCGAGCGCCTGCCCGCCGGTGCACCGCGCCATGCCTGCCTGCCCACCGCCACCGCCCTGCTGCGCCTGGCCCCGGCCATGCTTGCCGCCGGCCGCGCCGTGCCGGCCGCCGAGGCCCAGCCGCTGTACGTGCGCGACAAGGTCGCCCAGACCACGGCCGAGCGCGAGGCGATCAAGAACGCCGCCGCCACCGGAGCGACGTCCGCATGAGCGCCCTGCCCCAGTTGCCCGAGGCGCGCCTGGAGCCCATGCGCGTCACCCACCTCGACGCGCTGCTGCCCATCGAGCAGCAGGCCTACACCCATCCGTGGACGCGCGGCAACTTCATCGACTCGATGCATGCCGGCTACCACTGCATGTGCCTGGTCGGGCCCACGGCGCCCGAGGCGCCCGGCTTCGGCGCCGACGTTGCAGGGCGGCGCGCACCGCCCGACACGCTGATCGGCTACTTCGTCGCCATGAAGGGCGTGGACGAGGTGCATCTGCTCAACATCACCGTGGCGCCGGCCTTCCAGCGCCAGGGCTGGGCGGCGCTGATGCTCACGGCGCTGGGCGTATGGTCGCGCGCGCAGGGCGCGGGCTGGCTGTGGCTGGAGGTGCGGGTGAGCAACACGCGCGCCCAGCAGGTCTACGAGCGCCACGGCTTCCGCCGCGTGGGCCAGCGCAAGGGCTACTACCCGGCCGCGCCCGGCCGTCGCGAGGACGCGATCGTGATGAGCCTGCGGCTGGAGGGCACGGCCGCGTGACGCCGTCCTCCGCCCCCATTCAACAGGGCGCGCCGCACGCACGCGCGTTCGCACGCCCAGGAAACCCGAGATGAGCCTGATGCTCGATGCACGCCAGCGCGCCATGCTGGAGGAGATGGGCGTCAAGGTCTGGTGGCCGGCGCAGACGGCGGAGGTGGCGGCACCGATCGCCGCAGCTGAGACGACCCAGGCCGCAGAGCCCGCTGCGCTCGTCGGCGAGCACACCGCCGAGCCCGCGGCCGCCCGCGCAGCCCGCCCGCCGATGGATCGTCCGGGCACCGACACGCCCCACGCGCCGCCTTCGGACGACGGCCCGCCCGCATGGATCGACGACGTACCGCCGGAGGACATGCCGCCTTCCGCCGCAGCGCCGCCAGCCCTGCGCCAGGCGGCACCGGCTTCCTCCGCGCCCGGTCGCCGCCCCACGGCCGAGTCGCCCGCCTCCGCCACGGCGTCCCCGGCCCCACGAACCGGCGCGCCCTCCGCACGGGCCGGGAGTGCCCCCGCCGTGCGCATCGAGCCGGCCCAACGCCTGTACCTGCCGGCCGGCGCCAGCGGCGACGCGCCCACCCCAGGCGGCTGGCTGGTATTGGTCGACATGCCGCCCGGCCCCGATGGCCGTCATGGCGCCGCCTTCGTCGGCGACGCCGGCCGCCTGCTCGATCAGATGCTGCGCGCCCTGCGCCTGCACGCCGGCCCCGCGCCGGTGCACCTGCAGCGCGTGCACCGCCCCGCGCCCGGCGTGCCGCAAGGCGAGGACGACGAGCCCTTCGAGGCTGGCTTCGACCATGCCTGCCGCGAACTCGCGCCGCGCATGGTGCTGGCGCTGGGTCCGCTGGCGGCGCAGCAGCTGCTCGGCGCGCAGCCGCTGGGCCGGCTGCGTGCCCAGGTAGGCCGCTGCGCCGACGGCCGCACTGCCGTGGTCGCCAGCTACGCGCCCGCCTACCTGCTGCGCACCCCGGCCGACAAGGCACGCGCCTGGGCCGACCTGTGCCTGGCGGCGGCCGAGTTCGAGCGCCTGGCCGCGGCAGCCGGTTGAGCGCCCGACACGCGGGGCCGCCACCCGCAGGCCGTTCCCGGGCAGGCGGCCGGTGCCGGCACGGCCGCCCCGAGGGGGCCTCCTAGAATCGCGCCCCATGTCTTTCCTCGATCAGCTGCAGGCCGCGCAGCGCCAGAACCGCTCCATGCTGTGCGTGGGGCTGGACCCGGAACCCTCCCGCTTCCCCGAGGGCATGAAGGGCGATGCCACCCGCATCTACGACTTCTGCGCCGCCATCGTCGAGGCCACGGCCGATCTGGTGATCGCCTTCAAGCCGCAGATCGCCTACTTCGCCGCCCACCGCGCCGAGGACCAGCTGGAGCGGCTGATGGCCCACATGCGGGCCGTGGCGCCGCAGGTGCCGGTCATCCTCGACGCCAAGCGCGGCGACATCGGCTCCACCGCCGAGCAGTACGCGGCCGAGGCCTTCGAGCGCTACGGCGCCGACGCGGTGACGCTGTCGCCCTTCATGGGCTTCGATTCCGTCTCGCCTTACCTGCGCTACCCGCACAAGGGCGCCTTCCTGCTGTGCCGCACCAGCAACCCGGGCGGCGACGACCTGCAGGGCCAGCGCCTGGCCGACGTGCCGGGCCAGCCGCTGCTGTACGAGCATGTGGCCTCGCTGGCGCAGGGGCCGTGGAACCTCAATGGCCAGCTCGGCCTGGTGGTGGGCGCGACTTATCCGCAGGAGATCCGCCGAGTGCGCGAGCTGGCACCGACGGTGCCGCTGCTGATCCCCGGCGTGGGCGCCCAGGGCGGCGATGCGGTGGCCACCGTGCGCGCCGGCTGGCGCGAGGACGCGCCGATCATCGTGAACTCGTCCCGCGCCATCTGCTACGCCAGCAGCGGCGTCGACTTCGCCGCCGCCGCCCGCCGCGAGGCCGAGCGCACGCGGGACGTGCTGGAGGCGGCGAAGCAGGGTTGAGGTTGGGGGGTGGCCCCCTCTCCCCAACCCCTCTCCCGCGAGGGGAGAGGGGCCTTGAAGTCATCGCCGCCGTTCCCCGAAGCGGGGGGATGTCAGCTGAACAGCAGCGACGCCTCCACCGGCTTGCTGAACAGCCAGCCCTGCGCCAGCGCGTCGGGCGCCAGGGTGTGGAAGTAGGCGGCCTGCTGCTCTTCCTCGATGCCTTCGACCACCATGGTCAGGCCCAGCACCTCGGCCATCACCACGATCTGCGGGGCGATGGTGTCCTGGTCGCTCTGGTCGTGGAGTGCCTGCATGAAGGTGCGGTTGATCTTGATCGCATCCACCCGCAGCCGCGACAGGTACGACAGGCTCGAATAGTCGGTGCCGAAGTCGTCGATGTAGACCTTGTGCCCCGCCTCGCGCACGCGGGCGATGGCGCGGCTGAGTTCGCGGCTGTTGGCGGTGGTGCGCTCCGTCAGCTCCAGCCCGATGCTGCAGGCCTGCAGCCGCGCCGCCTGCAGCCGCGCCGACAGGAAGGGCAGGAAGCCGCTGTCCATCAGGTCGTCGGCTGAGACGTTGACCGTGACCTGGAAGTCCGGCCGCCGGCGCAGGCCGTCGCCCAGGTCCTCCAGCACGCGGCTGATCACGAAGCGGGTGACCTGCCCGATCATGCCGTTGCGCTCGGCCTCGCTGATGAAGGCATCGGGGCTCACCGGCTTGCCGGTGGCATCGGTCCAGCGCAGCAGGGCTTCGGCGCCCACGCGTCGGCGGTCGGACAGGCGCACGATGGGCTGGTAGACCACGCGCAGCTCGCCACTGCGCATGGCCAGCAGCAGCTGGCGGCTGAGCGAGCGCGAGCGTCCCAGGAAGGCGCTGAACGCAAAGCCGCCGCTCAGTCCCAGCAGGAGGCCGAAGGCCCCCATCTCGATCATCACCGGCGAGCCCCACACGCCCTGCGGCACCCGCAGCGTGGCCACGATGCAGCCGGTGTAGGCCTGCAGGCAGCGCACCTGGTAGCGCTGGCCGTTGAAGGTGAGCGTGGGTTCGGTGCCGGAGACGCGCTCCAGCCCCTGCAGCGCGGGCGTGTTGGTGAACAGCAGCCGCCCCACGTCGCCGTCCTTGGCCACCAGGGCGAAGTCCAGCCGCGGGTCGGCCAGGTCGATGAAGGTGCGCGCATGGATGGAGACCATCGCATTGCCTTCGCGGATGACCATCGAGCGGCTGCCGGGCGCACCCAGCTCGGGCACGTTGAAGGAGATGCGCCGGCCGCCGTCGCCGGCCAGGTCCACCCGCGGGGGCTGCGCCGGCGGATCCACTCGGCCGATGATCGAGCTGCAAACCACCTGCCCGTTCTCCAGCCGGGCTGCGGCCTTGAGAAAGCGGCTGTTGAGCACCAGGGCCCGCAGGCGCGCGACTTCCTGGGGGCCGCACTCGGCCGGCTCGGCATGGATGGCGTCGATGGTCTCGACCGCCTCGCCGGTGATCCGACGCGCCAGGTTGACGTAGCTGTCGGCCAGTTCGCCCGCCTGCTCGGCCCGGTCGCGCTGCACGGACCAGGCACCGAAGGCCAGGCACAGCACCACGGCCAGCACCGCCCCTCCGGACATGCAGAGAACATGGCGCGTCAGGGGCTTTCTGAACATGGGCGCGGGCAAGGGGGGACGGCCGCAGGACCGTCGTCTGGAGAAAAGCGCGAGTATCGCCGCGGCCAGCGCCTCTCTGCGCGGCGGGCACCCGCCTTATGGGGGGCGCCGTTGCAGCGATGCCGCAGCTGGACGTCAGCCGGGCCGGCGGGCGCCCAGGCGGGCCGAGATGTCGGCCGCCGCCTCGCGCAGCACCGCCGCCAGGCGGCCGTCCCAGCGCGTGTCGAAGACGGCGGAGGCGCCGATGGCCGTGAGTGCGATGACGATGCGCCCGCCCGCGTCGAAGACCGGCGCGGCCATGGCGCTGATGCCGGGCAGCACCTCGCCCTCGGAGCGCGACAGGCCGCGCGCGCGCACCTCGCGCAGTTGGCCCTCGAAGGCGTTCCAGTCGGGCAGCGGCGCGGGCGCGGGCATGCCGGCCTCGCCCGGCTGTGCGCGGGCCCGCTCGGCCTCCAGCGCGGCGCGCACGACCGCTTCGTCCAGGTAGGCGCCGAAGAGCCGGCCCGAGGCCGTGCCGGCGAGCGAGAACACGGTGCCATGGCGCATCGCCACATGCACCGCCGCCGGCGACTCGGCCGTGCGCACGATGGTGGCGCCGCGCTCGCCCCACACCGCCAGCGCCAGCGTGTGGCCGGTGCGCCGGGCCAGCGCCTCGATCACCGGCGTGGCCAGTTGCACGGGGTTGGTCTGCGCCATGGCGATCAGCCCCAGCTGCAGCGCCAGCGGGCCGAGCTGGTAATGGCCCGTGGCGCCGTCCTGCTCGATCAGGCCCAGCCGGCCGAAGCTCACCACGTAGGGATGCGCCTTGGCCGGCGTCATGCCGGCCTCCTGTGCCAACGCCTTCAGCGGCATGGGCCGGCCGGTGTGCACCAGGGCCTGCAGCAGGGTGCCGCCCACCTCGATGCTCTGGATGCCACGCTGTGCGCCGCGTTCGCCGTCTTCCGCCATCACCCGCCTGGATTCGTTGATTTGTAAATCGTTAGACATTACCAGATGCGCGGCCTACACTCGCCGCCAGTTCGGCATAGTCGAACTCGTTTCATTAAAACTAATTGGAGCCAACCCCGGACCGGCGCGCACGCTGTGCTGCGGCGCCGGCCCGTCCAACCTGCGAGGATTCCCATGACCGCCTCCGACACCCCCTCCTCCCTGCGCTACCAGAGCGGCTTCGGCAACGAATACGCCACCGAGGCCGTGCCCGGTGCGCTGCCCCAGGGCCGCAACAGCCCCCAGCGCGCGCCGCTGCAGCTCTACCCCGAGCTGATGTCCGGCACCGCCTTCACCGCGCCCCGCCACCAGAACCGCCGCAGCTGGATGTACCGCCGGCAGCCCAGCGTGGTGGCGGGCCGCTACCAGGCCTGGGCCCAGCCGCTGTGGACCACCGGCGGCGACCGCGCCGCCGCCCTGGCGCCCGAGCCGCTGCGCTGGCATCCGATCCCCTTCGAGGCCGGCGTGGAAGCCGACTTCGTGGAAGGCATGCGCACCCTGGCCGCCAATGGCGATGCCGATGCGCAGACCGGCGTGGCCGCCCACGTGTACCTGGCCACGAAGTCGATGGACCGCCGCGCCTTCGTCAATGCCGACGGCGAGCTGCTGGTGGTGCCGCAGCAGGGGCGCCTGCGCATCACCACCGAGCTCGGCGTGCTCGACGTGAAGCCGGGGGAGATCGCCCTGCTGCCGCGCGGCCTGGCCTTCAAGGTGGCGCTGCCCGACACCGAGGCCGGCGCCGGCCCGTCGCGCGGCTACGTGTGCGAGAACTACGGCGCGCAGTTCCGCCTGCCGGAGCTGGGCCCCATCGGCTCCAACGGCCTGGCCAATCCGCGCGACTTCCAGGCGCCCGTGGCCGCGTACGAAGACGTCGCCGGCCCTTATGAACTGATCAAGAAATTCGGCGGCCGCTTCTGGCGCGCGCCGGCCAGCAACACGCCCTTCAACGTGGTGGCCTGGCACGGCAACCTGGCGCCGGTGAAGTACGACACGGTCAACTTCATGACCATCGGCTCGATCAGCTTCGACCATCCCGATCCGTCCATCTTCACGGTGCTCACCTCGCCCAGCGATACGCCGGGCACGGCCAACTGCGACTTCGTGATCTTCCCGCCGCGCTGGCTGGTGATGGAAGACACCTTCCGTCCGCCCTGGTACCACCGCAACCTGATGAGCGAGTTCATGGGCCTGGTGTACGGCGAGTACGACGCCAAGCCTGGCGGCTTCAAGCCCGGCGGCGCCAGCCTGCACAACGCCATGGTGCCGCACGGCCCGGACGAAGAGGCCTTCGAGAAGGCCTCCAGCGCCAACCTGCAGCCGCAGAAGCTGGACAACACGCTGGCCTTCATGTTCGAGAGCCGCTACCGTTTCGTGCCCACCGCCTTCGCGATGGAGACCGCCCCGCTGGACCATGACTACGCCGATTGCTGGGCGGGCCTGAAGGACCAATTCCAAAAAACATGAGACATCCCCTCCTCACCCGCCGTGCGGCCCTGGCGGCCGCGGCCTCCCTGGCCCTGCCGCTGCTTGCCCAGGCGGCCGACTTCCCCGCCAAGCCGATCCGCTTCATCGTGCCCTACACGGCTGGCGGCACCACCGACCTGGTGGCGCGCACCGTCGGCCAGCGCGTGGCCGAGAAGCTGGGCCAGCCGGTGGTCATCGACAACCGCGGCGGCGCGGGCGGCAACATCGGCATGGACGTGGTGGCCAAGGCCCCGGCCGACGGCTACACCATCGGCTTCGGCGCCATCTCGACCAACGCGCTGAATCCGCACATCTACAAGTCGGTGCCCTTCGATCCGCGCAAGGACTTCACCGCCATCGGCCTGCTGGGCACCTCGACCATCGTGCTCGAAGTGCCGGCCAGCTCGCCCATCAAGTCGGTGCCCGAGCTGATCGCCGCCGCGAAGAAGACGCCCGGCCTGCCCTACGCCACGGCCGGCGCCGGCACGTCGATGAACCTGGCCGGCGTGCTGTTCGCGCAGATGACGGGCACCCAGCTCACGCACGTGGCCTACAAGGGCAGCGGCCCGGCCATCACCGACCTGCTGGGCGGCACGGTGGGCGTGATGTTCGACAACCTGCCTGCTTCGCTGCCACACATCCAGGCCGGCAAGCTGCGCGCGCTGGCGGTGGCCGGGCCGGCGCGCTCGCCCTCGCTGCCCGACGTGCCGACCATCGCCGAGACGGGCCTGAAAGGCTATGCACTGGAGCCCTGGTTCGGCGTCTATGGCCCGGCCCACCTGCCGCCGGCCATCGTCAGGACGCTCAACCAGGCCTTCGCCGAAGCCCTGGCCGAACCCGCGGTGCGCGACAAGCTGCTGCAGGCCGGCTTCACGCCGCGCGCCAGCACGGCCGAGGAACTGGCCGCGCTCACGCAGTCCGAATACCAACGCCTCGGCGAGGTGGCCCGCAAGGCGGGCATGACCGCCGACTGAACCCACTGCACTGCTCTTCCATGACCCTTCTCGACAAGACCCACAACCCCCATCTGCGCAGCTGGGTGGAATCCGCCAACGTGGCGGGCTGCGACTTTCCGATCCAGAACCTGCCCTTCGGCCGCTTCCGCCGCGCCGGCAGCAGCGACGCGGCGCTGCGCATCGGCGTCGCCATCGGCGACCAGGTGCTGGACCTGCGCGCCGCCGGCCTGGTGGACCATGACGACATGAACGCGCTGATGGCCGCCGCGCCCGCCGAGCGCGTGGCGCTGCGCCAGCGCCTGTCCGACGGCCTGGCCCAGGGCAGCACGCAGCAGGCCGCCTGGGCCGCGGCGCTCGTGCCGCAGTCGGCCTGCGAGCTCGCGGTGCCCTGCAAGGTGGGCGACTACACCGACTTCTACACCGGCATCCACCATGCCACCACCATCGGCAGCCTGTTCCGGCCTGACCAGCCGCTGATGCCCAACTACAAGTGGGTGCCCATCGGCTACCACGGCCGGGCCAGCTCCATCGTGCCCAGCGGCACGACCTTCAAGCGGCCGAGCGGCCAGACCAAGGCACCGGATGCCAGCGAACCGAGCTTCGGCCCCTGCAAGCGCCTGGACTACGAACTGGAACTGGGCTTCTACGTCGGCCCGGGCAACGCGCTCGGCCAGCCCGTCGGCATCGACGACGCCGAGGCACACCTCTTCGGCGTCGGCCTGTTCAACGACTGGTCGGCGCGGGACCTGCAGGCCTGGGAATACCAGCCGCTGGGCCCGTTCCTGGCCAAGAACTTCGCCTCCACCGTGTCGCCCTGGATCGTGACCATGGAGGCGCTGGCGCCCTTCCGTGCGCCCTTCACCCGGCCCGAAGGCGACCCGCAGCCGCTGCCCTACCTGGATGGCGCGGCCAACCGCGCGCACGGCCAGCTGGACATCGTGCTGGAGGTGCTGATCCAGACGCCGAAGATGCGCGCCGACGGCCAGCCGCCCGCGCGCCTGACCCTGGGCCGCGCCAAAGAGGCCGCGTACTGGACGGCCGCGCAGTTGGTGGCGCACCACACCGTCAATGGCTGCAACCTGCAGCCCGGCGACCTGCTGGGTTCGGGCACGCTCTCCGGCCCCACGCCCGACGCGGCCGGCTCGCTGATGGAGCTGACGCTCGGCGGCAAGAAGCCGATCCAGCTCCCCAACGGCGAGCAGCGCACCTTCCTGCAGGACGGCGACACGCTGGTGCTGCGCGGCTGGTGCGAGCGCGACGGCGCGGTACGCATCGGCCTGGGCGAGGCGAGCGGCACGGTCATGGCCTGACGCACCGGCATTGGCCGGCCGGCGGCGCGCGCCGCTGGCCTTGCGCGTCTCCAGCCCCGCGGCTTCGGCCCCGGGGCTTTTTCTCGTTCGCATGCGTGAGGATGCCGTGTCCGGCGCGTCCCACAGGCAGGCAGGCGCTGCGCTGTCGCCCGGCTGGTCCTTGCACCGAGCATGTGGCCCCTGGGACGGCCTTCACAGTGGGGACTGCCGCTGCATGCCCTGCCACGCCCTTTTCATCCAGGCGGCCCATTCCCCACGAACCCCACGGAGCAGCCCATGGCCCCCAGCCCGAAATCCCCGCCGCTGCGCGACCGCGCGCCGGAATCGCCCGCCGGCGGCAGCACCGCCACCGGCGCCCTGCACGGCACGGTGCACCTGACGGTCAACGGCGAGGCGCGCAGCCTCACCGTCGACAACCGCACTACCCTGCTCGACGCCCTGCGCGAGCACCTGCAGCTGTGCGGCACCAAGAAAGGCTGCGACCATGGCCAGTGCGGCGCGTGCACCGCACTCGTGGATGGTCGCCGCATCAACACCTGCCTGAGCCTGGCCGTGATGCACGAAGGCAGCGAGGTCACCACCATCGAGGGCCTGGGCACGCCCGAGGCCATGCATCCCATGCAGGAGGCCTTTGTCCGCCACGACGGCTTCCAGTGCGGCTACTGCACGCCGGGGCAGATCTGCTCGGCCGTCGGCGCCCTGCGCGAACTGCGCGACGGCGTGCCCAGCCATGTGAGCAGCGACCTGCAGGCCCAACCCCTGCTGTCGCCTGACGAGATGCGCGAGCGCATGAGCGGCAACATCTGCCGCTGCGGCGCCTACAGCAACATCCAGCAGGCCATCGCCGAAGCCGCGGAGGCCACCCGATGAAAGCCTTCAGCTACGAACGCGCGGCCACGCCCGAAGCGGCGGTCGCGGCCCTCGCCCGCACGCCGGACGCCCGCTTCATCGCCGGCGGCACCAACCTGCTGGACCTGATGAAGCTGCAGGTGGAGACGCCGACGCACCTCATCGACATCAACGGCCTGGGGCTGGATCGCATCGAGCCCATCGAGGGCGGCGGCCTGCGCATCGGCGCGCTGGTGCGCAACACCGACCTGGCCGCCAATGCCCGCGTGCGGCGCGACTATGGCGTGCTTTCGCGCGCGCTGCTCGCCGGTGCCTCGGGCCAGCTGCGCAACAAGGCCACGACCGCCGGCAACCTGCTGCAGCGCACGCGCTGCCCCTACTTCTACGACACCGCCCTGCCCTGCAACAAGCGCGAACCGGGCAGCGGCTGCGGCGCGCTGCAGGGCTACAGCCGACAGCTGGCGGTGGTGGGCGGCAGCGCGCAGTGCATCGCCACCCATCCCGGCGACATGTCGGTCGCCCTGCGCGTGCTCGATGCCCAGGTCGAGACAGTGCAGGCCGGCGGCCAGCGCCGCACCATTCCCATTGCCGACTTCCATCGGCTGCCGGGCAACACGCCCGAGCGCGACACGGTGCTCGCGCCGGCGGAGCTCATCACCGCCGTCACGCTGCCCGCGCCCGTCGGTGGCACGCATGTCTATCGCAAGGTGCGCGACCGCGCCTCCTACGCCTTTGCGCTGGTGTCGGTGGCGGCCATCGTGCAGCCAGACGGCAAGGGCCGCGTCGCCTTCGGCGGTGTGGCGCCCAAGCCGTGGCGCATGGAAGCCGCCGAGGCCGAACTGCCGAACGGTCCACACGCCGTTACCGAGCGTCTGTTCGCCGACGCCCATCCGCGCCCCGACAACGCCTTCAAGCTGCCGCTCGCGCAGCGCACCCTGGCGGCCGTGCTGGCCGACGCGAAGGAGATGCAGCCGTGAAATTCGATCCCTCCACCACCGCCGTGCCGGGCGAGGATTTGCGCCATGTCGGCCAGGCCACGCACCGCGTCGACGGCCCGCGCAAGACCACTGGCACTGCGCCCTATGCGGGCGAATGGCATCCCGAATTCGACGCCCATGTGCGCGAGGCCGCGTACGGCTGGGTGCTCGGCGCCGGCGTCGGCAAGGGCCGCATCGCCAGCATGGACGTGGAAGCCGCTCGCGCCGCGCCGGGCGTGCTGGCCGTCGTCACGGCCAAGGACGCGGGCTCGCTCGACAAGTCCAAGCGCAACACGGCCCGACTGCTCGGCGGTCCGGCCATCGACCACTACCACCAGGCCATCGCCGTGGTGGTCGCCGAGACGCTGGAGCAGGCCCGCGCAGCCACCGCGTTGATCCGGGTGCGCTACGACAGCGCGCCCGGCCGCTTCGACCTGGACGCCGAACGCGAGCACGCCAAGATCGCGGGCGACGATGCCAAGACCGAGGTCGGCGATTTCGACGCCGCCTTCGCTGCCGCGCCGGTACAGCTCGACGCCACCTACACCACGCCCGACGAATCGCACGCCATGATGGAGCCGCATGCCACGCTCGCGTCGTGGGAGGGCGATCGCCTCACGGTGTGGACCTCGACCCAGATGGTCGACTGGTGCCGCACCGACCTCGCGGCCACGCTGAAGATGCCCAAGGAGAAGGTGCGCGTGCGCTCGCCCTTCATCGGGGGCGGATTCGGCGGCAAGCTGTTCCTGCGTGCGGATGCGCTGCTGGCCGCCCTGGCTTCGCGGGCGGTGGGCCGCCCCGTGCGCGTCGGACTGCATCGTCCGCTGATCGCCAACAACACCACGCACCGCCCTGCCACGATCCAGCGCATCCGCCTGGGCGCGGAGAAGGACGGACGGCTCACCGCCATCGCACACGAGAGCTGGTCCGGCGACCAGCCCGAGGGCCAACCGGAGACAGCCGTCAACCAGACCCGGCTGCTCTACGCCGGCGCCCACCGCCGAACCGCCATGTACCTGGCCGAGATGGACCTGCCGGAAGGTAACTCCATGCGCGCCCCGGGTGAGGCGCCCGGCATGGCGGCGCTGGAAGTCGCCATGGATGAGCTGGCCGAGCGCCTCGGCATCGACCCGGTCGAACTGCGCCTGCGCAACGACACCGACGTGGACCCCGAGCATCCCGAGCGCCGCTTCACCCAGCGTCGTCTGGCGAACTGCCTGCGCGAAGGCACCAAGCGCTTCGGCTGGGACCAGCGTCCCGCGAAGCCCGGCGTCAGGCGCGAGGGCCGCTGGGCCATCGGCGTGGGCATGGCGGCGGCCTTCCGCAACCACATGCTGATGAAGTCCGCCGCGCGCGTGCGTCTGGCACCCGATGGCCGCGTCACCGTCGAAACCGACATGACCGACATCGGCACCGGCAGCTACACCATCCTGGCGCAGACGGCGGCCGACCTGCTGGGCGTGCCGCTGGAGCGCGTCGAGGTGAAGCTGGGCGATTCGGACTGGCCGGTGTCGGCCGGCTCGGGCGGCCAGTTCGGCGCGGCCAATGCCACGGGCGGCGTCTATGCCGCATGTGTGAAGCTGCGCGACGCCATCGCCCGCAAGCTGGGCCTGGAGGCCGAAGGCGCCGAGTTCGCGGACGGCCAGGTCCGAAGCGGTGGCCGCAACGTGGCCCTGGCCGATGCGGTGAAGGACGGCGAATCGCTGACTGCCGAGGACGGCATCGAGTACGACGAGTCGCTGTCCAAGCAATGGCAGCACTCGACCTTCGGCGCCCACTTCGTGGAAGTGGCGGTGCATGTGGACACGGCCGAGATCCGCGTGCGCCGCATGCTGGCCGTCTGCGCGGCGGGCCGCATCCTGAACCCGGTGACCGCCCGCAGCCAGGTGATCGGCGCCATGACCATGGGCGTGGGTGCCGCGCTGATGGAGGAACTGGCGGTGGACACGAAGCTGGGCCTCTTCATCAACCACGATCTGGCGGGCTACGAGGTGCCGGTGCATGCCGACATTCCCGAGCAGGAGGTGGTGTTCCTGGACGAGCCCGACACCATGGCCTCGCCGCTGGCCGCCAAGGGCATCGCCGAGCTGGGACTGTGCGGTGCGGCGGCGGCCGTGGCCAATGCCGTCTACAACGCCACGGGCGTGCGGGTGCGGGACTATCCGGTCACGCTGGACAAGCTGATTGCGCAGTGGCCGGCGGCGGCGTAAGGTGCCGGCAAGGAGCATGCAGCGCCAGCGCCGTGCTGTCTGCTCCTGCCATTCGCCACACTCTTATTCAGTGACGGCCGCCGCAGCCTCCGGGTAGAGGCTGGGAAAGAGGATGTTCAGCGCGTGCAGCGGGAAGGCAAGCCGCAGCGCGCCACGATGGCCGTCGCTCTGCAACAGCCCATCCTTGAGGAAGCGCGAAATCACCTTGCGGGCTGTGCGCTCTTCCAATCCCGTCATGCGGCTGAACTCGCCGCGCGACAGGGTTCCAGCGGCGGCGAGCATCTGGAGCGGCAATACCGCTTCTTCGCGGTATTCCGTCGAATCACCACCCGCTCGTCGCACCAGCACCCAGGCTTGCAGACGTTCGCGCAGGCGACCCAGGTCCAGCATGTGCGCCATGAAGCCGATCTGGTCGGCGCAGACATCCAAGAAGTAATTGCACCAGTCCCAGAGCGCCTTCTCGCTGAGATTGCCGCGGCCATCCAGGTCACCCTGGCGCATGGCGTCAGCACCGTCGAGCATCAGGTAGTAGCGGTCCCGGTCCCGCGCCAGCCCCCGATTGACCGACCAGAGTCCGCCGCTCAGAAGAAACAGGGCGCAGTGCGTCTGCAGGCGCACCGCGCGGCCGTTGCCATCCTCGAAGGGGTGGGTCCACATCATCCGGTGATGGGCTGCGGCCACGGTGTAGAGCAGCGCATCGACGCCCTTCAGGCGGCCATACACCTCGTCCATTCGCTCGAGAAATCGCGGAACGGAAGACCAGGTCGGCGGCTGGTGGCGGCCAACGGCCACGTCGTGCCGGCGAAGTTCGCCGGGCAGGATCTCCCGGCCATCGTCGGTGCGCCGGTCCTCCGCCGGAAGGCGCTCGTAGAGCTGACGATGGGCCTGCTGCACGAAACTGCTGGACAGCGCCTGTGCCTCGGTGTGCACCAGCGGCTCGAGCGCCCGCTCGGCCTCGATGTGCGCCAGCGCCAGCCGCTGCCGCCGCGCCACATCGGGTGTCGCTGAAAAGTCCTGCCGAAGCGCCCGTTCGATGTGGGCGGGATGTGTGCTCTGCCCCTCGATCCGGTTGGAGTAGTACGAGTTCATGGATCGCACGATCTCGCGCAGACCAACCCGCACCGGCTCGCTGGCCGCAGCCTTGAGGGCGGCCGACTTTTCGAATACCTCTCGTGTCCGCTCCCGAAGCAGGTCCAGCCTTTGGGCGGGAACCAGGGGCTCGAACTGATGCGGCTGGTCGAAGACAGCGATGCGAGTAGACACCACGAATTTCCGGTTCAGTTTCCGCTCATTCTATGAATATGTCATTGAATGACAGCAACTTATGAATCAGATAGCCACATCGTGATTCCGGTTCTTTTTCCGGCTCTTTCTCCGGTGGCCCCATCGCTACTCCTCCCGCCGATACCCCGCCGCATCGATCCCCAGCCGCTTGAGCTTGTCGTACAGCGTGGCCTTGGCGATGCCCAGTTCCCTGGCGGCCTGGGGTACGTCGCCCTGCAGGCGGCGCACGGCCTCGATGAGCAGGGTGCGTTCGATCTGCTCCATGTGCTCCGGCAGCGAAACACCGCGCTGGCCGCCGCCCAGGGCGTCGGAAAAGCTGTCGCCCAGCAGGCCGAGCACATAGCGGTCGGCCACGTTGCGCAGCTCGCGCACGTTGCCGGGCCACGCGTGGCCGAGCAGCGCCGACAGCGCCTGGGTGTCGGGCACCGGCGCCGGCTGGCCGTAGCGCTTGGCCGCCTGCAGCGTGAAGTGCTCGAAGAGCAGCGGGATGTCCTCGCGCCGCTCGCGCAAGGGCGGCAACTCGATGAAGGCCACACCCAGGCGGTAGTACAGGTCGGCGCGAAAGCGTCCCTGCTCGCTGGCCTCGCGCAGGTCCACCTTGCTGGCGGCGATCACCCGGCAGTCCACGCTCACCTGCTGGTTGGAGCCCACGCGCTCGATGGTGCGCTCCTGCAGCGCGCGCAGCAGCTTGACCTGCACCGCCATCGGCATGCTCTCGATCTCGTCGAGGAACAGCGTGCCGCCGTGCGCATGCTCGAACTTGCCGATGCGGCGCTTGACGGCGCCGGTGAAGGCGCCGGCCTCGTGGCCGAAGAGTTCGCTGTCGACCAGATTTTCGGGAAGGCCGCCGCAGTTGACCGGCACGAAGTGGCTGCCGCGCCGGCTGCTGCGCTCATGCAGGCAGCGGGCGACCAGGTCCTTGCCGGTGCCCGTTTCGCCATAGATGACCACGTCGGCCGGCGTGGCCGCCAGCGTGCGCACGGCCTGCCGCACCCGCTCCATGGCGGCGGAGCGGCCGATGAGCGTGGCCTTGATGCCGCTCCAGTCGTCCAGCGCGCGGCGCAGCGATTCGACCTCCAGCGCCAGCCGGCGCTGCTCGGCGGCGCGGCGCACCACGGCCACCAGCCGGTCGGAGGCATAGGGCTTCTCGATGAAGTCGTAGGCACCGTCGCGCATGGCCTGCACCGCCATGGCGATGTCGCCATGGCCGGTGACCAGGATCACGGGCAGCTGCGGATCGGCCCGGCGCAGCTCGGCCTGCCAGCCAAGGCCGCTCTGGCCGGGCAGTTGCACATCGCACACCACCACGGCCGGCACGCCCTCGGTGATCGCGGCGCGAGCGGGCTCGACGGCGCCGAAGGCCTGGACCTCGAAGCCGGCCAGGTCGAGGGCCTGGGCGGCGCCCAGGCGCACGTCTTCGTCGTCCTCGACCAGCAGCACGCGGATGGGATGGGTGGGGGCGTTCATGGTTCTTCGCGGAGGGCGGGGACGGGGGCGGGAGCGGTTGCGTCGGCGCCCACGTCGGCGGGCAGCTCGATGACGAAGGCGGCGCCAGCCCCGTCGGCCATCTCGTCGGGCCGCGCCACGCGCAGGCTGCCGCCGAATGCCTGGATGATATGGGCCGACATCATCAACCCCAGGCCCAGGCCGCGGCCGGCGGGCTTGGTGGTGAAGAAAGGCTCGAACAGCCGCGCCTGCACCTCGGGCGGGATGGGCGGGCCGCTGTTGGCGACGACGATGCGGCAGAGGGGCGCAACGCTGTGCCGGTCGGACTCGTGCTGCGGCTCGGCGCTGGCCACGGACGGGCGCGGCCCTTCAGCCGGGGCATCCATGCGCACGGGATCGCCGCACTGCGCCGTCACCGCGATCCACCGCGTACCGGCCGGCACTTCGGCCAGGGCATCGGCGGCGTTGCCCACGAGGTTGGCCAGCACCTGGACCAGGCGCGTCTCTTCGGCCATCACCGCGAGGCTGGCGGGCAGGGCGTCGGTGCGCAGCTCCACACCCAGCTCGCGCAATCGGGGCGCGTGCAGCAGCGCCGCCTCGCGCCATGCGCGCTCCAGCAGCACCGGCACTGGCGGCTCGGTGCGCTTGTGGGCGAAGACCTTGAGCTGCGCCGTGAGGCGGCCCAGCCGGTGCACCAGCTGCGCGATGCGCGCGAGGTTGGCGCGGGCGTCGTCGCTGCGGCCGCGCTCCAGCAGCAACACCGCGTTGTCCGACAGGGTGTGCAGCGCCGCCAGCGGCTGGTTGAGCTCGTGCACCATGCCGGCCGACATCTGCCCCAGCACCGCGAGCTGCCCTGCATGGACCAGTTCGGCCTGCGCGGCGCGCAGCTCGGCGGTGCGCTCCTGGACGCGGCGCTCCAGCGAATCGTTGGCGGCCTGCAGCGCGGCCCGGCTGGCCAGCTGCTGGCGCACCAGCCGGCGGCGCTGGCGCAGCACGAGCAGCCCCAGCAGCAGCGCGGCGGCGGCCAGCGCGGCCCCCGCCGCTGCCGCCGCGGCGACGGCCCGCACGGGCCCCTGGTCGCTCAGCAGCACCAGGCGCCAGCGGCCGGCGTCCAGGCGGTGCACGGTGGCGGCATAGGTGCGGCCGTCCAGGCGCACCTCGCGCACCGGGCCGGGCTCCAGCGGGCCGTCGCCGGCCATGCGCCACGACAGGGGCGTGAGCGGGGCATCGCCGTAGCGGCGCGAGGTGGCCGCCTCGGCCCGCTCGGCCTCGGGCAGCGGCGCGATGGGGCGGTATTTCCAGTCCTCGCGCGAGGCCAGGATGGCGACCTGGTGCTCGTCGAGCAGCAGCATCTCGCCGGGCAGCTGGCGCCAGGCCAGCGCCGCGGGGCGCAGGTCGATCTTGACGGTGGCCACGCCGCGCACGGGGCCACCGCGTGGCAGCGCATAGGCCAGGTAGTAGCCCGGCACCCGGCTGGTGACGCCGATGCCGTAGAAGCGCCCACGCCCGCCGGCCAGGGCCTCGCGCAGGTAGGGCCGGTACGACAGGTTCTGGCCGGCCGGCGTGCCGAGCTGCCCATCGTCGCTGGCGGCGGCCGCCACGCCGCCGGGCTCCAGCACGTACAGCGTCTCGGCCCCGGCGATGGCGTTGAGCGCATGCAGGTAGTGGCTGGCCTGCGCACGCAGCGCCGGGTCGAAGGGGCTGGCCAGCAGCTGCTGCACCTGGGGCGAAGTTTCCAGCAGGGCGGGCAGGTAGTCGAAGCGGGCCAGCTCGGCCTCGATGCGACCGACCTCCATGTCCAGCCGGTGGTCCGCCGCCTCGCCCAGGCGGTCCAGCCCGACGCGCAGCGCCAGGGCGTAGGCGCCCCAGGCGGCCAGCGCCACCAGGGCGAGCACGGCCAGCGCGGGGCCCAGGCGGGTGCGCCCGGCGCCGGTCGGCAGGAATGAAAAAGGGGCGCGTCGCGCCCCTGGGGAGTTGGATGCCACGGCGCGAGTATGGCCGTGGCGGGCGGCGGCCGGCGCCGCCGTGGCTTCTCAGGCTGCCTTCGTGGGGAAGCGCGCTGTCGTGGCGTCCAGCACCTGCTCCGGCGCGTCGGCTTCGAGCGTGCTCTCGTTGTTCAGCACCTCGTGCATGCGGCTCTCGTCCAGGTCGCCGGTCCACTTGCCGACCACCACCGAGGCGACGGTGTTGCCCACCAGGTTGGTCAGGGCCCGGGCCTCGCTCATGAAGCGGTCGATGCCCAGGATCAGCGCCAGGCCGGCCACCGGCACATGGCCCACCGCCGACAGCGTGGCGGCCAGCACGATGAAGCCGCTGCCCGTGACGCCGGCGGCGCCCTTGGAGGTGAGCAGCAGCACCAGCAGCAACGTGATCTGGTGCGTGATGTCCAGCTGGGTGTTGGTGGCCTGCGCGATGAACACGGCGGCCATGGTCAGGTAGATCGAGGTGCCGTCCAGGTTGAAGGAGTAGCCCGTGGGCACGACCAGGCCGACGGTGGACTTGCGCACGCCCAGGTTCTCCAGCTTGGCCATGATGCGCGGCAGCGCGGCTTCGGAGCTGCTGGTGCCCAGCACGATCAGCAGTTCTTCCTTGATGTACTTGACCAGCTTCCAGATGCTGAAGCCGTGCAGGCGCGCCACGATGCCCAGCACCAGGAACACGAAGACGAAGCAGGTGGCGTAGAAGGTGCCCATCAGGAAGGCCAGCTGCTTGAGCGAGCCCACGCCGTACTTGCCGATGGTGAAGGCCATGGCACCGAAGGCACCGATGGGCGCCACCTTCATGATGTAGCCGACGATGACGAAGAGCACGTGCGAGGACTTCTCGATCATGTCGAACACCAGCGTGCCGCGGCCACCGAAGCGATGCAGCGCGAAGCCGAAGAGCACGGCCACCAGCAGCACCTGCAGCATCTCGCCCTTGGCGAAGGCGTCCACCACCGTGTTGGGGATGATGGCGAGCAGGAACTCGGTGGTGCTCTGCATCTTGCCCGGGCCGGTGTAGGCGGCGATGGCCTTGGTGTCGAGCGAGGCCGGGTCGACGTTCATGCCCACACCCGGCTTGACCACGTTGACGATGATCAGGCCGATGATCAGCGCCACGGTGCTCATGATCTCGAAGTACAGCAGGGCGTAGCCGCCGGTCTTGCCGACCTTCTTCATGTCCTCCATGCCCGCGATGCCGACCACCACGGTGCAGAAGATGATCGGCGCGATGATCATCTTGATGAGCTTGATGAAGCCGTCGCCCAGCGGCTTCATGTCGGTGCCGAGGGCGGGATAGAAGTGACCCAGGAGCACGCCGATGACGATGGCGACGATGACCTGGAAATAAAGGGACCGGTATAGCGGCTGGCGGCGGGCGGGGGTCGGGTCTTGCATGCGGGCTCCTGGGGTGTCTCCGTTGCGGAAAGGGCGCCATCGATGGCGGCCGCTGATCAGCGCAAGGAGGGTGCCAGCCCGGACGGGCGGCGGAGGCGATGCAAGCTATTGTTTTTAAATGACTTTTATAAGCCTTCCGGCGCGTTGCCGGGGTACCGCCGGACTGCATGCGGCGAGCGCGTCCGGCGCGCCGGACGCGGGGTTTCGGGAAAACCCTAGGACCTGGAAGCCAAGCCCGGCTTCGACGAGCTCAGCCCGAGCGGGCAGGGGTGAGTCGACGCGCCGCGACCCTGGCGGTCGCTCAATCCGCCGCGCCGCTCAGGCTGGGCGGCGGCGCATCGGCCACCTTGCGGGCGGCGTCCAGGTGGGCGCGGGCGCGCTCGGCCAGGGCGATCTCGCCGGGGGTCTTGGGCTGGTAGGCGTCCACGGGCAGCGGCCGGCCGTGCGAGTCGACCGCCACGAAGACGATCAGGCATTCGGTGGTTCGCACCATCTTGCCGCCCTTGAGGTCGCCGCTGCGCACCTCGACCGAGATGTTCATGCTGGTGGTGCCGGTGTAGGCCATGCGGGCCTCCACCTCGACCAGGTCGCCGATCATGATCGGGCGGTGGAAGCGGATGCTGCCGATGAACACGGTGACGCAGTAGTTGTGCGACCAGCCGGTGGCGCAGGCATAGCCCGCCTCGTCGATCCACTTCATGACGGTGCCGCCGTGGACCTTGCCGCCGAAGTTGACGGTGCTGGGTTCGGCCAGGAAGCGCAGGACGATGGAGGACATGGCGGCGAGTCTCGCAAGTGACAGTGGGGTGGGAGCGGCGGATTATCCGGGCGCCGCGCCACCGCCGAACAGCTGCGCCATCGTCCGCCGCAGCCAGGCGTTGCCGTCGTCGGCATGGAAGCGCGCATGCCAGTGCTGCTTGACCGCATAGGCCGGCAGCGCGAAGGGCGGCTCGATGATGCGCACGGGCTCCTGCGTGGCCAGGATCTGCCCCAGCACGCGCGGCACGATCACCACCAGCTCGGTCTGCGCCACGATGCGCGCCACGCCCAGGAAGCTGGACAGCCGCACCGCCACCTTGCGCTCGATGCCGGCGCGGGCGATGGTCTTGTCGACGATGGCATGGCCGGTGCCCGACGAGGCGATGACCGCATGCGACTCCACGGCGAAGGCCTTGCGCGTCAGCTTGCTGCCGATGCGCGGATGGTCCTTGGCCACCAGGCAGACGAAGTTCTGGCGGAACAGCGTCTGGCCGTAGAAGCCGGCCTCCAGCTGCGGCATGAAGCCCACGGCCAGGTCCACCTCGCCGTCCTCCAGCCGGCGCGCGCTGGCGGCCGAGACGATCTCGGTCTCCACCTGCACGCCCGGGGCCTCACGGCCCAGATGGTCCAGCAGGCGCGGCAGCAGCACCACCTCGCTGATGTCCGTGAGGCAGATGCGGAAGCGCCGCCTGGCCGTCGCCGGGTCGAAGGCCTCGCGGCTGGCGCGGGCCTGCTCGATCTGCGCCAGCGCCTCGCGCAGGGCCGGCTGGATCTTCTGCGCATGCGGGGTGGGCTGCATGCCCAGCGCCGTGCGCTCGAACAGGCGGTCGTCGAAATGCGCGCGCAGCTTGTTCAGCGCGGTGCTGGCTGCCGCCTGCGCGATGCCCAGGCGCTCGGCCGCCTTGGAGACGCTGGCGGTCTGCCACACCTCGTCGAACACCTTGAGCCATTCCAGGTCCAGCTTGGACATGCGCGCACCCCACTATCGAAAAAAGCGATGCCGAGTATCAGCCACAGTGCTTGAGGCAATAGTGGGGCCTGCGAACAATCCGCGCCATTGACAGGCATCAATGCAGAACAGCCGGAGACAGGCATGGCATCCCTCGCAGCATCCCCACGCGCATCCACTTCTTCCTCCCCCCTGCCGGTGCTGGTGGCCGGCGGCGGCATCGGCGGCATCGCCGCGGCGCTGGCCCTGGTTCGCCGCGGCTTCGACGTGATGGTGCTGGAGCAGGCCGCGCAGCTGGGCGAGATCGGCGCGGGCATCCAGCTCGGGCCCAATGCCTTCGCGGCCTTCGACGCGCTGGGCATCGGCGAGATCGCCCGGGCCCGCGCCGTCTACACCGACGAGATGGTGATGCACGACGCGCTGGACGAGACGCTGGTGGGCCGCATCCCCACCGGCGAGGCCTTCCGCCAGCGCTTCGGCAACCCCTATGCCGTGATCCACCGCGCCGACGTGCACGGCTCGCTGCTCGAAGGCGCCCATGCCACCGGCCGGGTGGAGATCGCCACCGCCACGCAGGTGCAGCGCATTGCGCAGGACGACGAGGGCGTGACCGTGGTCAGCAGCGATGGCCGCAGCTTCCGTGGCTGCGCGCTGATCGGCGCGGACGGCGTGAAGTCGGCGGTGCGGCGGCAATATGTGGGCGACGACGCGCGCGTGTCGGGCCACGTGGTCTACCGCGCCGTGGTGGACCGCCCCGACTTTCCGCCCGACCTGCAATGGAATGCCGCCAGCATCTGGGTGGGGCCCAACTGCCACCTGGTGCACTACCCGCTGCGCGGCGGCGAGCAGTACAACGTGGTCGTCACCTTCCACAGCCGCGAGCAGGAGGAGTGGAGCGTGCGCGAGGGCAGCCGCGAAGAGGTGCAGAGCTACTTCGAGGGCATCTGCGCCCGCGCCCGCCAGCTGATCGACCTGCCCAAGGACTGGAAGCGCTGGGCCACCGCGGACCGCGAGCCCATCGGGCAGTGGGTCTTCGGTCGGGCGGCGCTGCTGGGCGACGCCGCCCATCCCACGCTGCAGTACCTGGCCCAGGGCGCCTGCATGGCCATGGAAGACGCCGTGACGCTGGGCGAGGCCCTGCGCGTGCACGACAACCAGTGGGACAAGGCCTTCGCCCTCTACCAGCGCTCGCGCGTGGCGCGCACGGCCCGCGTGGTGCTGTCGGCGCGCGAGATGGGGCGCATCTTCCACGCCAAGGGCGTGGAGCGCCTGGTGCGCAACGACCTGTGGAAGGGCCGCACGCCGGAGCGCTTCTATGACGCGATGGAGTGGCTGTACGGGTGGACCGAGAAGAACTGTCTCGCGTCATGAAGCCGTGCACGCCGCACAGTCGCACGAATCGTCCCCTTCGACGCTCAGTCACCCCCAACCGTTCGCGCTGAGCCTGTCGAAGCGCCGACCCCGACCCATCCTGTCATCCCCTCACCCCATGACCGACTACCTCTGGACCCCGCCCCCCGTCGCCTCCCTGCCCGTGCGTGGCGACAGCCGACGCCTGCCGGTGAACCGTCTCTTCTTCGTCGGCCGCAACTACCATGCCCATGCGGTGGAGATGGGCCGCCCCGTCGACAAGTCGGTGGAGCAGCCCTTCTACTTCACCAAGGCGCCCTCGACGCTGGTCGAATCCGGCGCCACCGTGGCCTACCCGCCCGGCACGCAGAACTTCCACTTCGAGATGGAGCTGGTGGTGGTCATCGGCGCCGCGGGCTTCCGCGTGCCGCGCCAAGAAGCCGGCCGCCTGGTCTACGGCTATGCCTGCGGCCTGGACATGACCCGCCGCGACCTGCAGTTGGTGGCCCGCGACAAGGGCCGGCCCTGGGACCTGGGCAAGGACGTGGAGCAGTCCTCCGTCTGCTCCGAGGTCGTGCCCATGGCCGGTACCGTGCTGTCGCAGGGCGAGATCGCGCTGCAGGTCAACGGCGAGACCAAGCAGAAGTCCGACCTCGACAAGCTGATCTGGAACATCCCCGAGCTGATCGAAGACCTGTCGAAGTACTACCACCTGCAGCCCGGCGACCTGATCTACACCGGCACGCCCGAAGGTGTGGGTCCGGTCCAGAGCGGCGACCGCATCACGGGCCACGTGCAGGGCGTGGGCGAGATCGCCCTGGCCATCGGCCCCGCGGCATGATGGCGGCCGGCGCGACTGCAGCATGCGCATGGCCCCCGCTCCTCTCCCCTTTGGGGAGAGGCTGGGTGAGGGGCCGCGGACCTCTCACGCGCTGCAGCTGCACCATCGCCGCGGGCCCTCACCCCCGCCCTCTCCCAGCGGGAGAGGGTGCCCCCACCAGGAGACGCTTCATATGGCTGCCGTGATCGACACCCTTCCCTCCCCCGTGCGGCTGCAGGCCGTGGCCGCTCCCGGCCAGCCTGAGCCCACGCCCGCCCTGAGCCAGCTCTACCGCGGCTTCGAGGAAGAGCTGCTGGTGCCCCTGTGGACGCAGATCGGCAGCCTGATGCCGCCGCATCCGCGCAGCAAGGCGGCGCCGCACCTGTGGCGCTGGGAGCGGCTCAAGCAGCTCGCGGCCGAGGCCGGCCAGCTGGTGCCGGTGGGCCGCGGCGGCGAGCGCCGGGCCATCGCCCTGGCCAACCCGGCGCTGGGCGGCCAGCCCTATGCCACGCCCACGCTGTGGGCCGCCATCCAGTACCTGATGCCCGGCGAGCATGCGCCCGAGCACCGCCACACGCAGAACGCCTTCCGCTTCGTGGTCGAGGGCGAAGGCGTGTGGACCGTGGTCAACGGCGACGCGGTGCGCATGGCGCGCGGCGACTTCCTGCCGCAGGCCGGCTGGAACTGGCATGCCCACCACAACGCCGCCACCGAGCCCATGGCCTGGATCGACGGGCTGGACATTCCCTTTGCGTACTACACCGAGTCGCAGTTCTTCGAGCATGGCCGTGACCAGTTGAGCGAGGCCGAATGCGCCACGCCCGAGCGCTCGCGCTCCGAGCGGCTGTGGGCCCATCCGGGCCTGCGGCCCCTTTCGCAGCAAGCCGACACGCCGGCCACGCCGCTGCTGGCCTACCGATGGGCCGACACCGACCGCGCCCTGGCCGATCAGCTGGCGCTGGAGGACGAGGGCCACCCCGGCGTGCTGAGCCCCGGCCATGCGGCCGTGCGCTTCACCCACCCGGGCACGGGCCGCGACGTGCTGCCCACCATGCGCTGCGAGATGCACCGCGTGCGCGCCGGTGGCCACACCCGCACCTGGCGCGAGGTGGGCGGCTCGGTATACCAGGTGTTCGACGGCACCGGCAGCGTGACCGTGGGCGACAAGACCTGGCGCGTGCAGCGCGGCGACCTGTTCGTCGTGCCCTCGTGGCAACCCTTCTCGGCCGCCTGCGACGCACAGGCCGCCTCGCTGGACCTGTTCCGCTTCGGCGATGCGCCGATCTTCGAGGCGCTGAACCAGTACCGCATGCAGGTCGACGATCTTGTCGCCTGAGCGCCATAACCATCAGGCAGGACGTCGGCCCGCGCTTGCCCTGGCTGCGACAGGCTCAGCCCGAGCGGTCGTAGGTCAACTGACCGCATTGCTTGCGCGCCTGCCCGAAGCCGCTTTCCCATTCCTGCCAACAACACCGGAGACATCCTTGAAATTCCTGCTTCCCGCCCTGGCCGCCAGCATGGCCGCCACCTTCGCGGCCTCGGCCGCCTTCGCCCAGACCACCGACTACCCCACCAAGCCCGTGACCATCGTCACGCCCTTCGCGGCCGGCAGCGGCCCCGACGCGGTGCTGCGCCTGGTCAGCGACAAGCTGGGCAAGCTCTGGAACCAGCGCGTGACCATCGACAACAAGCCCGGCGGCGGTGGTTTCATCGCCATCGACGCGGCCCGGCGCGCGGCGCCCGACGGCTACACGCTGATCCAGTTCGACAGCGAGCACCTGGCCGCGCTGCCGCACCTGTACAAGTCGCGCAACTTCGTGACCCTGCAGCACTTCGACCCCGTGGCTGCGCTCTTTCGCACACCCTTCTTCGTGGCGGTGAGCAGCGAGTCGAAGTGGAAGTCGATGCGCGACCTGATCGCCGACGCCAAGGCGAAGCCGGGCCAGATCACCTACGGCTCCTGGGGCGTGGGCAGCCCGGGCCACCTGGGCGGCCAGCAGCTGGACGCGCTCACCGGCACGCAGATGAACCACGCGCCCTACCGCGAGGTGTCGCAGCTGTATGCCAACGTAGGCACGGGCGAAGTGCCGTGGGCCTTCGCCAGCATCCCGTCCAGCCAGGGCATCTACAAGGCCGGCAAGCTCAAGTACCTGGCCGTGGCGGCCAAGAAGCGCGTGCCGCAGATGCCCGACGTGCCCACCATGGCCGAGTCGGGCGGGCCGGCCGAGCTGGAGGTCAACTCCTTCGTGTCGCTGCTGGCGCCCAAGGGCGTGCCAGACGCGGTCAAGAGGAAGATCAATGCCGACGTGGCCAAGGTGATCGCCGACCCCGAGATCCGCGCCCGCTTCGACACCTTCGCCTTCGAGCCGCTGGACTGGTCGCCCGAGGAGATCGCGCGCCAGGCCGAGATCAAGTCCAAGGTCTACGGCGAGCTGGTGCGGCGCGGGAACATCAGCCTGGACTGATCGGCCAAGCGCTCAAGCGTCCTGCAGGTAGGCCGCCGTGAGGCGGCTCCAGAAGGCGGCGGCGGGCGCAATGATGTCGTCGTTGAAGTCGTAACCCGGGTTGTGCACATGGCAGCCGCCCGGCGTACCGGGCGCGCCGTTGCCCACGAAGAGGTAGCAGCCTGGCACCCTCTGCAGCATGAAGGCGAAGTCTTCGCTGGCGGTGAACATCGGCCCCTGGGCATCCACGCGCGCCGGGCCGAAGAGCCCGGTCGCCACGTCCACCGCCAGCGCGGTCTCCTGCGGGGTGTTGACCAGCACCGCATAGCCGTCGCGCCAGTCCACAGCGGCTTCCACGCCGTAGCTGCGCGCCTGCAGGTCCACCAGCGCGAGGATGCGGGCCTTGACCAGCTGGCGGACGTCCTCGTCCAGCGCCCGGATGCTCAATTCCAGCCGGGCCTCCTCGGGAATGACGTTGTTGGCCTGGCCCGCGTGCAGCGCGCCCACCGTCACCACGGCGGTCTTGAGCGGATCGACATTGCGCGCCACCACGGTCTGCAGCGCCATGACGATGGACGCAGCCGCCACCACGGTGTCGCAGGCCTGGTGCGGAAAGGCGCCGTGGCCGCCGCGGCCCTTCAGCATGATCGTGACGTTGTCGCTGGAGGCCATGGCCGGCCCGGTGCGGAAGCAGAAGCGGCCGGCCTCGATGCCCGGCATGTTGTGCAGCGCATAGACCGCATCGCAGGGAAAGCGCTCGAACAGGCCGTCGGCCATCATCGCCAGCGCGCCGCCCGCGCCTTCCTCGGCGGGCTGGAAGATCAGGTGCAGCACGCCGCTGAAGTCCACGTCTTCCGCGATCAGCCGGGCGGCGGCCAGCAGCGTGGCGGTGTGGCCGTCGTGCCCGCAGGCATGCATCAGGCCGGGCCGCTGGCTGGCCCAGGCGCGGCCGGTGGGCTCGGCCATCGGCAGGGCGTCCATGTCGGCGCGGATGCCCAGGGCGCGGCGCCCGTTGCCGCGCCGCAGCGTGCCCACCACACCCGTGCGGCCCACGCCCGTGGTCACCGCGTAGCCCCAGCCGCGCAGCTTGTGCGCGACCAGCGCCGCCGTCTCGTGTTCCTCGAAGGCGAGTTCGGGCCGGGCATGGATGGCGCGGCGGATCTGGATGAACTCGCCCACGCGCTGCGCCAGGGCCTGGCCCAGGTACGGCGCGTCCTGCATCGTCGTCGCGGCCTGCGTCATTGCGGCTGCAGGTGCATGGAGCGGGCGATGGCCTGGTAGCGGGCGGTGTTGTCCGCATACAGCTTGCCCAGTGCAGGCAGCGGCTGCGGCGCCGGCACGACCATGGCCTGGGCCTCCAGCGCCGCGCGCACCGTCGGGTCGGCGGCCACCTCGCTCAGGGCCTTGTGCAGGGCCTGCACGATCGGCTCGGGCGTGTCTTTGCGCACGAAGAAGCCGGCCCAGGTCTCGAACACGAAGCCCTTGAGGGCCTTGCTCTCGTCGAGCGTCGGCACCTTGGGAAACAGCGCCTGACGGTCGGCGGAGAGCACCGCCGTGGCCTTGAGCTTGCCCTGCTCCACCATGTCCACCTGGCCTCGGCCGTAGGGCGTCATGAAGATGTCGACCTGCCCGGCCATCACGTCCTGCAGCGCGGGCGCGCCGCCCTTGTAGGGCACGTGCGTCATGGGGATGCCGGTGACCTTGGACAGGTGCTCGCCCAGCAGGTGGTACAGCGAGCCGGGACCCACGCTGGCGAAGGTGAGCGGCTTGCCCTCGGCGGCCGACTTGCGCGCGTAGGCGACCAGTTCGTCGCCGTTGGCGGCGGGCAGGTCCTTGCGGGCCAGCATCACCAGCGGGTTGATGGTGATCATCTGCACCAGCCGGAAGTCCTCCGGCTTGTACTTGATGGCCGCATTCGACAGCGGCGCGAGGACGAGCTCGTTAGGCGAGCCCTGGAAGATCATGTGGCCGTCCGCCGGGCTGTTGAGCACCTTCTGCGCCGCGATGCCGCCGCTGGCACCGCCCAGGTTCTCGACGATCACCGGCTGACCCAGCTGGCGCGCCAGCACGTTGTTGAGGCTGCGCGCGATGACGTCGGACACCCCGCCCGCCGGGTAGGGCACCATGAGCGTCACGGGCCGGGTCGGAAAGCTCTGGGCCCAGGCGCTCGCGCCGAGCAGCAGGCTGAGGAATGCGCCGGTCAGCGCTTTGAACGAGGGCTTCATGCGAGTGGCTCCTGGCCGTGGGGTGAAGGACGGAGCGGGATCGTAGGAGTGGCCATTCATGTCGTCCAATGCATTGCTGATTGGATATAAATGATCCAAAACGCATGGATGGAACATGACCCTGGTTCAACTGCGGCACTTCATCGAACTGGCCCGCGCCGGCTCCTTCGTGCGGGCGTCGGACGTGCTGTGCATGACGCAGCCGGCCCTCAGCCGCAGCATCAAGGCCCTGGAGGAAGAGCTGGGCCGCCTGCTGTTCGACCGCATCGGCAAGCGCATCGAGCTGACCGCCTTCGGCCAGGAGGTGCTGGCGCGCAGCCAGGCGCTGGTCGAAGAGGCCGAACAGCTGCGCCACTGCGGCCGCGCCCTGAGCCCGGAAGACAGCGGGCGCATCCGCGTGGGGCTGAGCTCGGGCCCCGGCGCGCTGCTGAGTGCGGTGATCCTGTCGCACTTCACGCAGCACTATCCCAAGTTCCATGTCGACATCGTCCGCAGCAACACCGCCAGCCTGGCGCAGATGCTGCGCGACCGGCTGCTGGACGCGCTGGTGGTCGACATCCGCTCGCTGCGGCCCGCGCCCGACCTGCGAGTGACGGACATCGCCGAGCTGGACGGCGTGTTCATGTGCCGGCCCGGGCATCCGCTGGCCCGCCTGGCGCGCGTGAGCTTCGCGCAACTGAACGCCTACCCCGTGTGCTCCACGCCGCTGAGCGAGGAGACGGCCCGCATCCTCGTCGAGCGCTACGGCGAGCAGGCGCATCCGGCGGTGCTGGTCAAGCTCGCCAGCGACGAGATCTCGCACCTCGTGCAGGTCACGCAGGACACGGACGCCGTGCTGCTCGCCATCCGCGCCAGCGCGCCGCACCTGGCGGAGCTGCCCATGTCGCCGCCCTTGAAGACGCAGGCGCGCTTCGGCCTGGTCACCATCGCCAGCAAGTCCGAGCCGCCCTTCCTGCCGGTCATCCGCGGCCTGATGCAACAGGCCATGCACGATGGTCCCGCGGCCGCCCTGCCGCTCCCATAGACCATGACGCGGGCGACACGCGAATGCCGGCCAAGCCCCCTAGACTCGGCGCCTTCCTCCCTTTCCGGCACCTGACCGATCCCATGTCGATTGCACGCAGAACCCTTCTCGCCACCGCCTGTGCCCTGCTGGCCGCTGGCGGTGCGCAGGCCCAGACCGCTGCCGCCACCTGGCCCACCAAGCCGATCCGCCTGGTGGTGGGCTTTCCGGGCGGCTCCACGCCCGACATCGCGGCGCGCGTGCTGGCCGAGCCGCTGGCCAAGGCCCTCGGCCAGCCGGTGGTGGTGGACAACAAGCCGGGTGCCTCCGGCAACATCGCGGCCGACACCGTGGCCAAGGCCACGGACGACCACACGCTGGGCATCGTCATCAACGGCAACCTCACGTCGTCGAAGATGCTGTACTCCAAGCTGCCTTATGACCCGGCCAAGGACTTCAGCTACCTCTCGCTGATCGCCACCGCGCCGCTGGTGCTGGTGGCCAGCAACGACATTCCCACGGGCAAGGACTTCCTGGCCGCGGCGCGCGCCTCGGGCACGAAGTGGAACTACGGCTCGGTGGGCGTGGGCTCGGTGGGCCACCTGGGCATGGAGCTGCTCAAGAACCGCATCCCCGGCATGGACGCCACGCACGTCCCCTATGCCGGCAACCCGCAGGTGGTGACCGCCATGATCGGCGGCCAGCTGCAGCTGGCCCTGGTGCCGCCGGCCATCGCCATCCCGCAGGTCAAGGCCGGCAAGCTCAAGGCCATCGGCCTGACCAGCGGCCGCAGCACCCTGGCCCCGGAATACGCCCCCCTGGCCGACATCGGCGTGCGCGACTTCAACCTGGAGGTGTGGACCGCCCTGCTCGGCCCCGCCAGCCTGTCGCCCCAGGCCAAGGCCCGCATCACCAAGGAGATCGCGGTCATCATGAAGAACCCCGAAGTGCGCCAGCAGCTTTTCGACAAGGGCTGGCAGCCGGTCGGCACCTCGCCCGAGGGCATGCGCCTGCGCGTGCAGGACGAGGCGGCGATCATGAGCAAGATCATCCAGGCGCGCGGGATCAAGCTGCAGTGAGAGGCTGACGGCCGCGCTGGATGCCGACACGTCGCGCGGGGCACTGACCGAACGTCGCGCGACCCGGTCCAAGGGGTTGCAAAGGCCCGAGCCTTCGTCGATATTCGTCATTCGCGAATTGCGAACAAGGCGAGGCATGGAACTCAAACCACAGGATCTGCTCGTGCTGCTGAAGGTGGCGGCCAACCCCCCTCAACGCTGGACCTATGCGGCGCTGGGAGCGGCGCTGGCCATGAGCGCTTCGGAGGTCCACGCCTGTGTGCGACGCGCAACCGCCAGCGGTCTGGCCGTGGCGCCCGCACGAGGCGAATGGTCGCCAGTCCGGCCGAGCCTGCTGGAGTTCGTCGTGCATGGCGCACGCTATGTCTGGCCGGCCGCCCTGGGGCCGGCCAAGCGTGGCGTGCCGACTTCCTTCGGAACCGAGCCACTGGCCGGCACGTTGAGCGCCGCTGCAGGCGAGGCGCCGGTCTGGGCCCATCCCTCGGGCAGCAGCAAGGGCCCGACGCTGTCGCCCCTGTATCGGACGGCTCCCGAGGCAGCGCTGGCGGACCCTGCCTTGCACCGCCTGCTGGCACTTCTCGATGCACTGCGAGCAGGACGCGCGCGCGAGCGTGCGCTTGCCGCCCAGTTCATCGCGCGTGAATTGACCGGCCAAGAAAAGAGTGCCGATGCGCGCCACTGACCCGAACCTGCCGCACCTGCGCCGTATCGCCGAAGCACTGGGCGATCTGCGCGAACGCGTGGTCTTCGTCGGCGGTGCGGTGGCCGGGTTGCTGGTGACCGACCCGTTGGCCGAGGCGGTGCGCGCCACCCGTGACGTGGACGCGGTGATCCAGGCGGACTGGATCGGCTTCCACCACGTCGAGACGCAGGTGCAGCAGCTCGGCTTCGTGCGCGATGCTGGCAGCGAGGTGATCTGCCGATGGATACACAAGGCGTCGGGGCTGTTGTTCGATCTGATGCCGGTCGAGCCCGAAGTCCTTGGTTTTTCCAACCGCTGGTATCCCTATGCCGTGGCATCGGCAGAGCGGATTGACCTGGGCGCCGGCCTCACGATCCGGATGGTCAGCGCCGTGGCCTTCGTCGCCACCAAGCTCGAAGCCTTCGCCGATCGGGGTGGCGGCGACTTTCTGATGAGCCATGACCTGGAAGATGTCATGAACATCGTGGACGGCCGCGAGGAACTGATCCCCGAAATGGCAGTAGCGCCCGAGGCACTGCGGTCAGCCGTCGCCACCGCAGTGGCCAGGCTGCTGGCGCACCCGGACTTCGCCAATGTCCTTCCTGGACTGATCGCCGAGCCGGAGCGTGCGGAACTGGTCCTGGACCGGCTTCGGCGCCTTTCCCCATGAGCGAACTGCACGGACCGGCGGCGTCGCGGGCGCACTGCAGAGCCCAGGCCGATTCCGTGAATCCCTGTGACCGCTCTACCGCGGCAGAACCGAAACCCCGAACATCGACATGAGCTCCAAGACCATCCAAGAACCCGCCCGCACCCTCTCTGTTTTCGGCGAATGGGACGTCGTGGTCGTCGGCGGCGGCCCCGCCGGCATCGCGGCGGCGGTGAGCGCCGCGCGGCAGGGCGCCCGCACGCTGCTGGTGGAACGCTACGGCTTCCTCGGCGGCATGGGCACGGCCGGCGGGGTGACCAACTTCGCGGGCCTGTATGGCCGGCGCGGCGGCGAGATGCAGCTGCTGGTGCGCGGCGTGGCCGACGAGCTGCTGGCGCGCATCGACGCGCTGGGCGGCCTCAACCGGCCGCAGGACGGCATGCAGGGCCGCATCCGCGTGCGCTCCTACGACACCTCGGCCTACAAGTGCGCCGCCGACCAGTTGCTGGCCGACGCGGGCGTGGACCTGCTCTTCCATGCCTGGGCCGCGGCCGTGGTGATGGAGGGCACCCGCATCGCTGCGCTGGTGGTGGAGACCAAGTCGGGCCGGCAGGCCATCCGCGCTGCAGCCTTCGTCGACGCCAGCGGCGATGCCGACGTGGCGGCCTTCGCCGGTGTGCCCTTCGAGGTGGGTGACGGCCATGGCAGCGGGCTTTTTCCCACCACCATGTTCCGCGTGGGCCAGGTCGAGGCCGGACCGGCGCTGGAGGCGGTCGGCGAGTTCAAGGCCATCAACGACTGGATCGAGCGCGTCAAGGCCGCCAAGCCGGGCGAGTACCGCTTCGCGCGCGAGGGCGCGATCCTGCGGCCCAACATCGACCCGCGCGAATGGCGGGTCAACGTCACCCAGATCCGCAATGCCGAAGGCCGGGCGATGAACGGCGTGGATGCGCGCCAGCTGAGTGAAGGCGAGCTGGAGGGCCGGCGACAGATTGCCGAGTTCCATCGCTTCCTCAAGGCCGAGATCCCGGGCTTCGCGCAGTCGGCCATCGTGGAGATCGCACCCCAGGTGGGCATCCGCGAGACCCGGCGCATCCGCGGCCTCTACGCGCTGGCGGGCGAGGACATCCTGGGCTCGGCCCGATTCGACGATGTGATCGGGCTCAGCGCCTGGCCCATGGAGCTGCATGCCGATGGCCGCATCGAATGGGGCTTTCCGCGCGACGCCGACAACGCCTACCACCACCTCCCCTGGCGCATGCTGGTGCCCCACGGCGTGGACAACCTGCTGGTGGCCGGCCGCTGCGCCAGCATGACCCACGAGGGCCAGTCGGCCGCCCGCGCCAGCGGCGGCTGCTTCGCGATGGGCCAGGCGGCCGGAACTGCCGCAGCGCACCTCGGCGCGGGCCGCTTCGCCGACGTCGATGTGCCGGCGTTGCAGCAGCGCCTTCAGGCCGCTGGCGCGGACCTGGACGCGCCACGCGGCTGAGCGCGCAGTCGCGTCGGCTTCAGCGATACCCCGGCTCGCTGGAGTTGTGAATGATCCAGATCAGGTAGCCGCTCGTGAAGTCGCCCATGCCGCCGCCCGCGAAGATCAGCCGGCCCTGGCCCTTGTAGGTCATCTCGAAGCGGTGGCGGTCGCCGCCGAAGTAGAAGGGGATCCAGGCCTTGCCGGTCATGTAGGCGCCCTGGTCCGTGGGCGGGCCGATCAGGTCGGTGACCTGCCGCACGGGCATGCCGATCTGCAGCCGCGTGAACTTGCTGTTGGCGGCCGGGTTGCCGGTGATCTCGCCTTCGTAATCGTTGATGCCCTTGACGGTGATGCCGCTGCCGGATTCGACCTTGGACGAATCGACCACGTTGCCGTTGGCGTCCATGCCCGGCTTGCCAGCCCCACGGGTGCCCGAGCCCTTGGCGGATGACGCCGCCACGGGCGCCGGCGCGGCGGGGGCCGCAGCAGCCGGTGCCGGGGCCGGTGCAGCCGCACGCGCGGGGATGGGGGCCGGCGCAGCGGCCGCCACCTCGGCGCAACGGTCCAGCTCCAGCACCCGGTGCTTCGGCTTGGCCGTGACATGCACCGAACGCACCTTGGCGGTCACCGTGCCGCCCTTGAAGCCCCGCTCGGACGTCGCGCAGCGGAAGAAGATGCCGTCGTCGGCATCGACGGCATAGGCGCCTGCGGGAACGCCGCGTCCACTGGCGCGGGCGAGTTCCACCGAGACGGTCTCACCGACCAGGGCCTTGCGGATCTTGGCGGCGCTGCCGTCGTCGGCCGCATCGCGGATGGCGGCGTAATCCAGGCCGGGCAGCCTGGGCGGCGCCACGGGGGCGGGTGCCACGGCGGGCGCAGCGGCCGCGGCGGGTGTTGCAGCGCCCGGGGTGGCGGCACTGGCGGCATTGCCGCTGCTGGCGCTGTTGCCACTGGAGGCGCAGCCCGCGAGCAAGGCGGAGGCGGCAGCGGCGGCGAGCAGGGACAGGCGAAGTGTCGATGTCATCAGGAGTTCCCGTCTTTGGTGATGATGGGCCGGCGTCCTGCCTGCACGGAGGGCGCCAGTCTGCGGGTCATTGTGCCAACCCCCCATGGCTGGACGATGCCGGCCCGCGACGCCTATGCTGGCGCATGATCTCGCACGTCTTCCTGGGCACCAGCGACTTCGAGCGCGCGCTGGCCTTCTACCAGCCGCTGCTGGCCGCGCTGGGCCTGCAGCAGCGCTTCATCGAACGCGACCATCCCTGGGCCGGCTGGCAGCAGCCGGGCGTGGCGCGGCCCCTGCTGCTGCTGGGCCGTCCCTACGACGGCCAGGCGGCCAGCGCAGGCAACGGCGCGATGCTGGCCCTGCTGGCCGAAAGTCGCCGCCAGGTGGACGAGGTGCATGCGCTGGCCCTGCAACTGGGCGGCCGCTGCGAAGGCCCGCCTGGCCTGCGTCCGCACTACCACGCGCACTACTACGGCGCCTACTTCCGCGACCTCGACGGCAACAAGCTGGGCCTGGCCTGTCACACGCCCGAAGGGGGCGGCCCCATCCAGAGCCCCAGCACCCATTCGTCCACGTAGTGGTCCTGCGCGGCGCGCTTGTAGAAGCCGCGCAGCGTGCCCTCGTGCACGAAGCCCAGCGACTGGTAGAAGCGCAGTGCGCGCGGGTTGTCGCTTTCGGCGAAGAGCTCCACGCGCAGCGCGCCTTAGTCGCGCAGACGGGTGAGGGCATCGTCGATCATGGCGCGGCCCACGCCCTGGCCATGGTGGCGCGGGTCCACCGCCAGCGTGCCGAGCAGTGCGACATGACGCGCCCGTCCGGGGTAGCGCACGGCGCGGTAGAAGCCGGCCACCTGGCCCGCCACCTCCCACACGAAGAAGCAGCCCGAGGCGAGCAGTTCGTCGAACACCGGCTGGAAGGCCTCCAGCGGCATCGGCTCGTGCGTGAGGAAGGGCACCACGTCCGGGTGCATGTAGATCGCATGAACGGCGGCAAGGTCGGCGGGCGTGGCAGGTCGGCGCATGGCGGGATTGTGGCAACCCGCGTCACGGGCGTGGCTGCCCGCCGGCCCGGGCTTTGCTAACGTGAGGGGCTGCTCTGCTTCTGCCCCACGCCATGACCGACGCCCCCACCACCGCCTGCCTCGTCGAGGACCTTGTCACCCTCATGCGCATGGAGCCGCTGGGCGACGACCGCTTCCGCGCGCAGAGCGAGGACATCGGCACGCCGGCCGTCTTCGGCGGTCAGGTGCTGGGCCAGTCGCTCATGGCGGCCTGCCTGACGGTCGAGCCTGACCGGCCGGTGCACTCCATGCATGCCTACTTCCTGCTGCCGGGCGAGCATGCGCCCATCGACTACAGCGTGGACCGCGTGCGCGACGGCCGCAGCTTCACCACCCGTCACGTGCTGGCGCGGCAGTCGGGCCGCATCATCTTCGAGATGGCGGCCTCGTTCCAGACGCGCGACCGCGGCGTGGAGCACCAGCTGGCCATGCCCGAGGTGGCGCCGCCCGACGCGCTGCCCAGCGACCGCGAGCGCCGTCTGACCCTCGGCAACCGCCTGCCCGTGCCCTTCCGCGTGAAGGGCACGGCGCCCCACGGCATCGAGTTCCGCACCGTCGAGCAGGACGACCTGCTCGCCCCCCTGCCGCGCGAAGGCGGCAGCGCCGTCTGGATGCGCGCCGTGGCACCGCTGCCGGACGACCCCAACGTGCACCGCGCGCTGCTGGCCTATGCCTCGGACCACGGCCTGCTGCGCGCCGCCATGATTCCGCACGGCCTGAGCTTTCTCACCGGCCAGGTGCGCGCCGCCAGCCTGGACCATGCCATGTGGTTCCACCGCGACTTCCGCTTCGACGACTGGCTGCTGTACGTGATCGACTCGCCCAGCGCCGGCGGCGCGCGCGGACTGTGCCGCGGCAGCGTGTTCTCGCGCGACGGGCGGCTGGTGGCCTCCACCGCGCAGGAGGGCATGCTGCGGGTGCGCGAGCCGCGCGGCTGAAGCCCCGCCACCCCTCGCCTCCGTCGCAGCGCCTGCCCGCCTACACGCCCAGGTAGCGCGACCAGATGCTGCGGTCGGCATCCAGTGCCGCCGAGTCGCCCTGCCACACCACGCGGCCGCGCTCGAGCACCACATGCCGGTCGGCCAGGCCCAGCAGGCGGTCGATGTACTTGTCGACCACCAGCGTGGTCTGGCCGGCTTCTTTCAGCTGGCGCAGGCAGCGCCAGATCTCTTCGCGGATCACCGGCGCCAGGCCCTCGGTGGCCTCGTCCAGAATCAACAGGCGCGGGTTGGTCGACAGCGCCCGCGCGATGGCCAGCATCTGCTGCTCGCCGCCCGACAGCTGATGCCCCAGGTTGTCCGCGCGCTCGGCCAGGCGCGGGAAGAGCGTGTAGAGCTTCTCGAGCGTCCAGCCGTCGCGCAGGCCGTTGCGCTGGTCGGCGAAGGCCACCAGGTGCTCGCGCACCGTCAGGTTGGGAAAGCACTGGCGGCCCTCGGGCACGATGGCCACGCCCATTCGGGCGATGGCGTCGGGCCGGCGGCCGTGCACCGCCTCGCCGCCGAAGCGGATGCTGCCCCGGCGCAATGCCAGTGCGCCGATCAGCGTCTTGAGCGTGGTGCTCTTGCCCATGCCGTTGCGGCCCAGCAGCGTGAGCACCTGGCCATGGCGGATGTCGAGGTCGATGCCGAACAGCACCTGGCTGGCGCCGTAGCCGGCCTCCAGGCCGCGGGCTTCGAGCAGCAGGGTTGCGCCTTCGCTCATGCGTCCACCTCTTCCGTGCCCAGGTACACGGCCTGCACCTGCGGGTTGCCGCGGATGTCATCGACGCTGCCGGCCACGAGCACGCGGCCATAGACCAGCACCGAGATGCGGTCGGCCAGTTCGAAGACGGCCTTCATGTCGTGCTCGATCAGCAGGATCGCCATGTCGCGCTTGAGTTCGTGGATGAGGGCGGTCATCTGCTGCGAGTCCTCGGGACCCATACCGGCCATGGGCTCGTCCAGCAGCAGCAGCCTGGGGCGCGCGGCCAGGGCCAGCGCCACGTCGAGCTGGCGCTGCGCGCCATGCGGCAGCGTGCCGGCGATGCGGTCCAGCGCCTGCGACAGCCCGACGCGGGCGGCCAGCTCATCGGCCGTGGCGCGCAATGCCGCTTCGCGGTTGCGCTCACCCAGGAAGCGCAGGCTGCTGCCGGCATGCGCCTGCGCGGCCAGCAGCAGGTTCTCCATCACGGTGGACTGGCGGAAGATGCTGGTGATCTGGAAACAGCGCGAGAGGCCGGCGCGCACGCGGGCGTGCATCGGCAAGGGGGTGAGGTCCACGCCGTCCAGCCGCACCCGGCCGGCATCGGGCGCGATCAGGCCCGAGATCAGATTGACCAGCGTGGACTTGCCCGCGCCGTTGGGGCCGATCAGCGCATGGATCTGGCCGGCATCGACGGTGAGCGACACGTCGTCGGTGGCGCGCAGGGCGCCGAAGTTCTTGCGCAGGCCTTCGACCTCGAACAGGCTCATGTCGCGCTCCCTTCGACCACCGCGCCAGTGGCGGCAGACGTCGCGGTGCGCCGCCGCACCGGCAGGCGCAGGCCCGCCAGTCCGCGCGGCGCCAGGAAGACGATGGCGATCAACAGCAGCCCCAGCGGCAGGTGCCAGTATTCGGTGAAGCGGCGCACCAGCTCCTCCAGCCCGATCCACACCGCGGCGCCCACCGGGCCGCCCCAGCGATGGCCCACGCCGCCGATCACCACCATCACGATCAGCGTGGCCGACTGCGTCCAGTGCATGACCGAAGGGCTGACGAAGTTGTTGTGCGTGACCAGCAGCGCACCCGCCAGCCCGGCCACGGCACCGGCCAGCGCGAAGGCCACGAGCTTGAGCCGGAACACCGGATAGCCCATGGCCTGCATGCGCACCTCGTTGTCGCGCAGGCCCGTCAGTGCCTGGCCGAAGCGCGCCCGCGTGGCGCGGTTCATCAGCGTCATCACGGCCGCGAACAGCGCCAGCACCACCCAGTAGAAGGTGGGCTCGCTGGCAAGGTCGAGGCCCAGGCCCAGTTCCGGCCGCTGCATCAGGTTGTAGCCGTCGTCGCCGCCATAGGCGCGCAGCGACACGGCCGCAAAGTAGAGCATCTGCGCGAAGGCCAGCGTGATCATGATGAAGTACACGCCGCGCGTGCGCAGCGCCACCAGGCCCACCAGCGCGGCGACCCCGCCGGCCACCACCGCCGCGGCGGGCCACAGCAGCCAGGCCGACACCTGGCCCGCATCGGCCAGCGCCACCAGCGTGTAGGCGCCCACGCCCACGAAGCCCATGTGGCCCAGCGCCACCAGGCCGCCGAAGCCGAGGATGAAGTTCAGGCTGGCCGCGGCCAGCGCGAAGATCAGCACCCGGCGCACGAAGCTGACGTAGTAGTCCAGCCCCACCAGGGGCGCCAGCAGCGGAAAGGCCGCCAGCAGCGCCAGGGCGATCCAGGGGAATGCGCGTGCCATGCCGCTCACCCCCGCGCCGGGAACAGCCCGGTCGGCTTAACGGCCAGCACCACCGCCATCAGCGCATAGGTGGCCAGGCCCGCGATCAGCGGCCCCAGGTCCGACACCAGCGTGGGCGGCAGCACGCCGCGCAGCGCCATCGGCACGAAGGCGCGGCCGATGGTGTCCACCAGGCCGACCAGCATCGCCGCGACGAAGGCGCCGCGCACCGAGCCGATGCCGCCGATGACCAGCACCACCAGCGAGGGGATGAGGATCTCCTCGCCCATACCCACCTGCACCGCGGTGAGCGGTCCCATCAGCGCGCCGGCCAGCGCTGCGAGCGCGGCGCCCAGCAGGAAGACCAGCGAGAACACCCGGTCCACCCGCACGCCCATGAACTCGGCCATGGCGCGGTTGGAGGCGCCGGCCCGCACCAGCATGCCCATGCGCGTGTGGTTGACCAGCGCATACAGGCCCAGCGCCACCAGCACGCCGGCCGCGAGGATGACGAGGCGATAGGCCGGGTAGGGCAGCCCGGGCATCAGCTCGACGGCACCCGACAGCGCCTGCGGCGCCGAGGCCATGACCGGCGCCGGGCCCCAGATCATCTTGGCCACGTCGTCGGCCACCAGGATGACGCCGAAGGTGGCCAGCACCTGCGACAGGTGATCGCGCCCGTACAGGTGGCGCACCAGCAGCCATTCGAGCAGCACTGCCAGCACCACCACCAGCAGCACGGCCGAGGCCACCGCCATCACGAAGGAGCCGCTGGCCGTGTGCACAGTGGCGGCCACGTAGGCCCCGCCCATGAAGAGCGAGCCATGGGCCAGGTTCATCACGTCCATGATGCCGAACACCAGCGTGAGCCCCGCCGCCAGCAGGAAGAGCATCAGCCCGTAGCCCAGGCCGTTGAGCATCTGCTCGATGAAGAGGATGGGGGTCATCGCGGGCGCGCTGTCACTTCAATTTGCAGAGCTGGTGGTAGGCGTCGCGGTAGCCCTTGAGCGGCGTCGAGAGGGTCTTGTTGGTGATCCTGCCTTCGGCGTCCTTGCCGATCACGCGCAGGTAGTAGTCCTGGATCGGGAAGTTGTTGTTGCCGTACTTGAAGGGCCCGCGGATGGACTGGAAGTTGGCGGCCTTCAGCGCCTTGAGCACGGCCTCCTTGTTCTTCACCTCACCCTTCACGTCGCGGGTCGCGGCGTCCATGGCCAGGATGGCGTCGTAGGCCTGCGCGGCATAGAAGGTGGGGTAGCGCTTGTAGGCCTTGCGGAACTCGCTCACGAACTTCTGGTTGGCGGCGTTGGGCAGGTCGTGCGACCACTGCGAGGTGGAGAACAGGCCCAGCATGGGCTCGCCCACGGCGGCAATGGTGTCCTCGTCGGCCGAGGCGGGGTTGGTCACCAGCCGCACGTCCTTCGACAGGCCCGAGGCCACGAACTGCTTGATGAAGTTGATGCCCATGGCGCCGGGCAGGAAGAAGAACACCGCCTCGGGCTTGGCAGCGCGGATCTGCGCCAGCTCGGCCGCATAGTCCAGCTGGCCCACCTTGCCGTAGACCTCGGCCACCACCTGGCCCTTGTACAGGCGCTTGAAACCCGTCAGGTGGTCACGACCGGCGGGGTAGTTGGGCGCGAGGATGAACGCACTCTTCAGGCCCTGGTCGCTGGCCCATTGGCCGGCGGCCTCGTCCCAGGTGTCGTTCTGGTAGCTCTGGCCGAAGAAGTAGGGGTTGCACTGCGCGCCCGCATACTGGCTGGGGCCGGGGTTGCTGGTGATGAAGGGCACCTTGGCCGCGAACAGCGCCGGGCCCACGGCCAGCGCCACGTTCGAGGGCGTGGGGCCGGTGAAGAAGTCGACCTTGTTCTGCTGGATGAAGCGGTCGACGATCTGCTTGGCCTGGTCGGGGCTGCCCGCCGTGTCGGCCTGGATGAACTCGGCCGGGTAGCCGCCCAGCTTGTTGTCGAGCAGCTTGATGGCCAGGTTGATGGCGTCGCGCGTCTCGGCGCCGCCGGCCGCGAAGGGGCCGGAGATGTCCAGCGCCAGGCCGACCTTGATGGGGTCGGCGGCCAGGGCGGGCGTGGCGAAGGCCAGGGCCAGGGCGGCGGCCAGCAGCGGCCGGGTGCAAACGGGGGTCATGGGCTTCCTCTCCGGGGAATGCGTGAATGGATGGATGGCTGTCAGCAATCGGCATGCCATCGGGTCCGGCCCGATGGCGTCGCGCGCCTGCGGATCGATCAGATGGGCGTGGCCAGCAGCGTGAGGACGCGCGAGGTGTCGTACACCACGCGCCGCTGCGCAAAGCGCCAGCCCGCGGGCGTGCGCACGAGGCGATCGAGGTAGCGGCCGGCCTGGAAGATGAAGGACTCGCCGTTCGTGCGCGTCTGCACCACCACGTACGAGGACTCGGCCGTCACCGTCTGCGCATCCACCGGCGTGATCGCGAGGCCGCTGGTCATGTGGCGGTAGCTGTGCGACTCGTAGATGTTGGCGTGGCGCAGCGCCACCACGCGGTCGCGCAGCATGCCGGCATTGGTGCAGTGCACGAGGCCGATGGGCAGGCCCATGTCGGCGTTCTCCTTGGGCACGATCTCGTAGAGGCAGTCCTCGGTGAACAGGGCCGTCCAGTCCTCCAGCTGGTCGTTGTCCAGCAGGGCGCAGTAGCGCTCGTTCAGCTGGTGGATCTGGAACCAGAGGGCGATGTCGACGTCGGGCGCTGCGGCAGCCGCAGCGGTCTTGGGGGCTTCCATCACGGTGCTCATCTCAATACCCCATGAGTTTTTGGTAGCCCGTCCAGAACTTCCGGATCAGGTTCTCGGTGATCATGGTGTCCTCCCGGTTCGGGTCGGTGCGGCCCAGGTCGAGCACCGAGGTGGCGTCGGCATCGCGCGCGGTGCCGCGCTGCACCAGCTCAGTAGCCTCGGTGTCCTCCATCGAGATGAAGCCTGCCGGTCCCACCAGGTTGGCCTGCTTGATGCGCAGCGCGCGCAGCTCGGGCGTGTCGTCCTCGTAGCCGAAGAAGTGGAAGACCAGCTCGAACTCGCCCGGCGCCTTGGGCAGCACCTGCCGCGCCACCAGCGTGTTGTGGATCTGCTGCAGCACCAGCTGCGGAAAGATGGTCTGGATGTGGTTGGTGCAGTCTTCCTCGTACTCCGAGATGAAGCCGAGCACCGAGGCGTCCTCCAGGTGGAAACCGTCGTCCATCGAACGGATCGCCTGCTGCTTGTAGGCGGTGGCGGTGTCGGCCTCTTCCTCGATGTTGGTGGCGGTGATGATGCTGTGCAGGCCGTGCGTCCTGTCGGCCATCGAGCGCGCCTTCATGCCCACGCGGAAGATGTTGAAGGTGGTGTGGAACAGGTGCAGCAGGCTCGCGTGGTACGGGTCCTTGACGTTCTCGTAGTAGAGCTTCCAGTTGCTGCGCGCGTACTGGCGGGTGCAGCCGAGGTACACCACCTTCTTGTGCATCACGCGGTCCACCCACGGCCGCATCTGCTCGCCGATGTAGTCGGACAAGGTCGGCGCCTCGTCGCTGAAGCTGGCGAACACCAACCCTTTGTAGCTGTCCACGCGCAGCTTGCGCAGGCCGTGCGCCTTGTTGTCGAAGTCCGGCGGCATGCCCGGCGCGCCGTCGCGCCCGCGCTTGAAGGGAATGCCCTGCAGGTCGCCCTTGGCGCTGAAGCCCCACTGGTGGTAGACGCAGGTGTGCACCTTGGCATTGCCGCGCGCATTGCGGCAGACCATCGCGCCGCGGTGGGCGCAGCGGTTGACCCAGCAGGCCAGCTCGCCGTCGGGCGCGCGGGTCACCACCACGGGCGTGTCGCCGACGAAGGTGCTCTTGTAGTCGCCGGGGTTCGGGATCTCCGCCTCCAGCGCGACGAAGCTCCAGGTGGGGCCGCGGTAGATGCGCTCCTGCTCGCGCTCGAAGACCTCCTGCGAGCTGAACACGGCATAGGGCACGCGCGAGCCGTCGGCCTGCGGAAAGTGCACCACGCGCTGCTGCTGCTCGGCGGCTGCGGCCTGCAGTGCACCAGGATCGACCGGTTGATTCATGGCAAGAACTCCTTCCTTGTGCGGGCCCGGCCAGTGCCGGGCGTCATGGGCCGCATGGTCGAAGGCGCGGCGCGCGGCGGCTATCCGAATCGCGCGGATTCGGTGGCGCGGCTGTCCGGATCGCGCAGGACTTGCAGGTCCGCCGATGCCACAAACGGCTGGCGCGCTTCTTGCGCTGCATCAGGTCCTGATCGGAAGCCCCGCCAGACCATGCGTCCAGCCGCCGCCTCCCCTGTCGCCGACCCGCCCGCCTCCGGTGCCGCCTTCGCGCCGGGGCTGCTGCGTGCGCACCGCCTCTTCGAGTCCTCGGACCTGGACGACGCCCGCGAGCGCATCTCGCGCGTGATGCAGCCGCACCGGCTGCAGGCGCTGGAGCGCCCGCGCGGCGGGCGCTCGCACATGGACTTCGTGCGCGTGGGCGGCATTGGCCTGGGCACCATCCGCTTCGGCGAGACCACCCGAGTGGACGTATCCCCCGTGGAGGACTACCACCTGCTGATGTTCTGCCTGCAGGGCCATGCCGAGGTGCTGGCCGACGACCGGCCGCTGCAGGCCGATGGCCACCATGGCATGGTGTGCGCACCCGGCAGCCGCTTCCTGGCCGACCTGTCGCCCGACTGCGAGCAGTTCGTGCTGCGGCTGGACCGCCGCATGCTCGAATCGCACACCGGTCGCCCGCTACGCTTCGAGGCTGGGCTGGACCTGCAGCGCCCGGCCCTGCAGGCCTGGCGCGCCCAGCTGCACCTGCTGCTGAGTTCCGACGCCCTGATGCAGGCGGTGCAGGCCAGCCCCATCGTCGCGGCCGAGATGGAGCGCCTGCTGGTGCACCTGCTGCTCGCCGGCCAGCCCTGGACCGACGACGTGCCGCTGCGCATCGCGGCCCGGCCCGCGGGTGCCGGTGCGGGCCCCAGCCAGGCGGCCTGCGTGCGGCGCGCGGTGGCCCACATGGAATCGCATGCCGACGAACCCCTGCGCCTGGCCGACATCGCGGCGGCCGCCGGTGTATCGGTGCGCACGCTGCTCGACGCCTTCCGCCGCGTGCGCGACGAGAGCCCCATGCAGACCCTGCGCGACCTGCGGCTGGAGCGCGCCCGCCAGCGCCTGCGCGCGGGCGAGGACGGCATCACCGTCGCCGCCGTGGCGCTGGACTGCGGCTTCGCGCACCTGAGCCGCTTTGCGCAGGCCTACCGCCTGCGCTTCGGCGAGTCGCCCTCGGACACGCTGCGCGCCGCCGGCTGAGGCAGGCGGCGCGGGGCTGTTGCTGCGCCCCTCTCAGGCCCTGGCGCGCGCCGGCAGCAGCACGGCGGCGATGGCCACCATCAGCAAGGTCATGGCCAGCCAGTCCTGCCAGTAGATGGCCTCGCCCAGCCAGAGCGCGCTGCTGAGAACGCCCAGCACCGGGATCATCATCACGCTGAGGGTCGAGGCGACCGGCGGCAGGCCCCGGGCCAGCACGAACCAGGCGACGTGGGCGAAGCCGAAGATCACCACGGCGTTGTAGACGATGGCGCCCCACGCCCCGGGGCTGGGCATATGCCAGCCGGAACGCTCGGCCAGCGCCGACAGCCCGCCCATCACGATGGCCGTGAGCGTGGTCATCCAGAAGGACAGCGTCAGCGTGGGCACCGGCAGTTGCGTGCGCCGCAGCAGCTGCGTGCCCAGCGCCCAGGTGGCGGCAGCCCCCAGCGCCAGGGCCACGAAGCCCGGGCTGCCGGCCAGGCCGGTGAACTCGTGCCACAGCAGGAAGGTCACGCCCAATGCCGCGGCAGCAACGCCCATCCAGGCACGCGCCGACAGCCGGGTACTGAAGAGCATGGCGCCCAGGATGGCCGAGAACACCGGCATGGTGTAGCCCAGGATGGCCGCGCGTCCGCCCGACAGGTGGCGCAGCGCGATGATGATGCACACGTGCCAGACGAACATGTTGGTGGCCGACAGCCACAGCAGCTCGGGCCAGTGGCGACGCGGCACGCGGAAGGGCAGGCGCATCGCCCGCAGCACCACCGCCAGCACCGGCACGCCCAGCCACAGCGACATCGCGCGGAAGGTCAGGGGCGGCAGATCGGTCACCCCCACCTTCATGATCGGCCAGTTGATGCCCCAGGCGATGGTCAGCGGAATGAGCAGCGCCCATTGGCGGCGGGTGAGGGTCTCCATGGGCGGGCGATTGTGGACGTCCGCCGCCTCGGACGCCGGAGACCGGGTCAGAGCCCCCGCACTGCGGCGGGCCGCCGCCGCGCGCCAAAGCGCCCACCGAACATCACCACCCCCAGCGCCGCCACCACGCAGGCACTGCCCGCCCATTGCCAGGCCGTCACACCCTCGCCCAGCGTGAGCATGCCGGCCGCCAGGCCGATCACCGGCACGCCCAGGCTGAAGGGCGCCACACGGTTGGCGGGATGGCGCTTGAGCAGGCCGGTCCACATGGCATAGGCCACGATGGTGGCGAACCAGCCCAGGTAGGCCACGCCCAGCCAGCCGCCCAGGCTGGCGTGGCGCCACTGGTCGTGCGTGGCCGCGGGCTCGAAGAACCAGGCCATCAGGCCGAAGGGCAGGATGGGCACAAGCGACATCCACACCACGAACTGCAGCGGGTCGTAGCCCGGCTGCGCGGCCTGGGCCTTGCGCGCCACGATGTTGGAGGCGGCCCACATGAAGGCGCCGCCCAGGTTCAGCACCAGGCCCAGCACGGTGATGCCGGCCGTGCCACTGCCGCCCGCGAAGTTGAGGCCGAAGCACAGCAGGCCCACGGCCGCCAGCACCAGCCCAGCGCGCAGCGGCCCGGACAGCCGCTCGCCCAGCAGGGCCACGCCCAGCAGCGTGGTGAAGAAGACCTGCGTCTGCATCAGCACCGAGGCCAGGGCCGCCGTCATGCCCACCTGGAGCGCCACGAACAGCAGGCCGAACTGGCCCAGCTGCGCGAGGCCTGCCGGCACCAGCCAGCGCCAGGACAGGCGTGGCCGCGGCACGATGAAGACGAGCGGCAACACCGCGAACACGTAGCGGAAGAAGCCCAGCTGGAAGGGCGTGAAGTCGCGCAGCGAATACTTCATCGCCACGAAGTTGAGGCCCCAGATGACGACCACGCCCAGGGCGGCGAGCAGGTCCAGGCCGGCGAAGCTTTGCGCGGGGCGCGTCATGCGGCCTCCTTCACGGCGGCGGCGGCCTGCAGGCGTTGCGCCAGCTCGTGCGCCGGCAGGTGGCCGCGCAGGCCGATGGCGACCATCGTGTCGGCGATCTCCGGCGCGGTGCCGGGCGCGGCGCGCAGCGCGCCATGGCGGCCGGCAAACTGCAGCTCCACCAGGCCCGCATGCGCGTCGGTGCGCACCAGGCCCTTGAGGCGGAGCACGCCAGCCGGCATGGCCTTGAGCAGCGCACGCAGGGCCGGCGCATGGAAGACCGGCGCATCGCGCAGGGCCCAGGTCTCGAAGAGCTGGGCATGGTCCACGTCGCCGTGGTCGTGGTGAGCGTGCAGCGCGTCGGCGTCCCACGCGTCGTGCGCGGGCCGGTGGTGGTCCGCATGCACGTGGCCGTGCTCGCCACCGCAGGCCGCGCAGTGCGCGGCACCTTCGTCCGCCCGCGGCAGGCGCGGTGCCTGCAGCAGCGCGGACGGCACGCGGGCCTGCACGGTCTCGATGCGCGGCGTGGCTGGCCATTCGGCATCCAGCCATGCACGCAGGCCAGACAGCGCGGCTTCGTCGACCAGGTCGGTCTTGTTCAGCACCAGCAGGTCCGCCGCATCCAGCTGCCGCCGGATGCTGTCGGTCAGCAGCGGGTCCGCCGCCTGTTCGCGCAGCACGGTGGCATCGGCCAGCACCAGCACGGCGTCCAGCGCCAGCGCCGGATCGGCCAGGCCTACCTGCGCGATGCGCCAGGGGTCGGAGACGCCGCTGGCCTCGATCACGATGGCATCGGGCGGCTCGTGCCTTTCGATCAGGCCGATGAGCGCGGTGGTCAGGTCGTCGCCGATGGCGCAGCAGACGCAGCCGTTGGTCAGCTCGATGGCGCCGGCCTCTTCGCTGGCGATGAGCGCGCGGTCGATGTTGATGGCGCCGAAGTCGTTGACCAGCACGGCGATGCGCCGGTCGCCCGACTGCGCGAGCAGGTGGTTGAGCAGCGTGGTCTTGCCGGCGCCCAGGAAGCCGCCGATGACGGTGAGCGGGATGCGCGGCCTCATGCCTGCATCCCGCGCCGCCGCACGCACCCAGCAAGCCCCTTCACGCGGCCGCCTCGGTCGGCACGCCGCCGATCACCGTGCCGGCCACGCGCAGGTCCTTGAGCGCCTCGGGCGCGACGGCCAGCGGGCTCTCGTCCAGCACGCAGAAGTCGGCCCATTTGCCGACCTCGATGGAGCCGATGCGGTCGTCCAGGCCCAGGGTGTAGGCCGCGCCCTGGGTGATGGCCCACAGCGCCTCGGGCACGCCGATGCGCTCGGCCTCGCCCAGCACGCGGCCGCTCGACGTGAGCCGGTTGACGGCGCACCAGGCGGTGAACAGCGGCGCCAGCGGCGTGATGGGCGCGTCGGAATGGATGGCCAGCGGCACCCCGTGCGCCAGCGCGGTGGCGCAGGCGTCCATGCGGAAGGCGCGGTCGGGGCCCATGGTCTGGGCCAGATGCGCCTCGCCCCAGTAGTAGATGTGGTTGGCGAACAGGTTGGCGCACACGCCCAGCGTGGCCATGCGGCGGAACTGCGCCGCGTCGGCCATCTGGCAGTGCTGCAGCGTGTGGCGGTGGTCGGCGCGCGGGTGCGCGGCCAGGGCCTCCTCGATGCCGTCCAGCGCCAACTCGGTGGCCTCGTCACCGTTGGTGTGGATGTGCAGCTGGAAGCCCTGCGCATGGAAGTCGCGGATGGCGGCCTTGAGCTCCGCTGGCGGCAGGATCCAGATGCCGTTGGGCGCGCCGTTGTGATAGCCCGGCCAGCGCACACGGGCGGTGAAGCCCTGGATGGAGCCGTCGGCCACGATCTTGACCAGGCCGTAGTGCAGCTTGGCATTGCCTTCGGCCTCGGCCTGCCGCTGGCGGATGCGCGCGGCGCCCTGCGTGCGGTTGAGGCTGCCGTCCAGGCACAGGTAGGCCGGCACCAGCCGCACCGGAAAGCCGGGCTCGCCGGTGACCTGCATCATGGCCGCATGGTTGGGCTCGGCCAGGTCGTTGACCAGGTCGGTGGCGGTGGTCACGCCGGCCAGCCGCGCCATCTGCCCGAACAGGCGCAGGCTCTCCGGCGACGAACCGGTGATGCGGAAGATGTTGCCCACCAGCCGCGTGATGGGGAACATGGCCGCGAACTCCTGCAGCTCGCCGCTGGGCTCGCCGTCGGCGAACCGGGCGATGCCCTCGATGTCGGTGTCGCGGTCGATGCCGGCCGCGGCCAGTGCGGCGCGGTTGACGTTCATCAGGTGCTGGCTGGCATGCAGGATGACCACGGGCCGCGTGGTGGAGACCTGGTCCAGGTGCTCCACCGTCATGCGCTCGGTGCCGAAGAAGAGCGGATCGAAGCCCCAGGCCAGCAGCGGGGCCTTGGGGTCGGTGAGCGCAGCGTCAGCGGCGCGCAGGCGGGCGATCACCTCGTCGAAGTTGCGGCAGCCCTCCCACACGCGGCCGTCGGGCGAGGTGCGCGCATGGAAGCCGACGAAGCTGAACTTCCACAGCCCGCCGGCCATGAGGTGCGAATGGCCTTCGACCAGGCCGGGCATCAGCACCTGGTCGGCATAGCGCGTGTCGAGCGTGAAGTCGCCGAAGGCCTGCATGCGCGCCAGGTCGCCCACCCCCAGGATGCGCCCCTCGCGCACGGCCACATGCGTGGCCTGCGGCTGGCGCGGGTTCATGGTGAGGATCTGGCGGGCCTGGAAGACGGTGATGGGGGACATGGGGTCGTGGTGTCGGATGAAGGGCCAGGGCCGCTGTGCAGTGGCCACGGCGTGGAAATGTTCAGGTCGGCCTCGGGCTGCCTCAGGCGGCATCCGGCAGCGCCAGCGGCGGCACCGGCCGGCCCGCCTGCAGCGAGACCTTGTGGCAGGCCACCCAGTGGCCGGGCTGCACCTCGCGCAGCTGCTGCGGCTGGCCGCAGGCCGGCTCGGCCACCGGACAGCGGCCGGCGAAGCGGCAGCCCGCGGGCGGATCGAGCGGGCTGGGCGGATCGCCCACCAGCCGGATGCGCTGCGCCGCCCGCGCGCGGCCGCCGCGCACCGTGGGCACGGCCGACATCAGCGCCACGCTGTAGGGATGCAGCGGCTGGGCGAAGAAGGTGCGGCGCGGCGCGCGCTCCACGATCTGGCCGAGGTACATGACGGCGATCTCGTCACAGATGTGCTCGACCACCGCCATGTCGTGCGAGATGAACAGGTAGGTCAGGCCCAGCTCGCGCTGCAGCCGCGCCAGCAGGTTGAGGATCTGCGCGCGGATGGCGATGTCCAGCGCCGAGACCGGCTCGTCGCAGACCACCAGCTCCGGGTTGGTGGCCAGGGCGCGCGCAATGTTGACGCGCTGGCGCTGGCCGCCCGAGAACTGGTGCGGGAACAGGTGCTGCTGCTCGGGCCGCAGGCCGACGGCGTGGAAGAGTTCGTCCACGCGGGCGGCGCGCTCGGCGGGCGTGCCGATCTTCATCAGGTCCAGCGGCGCGCGCACCGCATCGCCCACGCGCTGGCGCGGGTTGAGCGAGGAATACGGGTCCTGGAAGACCATCTGCAGCCGGCTGCGCGCGCGGCGCAGGTTCTCGCCATTGAGCAGGCTCAGCTCGGTGGTGCCCAGGCGGATGCCGCCTTCGGTGATGGGCGCGAGCCGCATCACGGCCAGGGCGGTGGTGGTCTTGCCCGAGCCGGACTCGCCCACCACGGCCAGCGTGGTGCCGCGGCGCAGCTCGAAGCTCACGCCGTCCACCGCGCGCACCACACGGCCGCCGGCGCTCGGGAAATGCACCTTGAGGTCGGTGACGGACAGCAGCACCGGCGGCGGTGGCGTGACGGGAGCGGGCATGTTGGGGAAGGGAATGAGTTGGCTCATGGCAGCACCTGCGCGGGTCTTCAGGCGTGCGCCGCAGCGGCCTGCACCGGCGGGGCCGCGTCCGCCTCGGCCAGCAGCCAGCAGGCGGCGCCGTGGCCGGGCGCACCCTCGGCCTCGAACATGGGCGGCACCTCGGCCGCGCAGCGGGCATGGGCATGCGGGCAGCGCTCGCGGAAGGCGCAGCCCTGGCCCAGCTCCCACAGCGAGGGCACCACGCCGGGGATCTCGGCCAACTCGGTGCGCCCCTCGGCCTGGCTGCTGCCCAGCTCGGGCAGGCAGGCGATCAGGCCCTGCGTGTACGGGTGCTGCGGCGCGCCCAGCACGTCGTCCGCCCGGCCCTGCTCGATCACGCGACCGGCGTACATCACCATCACGCGGTCGGCCATCTCGGCCACGGCGCCCATGTCGTGGGTGATGAGCACGATGGCCGTGCCGCGCTCGCGCTGCAGCTCGCGCAGCAGGTCGAAGATCTGGGCCTGCACCGTCACGTCCAGCGCCGTGGTGGGCTCGTCGGCGATCAGGATGTCGGGCCGGCAGGCCAGGGCCATGGCGATCATCACGCGCTGGCGCATGCCACCGGAGAGCTGGTGCGGGTATTCGTCGACGCGGCGCTCGGGCGCGGGAATGCCCACCTGGCGCAGCATCTCGATGGCACGCGCATGGGCGGCGCGGCGGTCCAGCTGCGCATGCAGGCGCAGCGACTCGGCGATCTGCTCGCCCACGGTGTAGACCGGGTTGAGCGAGGTCATGGGCTCCTGGAAGATCATGGAGATGCGGTTGCCCCGCACCGCGCGCAGCCGCTCGGGCGTGGCGCTCACCAGGTCCTCGCCCTGGAAGCGCACCGCCCCGCCGGCCACACGGCCCGGCGGCTGCGGCACCAGGCCCAGGATGGCCAGGGCCGTCATGCTCTTGCCGCAGCCGGACTCGCCGACCACGCACAGCGTCTCGCCTGCGTGCACCTCGAAACTCACGCCGTTGAGCACCATCGCCTTGCCGCGGCGGGTGGCGAACTCGACACGCAGGTCGTCGACCTGGAGAAGGGCTTCGGTCATCTCAACGTTCTCTCAGCTTGGGGTTGAGGGCATCGTTGAGCCCATCGCCGATCAGGCTCACGGCCAGCACGGTCAGGAAGATCGCCACGCCGGGGATCGCCACCGCCCACCAGGCCGAAAGCACGTACTGCCGGCTGCTGCCGATCATCATTCCCCAGCTCATCAGGTTCGGATCGCCCAGGCCCAGGAAGGACAGGCCGGCCTCGAACAGGATGGCCGCACCCACCGCCAGCGTGGCCGAGACCACCAGCGGCGCGATGGTGTTGGGCAGGATCACCTTCCAGATCAGCCGCGCGTTGCCGGCGCCGATGGCGCGCTCGGCGCGCACGAACTCCAGGTCGCGCACCTTCATGAACTCGGCCCGCGTCAGCCGCGCGGTGCCCGGCCAGCTCACCAGGCCGATGGAGAGCACCACCGTCACCAGGCTGGGCGAGAACAGCGTGACCACGACCATGGCGAAGAGCAGCGCCGGCAGCACCTGGAAGAACTCGGTCACGCGCATCAGCAGCGCATCGACCCGGCCGCCATAGAAGCCGGCGAGCGCACCCAGCGTGACGCCGATGGTGACCGACAGCAGCGCAGCCACGGCCCCCACCAGCAGCGTTGCCCGGCCGCCGTAGAGCAGGGCGATGCCGACATCGCGGCCCAGCTGGTCGGTGCCCAGCCACACGTCCTCGGTGCCCGGCGGGCTGAGCGGCGCACCGCGGATCTCGAAGGGATCGGCCTGCACCAGCCACGGCCCGACGACCGCGACCAGCACGATGAGCGACAGCAGCACCAGCCCAGCCACCGCGGCCGGATTGCGCATGAACATGGCCAGCGCCTCGCGCGCGGGCGAGGGCGCGGCCGGCAGCGGCATGGCGGCCGGGGCGGGCTCGCCAGGGGAGATGGGAAGGGCGGACATCGCTTACTTGCTCTTGATTCGAGGGTCGATCAGGCGGTAGCAGAGATCGGTCAGCAGGTTCATCACCAGCACCACCACCGCCGACAGCAGCAGCACGCCCAGGATGGTCGGGTAGTCCCGCCGCAGCACCGACTCGTAGGCCAGGCGACCCAGGCCCGGCCAGTTGAAGACCGTCTCGACCAGGATGGCGCCTGCCAGCACGTTGCCGAACTGCAGGCCCAGCACCGTGACCACCGGCAGCACCGCATTGCGCAGCGCGTGCTTGTAGAGCACCACGCCCTCGGCCAGGCCCTTGGCGCGTGCGGTGCGGATGAAGTCGGCGCCCAGCACCTCCAGCATGCTGGCGCGGGCCAGCCGGCTGTACTGCGCCAGGTACACCATCGACAGCGTGAACATGGGCAGCACCAGGTGCCACAGCACGTCCACCACGCCGGCCAGGCCGCGGCCATCGCTGTCCACCGAGCGCATGTCCGATACCGGCAGGATCGGCCACACCGAGGCGAACAGGATCATCAGCATCATCCCGCTCCAGAACACCGGCGCCGCGAAGCCGACCAGCGAGAACACCGTGATCGCCTGCGACAGCCAGCCGTTGGGCTTGCGCGCGGCCAGCACGCCCAGCGCGGTGCCGATGAGAAAGGCGCAGACCACCGAACTGAGCACCAGCAGCAGCGTGGCCGGGATGCGCTCGGCAATCAGATCGACCACCGGGAGGTTGAAGATGTAGGACTGGCCCAGGTCCAGCCGGGCCACCCGCGTCAGGTAGATGCCCAGCTGCACCGGCAGCGGCCGGTCCAGGCCGTAGCTCTGGCGCAGCTCCGCCTTCAGTTCCTCGGACATGCCGCCGCTCATGCCGGCGATAGTCTCCACCGGATCGCCGGGCGCGGCATGCACCAGCGCGAAGTTGAGCACCACCACCGCCAGCACCAGGCCCAGGGCCTGGAGCAGCCGCGAGGCCAGGGGCTTCAGCAGCTTCATGGCCGGCTCACTTCAGGAAGACGTCGTCCATGGGCGAGGCCGGGCCCCAGATGGTGGTCGGCAGGTTGCCCACGCGCTTGCTGGCCACCGTGTGGTAGGGCGCCAGGTTGATGTAGACGATGGGCACCTCGTCCGTCACGATCTTCTGGAAGGTGGCGTAGTAGGCCTTGCGCTTGACCGGGTCCATGATGCCGCCCGCCGCATTCAGCAGCTCGTCCACCTTGGGGTTGGCATAGTCCTGCGTGTTGGTCCAGACGATGGGCTTGATGTTGGTCGACAGGTAGGTGCGGTGCACGCCGATGACCGGATCGCCCCAGTTGAAGACCGTGTCCATGGTCATGTCGAAGTCGCGGCTGGCGACGCGTTTGGCCCAGGCCGGAAAGTCGGCCGAGGCGCGCACCTCCACGCCGATGCCCACCTTCTTGAGCTGCGAGCGCAGGTACTCGGCCACGTTCTTCTGCTGCTCGTCGTTGCCGGGGATGTAGTCGATGGTGAGCTTGAAGCGCTCGCCGCCCGCGCCCGGCTTGAGGCCCGCGGCGTCCAGCAGCTCGGCCGACTTCTTCAGGTCCAGCGGGTACTTCACCAGGTCGGGCACGGCGAAGGGGCTGCCCGGCACGATGGGGCCGTCGTCCACGGTGGCGAAGCCGCCCATCAGCGCCTTGGTGATGAAGTTCTTGTCGATGGCATAGGCGATGGCCTTGCGCACGTTGACATCGTTCAGCGGCTTCTTCGCAGTGTTGAAGGCCAGCCAGTTGATGGGGCCGATGCCCTCGAAGCCCTTGTCGGTCATCACCAGGTTGGGATTGGCCTTCAGGCGCTTGAGGTCCACCGCGCCGGCGGCGTAGGGCAGCATCTGCAGGTCGCCGCGCTCCAGGCCCAGCACCAGGCTCTGGGTGTCGGGCACGATGTTCAGGATGATCTTGTCGAGGTAGGGCTTGCCGGGCAGGAAGAACTTGTCGAACTTCTCCATCACCACGCGCTGCCCGGCCTTGAACTCCACCAGCTTGAAGGGCCCCGAGCCCACCAGGTTCTGGCTGTTGCGCGGGTTGTTCTTGAGGTCGGTGCCGTCGCCGTAGATGTGCTTGGGCATGATCGGGCACAGGGCCGGCGACATGGCAAGCACGATGGCCGGATGCGGCGTGCTCATGCGGATGATGGCGGTGGTGGGGTTGGGCGTCTCCACCTTCTCCACCGGCGCGAGCATGGTCGAGAAGGGGTGGTTGGCCTTGATCGCCATGATGGAGAAGGCCACGTCCTCCGAGGTGATGGGCTTGCCGTCGTGGAAGACGGCGTCCTTGCGCAGGTTGAGCGTGAGCGACTTGCCGTCCTCGGCCAGCTTCCAGCTCTCGGCGAGGTAGGGCTGCGGGTTCCACTTGTCGTCGAAGCGCAGCGGGCTGGCGAAGAGCTGGGTCGAGGGCACGGCCGTGGCGATGCCCGACTGCACGGCACCATTGAGGTGCCGCGGCGCCTGCGTGGTGCCGATCACCAGCGTGCCGCCCTTCTTGATCTCCTGGGCCTGGGCAGCGGTGCCGAGCAGGCTGCTGCCAGCCAGCAGCGCGGCCGCGGCCAGCGACAGGGCACGGCGGGTGAGGAACGGGGTGGTCATGGAATGCACTCCTGGATCGAATGGAAAGAGAGGAGACGTCGCGGCTCAGATCACTTCGTCGCGCAGCCAGTACCAGCGGTAGAGCAAGCTCTGGCCCAGGCGGCGGAAAGGCGCCGCCCATTCGCCTTGCGCCGGAAAGGGCAGCGCGCCCTGGTAGATGGGCAGGCCGAAGGCGGCATCGGCCTGGCCGGCGATGCGCTGCGCCATGCGGCGGCCCGCATGGGCCGAGAAGGAGACGCCGTTGCCGCCGTAGCCCAGCGCGTAGAAGACCTGCTGCGCGGCATCGGGTTGCACGATGCGGGGCATCATGTCGTGGCTCACGTCCACCCAGCCCCACCAGGAGTGGGCAATTTCGATATCCTTGAGCGCCGGGAACTTGCGCGCCAGCCCTTCGGTGAGCAGGCGGTAGTGCGCCTCGCGGTGCGCATCCGCGCCGGTGATGGCGCTGCGGCTGCCGATCTGCACGCGGTTGTCGGGCAGCAGGCGGTAATAGAAGCGCAGCGTCCGCGTGTCGGTGATGGCGATGCGCGTCTTGAAGCCGGTGGCCTCCAGCTCGGCCGGCGTGAGCGGGCGCGTGACGATGGAGTTGGACAGCACGGGGAAGTAGCGGTTCTTCAGCCCCGGGTACAGGCCCGGCGCCGTGTACGCGCCGGTGGCGATGCCCACGGCGCGCGCCCGCACCGTGCCGCCGGGCGTGCGCAGGTGGTGCACGCCGTTCTTCGTCTCCCAGCCGATGACCGGGCTGGCCGGGTGCACGCGGGCGCCCAGCTCGCGGGCCATCTTCAGGTAACCGTGGGCCAGCTTGAGCGGATGCACCGAGATGCCTTCGGACTCGTACTGCGCGCCCTTGGCGTCCTGGTCGCCGCACCAGTCGCGGCGCACTTCCTCGGCGCTGAGCATGCGCGCGTCGTAGCCGAAGTGCTGGCGCATCACCTCGGTCTCCCGGCGCAGGAAGTCCATCTTCTTCTCGCGATGCGCCACGAACAGGTGGCCGCCCGGCTGCGCGTCGCAGTCGATCTGCGCCACCAGGTCGGCAAAGGTCTGGAAGCCGAAGCGGATCTCGGCGTCGAGCTTCTTCGCCACGTCCAGGCCCCAGCGCTCGATCCACTGCGAGCGATAGAGCCGGCCGCTGGCGTTCTGGCCCTGGCCGCCGTTGCGACTGGTGCAGCCCCAGGCCACGCGGTTGGCTTCGAGCACCGTGGCCTTGATGCCGTGCTCTTTCGCGAGGAACAGGGCCGCGGCCAGGCCGGTGAAGCCCGAGCCGATGATGACCACGTCCGCATCGACGTCGGCGGTGATGGGGCCGTCGTCGTCCGGTGGCGTGCCGGCGGTGGCGGCCCAGTAGGTGGGCGCGTAGTCGCGGTTGTGGCCGGGGCCGGCCGAGACCAGCGGGTCGTAGGCCGGGTCGTAGGGCGCGAAGACTTCGCGCGGGGTGGTGATGGCCATGGTGCAGCGCTCCAGCAGGCTCAGGCCTTGGGCAGCGCGGGGCGCATCTTGCGGAAGGCGTTCTTCACCAGGATCTTTCCGTCCTGGAAGGTGAACACGTCCACGCCATCGGCCTCAACGCGCGAGCCGTCGGCGGCGGTGCCGGTGAAGGTCCATTCCGAGACGCCGCGCTCGCCGGCCACGAAGTGCCGGCCGTTGCGCCACTGCGCGTCGGGAAAGTTCTTCCAGGCCGCCTCGAAGGCCGCGGCCACGGCCTCGGTGCCGCTGTGGCGGGCGCCGCAGGCCTCGGGACCGGCGGCGGTCTCGAACACGCAGTCGGCATGCATGAAGCCCATCAGCGCGGGCAGGTCGTGGCGATTCCAGGCGTCGGAGAAGGCGGCGAGCATCTCCACGGTGACGGGCGAAGAAGGAGCAGAAGTCATGGCAGGGGCAGCAGGCTGGGCGTGGCGCGAAAGATGCAGGCCAGTCTAGGAAGCGACCGCGCAGCGCCATAGAGCCAGAGCCGGCCCATCGGCCACGCCACGACAGGCCAGCGGCGCACCAACAGCGTGAGCACGCCCCGCTTGTGTGCATGCGCACGCAACCCTCAACCCATCACCGATGCCCAGTACCGACGACCCGTCCCGCCCGCTGTGGGCCCGCCTCTTCCGCCTGCCGGAGCAGCCCGGCCTGCCGATCCAGGTGCGGCTGCGTGCGGTGATCGTGCAGGCCATCCTCGACGGACGCCTGGGCCCGGGCACGCCCCTGCCCTCCTCGCGCGACCTGGCGCAGGCTCTGTCCCTCAGCCGCAACACGGTCACGGCGGCCTATGAGCAGCTGGTGGAAGAAGGCTTTCTGGAGGCGCGCCCGCGGCGCGGCGTGTTCGTGGCTGCCGATGCCTCGCCGCTGCAGGCCGCGCCGGCAGTAGCCAATCCCTTTGCGCCCGAGGCGGCGGCCGGCAGCACGCCGCGCCCACCCGACTGGCGCGCCCGCGTGCTGCGCTCGCAGCGCGACCGGCCCACGCTGGCCAAGCCCGAGCGCTGGCACGACTATCCCTACCAGTTCGTCTACGGCACCTACGACCCGGAGCTCTTTCCCACCGACGACTTCCGCGAATGCTGCCTGCGCAGCCTGGCGCGGGTGCAGCTGCCGCACTGGACGCCCGACTTCGAGCAGGTGGACGTGGACGACCTGGTCACGCAGATCCGCCAGCGCCTTCTGCCCAAGCGCGGCGTGTATGCGCTGGCCGACGAGATCCTGATCACCGTGGGCTCGCAGCATGCCTTCTACCTGCTGGCCGAGGCGCTGTTCGATGCCCGCACCCGCGTCGGCTTCGAGGAGCCGGGCCATCCGCATGCGCGCAACTCCTTCCGCGTGCGCGACCCGCGCTTCGTCAACATCGCGGTGGACGACGACGGCCTGGTGGTGGACGCCATGCCGCAGGTGGACTACGTCTTCGTCACGCCCAGCCACCAGAGCCCCACGACGCGCACGCTGAGCCTGGAGCGGCGCCAGTGGCTGCTGCGCAAGGCCGAGCTGCAGGACTTCGTCATCGTCGAGGACGACTACGAGGCCGAGAACCTGTACGCCGGCATGCCCATGCCCGCGCTCAAGAGCCTGGACACGGGCGGGCGGGTGATCTACATCGGCTCGCTCTCCAAGAGCCTGTCCCCGGCGCTGCGGCTGGGCTACATCGTGGCCTCGCGCGAGCTGATCGCCGAGCTGCGGGTGCTGCGCCATGCCATGGTGCGCCACCCCAGCGCCTTCCTGCAGCATGCCTATGCGCTCTTCCTCTCGCTGGGGCACCACGAGTCGCATGCGCGGCGGGTCAACCAGATCATGCAGGAGCGCCTGGCGCGGGTGGCGCAGGCGCTGCGGCAGTACCTGCCGGACTTCCGCTTCACGCCGCCGCAGGGCGGCGCCTCGGTGTGGGTGGAAGGGCCCGACTGGCTCGATTCGGCCGAGCTGGCCGACGTGGCGCGCGGCCACGGCGTGCTGATCGAGGCGGGCCGCGTGTTCTACGACCAGCCGCCGTACCCGTGCCCGCAGTTCCGGCTGCGGCTGTCGTCCATCTCAGGGGCGCAGATCGAAGCGGGCGTGCGTGCGCTGGCGCTGGCGGTGCACGAGCTGGCTGCGGCGCGGGGGGTGCGGCGGGCGGCGCCGGTGCATTGATGCCCGTCCCTGCGGGGCCTGGGCGCACCGACCCGCTACGGCGTGCGGGCCCCTTTCCTCAGATGTAGTCCAGCGGCAGGGCGGTGGTGTACTTGATCTGCTCCATCGCGAAGCTGGACGACACGCTGCTGAACTCCAGATTGGCCACCAGCCGCTTGTAGACGCGGTCATAGCCTTTGACATCGGGCACCACCACGCGCAGCAAGTAGTCCGTGTCGCCACTCATCCGGTAGAACTCGACCACCTCGGGAATGGTGTCGACCACCTCGCAGAGCTTGCGCATCCAGGCATCGTTGTGCTCGCCGCGCAGGGCCACGAAGACGGTGACGCCCACGTTGAGCCGGGACGGGTCCAGCAGTGCGACGCGCCCACGGATGTAGCCCATCTGCTCCAGCTTCTGCACCCGGCGCCAGCAGGGCGTCGAGCTCAGATTGACCCGTTCGCCCAACTCCTGCAGGGACAGGGATGCGTCCCTCTGGAGCTCCGCAAGCAACTGCTTGTCGAGGCGGTCGAGCAAGGAAATTCTCCTGGGTCGCTGAAGATGAGGATGGATTTACAAGATGAGGCAAGAAGGGTGCCAGATTTGGAATCCATTCGCGGGGCTCCTTGAGGAAGATCTACTCCCATGACAGGCGACGCCCGCATCCTCTCGCATCCATCCCATCCGCCCATGCCCGACACGCTGCTGACGCACGGAGGGCGGCAACCCGCTGCGCACCACGGGCTGGTCAACATGCCCATCTACCGGGGCTCGACCATCCTTGCCGACTCGCTGGAGCAGTGGGAGTCCCGGAAGACGCCGGACAACCCCTATGCCTCCTACGGCCGCTTCGGCACGCCCATCACCCATGCCTTCGAGGACATGCTGGCCTCGCTGGAGGGCGGCTATCGCGCCCGGGTGTATCCCTCGGGCCTGGCGGCCTGCACCCATGCCGTGCTCGCCTTCGCCGGTGCCGGCGACCACGTGCTGCTGCCCGACTGCGTCTATGGCCCCATGCGGGCCTTCGCCAAGGGCACGCTCGCGCGGCTGGGCATCGCGGCGGATTTCTACGATCCCGCCATCGGCGCCGGCATCCGCGACCTGCTGCAGCCCGCGACCCGCGTGGTGTACCTGGAGGCCCCGGGGTCCGGCACTTTCGAGATGCAGGACATTCCCGCCATCGCGCGGGAGGCCCGCCGCTGCGGCGCCTTCGTGGTCATGGACAACACCTGGGCGACGCCGATCTACCTGCGCCCCTTCGATCTGGGCGTGGACGTCTCCATCCATGCGGCCACCAAGTACATCGTCGGCCACTCGGACGCGATCCTGGGCGTGGCGACCGCCAGCCGGCAGGCCTGGCCCCGGCTGCGCGATGCCGCGGCGGCGTGGGGACAGACCGTGGGCCCGGACGAACTCTTCCTGGCCCTGCGCGGCCTGCGCACGCTGCATGTGCGCCTGAAGCGGCACTGGGAGAGCGGCCTGGCGTTGGCCGAGATGCTCAGCCGCCACCCCATGGTGCGACGCGTCATGCATCCGGCCTTGCCCGGCGACCCGGGGCATGCCTTGTGGCGCCGTGACTTCACAGGGGCATCCGGACTGTTCGCCGTCGAGTTGCAGCCCGTCGCGCAACAATCGCTGTCCGTCTTCTTTTCGACGCTGCAGCTCTTCGGCATCGGTTTGTCGTGGGGCGGCTTCGAGAGCCTGGTGTTGCCCATGGACCCTCCACAGCGCGATGCCAAGCCCTTCGCATGCACCGGCCCGCTGGTTCGCATCCACGCGGGACTGGAATCGTGCGATGACTTGCGGGCCGACCTGTGCCAGGCCCTGGATGCCATGCAGCGGCATGCCCGCGCAGGGATTGCCTGAACCCCGGCCGCCACGGCCACACACGAGATCCATAGGAGTACTGCTTTGCCTCATTGGGCCATTGGCATCGACATCGGCGGCACCTTCACCGACCTGGTCGCACTGAACCACGCGAGCGGGGAACAGCGCAGCCTGAAGGTCCTGACGACCTACGCGGACCCCACGCTCGCAGTGGCCGAGGGCATCGGCCAACTGCTGCAGCGCAACGGCATTGCCGCCGCGGACGTGCGGCAGGTCGTGCACGCCACCACGCTGTTCACCAACGCGCTGATCGAGCGGCGCGGTGCCTGCACGGGCATGCTCGCGACCCGCGGCTTCGGCGACATCATCGAGATGGGCAACGAGCGCAAGTACGACCTGTACGACCTGCAGATCGACCGCGCGCCGCCGCTGGCACCCCGCCATCTGCGGGCCGAGGTGGCGGGGCGCATGGATGCGCAGGGGCAGGAGGTCGAGGCCCTGGCCATCGAGCCGGCGCTGGCCGAGGTGGGCCGCCTGGTGGACGCGGGTGTGGAGTCGCTGGCCATCTGCCTGCTGCATGCCTATCGCTCGGATCGGCACGAGCGCCAACTCGCGCAGGCCATCGCGCAGGCCTTTCCCCAGCTCACGCTGACGCTGTCCAGCGCGACGGCGCCGGTGATCCGCGAATACGAGCGCATGAGCACGACGCTGGCCTGCGCCTACATCAAGCCCATGGCGCGGCGCTACCTGGACGTCCTCGCGCGGCAGCTGGGCCGCATCGGCCTGCCCGAAGACATTCTGATGATGCTGTCCAACGGCGGCCTGGCACGCATCGACTATGCGCGCGAGCACCCCATCGCCCTGCTCGAGTCGGGGCCTGCGGCGGGGGCCATCTCGGCCACGTACCACAGCCTGCGCGAGCAGATGGCGAACCTGCTGGCCTTCGACATGGGCGGAACCACCGCCAAGCTCTGCCTGGTCAACGAGGGCACACCCTCGATCGCCTTCGGCTTCGAGGCGGCCCGGCGCAAACGCTTCGCCGAGGGCAGCGGCATGCCGATCAACATCACCACGGTGGACCTGATCGAGATCGGGGCCGGCGGCGGCAGCATCGCGCAGCGCGATCCGCTGGGCCTGCTCAAGGTGGGCCCCCGGAGCGCCGGCTCGGAGCCCGGACCGGTGTGCTACGGCCGCGGCGGCCAGGAACCGACCGTGACGGACGCCAACCTGCTGCTCGGTTATCTGAACGCCGACTTCTTCGCCGGCGGATCGATCGCCATCGATGCCGCGCCAGCCCGTGCGGCCTTCTCGGCGCTGGGGCAGGCGCTGGGCCACGAGGCCACGGCGGCCGCCTGGGGTGTGCACAACATCGTGGCCGAGAACATGGCAGCGGCCGCACGCGTCCACGTGGCGGAGAAGGGCCAGGACCCGCGCCGGTACATCCTGGTGGCCACCGGCGGCGGCGGGCCGCTGCACGCCTACTACGTGGCCCGCAAAATCGGCATCTCCACCATCGTCTGCCCGCCGGAAGCCGGCGTCGCCTCGGCATTCGGCCTGCTGGTGTCGGCAGCCAGGGCCGACCGGTCCCGCACGGTGAGCTTCAAGCCCGTCAGCGACGACCTGCAGCAGCTGGAACAGGCCTTCGCCGAACTGGAGACCGAGGTCGCGCAGCCCCTGGCCGCGCTGGAGGAGGATTTCGGCCCCCGGCATCTGCAGCGCCGGGCCGATGGACGCTTCGTCGGCCAGGGCTTCAATCTGACCGTTGCGCTGCCCGATGGCCCCTACGCCTTCGACGACGCGCAGGGCGAGCAGCGCTGGCGCGACGGCCTGGATCAGGCCTTCCGGGCCGAGTACCGGCAGAAGTTCGGGCGCGTGCCGCCGGACGTGCCGGTGGAACTGGTCAACCTGCGCGTGGCCGGCAGCGCGCCGCCACGGCAGCGCTTCGAGCCCAGGCCGCTGCCGCCCGGCGAGCCCGCACGGCCCAAGGCCACCCGGCCCGTCTATTTCCAGGAGCGCCAGGGCTTCGTGGATACGCCGGTGTACGCCCGGGAAGACCTGCGCCCGGGCCAGCGCATCGCCGGGCCGGTGCTGGTGGAAGAGGCCGGCACCACCACGGTGGTCGGGCCCCTGGGCACCCTCAGCGTGAGCCCCAACGCCAATCTCGTGATCGACATTCAGGAGCGCCAGGCATGACGACGCAGACTCCCTCTTCGGCCGCGCAGGACGTGGACCCCATCTTCCTGGAGATCTTCTGGACACGGCTGCGCTCGGCGGTCAGCGAGGCGGCCAAGCTCATCGTGCGCACCTCGTTCTCGACCCTCTCGTCGGAGGCCAACGACTTCGCCGTCGTCATGACCGACTCGCAGGGCCGCACGATCGCGGAGAACGCGGGTGCCATTCCCTCCTTCATCGGCACGCTGGGCAACACGGTCCGGGCGATGCTGGAAGCGATCGGCGCCGCCAACATGCGCCCGGACGACATCTACATCACCAACAACCCCTGGATCGGGACGGGCCACCTCAACGACGTGTGCCTGGTCAAGCCGCTGTTCCATGCGCAGCGCCTGATCGGCTTCGCGGCCACGGCGGGACATGTGCCCGACATCGGCGGGAAGATCCGCTCGGTGGACGCGCGCGAGCTGTTCGAGGAAGGCTTCCACATTCCACCGATGCACTTCCTGCGGCAAGGCGAGCCCGACGCCACGCTGCTGGGCCTGCTGCGCAGCAATGTGCGCACGCCGGAGCAGACCGTGGGCGACATCTGGTGCCATGCCGGGGCGACGGAGCTGATCGCCCAGCGTGTGAGCGATCTGCTGGGCGAATATGGGCTGACCGAGGTGGACAGCCTGGCGGCCGCGCTCTTCGAGCGCAGCGAGCAGGCGATGCGCCAGGCCATCCGCCAGCTGCCGGCCGGCGAATATGCCTACCGCATGGAGACGGATGGCTTCGACCAGCGCTTCGAGTTCCAGGTCAAGGTCGTGGTGGGCGACGGCGAGATCGTCTGCGACTACGCGGGCACTTCCGGCGAGCAGCCCCGGGCCGTTAACTGCGTGCTGCCCTACACCCATGCGATGACGGCCTATGCCATCAAGTGCATGCTCGTGCCGGACCTGCCGAACAACCACGGACTGCTGCTCCCCATCACCACGCTCGCACCGCAGCGGTCGCTGCTGAACCCGGTGTCGCCGGCGCCTGTGGGCGGCCGCTCGTGCACCGGCCACTATGTGCCCATGCTGGTCTTCGGCGCGCTCGCGGACATCCTGCCCGGGCGGGTCATGGCGGGCGTGGGCTCGCCGGTGTGGATCACCAACCTGAGCGGGCGCCGCGCCAATGGCAAGCCCTTCGCCACCGTGCTGTTCTTCAACGGCGGCATGGGCGGCACGCAGGGCAAGGACGGCGCATCGGTCATGTCCTGGCCCAGCAACATCTCGCCCACGCCGATCGAGGTGGCCGAGCGGGACTCGCCGCTGCACTTCAGGCGCAAGACCTTCGTGGCCGGCTCGGGCGGCGCCGGGCAGCACCGGGGCGGCCTGGGCGAGGAGATCAGCTTCGTCAACCAGAACCCGACGCCCCTGACCGCGGTGTTCCTCACCGAGCGCATCCACGTGCCCGCGCCGGGCCTGCATGGCGGCGCAAGCGGGGAGCTGGGGGCGGTGCTGATCAACGGGCAACCCGTCGATTCGCGCGTCCCCCAGGTACTTCAGCCTGGCGACGAGGTCACCTTGCGCACACCCGGCGGCGGCGGCTACGGGCCGGCGGCCGAACGATTGCCGCAGGCCGTCGAGAGCGACCGGCGCCTGGGTTATCTGTAGCACCTCGCTTGCATCCGCAAGTTCACGCATTCCGCTATCCCATAGGACTCAACGTCATGCCTTCCAGAAGACATTTCCAAGCTGCATTGCTCGCCGCCGCGCTCGCGGGGGCAGGCATCGGCAGCAGCCGGGCCGACACCGCCTATCCCAGCCGGCCCATCACGCTGGTCGTCGGCTTCTCCGCCGGCAGCAGCATCGACATGGTGGCCCGCGCCGTCGCCCAGCGGCTGGGCGAGAAGCTCGGGCAGGCCGTGGTGGTCGAGAACCGCGCGGGCGCGGGCGGCAACGTGGCCGCCCAGCAGGTGGCCCAGGCCGCGCCGGACGGCTACCGCCTGCTGGTGGTGGCCAACAGCATCGCCATCGGCCCGGCGATCTACGACGACCTCAAGTTCGACGTCAAGAAGGACCTGCGGGGCATCGCCTACATCGGCGCCGGGCCGGTCATCCTGAAGGTCAGTGCCGGCAAGGGCATCGATTCGCTGCCGGCCCTCGTGCGCGAGGCCAAGGCGCATCCGGGCAAGCTCAACTTCGGCTCGTCCGGCGTCGGTGGCACGCCGCACATGGCCGCCGAACTGTTCGATCAGGTCGCCGGCATCCGGATGACCCACATCCCCTACAAGGGCGGCTCGGACGCGCTGACGGCGCTCATGGCGGGCGAGATCGACGTGCTCATCAATCCGCTGCTGGGCGACGTCAGCTCGGACAAGGTCAAGTCGCTGGCCGTCAGCGGCAGCGCCCGCTCGCCGCAGGCGCCCGATGTGCCCACCTTCGCCGAACTGGGCTACCCAAGCTACGACATGAACGTGTACTACGGCCTGATGGGGCCGTCCGGCCTGCCCGACGACATCGTCGCCAAGCTGAACAAGGCGGTGAACGAAGTCCTGGCCATGCCCGCGCTGGTGGATGCGCTGACCACGCGCAGCGGCATCGCACTGCGGCAGGGCAGCGCCGCCGAGTTCCAGGCCTTCATCGCCCGGGACGTGGAACGCTGGCAGGCGGTGGTGCGCAACGACAAGCGCATCCTGGCGCGCTGACAGGCACCTGCGGGGGGTCGACTTGCGCGCCGGGCGCATGAGCTTGCGCGCTTTTCTTCGTTGCCGGACTTCCGAGCCGCTTCCCAGAATCGTCGGCTCTGCGCCGAAGCAGTGCAGTGCGCGCCGCACCAGGCACCAGCCGGGTGCCCGCGCTGGCGCGCTGGCTCTTTCGGTCGCCGGCCTCTGGCACTTGGGCGGCACGGCGCAGGGCAGCACAGTTCATTCCAAGCCAACCCCTCAGGAGGATTTTCATGACCCCCCCGTTCCGCTTCACCCGCCGCAGCCTGGCGCTGCTCGCGCTGTCGGCCCTGGCCGCCGGCGCGCAGGCCCAGGCCGCCAAGGAAGTCACGATCGCCCACCAGGACATGGTGGTGCCCTGGCGCTATGCGCAGGTCACCGGCGAGATCGAGAAGGCCACCGGCTACAAGATCAACTTCCGCAAGTTCGCGGGCGGCGGCGACGTGATCCGCGCCATGGCCTCGGGCCAGGTGCAGATCGGCGAGGCCGGCTCGGCCCCCGTGGCCTCGGCCCTGTCGCAGGGCCTGCCGGTGGAGCTGGTGTGGATCCTCGACGACATCGCCGACGCCGAGGCCCTGGTGGCGCGCAACGGCTCGGGCGTGAACAGCGTGGCCGACCTCAAGGGCAAGAAGATCGGCGTGCCCTTCACCTCCACCACGCACTTCCACACGCTGGTGGCGCTGGAGGCGGCCAAGGTCGATCCGTCGCAGGTCAAGATCCTCAACATGCGCCCGCCCGAGATCGCCGCCGCCTGGGAGCGCGGCGACATCGACGCCACCTTCGTGTGGGACCCGGTGCTCTCCAAGGTCAAGGCCAGCGGCAAGCAGATCACCAGCAGCGGCCAGATCTCCAAGCAGACGGGCAAGGCCACCTTCGACGGCATCATCGCCAACAAGCCCTGGGCCGCGGCCAATGCGGACTTCATGGTCAAGTTCCTGTCGGCCATCGCCAAGGCCGATGACGCCTATGCCGCCAACAAGGCGCAATGGGTGGCCGGCTCGCCCCAGGTGAAGGCCGTGGCGCAGGTCACCGGTGCCACCGAGGCCGACGTGCCCGCCGCCATGGCCCTGTACCGCTTCGTGCCGCCGGCCGAGCAGGCCTCGGCCACCTGGCTGGGCGGCGGCGCCAAGGGCGGCGCGGCCCAGTCGCTGGCGGCCACGGCGGCCTTTCTGAAGGCGCAGGGCACCATCGCTCAGGTGCTGCCCGACTACAGCGTGGGCGTGAACGCCAGCTACGCGGCCAAGGCCAAGCCCTGAGCGTCGCCCCCGACCGGAGACGCACACCATGGACGGATTGCGCATCGAGAACGTGGGCGTGACCTACGCCGGCCGCGGCGGCGCCGAGGTCACGGCCCTGTCGCAGGTGGACCTGGGCTTCGCCCGCGGCGAGTTCGTCGTCGCCGTCGGCGCCTCGGGCTGCGGCAAGACCACGCTGCTGTCGTGCATCGCGGGCTTCATGGCGCCCAGCGAGGGCCACATCTTCGTCAACGGCCGCCATGTGGAAGGCCCGGGTGCCGACCGTGGCGTGGTCTTCCAGAAGCATGCGCTGATGCCCTGGCTCAACGTGATCGACAACGTGGCCCTGGGCCTTCGCCTGCGCGGCCTGGGCCGCGCCGAGCGGCACGAGGCGGCCATGAAGCAGATCCGCGCCGTGGGGCTGGAGCGCTATGCCACGCAACCCGTCTACCAGCTCTCCGGCGGGCAGCAGCAGCGCGTGGGCATCGCCCGGGCCCTGGCCGCCAACCCGGCCATGCTGCTGATGGACGAGCCCTTCGGCGCGCTCGATTCGCTCACGCGCGAGCAGGTGCAGGAGTTGGTGCTGCAGATCTGGGCGCGCGAGGGCAAGCTGTGCTTCTTCATCACGCACGACGTGGAAGAGGCGCTGTTCCTCGCCACCGAGCTGATCGTGATGACGCCCTCGCCCGGCCGCGTCTCGCGCCGCTACCAGCTGGACTTCGGCCGCCAGTACATCGCCGGCGGCAGCGCACGTGCCATCAAGTCGCAGCCGGAGTTCATCCGCCTGCGCGAAGAGGTGATCGACGCGATCCATGCGGGCGCGGCGGTGCATTGAGCCGCACCGGTTTGCGCCGAGTCCCTTTCCATTCGCGCCAAGCGCTCTCCGTTCATGTCGCGCCAACCCGTTCCCGTTCGCGCTGAGCCTGTCGAAGCGCCGCCCCCGGCCTTTCCTTGAGGAACACACGATGACGCCCACCGCCCCACCGATAAAGATGGCCGCCGCACCGTCCCCTGTGCGCCCCGCTTCGGATACCGCCCCGCCCACCGCCCCGCCCGCAATTGCGCGCCCCGCACCCACCACTGCCCGCAGCCGCCCCACCCAGGGCCACCGCCGCCCGGGCGAAGGCCGCACCACCGCCATCAGCATCGCCACCGTCGCCGTGCTCTTCCTGCTCTGGTGGGCCGCCGCCGCGCTGGCCTGGCTGCCACCGCTGGTGCTGCCCTCCCCCGCCTCGGTGTGGGACGCCTTCGTCGCCGCCGTCCAGGGCAAGGGCCAGGGCGGCAAGCCGCTGCTGGAGCACTTTCTGTGGAGCCTGGGCCGCGTGTTCGGTGCCTTCGCGCTGGCCTGCGTCACGGCCGTGCCGGTGGGCATCCTGATGGGCGTGTCGCGCACGCTGCGCGGCGTGTTCGACCCCGTCATCGAGTTCTACCGCCCACTGCCGCCGCTGGCCTACCTGCCGCTGGTGATCATCTGGTTCGGCATCGAGGAGACCTCGAAGGTGGTGCTCATCTACCTGGCCTGCTTCGCGCCCCTGGCCGTCGCTGCGCGGGCCGGCGTGCGCTCGGTGGGCAGCGAGCAGATCGACGCCATCCTCTCGCTGGGCGCCAACCGCTGGCAGGTGATCCGCCATGTCGTGCTGCCCGCCGCCCTGCCCGACATCCTGACCGGCATGCGCATCGCCATCGGCTTCGGCTGGACCACCCTGGTCGCCGCCGAGATGGTGGCCGCCACCGCGGGGCTGGGCCAGCTGGTGCTCAACGCGTCCAACTTTTTGCGCACCGACGTGGTGGTGATGGGCATCCTGGTGATCGGCGTCGTGGCGCTGCTGTTCGACCTGCTGATGCGGCGGATCGAGGGGTGGGCGGTGCCGTGGAAGGGGCGGATGTAGCCGAGCAGGGGCCGGCGGCAGCGACCCTGGCGACAAATCTACGTCTCGCAGGGCGCGCTGGTATTCATTTGCCCTGGGGCCATGACCGCTGTCGGCGCACCTCCTGCATGTCGGGCTGCCCAGTACCCAAGGCAGCCAGACGCTTCGCTGCTTGCACCCGAACGAAAGTTTCGACCGCTACGCGGAACAGCTCGGACTTATCCATACCGGGCTCTGCCATCTCCAGCGCTTGTTCGTAGAGCTCGTCGTCGATGGTGACCGTAGCGCGCATGACGCTCCCCCATGAGGTCGGACGGGCTGAGGTCATCCATGGAGCCGCCGCTGGTTGGGACAAAAAGATTCTGGACCCGCCGGGACATGTCCAGCTACCTCCGTTTGTCAAAGAGCGGCATCGAATCGCCCTCGTCACATGGGCACAATCCGCGACCAGGTTCAGAGCCCCGCCCCACCCGCCATGAAACCCTCGACGCTGTTTCAACAAAAGCGATCAGCCATCCGCGCCGTGACGAGCAGGCACCGCGTCGCCAATCCTCGCGTGTTCGGCTCCGTGCTGCATGGCGATGATCAAGAGGGCAGCGATCTCGACCTGCTTGTCGATCCGCTTCCGGACACCACCATGTTCGACATCGGCGGGCTAAGAGGCGATCTGGAAGAACTGCTCGGGATCAAGGTCGACGTGCTCACGCCGGATGCTCTTCCGGACAAATTCCGCGCCGCCGTGCTGGCTGAGGCGGAGCCGGTATGACGCAAGCCCCACGGGTCAGAGACGTCCGGTCGCGCACGGCTGAGAGGTCCTGAGCACGTAGACCCGTTTGCAGGGGGTCGCCAGCCTGCGAGCACTTGCTCGAGGCCGACTGCCCCGCCCTACAACAACCGCTTCAAATACCGCCCCGTGTGGCTCGCCTCGCAGGCCGCCACATCTTCCGGCGTGCCGGCCACCACCACCTGCCCGCCGCCGGCCCCGCCTTCGGGGCCCATGTCGATGACCCAGTCGGCGGTCTTGATGACGTCGAGGTTGTGCTCGATGACGACGATGGTGTTGCCCGCGTCGCGCAGCTGGTGCAGCACCTTCAGCAGCAGCTCGATGTCGGCGAAGTGCAGGCCGGTGGTGGGCTCGTCCAGGATGTAGAGCGTGCGGCCGGTGTCGCGCTTGGACAGCTCCAGCGCCAGCTTGACGCGCTGGGCCTCGCCGCCCGAGAGCGTGGTCGCGCTCTGACCCAGCTTGATGTAGCTGAGGCCCACGTCCAGCAGCGTGCGCAGCTTGCGCTCGATGGTGGGCACGGCCTGGAGGAACGCGTGCGCGTCCTCCACCGTCATCTCGAGGATCTGCGCGATGTTGCGGCCCTTGTACTGCACCTCCAGCGTCTCGCGGTTGTAGCGCTGGCCGTGGCAGACCTCGCAGGGCACGTACACGTCGGGCAGGAAGTGCATCTCCACCTTCACGACACCGTCGCCCTGGCAGGCCTCGCAGCGGCCACCCGCCACGTTGAAGCTGAAGCGGCCCGGGCCATAGCCGCGCTCCTTGGCGGTGTTGGTCTCGGCCATCAGCTCGCGGATGGGCGTGAACAGGCCCGTGTAGGTGGCCGGGTTGCTGCGCGGCGTGCGGCCGATGGGCGACTGGTCGACGTTGATGACCTTGTCGAAGTACTCGATGCCCTCGATGGCCTCGTGCGGCGCGGGTTCGTCGTGCGAGCGGTACAGCGTGCGCGCCACGGCCGCATAGAGCGTGTCGTTGACCAGCGTGGACTTGCCCGAGCCCGACACGCCCGTCACGCAGGTGAGCAGGCCCACGGGGAAGGCCGCGCTCACGTTCTTGAGGCTGTTGCCGGTCGCGTTCAGCACGCGGATTTCCTGCAGCGCGCCCTGCGTGAGCAGGTGCTGGGCTTCGCGCTCGGCACGGCGCTCCGCGGCAGGGCTCATGGGAAAGCGCGAAGGCTTCTTCTTCGTCTCCGCCGGCGTCTGGGCGGCGGCCACCACGGGCAGGCGCGGCGTGCGGCGGGCCGGCACCTCGATGCGGCGCACGCCGCTCAGGTACTGGCCGGTGAGCGACTGGGGGTTGTCCGCCACCTGCTGGTGCGTGCCCTGGGCCATGACCTCGCCGCCGTGGATGCCGGCGCCCGGGCCCATGTCGATCACGTGGTCGGCGGCGCGGATCATGTCCTCGTCGTGCTCGACCACGATCACGCTGTTGCCGATGTCGCGCAGGTGTTGCAGCGTGCCGATCAGCCGGTCGTTGTCGCGCTGGTGCAGGCCGATGCTGGGCTCGTCCAGCACGTACATCACGCCCGTGAGGCCCGAGCCGATCTGGCTGGCCAGGCGGATGCGCTGGGCCTCGCCGCCCGACAGCGTCTCGGCGCTGCGGTCCAGGCTCAGGTAGTTGAGGCCCACGTCGTTGAGGAACTTGAGCCGCAGGCCGATTTCGCGCACCACCTTGTCGGCGATGTCGGCCTTGCTGCCCTGCAGTTTGAGCTGCTCGAAGTAGGCGAGGCTGTCGCGCAGCGTGAGGTGGCTCAGCGCATGAATGGAGCGCTCGGTGGGCGGCTCGGCCGACTGGTCCACCAGGAAGACGTTGCGCGCCTCCACCCGCAGGCGCGAGCCGCCGCAGTCGGGGCAGGGCTGCAGGCTGCGAAAGCGCGCCAGGTCGTCGCGCACCATGGCCGAGTCGGTCTCGCGGTAGCGCCGCGCCATGTTCGGGATGATCCCCTCGAAGGGATGCTTCTTCGTGACCTTCTTGCCCGCGAAGTTGCCCGACTCCATGGTGTAGCTGAACTTGATCTCCTCGCCGGCCGAGCCGTGGAGCAGCACCTGCTGGACCGAGGCCGGCAGCGACTCGAAGGCCGTGTCCAGGTCGAACTTGTAGTGCTTGGCCACGCTCTCCAGCATGCTGAAGTAGTAGCCGTTGCGGCGGTCCCAGCCCTTGATGGCGCCGCTGGCCAGGCTCAGCGACGGGAAGGCCACCACCCGCGCCGGATCGAAGAACTCGCGGTGGCCCAGGCCATCGCAGCTCGGGCAGGCGCCCACCGGCGAGTTGAAGGAGAAGAGGCGCGGCTCCAGCTCGGTGATCGAGTAGTGGCACAGCGGGCAGGCGAACTTGGCGTTGAAGAGGTGTTTCTTCTCTTCCTTGCCCTCGCCGCCCAGCTCGAGCGCGATGGCGCGGCCCTCGGCCAGGCGCAGCGCGGCCTCGAAGCTTTCGGCCAGGCGCTGCTGCATGTCGGGCCGCGCGCGCAGGCGGTCGATCACCACGTCGATGTCGTGCTTCTCGGTCTTCTTGAGGGCGGGCAGCTCGCTGTATTCGTAGACCTGGCCATCGACGCGGAAGCGCACGTAGCCCTGGGCCTGCATCTCGGCGAAGAGTTCGAGGAACTCGCCCTTCTTCTCGCGCGCGACCGGCGCCAGCACCATCAATCGCGGTTCGTCAGGAATGGCCAGCACCGCATCCACCATCTGCGACACGGTCTGCGCCTGCAGCGGCAGGTGATGGTCGGGGCAGTAGGGCGTGCCGGCGCGGGCGAACAGCAGGCGCAGGTAGTCGTGGATCTCGGTCACCGTGCCCACGGTGGAGCGCGGGTTGTGGCTGGTGGCCTTCTGCTCGATGCTGATGGCGGGCGACAGGCCCTCGATCAGGTCGACGTCGGGCTTGTCCATCAGCTGCAAAAACTGCCGGGCATAGGCCGAGAGGCTCTCGACGTAGCGGCGCTGGCCCTCGGCATACAGCGTGTCGAAGGCCAGGCTGGACTTGCCCGAGCCCGACAGCCCGGTGATCACCACCAGCTGGTTGCGCGGGATGTCGAGGTCGACGTTCTTGAGGTTGTGGGTGCGCGCACCGCGGATGCTGATGCGCTGCTGGGCCAGCAGGCGGCCCAGGTAGGCGCGGTCGGCCGCGGCCGGGGCGGAGTCGTCGAAGGCGTCGTCGTGGGGGGCGGTCACAGGCGGGCGGTTCGTGCAGGGCAACCGGGCATGATAGACCGCGCGGGGTTTTCAGCGCTCCGGCGCGGATTGCGGCCCGGCTGGCGGCGGGGGCTCCGGCGTGGGCTCCGACGCAGACGCCGGTGCGGCGCCAGCGGCCGGCGGCTCGGCGTCGGCTTCGGTTGAGGGCTCGGTGGCGACTGGCTCCACCGGGGGCGGCACCGGCTCGGGCCGCACCACGGCCGCCACCATGTGCTCGGCCAGGGCCTCGTACAGCGGCCGGCTGATCATGCGCGAGACCAGGCTGGCCAGCATGGCGCTGGCCATCAGGCTCAGCACCATGGCGTGGCCGTCCACCATCTCCATCACGATGATGAAGGCCGTCAGCGGCGCCTGCGTCACCGCGGCCAGGAAACCGGCCATGCCCATGGCGATGAGGGCCGGCCCCAGGCCATGGCTCGTGACCGAGGCCACCGCGTCGCCGATGCCGGCGCCGATGGACAACGAAGGCGCGAAGATGCCGCCGGGCACGCCGCTCCAGGCCGTGATCCAGGTGGCGATGAACTTGAGCAGGGTGTAGACCGGCGTCAGCGGGTCGTGGCCTTCCAGCATCAGCTTGACCGCCTCGGAGCCGGCGCCGAAGGTGGCACCGCCCGAGGCGAGGCCCATCGCCGCCACCAGCAGACCGCAGGCCGCCGCGAAACGCACCGGCGCCCGCGCGCGCAGCCGGGTGAGGCGCTGCGGCGCATTGGTGAGCGAGGCGATCATCAGCCGGGAGAACACGCCGCCCGCCACGCCGCAGGCCAGGGCCACGCCCAACCCGGGACCGGCAATGTCCCAGCCCAGCCGCGGCACCTGGATCCGGCCGAAGTAGCTGAGGTTGCCAAAGGCCGACACGGCCACCAGACCAGCCAGCACGATGGCGGCGATCACCACGCCGCTCGCACGCGCCTCCAGCCGGCCGGCCAGCTCCTCGATGGCGAAGACCACGCCCGCCAGTGGCGCATTGAACGCCGCGGCGATGCCGGCTGCCCCGCCCGCCACCAGCAGCGCCCGCGCGTCGATGGTGGTGCGCGGCGACAGCCAGCGCCGCGCATGCTGCATGACGCCGGCCGCCACCTGCACCGAGGGGCCCTCTCGCCCCACCGACAGCCCGGCCGCAAAGCTGGCCGTGCCCAGGACGATCTTGCCCAGCGTGAGCCGCAGCGAGACGAAGCGGCTGCGCCCGGCCGGCGGCAGCTCGTCGTCGAGCGCGGCCTTGACCTGCGGAATGCCCGACCCAGAAGCCGACGGGAACCAGCGCCGGGTGACGGCCACGATGCCGGCCGTGGCCAGCGGCGTCCAGATCAGCACCGCCCAGGGCTGCGCGTGGTAGAGGCGCTCGAACAGGCCGAAGGCCCATTCGGCCGCCAGCGTGAAACCCACCACGAAGAGGCCGGCCAGCACCGCATAGCCCAGCACGATGGCGCGGTCGAACCACATGCGGAAGCTGGAGAACTCGGCGCGCAGGTTCTGGAGGAAGTCGGGTTCGCCATTCATGGAGCGGCCCATTCTCTCTGCTCGGTCGCGGCCGGCCGCCTGAGCGCAGAAGTTCACGGCCGCCGGGGCCTGCGCCGGCGTCCGGGCGAGGCACATCGGGCACAATGGCCGGCTCGTTTTTTTCCGCAACCTTCCTCTTTTTCCACTCATCAGGGGCAGCGAACACACCATGGCAAGCGTCAACAAAGTCATCCTCGTCGGCAACCTCGGCCGCGATCCCGAAACCCGCACCTTCCCCAGTGGCGACCAGGTCTGCAACGTGACGCTGGCCACCACCGACCGCTGGAAGGACAAGCAGTCCGGCGAGATGCGCGAAGCCACCGAGTGGCACCGCCTGGTGTTCAACGGCCGCCTGGCCGAGATCGCCGCGCAGTACCTGCGCAAGGGCTCGCAGATCTACGTCGAAGGTGCCATCCGCACCCGCAAGTACACCGACAAGGACGGCGTCGAGAAGTACGCCACCGACATCCGCGTCGACCAGATGCAGATGCTGGGCAGCCGCCAGGGCATGGGCGGCCCCGGTGGCGGCGGCGGTGGCGACGACGAGTACGGCATGGGCGGTGGCGGCGGCGGTGGTGGTGGCTACGGCGGCGGCAATGGGGGTGGCGGCGGTGGCGGCTATGCCCCGCGCGCGGCCGCAGCACCCCGCGCACCCGCCCCGCGTCCGGCCCCGGCGCCCGCGCCCTCGCGCGCGCCCACGGGCTTCGACGACATGGACGACGACATCCCCTTCTGATCGCGCGGGGACGGCGCCGGCCGGCACAGGCTGGCGCATCGAAGCCCACGCATGACAAGGCCCGCGGCTCCTTCATCGGAGGCGCGGGCCTTGTCGCATTTCGGGGCACCCGGAGAGCCGGATGCCGAGCCGCCATCGCGGCGTCGGGGCGTGCTGCTCAGGCTCTCAGGCCCAGAAGCCGTCGATGCCGCCCTCAGGCTCGAAGCGCCCCGGCCCCTTGACGAACAGCCGCAGCGGCCCGGGCATGGCGCGCTCGGGCACGTCGTGCGCCGGGTCCCCGGGATAGGCCATGGCCTTCCCGCCGCCGGGCATGTCCATCACATGCGGCCGCACGCAGTAGGGGCCGCGCTCGCGGGTGGCTTCCATGAGGCCCGCCAGGTCGCCCTGAGCACTCGCATGCGCCAGGTGCACCAGACTCATGATCTGCGGCGGCGCCAGCGCCATGCGGCCGTCCCAGTACTGCTGCAGGGCCTCGCGCGGCGACAGCCAGGCGCTGGCGACGGCCTCGTGGTCGTCGTGCTCGGCGATCTGGCCCAGCGGCAGCGCGGCGATGAAGAAGCGGGTGTCGAAGCGCCGGCCCTGGAAGGAGACCGAACGCTCCGGCGTGATCCAGCGCGAAAAGGGATGCAGCGACAAGAGCTGCGGCTGCAGCCCGGCCTCGGCCATCGCGGCGTCCAGCCGCAGGCCGTCGTCGCACAGCGCATGCACCCGCGCCACCCAGGCCGCCGGCGTGGCGCCGCTGGCGCCATGCGCGAAGAGCACGCCGCATTCCTCGAACACCTCGCGCAGGGCCGCCATGTGCAGCGCCAGCGCGACCGAGGCAGGCAGTTCCGGCTCGGCCAGGCGGAAGGGCAGGGCCTGCGGGTCGGCGTCGGGGGCGACCTCGGGATGGGCATCGGCCAGGTCGACCTTGCCGCCCGGAAACACCCAGGCGCCGCCCAGCACCGAGGAGCGGTCGTGCCGCCGCACCATGAACACTTCCAGCCCGCCCGGCCCGTCGCGCAGCAGCAGCACGCTGGCGGCGGCTTCGATGGGCAGGACAGGCGGCGTGGAGGGCGGCGTCATCGGAGGGTTCCTGAACCCGCCCCGTCGGCGGAGCGGCAGCAGCCATTGTGCCGGCCGGGCCTGCCTGTGGCGTCCTACAGGCGACATGCTGCACCGCAGCTAGGCTGACGGCCTCGCCTCGAAGCGCACCGGCTGGCGGTCGCCAGTCCTCCCCTGTGGGGGCACAACGCTCGGGCCATGTCGCATGCTTGAAGGAGCCCCCACCATGTCTCTCGAAGTCCGGGAAGGCCTGCCACATCCCCTGGGCGCCACGTTCACCGGCGACGGCGTCAACTTCGCTGTCTTTTCCGCCCACGCCACGCGCGTGGAGGTCTGCATCTACGACGAGGCCGGCCAGAACGAGACCGGCCGCGTCACCCTCCCCGAATACACCGACGAAGTCTGGCATGGCTTCGTGCCCGGCCTGCTGCCCGGCGCCCGCTACGGCCTGCGCGTGCACGGCCCCTACGAGCCCGAGAACGGGCACCGCTTCAACCCCAACAAGCTGCTGCTCGACCCCTATGCCAAGGCGCACATGGGCGAGCTCAAGTGGGCGCCCGAGATCTTCGGCTACACCGTGGGCCACGAGGACGGCGACCTGAGCTTCGACGAGCGAGACAGCGCGCCCTTCGTGCCCAAGTGCGTGGTGGTGGACTCGCGCTTCGAATGGAAGCAGCCGCGTGCACCGCGTGTGCCGTGGGAGCGCACCATCGTCTACGAGACCCATGTGCGCGGCCACACCATGCGCCACCCCGCCGTGCCCGAGCACCTGCGCGGTACCTTCGCCGGCCTGGCCAACGACGAGGTGATGCGCCACATGCGCGAGCTGGGCGTGACCAGCGTGGAGCTGCTGCCGGTGCAGCGCTTCATCACCCAGTCCTTCCTCGAGGAGAAGGACCTGCGCAACTACTGGGGCTACGACACCATCGGCTTCTTCGCGCTGGAGCCGCGCTACCTGAGCGAGCCTTCCATCGACGAGTTCAAGGGCATGGTCGACCTGCTGCACGGCCAGGGCCTGGAAGTGATCATGGACGTGGTCTACAACCACACGCCCGAGGGCAACGAGCTGGGCCCCACGCTGAGCTTCAAGGGCATCGACAACGCCAGCTACTACCGCCTGATGCCCGGTGGCGACGGCGGCCCCGGCCCGCGCTACTACATCAACGACACCGGCACCGGCAACACGCTCAACCTCAGTCATCCGCGCGTGCTGCAGATGGTGACGGACAGTCTGCGCTACTGGGTCACCGAAATGCATGTCGACGGCTTCCGCTTCGACCTGGCGACCATCCTGGCGCGCGAACCCTACGGCTTCGACGAGGGCCACGGCTTTTTGGACAGCTGCCGGCAGGACCCGGTGCTCAGCAGCGTGAAGCTGATCGCCGAGCCCTGGGACTGCGGCCCGGGCGGCTACCAGGTGGGCGGATTTCCACCCGGCTGGGCGGAATGGAACGACCGCTTCCGCGACACCGTGCGCGCCTTCTGGAAGGGCGACGAGGGCATGGTGGCCGACCTGGCCGGCTGCATTACGGCCAGCGCCGACCGCTTCAACCGGCGTGGGCGCCGGCCGTGGGCGAGCGTCAACTTCCTGACGGCGCACGACGGCTTCACGCTGGCCGACCTGGTCAGCTACAACGACAAGCACAACGACGCCAACGGCGAGGGCAACCGCGACGGCCATTCGGACAACCGCAGCTGGAACTGCGGTGCCGAGGGGCCGACCGACGACGAGGCCGTGCTGACACTGCGGGCCCGCCAGCAGCGCAACATGCTGGCCACGCTGCTGCTGTCGCAGGGCACGCCGATGGTGCTGGCCGGCGACGAGTTCGGCCGCACGCAGCAGGGCAACAACAACGCCTACTGCCAGGACAACGAAATCTCCTGGTTCGACTGGGAGGGCATCGACGACCGGGGCCGCTCGCTGATCGCCTTCTTCAAGCGGCTCACGCACCTGCGCCAGACGCTGCCGGTGCTGCGGCGCAACCGCTTCCTGACCGGTGCCTTCGACGAGGAGCTGCAGGTCAAGGACGTGACCTGGCTGTCGTGCGACGGCTCCGAGATGGACTCCAGCCACTGGGACGATTCGCGCACACGCTGCTTCGGCATGCTGCTGGAAGGCCACGCCCGCGCCACCGCCATCGCGCGCCGCAGCCTGGACCGCAGTGTGCTGCTGGTCTTCAACGCCTGGGAAGATGCGCTGGACTTCAAGCTGCCCGAGCATGGCGAGGGCACGCAGTGGACGCTGGCGGTGGACACGGCGCATGACGTCGATCCGCAGGCACCGGTGGATCAGGTCGGCGCTGCGTTCGAGGCAGGGCAGACGTATACGGTGACGGCGCGGTCGATGATCGTGATGGTGGCGGGCTGAGGCGTTCAGGCGTCCGGGTTCCTGGGCCTCGGTGCCTGTGTACCTGGGTCCTGGGGTGGTCGCGCTTTCGGGACACTGAGGCGCATTGCCTGTGGGGGCGCGCGCCGGCGCCGGGCCCAGGGCGCGCGGGCTCATACGGGGTCGGTCGGCCCTGTGGGCCGACTCCGCTGCGGTGCTCGGACGAACGGGCCGCGGCAGAACTCGCTACGCGCTTCGCGCTGCGCTCAAACAACTGCCGCGAGTCAGTTCACGAAGCAGG
>NZ_JBQUYR010000012.1:0-205137 GCF_056314265.1 Pseudacidovorax sp. DMC4 | reverse complement strand
TGGGGCGGCTGACGGTCAGCAGTCGAGACAACGAAGTGGTGGACCAGCGCCAGTACGACGCGGCCGGGCGGGTGCTCGGCAGCGGCACCGTGCGGGCCGTGTTCGACTCGAACTACGCGCTGAACTATCTGGCGGCCACGGGCAGCAGCCTGCAGTACCGCACCAGCCAGTACGGCGCCAACGGCGAGCTCACCCACCAGAGCACCAGCGAGTGGCGAATGGTGCAGGCCGATCCAGTGTCGGTGCCGAACAGCTTCAAGAGCGATGTGAGCTACACCGACTATGACGGTGAAGGCAACCTGCGCAGCTACACCGCAGCCAGCCTGAACGCCACATCGCAGGCCTTCAGCAGCAGCACCACCACCTTGAGCTATGTGCGGGCGCAGGGCTATCAGCAGGTCAAGAACAGCACGCAGAGCGCGAGCGCTTCTGGCGATCTCTACCAAGACTATGACGTCAACGGCCACCTGATCCATACGGGCAACACAGGCGGCTTCAACACGCGCGACCACAGCTTCGTGAACGACGCCAATGGCACGGCGCTGTTCGGCTTCTACGGCGACAGCGCCAATCCGCAGCAGGGCCAGCGCCAGGTGGTGGTCAACGGCGAGGTGCTGGGCCGCTACGGCTGGGTGCCCGACGAGCGCTACGAGGGCTGGAGCTTCCCGGTGCCCGGGTTCACGCCCTTCACCCAGAAGACGGACATCCAGTTGGGCACTCAGCCCCTGAGCAGTGCAGCCAGCGCGCCGAGCACCTGGTCGGTGGCCCGGGGCGACACCCTGCAGGGCATCGCCCGAAGCGTCTACGGCGACGAGAGCCTGTGGTACCGGATCGCGGACGCCAATGGCCTGAGCGGCAATGCCGATCTCAAGCTCGGGCAGGTGCTGCGTGTCAGTGGCACTCCAATAATCCCCAGTTGTGGCATCTGAAATTTCCCCACCCATCGACAACGCGAAGGAGCGAGAGATGGAAAAGGAAAAGCAAGATCAAGATCAAGATCAAGACAAGGCGGCGCAGGCCGCTACCGTGCCCGTTGGAGAACGAAGCATGGAGGTGGCCGTGGTTGGCCAGGAGCAATGGCAGGCGATACGCGAGCGCGGAGCTGCAGGCCAGGCCGTCTCGTTGATCGCACGGGAGATGGGGCTGGATCGCAAGACGGTGAGGAACTGCTTGCGGCGCGAGACATGGAAGCCGTACAGGCGCGAAGTGACAAGGCCTACGCTGCTCGATGCGCACATGGAGTGGCTGCGCTGGCGGGCGCCACAAGTGGGTTTCTCCGCACGTGTGCTGTTCCAGGAACTGCGCACGCGCGGGTTCACGGGCTGCTACGAAGTGGTGAAGGTCGCAGTGCGGCCGTTGCGCGCGAACGCCTCGGTGGCCGCGCTCACGCAGATGCGCTTTGAGACCGCGCCGGGCGAGCAGGCCCAGGTTGACTGGGGCCAGGTCAAGGTCTGGCTGGGCGAGCAGCCCACGCGCGTGCACGTGTTCGTGATGACGCTGGGTTACAGCCGGCGCGGTTATGCCGAGGGTATCTGAACGAGCGCATGGACAGCCTGCTGTCGGCGCACGAACGTGCCTTCGCGCACTTCGGCGGCGTGTGCCAGACGCTGCTGTACGACCGTATGCGCACGGTTGCCATCGGCACGAGCGAGGACGATGCCGGTGTGCACCGGGCCAAGCTGAACGCCACCTTCCAGGCCTTTGCCGGCCACTGGGGCTTCGTGATCCGGCTGTGCCGACCCTACCGCGCCCAGACCAAAGGCAAGGTCGAGTCGGGGGTGAAGTACATCAAGCGCAACTTCGTGCCCGGCCGCCGGTTCCGGGATCTGGAGGACTTCAACGCCCAGCTCGCAGCCTGGCAGGCCGAGATCGCCGACGTGCGCGTGCACGGCACCACGCACCAGCGGCCCATCGAGCGCTTCGCCGAGGAAGCGCGCGCACTGATGCCTGCTACCGGCCAGCGCAGCTTCCTTGAGGCCATGGTGCGCGAGCGTGTGGTCGCCGAGGACTGGTTGGTGGCCATCGATGCCAACCGCTACTCGGTGCCGTTCCGCCTGATCGGCAAGACCGTGCAGGTCAGTCGTGAAGGCGGTCACTGGGTCATCCGTCACAAAGGCAAGGTGGTGGCCGAGCACGCGGTGCTCAGCGGGCGTGCACAACTCAGCGTGCTGCCCGAGCACGGCCCCGGGGCCATCCCGCGCAACCAGCGCCAGCGCTTCGCGGTGGTCGCGGACCGGCCGGCGCCGGTTCACAGCGAACGCGACGTCGAGGTCCGCGACCTCGGTGTCTACGACCAGTTGCTGGACGCCGTGCGGGAGGCTGCGTGATGACCAGCACCACTCGCACCCCGAAAATCGCCCAGGCGGTCATGACGCCCTCGGCCATGACGACACCGGCGCAGCTCGAACGCCTCGGCGAGCACCTGCGCAAGCTGCGACTGCTCAAGAGCGGCGAGCGGCTGGAGGCGCTGTTGCAGCACGCCGCCGCGCAGGAGCTGCCGTACGCCGAGTTCCTGGAGCAGGTGCTCGGCGAGGAGGTGGCGGCCAAGACCAGCAAGAACATCGCCATGCGCACGGCGATGGCCCGGCTGCCGTTCGTCAAACCGCTGGAGACCTTCGAGTTCGACTACCAACCCTCCATCGACCGCAAGCAGGTGCAGGTGCTTGCCAGCTGCCACTTCATTGAGCACGGCGACAACGTGATCGTGCTGGGGCCTCCGGGCGTGGGCAAGACGCACCTAGCGGCCTCGCTGGGCCTGAAGGCCATCGGCAACGGCTACCGGGTGTTGTTCACCACAGCGGCCAACCTGATCGCCGTGCTCACCAGGGCGCACGCCGAGGGGCGGCTGGAAGAGAAGCTCAAGGTCTACGCCACGCCCAGGCTGTTGATCATTGATGAGATCGGCTACCTGCCCATCGACCGGCTGGGGGCCAACCTGTTCTTCCAGCTGATCAGCCGGCGCTACGAGCGCGGTCCCATGATCCTGACCAGCAACCAGAGCTTCTCGGCCTGGGGTGACGTCTTTGGCGACCGGGTCATCGCCACGGCCATCCTGGACCGGCTGCTGCACCACGCAGTGACGCTGAACATACGGGGCAACTCGTACCGGCTGAAAGACAAACTCAAGGCCGGCCTCATCCGAACCAACGACAACGAGGGTTCACAACCGGGTGGGGAAATTTAGATTGCCATGGGTGGGGAAAATTGAAATGCCCTTGACACCCTACGACGGATGGGGCCGCCTGTCGGGCTACATCGACATCGGCCGAGCCAGCCACGGCTACGCCTACGACCACGCCGGCCAGCTCGTGGCACAAAGCAGCAGCCGGGGCCAGAACCGGGTCTACAGCTACGACGCGGCCGGCCAGCTGGTGCAGATCAACGACATCGCCCTGGGCCAGACCACCCGCTACCTCCAACTTCTAATCGCTTAGGCTCAGCCACAGTCCAACACCATCCACTGAAATCCTAGGTGTTGCACTTCAGGTTTGAATTTACCCAGGGACCTCGCCCTTCGCCAGCTGTCTAGGGAAGGTCTGCAAAACCCCGTTTTCGCGGAGACCGACGTGCATCGAGGCGTATTGATCGATGCTTGAGGTCCTGGGGGCGTCCCACAAGGCTCTGCATGCCCCTTCGTACCTGCACCTGCACGCTGTCACGGGGCTGCTGGTGCCCCAGCGGACACAGTTATCCCTGCGTGCTCAACAAATGCCGCCGCGCCATCCACAGATTGCTCATCGCGAACAGCATCGTCACGCGAGCCGTGTTCTTGGCCAAGCCGCGATAGCGGACCTTGGCATGGCCGAACTGCTGCTTGATCACTCTGAACGGGTGTTCGACCTTCGCTCGAACGCTCGCCTTCAGTTGCTCCAGTCCCTGCCGCAGACGGTCCACTTCGCTATCTGCCTGCAGCGCCCGGCGCTTGCCCGGGCGCATGGCGATGTGCCACGTCACGTCCAACTGCCTGGCCTCTTCGCGCTTGGCAACACCCTGGTTGCCCGCATCCCCGAATACATGCTGCTCCTGGCCGTGCAACAACGCCGCCGCCTGCGTCACGTCGTTGACGTTGGCCGCCGTGCCGATGACCGTGTGCACCAGTCCCGATTCGGCATCCACGCCAACGTGCGCCTTCATGCCAAAGTGCCATTGGTTGCCCTTCTTGGTCTGATGCATCTGCGGATCGCGCGCGTTGTCCTTGTTCTTGGTCGAACTGGGCGCCGCGATGATCGTGGCATCCACCACGGTGCCGGTACGCAGCATCAGGCCGTGCTCGGCGAGATGGGCGTTGATGGTGGCCAACACCTGCGGAGCCAGCGCATGCCGCTGCAGGAGGTGGCGAAAGCGAAGGATCGTGGTCTCGTCGGGCATGCGCGCTGCGCCCTCCAGCCCGGCGAAGCGGCGATACAGCGGGCGCTCGTGCAGTTCTTCTTCCACGGCCGGATCGCTAAGGTTCCACCAAAGCTGCAGGCAGTGGATGCGCAGCATGGTCTCGATGGCAAACGGGGGCCGTCCGCCGAGCGCCTGGTGCGCACCGCGCGCATAGGGCTGGATCAAGGCAACCAGCGCAGCCCAGGGCACGACCTGGTTCATCTCTTCCAGGAAGACCTCCTTGCGCGTCTTCCTGGGCAACGGATCAAGACCGAGTGGAATCTGGCTCATGCCCGCATCCTCACCGATGCTCGACTACTGCGCCAGCCCTATCGCAAGGGGTTTTGCAGACCTTCCCTAGCAATAGAAAACGAGAGGCTGTTGATCGGATCGATAACCAATGAAGGTCGCGCAAGCGATTCGCTGACGCGCCCCTTCCGTCATGACGATCGCGTGCATGGAAGTTGATCTAAAGAGAATGAGATCCCCCTGCTCCGGGCCGATGCGGAGCGTCGAGGGCGGCAGTTGATCGCGCAGAACACCCGCCTTCCCCGGCGCGCGGATGGACTGATACGCGGAGCGGGGCAACGACAGATCCCAGATCTCCAGTTCACCGCCCTTGCTTGACGTGCGCAGATAGATGTTCGCCGCCAACTGCTCGGCAATGCTCGCGGACAGGTCAATGTCTCCCGCGATCAGGCGATCCTGATGGGGTTCGGTAGACCCTCCGGCATTGACGATGCGCACCACGCCCGTGAAGGCTTTGGAGCCATTGATGACCCCTAAGTGCGCGCCAGCCGGCCAAGCCTCGTCCAAGGCCAAGCGCAGCTTGTCGATCGGAGTGAGATAAGGTGAGCACAGGGCCCTGAGCGCGCCGACCTCTTCAGCAGCGGCCTGCTGATAGGCCTGCATGGCAACCGGCGACCCCGCAGATTCTCCAAGGGATGGTCCATACCGCTCCATGCGGGTGGCCAGTTTGAACTGCCGCAAAGCCGGATAGTCAAGAACACGCTCAGCGACTTGCTCGCATTGGGCTCGGGGATAGAAGTGAGAGATTCGCAGCGCGAGGAAATCACCTCTGATGAGGGCGAGCAGATCCGCCGTGCAAAGATCTTGGCATTCTTTCAATGTACTTTTCATGAGGCTGCGGCGCTCTGCTCTAAAAATAAACTGACTTCGTTGGACAGTCGAACAACTCGCTGAGCATCGTGTCGTAGCCGTGGTGGGGAAAGAGAGGGTTCGAATTCAATTCAAGCCACCACAGGCGGCCCTCGTTGTCGAGCACTGCGTCGATGCTGCTGATCACAGGGGCGCGGGTCGCTTGCTGGAGGGCTCGGGCCACGGCCGTGCCTGCGCCGAGAAGCTGGGATCCGCATCGTTGTTGCAGTTCGGGAAGTCGGTTGGGCGTGTTCCGCAGCGCGCTGGGCGGGCGAAAGGTTCGACCGTACCGGAAATCGATCCAGACGGACTGTCCCGGTTCGGGAATGCTGTCGCTGTCCAGACCTTGGAACCGGACGCACGCCAGCATCAAAGCGCTATCGGCGCCGAAGCTGGAACCTTCGGCACCATGCAGGCGTTGAGTGATGAGCGCCTCCATCCGTGAGATGCCATCGCCAGTGACAGTGGGCCAGTCCTGTATGTCGGCGCATACGGGGCGAGCGCCCCAAAGCCACACCTTGACGCTGCGGCCCTCCAGGAATTGTTCGGCAAAGCAACCACTGGACGTTGGCATGCAGGGGGGATCAAGTTGGCCCGGCAGAACCGGGCCGCACATGCCCTCACCAAAGGAGCCACCTTGCCGCTTCTGGATGTAGGGAAGTGCAGGTCGCTGGTCCGCAGGCCAAGTGGCCGGTACACGAAGCCCTTGAGAGGCAAAGTACGACTTGAAAAGCAGCTTGTCGGTAGTGAGGGGCGTCTTGTACTCGCGGTACGGGCGCCAGCCGCAGAATCCGCCGGCAGCAGGCGTCAATTGGCGCGTATAGCCAAGTTGCCCTTGATGGACGACGCTGAATTGCGGGTAGAAGACGAAGTAGCGGTTGGCGCAGCGAATCTCCACTTCGAAGGTTTTCACGTCGAGAGTGGCCTCCGCACTGTGCCTCTCTGCCCACGTGCGGACTGCGCGGAAGTGATCCAGCAGGGTAGACATGGCCATGTGACAGACAGCCTCAGGGGAGGGGGTGCGGAAAGCGACCATGGGGATGGACATCAGTGCCCATTCCCCGCGGCAAGGCATCCCAACCAATTGCCAAAGGGATGAGCCCCGGGACCAGCACCCGCACCGTTCTTATGATCTGGCCACTGGGCGCGAGCGGGGCATCGAGAGGTGTCATGTCGACCCAGGCGGCCCCGACCAAGCCGTGCTCTTCCAGACGGGCCTGCAATGAAGTGGGCCACCTCTGCCGGGCGTGCTCGAAGCTCAGCTCGATAGTGCTTTGTGTGATGGCGTGGGCACGGCGGAAATAGCGGCGTTGTGCGTACAGATCACCATGATCTACCGCCCGCCGGCAGTTGAACGGCCCCACATTGCCCCCACGGGAAGGCAGACTGCATCGGAGCACCGCTGTTACGAGCGACTCGGCCAGGGAATGCTCCAACGCTGCTTCCAGGTCGTTTCCACAGGCGGTCGACACGACGCAAACGCCTTGGCGGGCATGGGTACAGGCAGTTATCACCACGGGGCCCCCTGCTCCTTGGAGGATGCCAACATCCACCTCCAGCGACTGCCCTTCGGCGTGTCGCAGCAACTCGCGGACGATGGGTGGCAGCGTCTTCCGCAGGATGGAATGCGATGGCTTCTGCGCGAGCCAATGTCTTGCCAGGGCGTCGCGCTCGACGACCTCCAACCCCGCCCTCTCAATGGCGAGGTGCACGTTTACGTCGCTTGCACAACCAGAGGTGGTCGGCCACATGAGCGCGCAATCTGGCGCTTCCCCATGGGAGGAGCGCACGTCGTAGACCAGTTGAGCATGACACCACGTGGGCTGATCGTCCTGAAGCTGAGTTGCCTTCAACCAGGGATGTTGATCGCTACTTGAATACGGCTTCAGGGCCAGTGCTGGATTCCTGTACTGTTCCGGCGCGTACTGAATCAGCGTCAGAGGACTCATGTGGCGCGGCAATTCCGAGGATTTACAAACGCGGATCGCTCGCGGAGGATGGCGGTACGCGTACCTTTCGCATGCCTCGGAGCGTGCGATATCCATGGCCATTTGCGCCTCTGCTGACCGGCCGAACCCCATTGCCAGAGGTGCGGCGGAGCCCATGACCGTCGCTTGAAAGGACTTGAAGCCAAGGTCGGTGACTGCTGCTGGCAGTTGTGGGTCAAGCGACGTCAATTGGATGGCCGCTCGCCGCGGCTGCACTGCGGCCGGGCCATCCGTCGTCATCGCCCCTTGAAGAAGCAGGCCATCCAGAAACCCAGACACAAATGGCCAAGCAGTCCGTGCAACCAACTCTGCTTCAATTTCGGAGCGTGAGCGGGAGCCGTCGCCCACGTGAATCAGTGCGTTCAACACCCTAGCCGGCGCTTGAATCTCTGCTTTTCCATCCGCCTTCTCCACAATCAAGCAGCGTGAACCATGCTTGAGGATCTTTCCCAAGCGCAGAAGTGGTGAAGTTCCGCGCGCGGACGTCATGAGCATCAGGCGGAGTGAAGCTCAAGCTTTCTCAACAGGTCTTGCGCGGCGGGGCGACCACTTAACCCCTGCCAGCCATTGGCGGGGGTAAGGGAGCCAAGGCAGTGACTGAACGCTGCGAAGCCTTCAACAAAGACCGCGCAGCCTTTCTCTGTAGCGATGTTGTACAACTGCGTCGATGGTGCCAAGTGATGGTAGATCGGCTGCGCATGCACCCAACCGGTCTCGTGGGCCAGTTGCTCTGGAATGTCGATTTGCAAGGGCACGGGCAGCGACGGTAGCCGCGGCTCGATGGAGTTACGCATCTCGTACATGAGGTGGTTGAGGTTGTATGTTCCCCATGTGTCGTCGCTCTTTCCATCTGCGTCCAGACGACGCACCCAAAGAGGATGCTCGTCTGAGATCACGAGGCAGTCATCGCCAAGGCCGCGCAGTTCGATGACTTTTCGGGACAATCCAAGTTTGGGCTGCTCCAGGGCCCGGACCCGGTCGGGACCTTGCATCGTCAGCACAAGATCACCGATCTTGATGCGCTCGACGGCCTTTTGTGACCCGTCCGCCATCCGAACGCGATTGCCGGCCAGATAACAGGTGTTTTCCCCAGTGTTGCAAAGAAATTCGGGTGGGATAGCCCCAGTTTCCAGTGCTGGCCGATAGGGCCGGGTGGTAATCGACCACCCTTCAGGATCATCCTGCTGCGACTCCCGATCAAGCACCGCGGACACATTGCCGTTCACATGTACAGCGCCAGAGTTTTGAATGATGCCCATGGCTGATTCCTCTATAGATCTGCTGTTGTAGAAAGCCACCGGCGAATAGACCTGCGGCTAGCCGCATATCCGATTGCTCTCTCCTTTGTTTAGTAGCCTTGGACGTCGCTCGGATACTAGGCGCCTGCGCTGTCCGTATAGGGATCGCGATGCGCATCGTGGTGCTCTCGCGGGGCCAGATCGGACGTAAGCGTCCCCTCACGCTACCCTGCAGTGCAGGTTGCAATACAGCAGCATGCCTGCACTTGCGAGACAGAGCACCCATCCCGATGTGGCGCGATGAGCGCATCGAGCGCACCAACGCAGGCGGCCGTCATCGTTGTCCGTTCCGATCAATGGAGAGTGGCCCCTCATGGGCCCGGCGGGAAAGTGCAAAGGTCTTGTATTGGGGCGACGCCAACACCCAAGGTTCGCCACCCCCGACGGTGCGCGTCGGGACGCGTCTCAACTCAGTCCGTGCTTATGGACGAGGCGCCACCGCTTTCGCGCCGGCTGCGTTGGGGCAGTAGCCCACGCAGTGCCCGAGCGCTTCCGGGAACGCCTGACTGAGGAGGAGCGTCCTGTCCAGAACGACCTGCAGGCGAATACGGGGAGCAGCGTGTACGGCCGCAGGAAGCGCTCGGCTGGGCCGAGGCCGTCGAAGTGTTAGCCCGAGCTATGGACGGTGCGCTCCTGATGAGAGCGTTCCGGCGTTGCCCCTCACTCCACCGTCACGCTCTTCGCCAGGTTCCGCGGCTTGTCCACATCCGTCCCCCTTGCACAGGCCGTGTGATACGCCAGCAGCTGCAGCGGCACCACATGCAGCAGCGGTGACAGGCGACCGTAGTGCTCGGGCATGCGGATCACATGCAGGCCTTCGCTGTTCTCGATGTGCGTGTCGCCGTCGGCCAGCACGTAGAGCACGCCGCCGCGGGCGCGCACTTCCTGCAGGTTGCTCTTGAGCTTGTCCAGCAGCGCGTCGTTGGGCGCCACGGCCACCACGGGCATCTCGCTGGTGACCAGCGCCAGGGGCCCGTGCTTGAGCTCGCCGGCGGCATAGGCCTCGGCATGGATGTAGGTCACTTCCTTGAGCTTGAGCGCGCCTTCCAGGGCAATGGGGTAGTGCAGGCCGCGGCCGAGGAAGAGCGCGTTCTCCTTGCGCGCGAAGTCCTCGGCCCAGGCCACCACCTGCGGCTCCAGCGCCAACACCGACTGCAGCGCCACGGGCAGGTGACGCATCTCCTTGAGGTAGCGCGCTTCGTCCTCCTCGCTCAGCCGGCCCTTGGACTGGGCCAGCGCCAGCGTCAGCAGGAAGAGCCCGGCCAGCTGCGTGGTGAAGGCCTTGGTCGAGGCCACGCCGATCTCCACCCCGGCGCGCGTGATGTAGGCCAGCTTGCATTCGCGCACCATCGCACTGGTGGCCACGTTGCAGATGGTCAGCGTCTGTTCCATGCCCAGGCTGCGCGCATGGCGCAGGGCGGCCAGCGTGTCGGCCGTCTCGCCCGACTGGCTGATCGTGACCACCAGCGTGCGCGGGTTGGGCACCGAATCGCGGTAGCGGTATTCGCTGGCGATCTCCACCTGTGTCGGCACGCCGGCGATGCCCTCCAGCCAGTACTTGGCGGTGCAGCCGCTGTAGTAGCTGGTGCCGCAGGCCAGGATCAGCACCTGGTCGATCTCCTGGAACACGCGGTAGGCGCTGGCGCCGGGCTGGCCGTCCACCTCGGCGCCGTCGAAGAGCTCGGGCACGATGCCTTCGACGCCTTCCAGCGTGTCGGCGATGGCGCGAGGCTGCTCGAAGATCTCCTTCTGCATGTAGTGGCGATAGGGGCCCAGCTCGGCCGCGCCACTGTGGGCATGCACCGTGCGCACGCGGCGCTCCACCCGCTTGTGCTGGCGGTCGGCGATCCAGTACTTGCCGGGCTGAAGGTCGACCAGATCACCCTCTTCCAGGTAGACGATCTGGTCGGTCACGCCGGCCAGGGCCATGGCGTCGCTGGCCAGGAAGTTCTCGCCCTGGCCCACGCCCAGCACCAGCGGCGAGCCGGCGCGCGCGCCGACCACGCGGTGCGGCTCGTCGCGGCAGATGACGGCGATGGCATAGGCGCCATGCAGTTGCGCCACGGCGGTCTTCACAGCCTCGAACAGGTCGCCGTCGTAGGCGCTGTCGATGAGGTGGGCGATGACCTCGGTGTCGGTCTGGCTGGCGAAGACGTAGCCGCGCGCCTGCAGTTGGGTGCGCAGGCTCTCGTGGTTCTCGATGATGCCGTTGTGCACCAGTGCGATCCGCGGCGGGCGCTGGCTGTTAGGCAGCTCGCCCACGCCATGGCTGAAGTGCGGATGGGCGTTGTGCACGGCCGGCGCGCCGTGCGTGGCCCAGCGCGTGTGGGCGATGCCGGTCTGGCCCTCGATGTGCTCGGTGCTCACCTGCGTGAGCAGGTCGGCCACGCGCGAGGTGGTGCGCGCCCGCCCCAGGCCGCCGCCCGCATGCACGGCCACGCCGCAGGAGTCATAGCCGCGGTATTCCAGCCGCTGCAGGCCCTGCACCAGCAGGGGAACGATGTCGCGATGGGAGGCTGCGCCGACGATGCCGCACATGGGGAGGTCTCCAGAAAGGTGGGAGCAGCAGGCGTGCTGCCGAGGTGGGCGATGCTAGGCGAGGCAGAATGAACGTTGCTTTCGTTTTTCTTTCCTAATTGACTGTTTATTCCGTTGCCTCCGATGAATGGAATAAACCCTCATTCAAGCATCAATTCATGGAATTTTCTAACCTCGATGCCATTGACCGGCGTCTGCTGGAAGCCCTCCAGCGCGATGCCTCGCGCACCAACCAGCAGCTGGCGGCCGACCTGCACCTGTCGCCTCCTACCTGTCTGCGGCGCGTGCAGCGCCTGCGCCAGTCGGGCCTGATCGCGCGCGAGGTGGCGTTACTGGACGTGGACCGCTTGGGCGCCACGCTCACGGCCATCGTGGAGATCTCGCTGGACCGGCAGGACGAGCAATCCCTGACCGCCTTCGAGGCGCGCGTTGCCCTGGACGAGGCGGTGCAGCAGTGCTACCGCGTCTCGCCCGGGCCAGACTTCGTGCTCATCGTCACCGTGCGCGACATGCCCGCCTACCAGGCGCTGGCGCAGCGACTGTTCACCAGCGATGCGAACGTGCGCAACGTGAAGGCCTTCTTCAGCGTGCGCCGGGCCAAGTTCGAGCCGCGGGTGCCGTTGGAATAGGGCACCTGCCCATTGCACCTGGACGGCGAACCCTTCTCCCCGTGCGGCAGTGGGATTGGGGGAAAGGGGATGCTTCACCCCAGCCGGGCCGCGCGCCCGCACTGCGGCCCCTCGTCCCCACCCTCTCCGGCGACGGAGAGGGAGCCGGTCATGCTGTCAGGGCTTCTTCGCGCCCTTCACGGGCCGCTTCCAGTTCGCGAAGCTCACCTGCCGCGCCCGGGCCACCGTCAACGCACCGGGCTCGGTGCTCTTGCCGATGGTCGAGCCGCCGCCGATGGTGCCGCCGGCACCGATCGTCACCGGCGCGATCAGCACGCAGTTGCTGCCCACGTGCACGTCGTCGCCGATCACCGTGCGGTGCTTGTTGGCGCCGTCGTAGTTGGCCGTGATGCTGCCGGCGCCGTAGTTGACACGCTCGCCCACCGTGGCGTCGCCCAAGTAGGCCAGGTGATTGGCCTTGGCGCCGTCGGCCAGGATCGAGTTCTTCACCTCGACGAAGTTGCCGATGTGCACCTCGCGGCCCAGTTGCGCGCCGGGGCGCAGGCGGGCATAGGGGCCGATGAGCGCGCCCGCGCCCACGACCACGCCGGCCGCTTCGCCGGCGATGTGGGTGTAGGGATGGATCACCGCGCCGGCCTCGATGCGCGCATCCGAGATGACGCAGTGCGCGCCGATGCGCACGCCCTCGCCCAGGTTCACGCGGCCTTCGAAGATGCAGTTGATGTCGATCTCGACATCGGCGGCGCATTCCAGCTCGCCGCGCAGGTCGAAGCGCGCCGGGTCGGCCAGGCGCACACCGGCGTCCATCAGGCGCTCGGCCTGGCGGCGCTGCCAGTCGCGCTCCAGGGCAGCCAGTTGCGCGGGGCTGTTGATGCCGGCCACCTGCAGCGCGTCGGTGGTCTTCTGCGCCACCACGGGCAGGCCCTCGGCCACGGCCATGCCGACCACGTCGGGCAAGTAGTACTCGCCCTGGGCGTTGTCGTTGGACAGCCGCGCCAGCCAGCCGGCCAGCGCGCGGGCGGGCGCCGCCATCACGCCCGAATAGATCTCTCGCACCTGGCGCTGGGCCTCGGTCGCGTCCTTGTGCTCGACGATGGCCTGCACGCCACCGGCCGCATCGCGCAGCACCCGGCCGTAGCCGGTGGGGTCGGGCAGGTCGATGGTGAGCAGCGCCAGACGCTCGCCCCCGCTGGCCTCGACCAGGGCGCGCAGCGTGTCCTCGGCGATCAGCGGCACGTCGCCCGAGAGCACCAGCACCACGCCATCGCCGGCCAGCGCCGGCACCGCCTGCTGCACGGCGTGGCCGGTGCCCAGCTGCGGCGACTGGCGCACGCAGCGCACATCGGCGCCCACCTGCCACGCCGGGATGGCGGCCTCGACCTCTTCCGCGCCATGGCCGGTGACGACCACCACGCGCCGCGCGCCCAGGCCGGCAGCCGTACGCAGCACATGGGCAAGCAGCGGCCGGCCGGCCAATCGATGCAACACTTTGGGCAGGCGACTCTTCATGCGCGTGCCCTTGCCGGCGGCCATGACGACGACATCGACGGCGATCGAGGAAAGGCTGGACGTGGTGGGTGCAATGGTCATGGTCGGTGCTGCGTCGGCAGCGTTCGAAGAGGCGGAAAGCGGTCCGCGCGAGGGGCCGCGAGGCGGCGGCAGCGGGCTGCGAAAAGTGGCGCGGATTATCGGCGCGCTGCTGCTGGCCTTCGTGCTCGGCGGCTGCAGCGCGGTGCGCCTGGCCTACAACAACCTGCCCGAGATCAGCTACTGGTGGCTGGACGGCTACCTGGACTTCGACGGCGCCCAGAGCCTGCAGGTGAAGGCGGCCCTGGCAGGCCTGCAGGAGTGGCACCGCCGCGAGGAACTGCCCCGCTTCGTCGCCCTGGCCGGTCAGGCCCGGGACCTGGCACGCGGCGACATCACGGCCGCGCAGGTCTGCGCCATGTCGGACGCGGTGCAGGCCCGCCTGCTGGCCCTGGCCGTGCGCGCCGAGCCCGAGGCGACCACGCTCGCACAGAGCCTGTCGCCCGCCCAGCTCCAGGTGCTGGAGCGCAAGTTCACCCGCATCAACGGCGAGTTCCGCCGCGAATGGCTGCGCCTGCTGCCGGCCGAGGTGCAGGACAAGCGCTACGACACCTTCCTGGACCGTTACGAGGACTTCTATGGTCCGCTTGATGCGCGCCAGCGCGAGCTGCTGCGGCAACTCGTGCGCCAGTCGGCCTTCAGCCCGCAGAAGCTGGACAACGTGCGCCGGGCGCGTCAGGCGGATGTGATGGCGCTGCTCCGGGGACTGCAGCAGCAGCCCGGCCTGCCGGCGGCGGAGGCGCAGCAACGTGTGCATGCGCTGGTGATGCGCGTCTTCGAGCCGCCGCCGGGCGAATGGCGCACGCAGCAGGACGCGCTGACGCAGGAGGGCTGCCGCAACACGGCTCAACTCCACGCGGTGATGAGCCCCGCGCAACGCGAGCGGGCCGCTCAACGCATCGAGGACTACCGGCAAGACCTGATCGCACTCACCGCGCCTTGAGGCGGCCGCAGCGCCGCGCGGCGTGTCAGTTTTCCACGGCAGTGACGCGCCGCCCACACGGCATGAAACGGGCGCCGCCACCCCGATCAAAGGGCCGCGGAGCAGGCCACGCCAGTGCACCCGCGGAACGGGCTTTGCCCGGCCGCCGGGTGCGCCCCTTGAGGGGGATGGGACTTCCACACGCAGTGAGGAAGTCCAAACGGGGTGAGCGTTAAAGCAACGGCACCGGCCGCATCGGCCGCTCGAAGTAGTCGCCCAGCGCCTCCAGCGCATGGGGCTCCAGGATCTCCAGCCAGCCGCCTTCCAGCCGGTGCAGGCCCAGGCGCTGCAGCTTGCGCAGCGTCTTGTTGGTGTGCACCAGAGACAGGCCCAGCGCATCGGCGATGTGCTGCTGCTGGAAGGGAAACTCCACCTTGTCGCCTTCCGTCATGCCCAGGTGCTGGGCACGGCGGTACAGGTGCATCAGCAGCATCGCGACCCGTTCGGCCGCCGTGCGGCGTCCGGTGGTGACGAGGTTGTCGTCCACCATCTTCTCCTCGCGCGCGGCCAGCCAGGTGATGTCGTAGCCCAGCTTGGGATGCTGCAGAAAGAAGTCCCACAGCCGGTCACGGGGAAAGGTGCAGAGCACCACGTCCGAGGCGGCCTCCACGCCGTGGGTACGGCCATCGGCGAACTCGTCCTGCAGGCCGAGCAGGTCACCCGGCAAGAGGAAGTTCAGGATCTGCCGCCGCCCATCGCCGAGCGTCTTGTAGCGGAAGGCCCAGCCCGAATAGAGCGTGTAGAGCTGGTCGCTGCGCACATGCTCGCCGATGATGCGTTCTCCCGCGGCCACACGCCGGCTGCCGGTGCGCCATTCGGCGACGGCCCGACGCTCGGGTTCGGAGAGGGCAAGAAAGGCGGGAAGGCTGCGCAGGCGGCATTCGCTGCACGGATGGCCACAGGCCGAATGGGACACCGACATCGGGCGGATGCAAGGGTTGGAGGTCGCCCAATATAGACAGTCGCCCTGTGTCTTTTGACATTCGTCCAACCCCGCTGGACGTCGGCCGTCGCCCTAAAGTGGATGGCGATGCCTGCTGACGCCCACAGCCTTTACGAGTTCTTCTACACCAGCCAACTCGATCCCCAGACCTCCCCCACTGTGGTGGGACAGATCCTGTCGAGGGCCAGGCCCCACAACGCGCAGGCGGGCGTGAGCGGACTGCTGGTGTTCGACGGCCTGCGCTTCTTCCAGCACCTGGAAGGCCCACGCGCGATGCTCGAACCGTTGATGGGCCGCATCGTCGGCGACGCCCGGCACGAGGACGTGCGCATCCTGTATGAAGGCGTGCTCGACCAGCGGCGCTACCACCGCTTCGACATGGGCTACGCCCAGACCGACGACCTCGATGCGCTTGCCGCATTGATCAGCCTCTCCGGCCTGCCCGCCGTCGAGCGCTTTTTGCATATGCGATCAGGCTTCGACATCCAGGCCTGACGGCGCGCCGACGCGCTGCATTCAAGCCGCGCGCGCCACGTCCATCCGATCTCGGGCGGCCGCGGAGCAGGCCACGCGGGACCATCCGCGGAACCGGCTCCGCCGGGCCGCAGGATGTGCCCCCTGAAAGGGGGTGGGCGGCGCGCAAAGCGCAGAGCCTGGGGGTTAGTCTTGATCCCAGGTGTAGGTCGCGCCGAAGCCGTCCCACGGCTCCATCACGATGCGCTGGCCGGCCTCGACCACCAGCGACTCGCCGGGGCCGACGACCAGGTCTTCGCTGCCCCATTGGGCCGTGGCATCGCGGGTGACCCACACGCGGCCCTGCCGCATCCGCAGCACACTGCGGCTCTGCGCCCGCAGGCTGATGGCCTGACCCGCCTTGAGCTGCCAGGCGCCACGGCGCACGGCCGGCGGAATCGCGGCGGCAGGCGCGGCGATCAGGGCTTCGCGGGTCGTGGTGCTCAGGGTGGCGGCGGTCATGGCGGTTTCTCCTCGTCGGGCAGCGTGTCGCCCATTGCGCCACGTCTGCTTCGGGAACCGATCATCTGCAGCAAGGCGCGGCCGGTCCAATGAAAACGCGCTAGGCTACTGATGCCGGCGACGCATCAATCGCCGCCCGCCCCTCCTGTCCGTCCCGCCCATGCAGCACTCCCAGACCCACCTGCGCACCCGGCCCATCGGCGCCGGCTACCTGCGCGCCTTCGAGGCCGTGGCCCGACATCTGAACTTCCGCGCCGCGGCGGAGGAGATGGCGCTGACGCAGTCCGCGGTCAGCCGCCAGATCCAGTCGCTCGAAGAAGAGGTGGGCGTGCCGCTCTTCCTGCGCCACACCCGGGCGGTGGAGCTGACCAGCGCCGGCGCACAGTTGCTGCTGGCCACGCAGCAGGCGCTGCCGCGCATCGACGGCGCCGTGCGGCTCATCCGCCAGAGCGCCGGCCGCAAGAGCGTGGCGCTGACCACTTTTGCCTCTTTCGCATCGATGTGGCTGATCCCGCGGCTGGAGGCCTTCCAGCAGGAGCATCCGGACATCGACATCCGCATCGATGCCAGCGACGTGGCGGTGGACCTGGAACTGGTCGACATCGACATGGCGCTGCGCTACGGCCCCGCCGAAGCCATGCCCGCGGGCGCGGTGCGCCTCTTCGGCGAGACGCTGATGCCGGTGGCCAGCCCCTGGCTCATCAAGAGCAGCCCGGCCATCCGTGAGCCGGCCGACATCGCCCGCTTCACGCTGATCGAGGCCGGCGACGCACATCGCTCGCATCTGGAGTGGCTGACCTGGCGTCGCTGGTTCGAGACCAACGGCCTGGCCCGCACCCAGCCGCGGCGCTGGCTGTACTTCAACTATGCGTACCAGATGGTGCAGGCCGCACTGTCGGGCCAGGGTGTGGTGCTGGCGCGCAGCCCGCTCATCGCCGAGAGCCTGGCCAGCGGCGACCTCGTGGAGGTGCTGCCGCGCCAGCGCATGGATTCGCCGATGGCCTACTGGCTGCTGGTGGCGCCGCGCAGCACCGCACGGCCGGAGATCCGCGCCTTCTGCGACTGGCTGCGCCAACAGGCCGCGGTCACGCGCAAGACCATCGGCGACGGGCCGGACCCGGACACGCTCACGGAGTTGGACTGAACACCGGCCGCGCAGGGTGTCTGCGCGGTCGGCGCAATCGCCCATCCAGCGAGATCGGTACCCATAAGGCACCCAGAGGCGCAGGTCAGCCGACGGGCCAGACCACGCCGTTGTCGTTGAGGATCGCGTCCAGCGGCACGTCGTGCGCCTCGGGCTCGAAGTCGTCGACGAAGCCGTTGGCAAAGCCCAGGCCCACGGTGAAGGGCCGGGGCTCCAGCGCCGCCAGCGTGCGGTCGTAGAAGCCGCCGCCGTAGCCCAGCCGGTAGCCGCCGGCGCTGTAGCCCAGGCAGGGCACGAACAGCAGCGTGGGCACGATCAGCTCGGTGTCCTTGGGCTTGGGGATGTCGTAGGCATCGTTCTCCATCGGGCAGCCGGGGTACCAGACGTGGAAAGTGAGCGTCTTGGTCTCGCGGTCCACCACCGGCAGGCCGATGCGGCGGCGCTGGGGCTCTTCCATCAGCTCGCCGTCCTCCTTCCAGCGATGCAGCGCCGGCAGGGGGTCGAACTCGCCCTTGATGGGCCAGTAGGCGCCGATCACCGTGTCGGGCCGGCCCACCAGCCAGAAGCGCATCACGCGCTGCAGCAGGTCGGCGCGCTGTAGGCGGTCGGGCATCGCCAGGCGTTGCTCGATGAGCGCCGCGCGGACCTGGGACTTGAGAAAGGCCGCCGTGCCCGCGCGTTCTTCACCGTGTGCTTTGTCCATAATCCTTCGATGCAGTTTCAAGGCATTTTGTCACCCCGCCGCGGCTGGCTCGCCGCCCTGGCCCTGGTGGCCGCCACCCTCGCACCGCCAGCCTGCGCCCAGGCCAACCGCAACGACGATGTGCTGCTGCAGATGAAGCAGGCCTTCCAGCGCGGCGACAAGGCCCGCCTCACGGCCCTGCTGCCGCAGGCCCGCGGCCATGTGCTCGAACCCTGGGCCGCGTACTGGGAGCTCAAGGCGCGCCTGGGCGACGCGAGCAGCGACGAGGTCAACGCCTTCTTTGCGCGCTACCCCGGCACCTACCAGGAAGACCGCCTGCGCAACGACTGGCTGCTGCTGATGGGCCAGCGCCGCGCCTGGGACGAGTTCGCCGCCGCGCATGCGGCCTTCCGCATGAACGACGACCGCGAGGTGCAGTGCTATGCCGTGCTGGTCGATGCGCTGCGCAGCGGTCGCGCCACCACGGCGCAGGTCGAGCAGGTGCGCCGCAACTGGCTGGCGCAGCGCGACCTGGACGACGGTTGCCTCACCGCCGCCGATCGGCTGATCGCCGCCGGCGCCATGCCGAAGTCCGACGCCTGGAAGAAGGCGCGCATCGCCATGGAGGCCAATCGCCCCAGCGCCGCCCGCGCGGCCATCAACCTCGTCGCGCCCGAGGCGCTGCCCACCTTCGACCAGGTCAACGCCAGCGCCGTCAAGTTCCTGCTCGGCGCGGCCTCGGCCGCCTCCCGTGGCCGCAAGGAGATGGTCGTGCTGGCGCTGCTGCGCATGGCCGTGGCCGATCCCGACACCGCCGCCGCGCAGCTCGACAGCAAGTGGGGCCCGATGCTCAGCCCCGAAGAGCGCAACTGGGTCTGGGGCAGCATCGGCCGCCAGGCCGCGCAGAAGCTCTCGCCGCAGGCCTTCGGCTACTTCGCCAACGTCAGCAAGAACGGCGACCTCACCGACGACATGCTCGGCTGGAAGGTGCGCGCATCGCTGCGCATGGGCCAGTGGAAGGAGGTCGACGCCGCCGTCCGCGCCATGAGCGAAGAGGCGCAGCAGGACCCGACCTGGGTCTACTGGCGCGCCCGCGCCCTCCTGGCCCAGGGTGGCGAACGCCGCCAGCAGGAGGCCCGCACGCTGCTGGAGACCATCGCCGGCACGCGCGGCTTCTACGAACTGCTGGCGCTCGAAGAACTGGGCCAGCGCGCCCAGGTGCCCACGCCGCCCGCGCCCCTCACGCCCGAGGAGCGCGCCGCCGCGCAGAACAACCCCTCGCTGCAGCGCGGCCTCTACGCCATCGCCATGGGCCTGCGCCCCGAGGGCGTGCGCGAGTGGAACTACGCCACCAACCTGCACGACCGCGGCGGCATGGACGACCGCGCGCTGCTGGCCGCCGCCGACCTGGCGTGCCAGCGCGAGGTGTGGGACCGCTGCATCAACACCAGCGAACGCACCAAGGGCACCATCGACGCGGTGCAGCGCTTTCCCATGCCCTTCCACGACACGGTTCTGCGCAAGAGCCAGGACATCGGCCTGGACCCGGCCTACGTCTACGGCCTGATCCGCCAGGAAAGCCGCTTCATCATGGATGCGCGCTCGGGCGTCGGCGCCTCGGGCCTGATGCAGGTGATGCCCGCCACCGCACGCTGGACGGCGCGCAAGATCGGCCTGCCCTATTCGCCGGACATGATCACCGACCGCGAGACCAACATCACCATCGGCACCAACTACCTCAAGTTGGCGCTGGACGACTTCGACGGCTCCATGCCGCTGGCCGCCGCCGCCTACAACGCCGGCCCGGGCCGGCCGCGCAACTGGCGCAACGGGCCGGTGCTCGACGCCGCCATCTGGGCCGAGAACATTCCCTTTGCCGAGACGCGCGACTACGTGAAGAAGGTGATCGCCAACACCACCAACTATGCGGCGCTGATCTACGGCCGGCCGCAGTCCATCAAGGAACGCCTGGGCAGCGTGGGCCCGCGCAACCCGACAGAGCCCGAACCCAACAAGGACCTGCCCTGAACCGCTGAACCACCCGAAGCGCCATGGACTGGATGGACATCGTCGCCGACACGCTGGCCACCGAGTTCTCGGACGTGCCCGATCTCGCCCAGCTGGTGCGCATCGTGGTGCGCCTGCTTCTGGCGGCGCTGCTGGGCCTGCTGCTGGGCTTCGAGCGCGAGTACGAGGGCAAGGCCGCCGGGGTGCGCACGCACATGCTGGTGGCCATCGGCTCGGCGCTGTTCGTGCTGGTGCCGCAGCAGGCCGGCATCGAGCCGGCCGACATGAGCCGCGTGATCCAGGGCCTGGTGGCTGGGGTCGGCTTCCTGTGCGCCGGCACCATCCTCAAGCGTGGCCGCAATGAGGAGCAGGTGGAAGGCCTGACCACCGCCGCCGGCCTGTGGATGACGGCCGCCATCGGCATGGCCTGCGGGCTGGGTCGCGAGGTGACGGCCATCCTGAGCGCGCTGCTCGGCTTGGCGGTGCTGCAGGCCATGCCGCGGCTGGTGATCTGGGTGAGCCGCAGGGCCGGGCCGCCGCGCGGCGCCGACCGCATGGACGAGACGCGGATGACCGCCAGCCGGGGCGTCGACACCAAGCAGGGCCGCAGCACGAGGGACTGAGCGATGCGCTGGCGCCGGATGCCGCCACGCGGCGGCAGCGAAGCCGCTGGCACGGCACGGCACGGCACGGCACGGCACGGCACGGCACGGCACGGCACGGCACGCATCAATCTCCGCCATTTTTTGCATCGATGGGCCGGGGAATCGCCCCTAGCATGCCTCTCGCCCGCTCTTTCACTCAGCCCCGGAGATCTCCATGTCCACCCTCCAGCTCTACATCGGCAACAAGAACTACTCGTCCTGGTCCATGCGCCCCTGGGTGCTGATGAAGCAGGCGGGCATCCCCTTCGAGGAGGTGATGGTGCGCTTCGACAGTTTCGAGGCCGACTCGCGCTTCAAGGCCGTGGTGGGTGCCGTCAACCCAACGGGCAAGGTGCCGGTGCTGGTGGATGGTCCGGTGGTGGTGTGGGACACGCTGGCCATCGCCGAATACCTGGCCGAGCGCTTCCCCGACAAGCAGTTGTGGCCTGCCGACGTCGCGGCCCGCGCACATGCCCGCAGCATCTGCGCCGAGATGCATGCCGGCTTCGGCGCCCTGCGCAACCACTGCGGCATGAACATCGAGGCGTCGCTGCCCGAGGTCGGCGCCCGCCTCCTGCGCGAGCAGCCCGGCGTCGTGGTCGATCTGGACCGCATCTGCCAGATGTGGGAAGGGCTGCTGCAGGCCCACGGCGGCCCGATGCTGTTCGGCGATTTCGGCATCGCCGACGCCTACTACGCGCCCGTGGCCACGCGCATCCGCACCTATGCGCTGCCCGTGCCCGCCGCCATCGATGCCTACATCGACCGCCTCTACGCGCTGCCCGGCGTGAAGGCCTGGATCGACGAGGCGCTGGCCGAACACGACTTCGTCCCGATGGACGAGCCCTACCGTACCTCGCGCGACTGAGCCACTCAGCCGCTGAGCGAAAGAGCGACCAAGCGGGCAGGCGGCAGCGCCACCGATCAGCGGTGCGCCCGCCCCTACACTGCCCCGATGCAGAAGTTTCTTGTGGGCGGCGCCATCCGCGATGCGCTGTTGGGGCGGCCCGGCAGCGACCGCGACTGGGTGGTGGTGGGCGCGACCCCGCAGCAGATGCTGGACGCCGGCTACTTGCCGGTGGGCCGCGACTTTCCGGTCTTCCTCCATCCCGACACGCGCGAGGAATACGCCCTTGCGCGAACCGAGCGCAAGAGCGGCCCGGGCTACCGCGGCTTCGTGGTCCATGCCGCGCCCGAGGTCACGCTGGACGAGGACCTGGCCCGCCGCGACCTGACCATCAATGCCATCGCCCTGTCCGCCGATCTGGCCGACACCAAACCGCTGCGCACCGACGCCCTCGTCGACCCCTTCCACGGCCAGCGCGACCTGCAGCAGAAGGTGCTGCGCCATGTGACCGACGCCTTCCGCGAGGACCCCGTGCGCATCCTGCGCCTGGCGCGCTTCGCCGCCAAGCTGCACGACTTCAGCGTGGCGCCCGAGACCCTGGCGCTGATGCGCGGCATGGTCGAGGCGGGCGAGGCCGATGCGCTGGTGCCCGAGCGCGTGTGGCAGGAACTGGCCCGCGGCCTGATGGAGCCGAAGCCTTCGCGCATGTTCGAGGTGCTGCGCGCCTGTGGCGCCCTGCGCGTGCTGTTGCCGGAAGTGGACCGCCTGTGGGGCGTGCCGCAGCGCGCCGAGCACCATCCAGAAGTCGACACCGGCGTGCACCTGATGATGGTGCTGGACATGAGCGCCCGCCTGCAGGCGCCACTGCCCGTGCGTTTCGCCTGCCTCACGCACGACCTGGGCAAGGGCACCACGCCCGCCGACGTGCTGCCGCGCCACATCGGCCACGAACAGCGCAGCGCCCGCCTGCTTGCCGGCCTGTGCGAGCGCTGGCGCGTGCCCACCGAGGTGCGCGAGCTGGCCGACGTGGTCGCGCGCGAGCACGGCAACATCCATCGCAGCAATGAACTGGGCGCAGCGGCCCTGCTGCGCCTGCTGGAGCGCTGCGACGCCCTGCGCCGGCCCGAGCGCTTCGCGGATGCACTCCTCGCCTGCGAATGCGACGCCCGCGGCCGCCTGGGCTTCGAGGAGCGGCCCTATGCGCCGCGCGAGCGCCTGCTGGCCGTGCTGGCCGCCGTGCAGGCCGTGGCCACCGAGCCCATCGCCCGAGAAGCCCTGGCCCGCGGCGCCAAGGGACCGCAGATCGGGCAGGCGATCCAGGCGGCGCGCGAAGCGGCGATTTCAGGGATGACGGGCTGATCCCGCGGGTGGCGCGGCAACGTCGGGCATGGGGCGCAGCACAAGCTCCACGGCACTGTCCGCCACCGACACCCGCGGCGCTTCGGGATCCGCGTCCCAGCCGTTGATGCGGCGCACCTGCAGCACCCAGCGGCCGCCGCCGCGCAGATCGACGCGGGCCGTCACGGCATTGCCGTACTCACGGCAGCCCGCGCCGGCCGCTTCGTCGGCCAGCTTGAAGGGCAGGTCGCCCTTGCGCACGGGCACCGCCGACAGCAGCGTCACGCAGGCCGCGCGGTTGACCCGGAGCTGCGATTCGCCGTCGATCCGCAGGCCGACCGCCGTGGCGGCGGCTTCGGCAATGAAGCCGGCCCGGCCGACGAAGACGATCAGGCCGAGCAGGAGGCCCACGAAGACGTTGCTGACCAACGAGGCGCCCTTTCCCAATCCGGGCAGTGCATTGATCACGGTGAGCAGGCATGGCGCCGCCAACAGCGCGAGCCAGACTCCCCACTCTGGCACGTTGGGGTCCAACACGCCGAGCTTCAGAAGCCCGATCAAGGCGCCAAGGGCGAGCGCACAGCCCCCCGTACCGCTCGCCAGCACACTCAGCGTAGCGCGCCACCATCTCGCCCTCCTTGCCCGAATCAGTCGAAAGAGCGCCCCAGCCACCACGGCGAGTGCGATGACCAAGCCTCCGATCCATCCCGAAGCGTCACGCGTGGTCCTCGCGACAATCCATATGGCGAATGCCAGAAACGCCACCAACTGTGTGAGCACGGCCTCCTTGAAGCCGAGACGCGGAAGTTCATACAGCGCAGTGATCCAGACCGGCGCCTGCAAAAGAATCCACAGGCTCACCAAGCCCAGCAGCACGACCAGCGCGACGGCCGCCCCGAAACCGATCGACACGCTCGCCTCCGGGCCATAGCCGATCAACATGCAGTAGCGGTGCACCACCGCAGCGCCCGCCATCACCGACAGCGCGCTCAGCGCCGCCATCGGCACTTCCTGGAGCGTGGCAAAGAGGTTGCGCACGACCGGCCACCAGAACGACCGCGATGGCCCTTGAGTGCTGCGCTTTCGCGCAGCCATCCGCGCGGATGGCTTGATGGACATGGGGTGGCTTTCAGCAGTTTTCACAGACTCCCTCCTCACTGACGTATTGGTATGGCCACGCCGCGCGGCGCGAGCGCAGATCATCGTCCCTGCGCCCTCAGCACCGCGCGGCATTGGCCGACGCAGCCCCCGCCCTCTGGCTGCTAAGGTCCAGTCGATGCAAATGCCTTTCCTGCCAGGGCGCGACGCCGCCCTGTTCCTGGACTTCGACGGCACATTGGTCGGCATCGCGGAGACGCCCGAGGCCGTCAAGGTGCCCGACGGCTTGGTGCCGCTGCTGGCCCAGTTGCACGACGCCCTGGAGGGCGCCGTGGCCATCGTCTCCGGCCGGCCTGTCGATGTGCTCGACCGCTTCCTCGCCCCCCTGCGTCTGCCTACCGCCGGTGAGCACGGCGCGCATCGGCGCGATGCCGACGGGCACTTGATGGAGCGTGCGCCCACCGACCTGTCCGAAGTCATTGCCGCAGCCAACGCGCTGGCCAACCGCCATACCGGCCTGCTGGTCGAGCGCAAGCAGGCCGCCGTCGCGCTGCACTACCGCCTCGCCCCCGAGCTTGAGCAACTCTGTCTGGACACCATGGCCGAGACGGTCGGCGACCGCCCGGAGTTCGAACTGCTGCACGGCAAATGCGTGGTGGAGATCAAGCCGGCCGGCACCAACAAGGGCACGGCCATCACGGCCTATCTGAAAGAAGCGCCCTTCCTCGACCGCAAGCCCTTCTTCTTCGGCGACGACACCACCGATGAGAGCGGATTCGCCGTGGCACAGGCCCATGGCGGTCTGGGCATCAAGGTGGGGCCGGGCAGCACCCGCGCCACGGCGCGGGTCGACGGTCCGGCTGCCGTGTACGAATGGCTCAGGCAGGCGGCCGACGCGCTGGCCGCCGCAGGGACGGCGCCCCGCTGAGCCGCCGCGCAACCGACGAGGAGAAGCAAAGAGACATGGCAAGACTGGTCGTGATTTCCAATCGCGTGGCCGATCCGCGCAAAGTGGCCGCAGGCGGCCTTGCGGTGGCACTGGGCGAATCCCTGCAACAGACGGGCGGCCTGTGGTTCGGCTGGAGCGGCACCATCGTCGAAGACGGCCCAACGGGCGAGGGCGAGCTGCACCGCCACCAGGCCGGCAAGGTGACGCTGGCCACGCTGGACCTCTGCCGCGAGGATCACGACGCCTACTACCTGGGCTACAGCAACAAGGTGCTCTGGCCCGTCTTCCACAACCGGCTGGACCTGGCGAATTTCGACGCCGGCTTCATCGGTGGCTACCGCCGCGTCAACCAGCTGTTCGCGCGCAAGCTGATGCCCCTGCTGCAGGAAGACGACATCCTGTGGGTGCACGACTACCACCTGATCCCACTGGCCGCCGAGCTGCGCGCCATGGGCTGCAAGCAGAAGATCGGCTTCTTCCTGCACATCCCGCTGCCGCCGCAGATCATCCTGGCGGCGATTCCGCAGCACGAGTGGCTGATGCGCTCGCTGTTCGCCTATGACGTGGTGGGCTTCCAGGCCCAGCAGGACGTGCAGCACTTCGAGCGCTATGTGAGCAACGAGGCGCATGGCGAGGCACTGGGCAACGACCAGTTCCGCGCCTGGGGCCAGACGGTGCGGGCGAGTGCCTTTCCCATCGGCATCGACGTGGACGAGTTCCTGGCGCTCACGCATGCCAAGGAAGCGCGCGACATGCACGAGACGGTGCGGCGCGAGTATTCGCAGCGCCGCCTGATGCTGGGCATCGACCGGCTCGACTATTCCAAGGGCATTCCGCAGCGGGCGCGGGCCTTCCGCGAGCTGCTGGCACGCTATCCGGAGAACCACCGCAGCGCCACGCTGATCCAGATCGCCTCGCCCACGCGCGAGGACGTGGATGCCTATGGCGACATCCGCCGCGAGCTGGAGTCGCTGTGCGGCGCCATCAACGGCGACTACGGCGAGCTCGACTGGATGCCGGTGCGCTACATCCACCGCACGGTGGCCCGCAAGCGGGTCCCGGGCCTGTGCCGCGCGGCGGCCGTGGGCCTGGTGACGCCGCTGCGCGATGGCATGAACCTGGTGGCCAAGGAGTACATCGCCGCGCAGGATCCGGCCGATCCGGGGGTGCTCGTGCTCTCGCGCTTCGCGGGTGCCGCGGAGCAGCTGAAGGAAGCGTTGCTGGTCAATCCCTACGACACCCACGGCACGGCCGAGACCATCCAGCAGGCCCTGCACATGCCGCTGGAAGAGCGCCGGGCCCGCCACCAGAAGCTGCTGTCGCGCATCCGCGAGCAGGACGTGCACTGGTGGCGCCGGACCTTCCTGGACGCGCTGCGCGACGCGCCGGGCGTGGACTGACCGCGCCGCGCAGAGTGCTCAGCGGCTGCGGGCCGCGTCGTCCTCGGCCAGGGCCTGGCCGACCAGGCCGGCCAGCCAGTCCATGAAGACCTGCAACCGGCGCGGCACCTGCCGCCGGTGCGCATAGAGCAGCGTGATCGGCAGCGGTGGCGCGCGCCATTCGGGCAGCACCTCCACCAGTTCTCCGCGCGCCAGCGCCTCCCGGTGGCCCAACACGGGCGCCTGGATCAGCCCCAGGCCGGCGCGGCAGGCGGCCTCGTAGGCCAGCGTGTTGTTCACCGTGATCACCGCCGGCATCTCGAAGCTGCGCGGCTCACCGCCCTCCTCGTACTCCCACAAGGCCGGCCAGCCCGCCAGGCGCGATGAATAGCGCACCAGCTGGTGGCCCTGGCGCAGCTCGTCCAGGTTGCGCGGGTGGCCGTGCTTCGCCAGGTAGGCGGGCGAGGCCAGGTTGGCCTGCACCATCTGCCCGACCGGCCGCGCCACCAGGCCCGACTCCTGCAGCACCCCGACGCGCAGCACGCAGTCGAAGCCGTCGTGCACCAGGTCCACCCGGCGGTCGGTGCTGCCCAGATCCACTTCCAGCAAGGGATGGTCGGCCAGGAAGGCGGGCAGGTTCGGCAGCACCACGCGGGCGCCCAGTTGCAGCGGCACATCGGCACGGATGCGCCCACGCAACGATCCCGGCTGGCGGCTGAACAGCGATTGCAGGTCCTCCGCCTCCGCCAGCAGCGCCTGCGCCCGCTCCACGAAGGCCTCGCCATCGGGCGTGACCCGAACGGTGCGGGTCGTGCGCTGCAGCAGCCGGGTGCCCACCGTCGCCTCCAGCTGCTGCACGACGGCCGACACGCGGGCCCGTGTCAGGCCCAGCCGCTCGGCGGCGCGGGTGAAGCTGGCCAGCTCGGCCACCTGGACATACACACGCAAGGAATCGAGGTCCATTGGTCACTCAGAAAAGACAGTGAATTCATTTTCTACGGATTTTTCTGGAGATTGCATCTTCTTAAAGTACCAGTCATCCCATCCACCCCTCCCCACAAGGAAGCAGCCATGACCGACACCGCCACCACTTCGATGCCCCGCATCGCCCTCATCACCGGCGGCAGCCGCGGCCTGGGCAAGAGCGCCGCCCTGCACCTCGCCCGCGACGGCGTGGACCTGCTGATCACCTACCGCAACCGCGCCGACGAGGCCGAGGCCGTGGTGCGCGAGGTGCAGGCCCTGGGCCGGCGCGCCGTGGCCCTGCCCCTGGACGTGTCGCGGGCCGACACCTTCGCCGGCTTTGCCGCCGCCGTGCGCGAGGGGCTCGCCGCCACCTGGGGCCGCACGCAATTCGACATCCTGCTCAACAACGCCGGCATGGGCATCCACGCCAGCTTCGAGGCCACCACCGAGACGCAGTTCGACGAGCTGATGGTCACGCACCTGAAGGGCCCCTTCTTCCTCACGCAGGCGCTGCTGCCGCTGCTGGCCGATGGCGGCAATGTGCTGAACGTGTCCTCGGGCCTGGCGCGCTTCTCGCTGCCCGGCTATGCGGCCTACGCCACCATGAAGGGCGGCATCGAGGTGCTGACGCGCTACCTGGCCAAGGAACTGGGCCCGCGCCGCATCGCCGTGAACGTGATCGCCCCCGGCGCCATCGAGACCGACTTCGGCGGCGGCGTGGTGCGCGACAACGCGCAGATGAACGCCGCCATCGCCGCGCAGACCGCGCAGGGCCGCGTCGGCCTGCCCGACGACATCGGCGGTGCCGTGGCCGCGCTGCTGCGGCCGGGCAACCACTGGATGACGGCGCAGCGCGTCGAGGTGTCGGGCGGGATGTTCATCTGAGCGCAGTCGGCCCACTGACCCTGCCGACGCGCGCCAGTCGCGCCAGGGCCGTCCGCCAGAGCGCCTGCAAGCAGGCCGCCAGCGCGGAGGTCGGCGCCGTTGGCGTGAGCCGGGCGACCCGCGCGGGCGCATCGTCCAGCGCCAGCACCTGAACCCAGCCCTCGGCATCGACCTGATGGGCTTGGCCAGCGTCCAGATGCTGGGACACGGCCAGCATCTGCTCCGCCACCCAGCGCGGCGCCTCCACCACCCGCACATGGCCTTCGACGGCGAAGAGCAGGGTGCCGCGGCTCACCGGCAGCAGCAGGCATTCGCCAGGGGCGATGCAGGCCGGATCGGCAGCACGGGAAAGGGCGGCATGGCGGGCGGTCATGGAAGCTCCTTGAACAGGGCGTTGAAGTGGCCTCCAGCGTAGGCCTGACGCTGCCAGCAAAACAGGCACACCCGGCGCGGACATCGACCGCAACAGCGGCGCCGAAAGGCGTTCTGTTATGGTCGATTCGCCGCCCAACTGCATCTGTTCCGATGCACCCGGCCGGCGCACCATCGCAGCCATGCCCCCCCTGCCCCGCTACCGCCAGCTGGCCCAGCACTACACCCAGGCCATCCGCGCCGGCACGCTGCAGCCCGGCGAGCGCCTGCCCTCGCTGCGCGAGCTGATGAAGCTGCATGGCGTGAGCCTGTCCACCGCCCTGCAGGTCTGCCGCACCCTCGAAGGCGATGGCTTCGCCGAGGCGCGCGAGCGCTCGGGCTACTTCGTGCGCCAGCCGCGCCGCCTGGCCATGGTGCCCATGGACGAGCCCGCCGCCGACCGGCCGCCCGATCCGGCGCAGTTCGTCGGCATCCACCAGACGGTGTCGGACTTCGTCACCCGCCGCCGCTGGGGCGAGGTGCACCTGGACCTGTCCTCCGCCCGCGCCTCGCCCGAGTTCTACCCGGCCGAGGCCCTGCGCACGGCCATGATGCGCAGCCTGCGCCAGCGGCCGCAGTTGCTCACGCAGGCATCGCCCTCGCGCAGCCGCACACCTTTCCGCGAGGCGGTGGCGCGGCGGGCGCTACGCGCCGGCATGCACCTCGCGCCCGAGGACGTGCTGCCCACCAACGGCTGCATCGAGGCGCTGAACCTGGCGCTGCGCGCGGTCGCCCAGCCCGGCGACACGGTGGCCGTCGAATCGCCCACCTTCTACGGCCTGCTGCAGGCGCTCGAAAGCCTGGGCATGCGCGCACTGGAGATTCCCACCAGCCCGCAGACCGGCCTGTCGCTGGACGCGCTGGAGCTCGCCCTGCGCACCTACGAAGGCATCAAGGCCGTCGCGGTGGTGCCGCACCTGCAGAACCCGCTGGGCAGCGTCATGCCCGACACCCACAAGCAGCGGCTGGTGCAGTTGTGCCGCGCGCACGGCACCGCGCTGATCGAGGACGACACCTACACCGAGCTGCTGGACATGGACGCCGTCCCGCGTGCCGTCCAGTCCTTCGACACCGACGGCGGCGTGATCCATTGCGCCTCGCTGCACAAGGTGCTGGCGCCCGGGCTGCGGCTGGGCTGGATCCACGCCGGCCGCTGGCATGCGCGGGTGGAGATGCTCAAGTTCGCCCAGACGCGGATGAACGAGGAGCTGTCGCAATGGGCCGTGGGCGAGTTCATGGCCACGAGCGCCTACGACCGCCACCTGCGCCGCCTGCGCGAGACGCTGCGGCTGCAGCGCGAGCGCACGGCCGATGCCATCGCCGCGCACTTCCCGGCCGGCACGCGCATCAACCTGCCGCCCGGCGGGCTTCAGCTGTGGGTGGAGCTGCCGGCTGGCACGCAGGCCCAGGCGCTGTTCGATGCGGCGCTGGAAGAGCACATCCTCGTTGCGCCGGGCACGCTGTTCTCCAACAGCGCGCGCTGCGACGGATTTGTGCGCATCAACTGCGGCCTGCCCTGGTCACCGGCGCTGGCGGCAGGCTTGAAGCGGCTGGGGGAGTTGGCCGTCCAGGTGGCGAGGCCCGCGGTGCGCCGGGCGGCCTGAGCGGCCAGCCCCGACGCGCCGCTGTTCTCTTGCGCTGACGCTTCGCCGGACGTCAGCGGGTCAGTCGACCAGCGCCAGCGCGGCGTAGTCCCCGACCTTGTCGCCCAGGCCCGCTGCGACCAATTCCACACCCTCGGTGAGCGAGGGCAGGCGCCCCTCCAGTTGCGACTGCAGCCGCGGGAGCAGGAAGTCGCGGTTGTGCCAGAACACGCTTCCACCCAGGCTGATGCGCGACAGGTCCAGCGCGGCCACCAGGTTGTAGAGCAGCCTGCCCATCACGCGGCACAGCGCGTCCACCGTGGCCAGGGCCTTCGCATCGCCCTGCTGTGCGGCACCGAAGAGTTCGGCCGCATCCACCCCGAAACGCCGGGCGATGGCGTTGCCCGCCACCAGCGACTCCACGTCGCCGCGGTTGCCGCAGCCGCACAACGCCTCGTTGTCGTCATCGCTGACGAACAGGTGGCCGGCGTGGCCCGCGTTGCCGTTCTTGCCACGCAGCGTACGCCCGTCCACGCACAGGCCGACGCCCACGCCGGTGCTCCAGGTGACGTAGGCGCAATGGTCCTGGCCCTGCAGCGCACCCCAGCGGCGCTCGGCCTCCAGCGCGGCGACGGCGTCGTTCTCCACCCGCACGCGGCCGAAGCGGGCGGCCAGCGGCGCCTCGATGGGCGCGAAGGTCCAGTCGTTGGGCAGGCCACGGTCCGGGCCCGCCAGGCCGCCGCAGATATTGGGCGTGGCCAAGGCGATGGCCCCCTCATGCAGCACGAAGGGGCCGGCCGACGACACGCCCACCTGGTCCACCGCCGACACCGGCACGCCGGCCTCGGCACAGGCCGCCTCGATGAGCTGCATCACCTGCCGGGCCACCGCCTCGTTGTCGCCGGTCTTGGCGGTGGGCGCGTTCTGCCGGGCAATCAGGTCGGTACTGCCAGCTTTGGCCAGGCTCACCGCCACCTTGGTGCCGCCGATGTCGATGCAGGCTTTCATGCGCGGGTTTCCTTGGATCGTTGAAAGAGAAGAGGAAGCTCAGAGTAAGCGCGCCACGCCGGCCGCGATCATGCTCAGCACCACGGTGCTGGCGATGGGCACTTGCCACACGCGGCCGAAGAGCTTGAATTGGAAGTCACCCGGCAGCCGGCCGAAGCCGAGCTTGCGCAGCCAGCCCGTGAGGCCCTGCAGCAGCAGCAGGGCCAGCATGGTGACAAGCAGCCAGCGCAGCATGAGCGACGGGGTTGCGGCTCGCTCAGCCAGCCAGGGCCGCGAGGGCCTGTCGGTGCAGCTCGGGCGTGGCGGCGGCGACCACGCGGCCGTCGGAATGCAGGCCCAGCGGCTGGCCGGCCCAGTCGGTGATCACGCCACCCGCGGCCTCCACCAGGCCGGCGGGGCCCAGGTAGTCGTAGGGCTGCAGGCCGGCCTCGACCACCAGGTCGATGGTGCCGCCGGCCAGTTGGGCATAGCTGTAGCAGTCGCCGCCGAAGCGGCGCATGGCGCACTGGCGGCTCAGGCGGTCGAAGGCCGTCCATTCGTCGGCCGAGAAGATGTCGGGCGAGGTGGTGAAGATGCGCGCCTCGGACAGCTGCGTGCATTCGCGCACGCGCACCGGTTGGCCGTTGCGCATGGCCACGCCGTCCTGACCCACCCAGCGCTCGCCGAGCACCGGCATGTCGACCAGGCCGAGCACCACGCGCCCGCCCTCCATCGCGCCGATCAGCGTGCCCCACAGGGGGGAGCCGGTGATGAAGCTGCGGGTACCGTCGATGGGGTCGAGCACCCACACGCGGGCCGCGTCCAGGTTCTGCTGACCGTGCTCCTCGCCATAGATGCCGTCCTGCGGCAGGGCCTGCCCCAGGATGTCGCGCATGGCCTGCTCGGCCGCGCGGTCGGCCAGCGTGACCGGGCTTTCGTCGGCCTTGGTGATGATGTCCAGCGGCTGGCGGAAATGCGCCATCGACTGGGCGGCGGCGGCATCGGCCAGGGCGTGGGCGGTACGGAGCAGGTCGTTCATGGGCGGGCGGGGATGGCGCGATGCGGTCGGTGAAATCAAAGGAATCAGAGCGTGTGGCTGCGGTCGCCCTGGCGGAAGCCGATGGCGTCCCACGGCTCGCCAGCGGCGAAGGCGAGCACCTTGAACAGCTCGCCCATCTCGTGCTCGTGGATCAGGCGGGCCGCCAGGGCCCGTTCCGCCAGCGGGGCGGCCATCATGCGCTCGGCCAGGCCGCAGTCGAGCAGAAAGCGCGCCTGGCTGGTGTAGCCCAGCACTTCCAGGCCGGCGTCCTGGCCGGCCAGCGCGACGCCGGTGAAGTCGACGTGGGCGGTGATGTCCTTGTCGCCCACGGCCACGAGGGGGTTGTCGTCGGAGCGGTGGGCCTGGTGGCACATCAGCGTGCCCATGTGGCGCTGCGGGTGGTAGTACTCGACCTCGGGAAAGCCATAGTCCAGGAAGTAGGCGGCGCCGCGCTTCAGGCGCTCGGCCAGCGTGGCGATGAAGGCGCGGGCCTGGGGATGCACCTCGGTCAGGTAGTCCTGAGGGCCGTCGGGCTCGACGGGCGGGCGCAGCCCGGTCGGTCGGTCGTCCCAGCCGAAGCGGCCATCGGTCTGCACGACGACGCCGCGCTCCAGCCACTCGCCGGCGCGCCGCACCAGCAGTTGGACCGGCATGGCGTCCAGCACCTCGTTGCCGACCACCACGCCTTCGATGCCGTCGGGCAGCGCATCGACCCAGCGCACGCGGCCGGCCCAGGGCGCGAGACGCTCCTGCTGGCGCGCGCGCAGGGCGCCGGAGAGGTCGACGATGGTGTAGCGCGCGACGCGCTCGCCCAGGCTTTCCAGCAGCTGCGCGGCCAGGGCGCCGCTGCCGGCACCGAATTCCCAGACCTCGTCGGTACCCGTGTGCTCGAAGGCATCGGCCACGGCCACGGCCAGGCTCTGACCGAACAGCGAAGACAGCTCGGGCGCGGTCACGAAGTCGCTGCCCGACTGCGGCAGGTGGCCGAACTTGCGGCTGCCGTGCGCGTAATAGCCCAGCCCCGGCGCGTAGAGGGCCAGCGCCATGAAGCGGTCGAACGGCAGCCAGCCACCGTCCCGCTCGATGGCGCGCCTCACCAGCGCTGCACAGGCAGAAGAGGCGGTCGGTACACTGGGCGGGGTCGTCGGGGTGCTCACGGCACCCATTCTCCCTGCAACCTCCGGGTGGCCCGGCGCCTGGGGTCCTTGCCCTTTGGCGGCATGCCCGGCCGACCGACCGATGCCCCCCACCGATCACCCATCCATGAGTGCCCTTCCCTCCGCCAGTGAACCGCGTACCGTGCTGGTGACCGGCGCCGGCCGCCGGCTCGGACGCGAGATCGCCCTGGCCCTGGCGGCCGGCGGCTGGCAGGTGGCGGTGCACTACCGCAGCTCGCGCGATGAGGCCCAGGCCACCGCCGCCGACTGCGCCCGGCTGTCGGGCCGCGCCGCGATCATCAGCGCCGAGCTGGAGGACGAGGCCGCCGTCCGCGCGATGGTGCCGCAGGTGGTGGCCGAGTTCGGCCGGCTCGACGCCGTGGTGCACAGCGCCTCGCGGTTCGAGCACGACGATGCCGCCAGCTTTGGCTATGCCGCCATGGAGGCCCATCTGCGCAGCAACACCGGTGCCGCCATCGTGCTGGCGCAGGCGCTGCGCCAGCATCTGGACGAACGCGGCGGTCAAGGCGCCGTGGTCCATCTGCTGGACCAGAAGCTGTGGAACCCGAATCCCGACTTCCTGAGTTACACGTTGTCGAAGGCCGCGCTGGAAGCCGCCACGCCGCTGCTGGCGTTGGCCCTGGCACCGCGCGTGCGCGTGGTGGGCGTGGCCCCGGGTCTCACGCTGACCAGCCACATGCTGAGCGACGAGCGCTTCCAGCAGTTGCATCGCCTGTCGCCGCTGGGCCGCTCCTCCACGCCGCAGGACGTGGCGGCCACGGTGCGCTTCGCGCTCGAGAACAACTCGATGACCGGCACCACGCTGCTGGTTGACGGCGGCCAACATCTCATGCGCTTCGAACGCGACTTTTCATTGATGTGACGAGCACTTCCATGACCGCTCCCCTCCTCGGCCAGCAACGCCTGACGCTCACGGGCCTGCGCTTCGATGCCAACTTGGGCATCCTCGACAGCGAGAAGACGGCGCCGCAGCCGATCCGCGTGGATGCCGAGCTCAACCTGGGCCCGCAGCCGCTGGCACCGCAGGACGACGACATCTTCCATGTGCTCGACTACCGCAAGGTGCGCAAGATCATCATCGACGAGTGCACCGCCCATCATGTGAACCTGCTGGAGAGCCTGATCGGCCAGGTGGCCGGCCGGCTGATGCAGTTGCCCGGCGTGCTGGGCGTGCGGGTGAAGATCGCCAAGCTGGAAATCTTCGACGACTGCGAAGTCGCGATCCAAGTCGAGACCGGCCAGTGGTGAGCGCTGGCGAGGCCCATCGAGTCGGATTGCATCGTGCTCATTCGGGTTGGATCCCGGCACGCTTGGCGAGCGTGCCGTAAAGGCCGATGTCCCGGTGGAGGAGTTCCGCCAGCTGACGCGGCTCGCCGCCCACCGGCACCAGACCCTGCTGCGCCAGCACCTGGCGCATGCCCGGATCGTCGAGCGCCGCACGCACGTTGGCATTCACGGCCCCGATGACGGCGTCCGTGGTTCCGCGCGGCGCAAAGAGGCCGTACCACAGCGTCATCTCCAGGCCGGCCAGACCGCTCTCGGCAAAGGTGGGAACGTTCGGGAAATCAGCGCTGCGGCGCTTGGCCGCGAACGCCAGGGCCCTCAGGCGACCCACCTGCAGCTGGGGCCCGACGCTGGGCGCCGAGCCGATCAGGAACTGCACGTCTCCCGCCATCAGTGCGGTGACGGCCTCTCCTGCGCCTTTGTAGGGAATGTGGACGGCCTGCACGCCAGCGACATTGAGGAAGTTCTCGGCGGCCAGGTGAAAGGCATTGCCCACACCCGGAGAGGCATAGGCCAGCTTGGCGCCCGGCCGTTTGGCCGCCGCGATGAAGTCGGCCAGCGTCCTGGCAGGGTTGGCCGCATTGACGACGAGCAGCATGCCCTCGGCCGCACAGACCTCCACCACCGGGCGCAGGTCGCGCTCCGTATCGAAGGGAAGCTTCTTGTAGATGCTGGGATTGATGGCCAGGGAAGGACCATGCAGGAGCAAGGTATGGCCATCCGGCGGCGCCTTGGCCACGATGTCGGCGCCGATGTTGCCGTTGGCACCCGCGCGGTTCTCGACGATGAAGGTGTTTCCGGTGCGCTGGCCCAGCACATTGGCCAGCAGGCGGGCCACGATGTCGGGCGCACCGCCCGTGCCGAAGGGAACGATGATCCGCGTTACCCGGCTGTCGCGCTCCTGCGCCAGCACCGGCGGCACGCCACCCAGGCAGGCTGCGGCGGCCAGTGTGGCAAGGAAGGATTTTCTTGTGATTCCAGAGTCGGACATGGTGTCTCCAAGGTAGGGCCCGCGCTGTCTGGCCGGCCTCTTTCTGAGCCCGAGGGCTTCTGCTTCACGGTGACAGGAAGGCGTCCACCGTCTCGGTGAACGTCGCAGCCTGCTCGACATGACTCATGTGCGCGGCGTCGGCCATCAACCGCAACTCGGCATGCTGGATGCACGCGGCCAGCGCCTGCGAGACCGCCGGGCTGACCGCCATGTCCTGTTGACCTGCGATCACCAGCGTCGGCATCTCCAGCCGCCCCAGCGAGGCGACGTGGTCGAGGCCGCAGATGGCATGGACCGCCGTGACGTATCCCGTCAGGGAGGTGTCGGCGACCATGCGGCCGATCCAATCGGTGGTCGCGGGCGCACGGCCCAGGAAGTCCGGCGTGAACCACCGGTCCAGGGTCGGACGGACCTGCTGCGCCATGCCGCCGGCCTGTGCGTCCGCCACCCGCTGCTGCCAGACGGCCCTCACCGGCGCCGGCGTCACCGCGCCGCAATGCGCGAGCACCAGTCGTCGGATGCGGGAGGGCGCCGCGAGCGCCATGGCCTGGGCCACCATGCCGCCGAACGACAGGCCTGCGAGGGAAAACTCCCGCAGCCCGAGGGGCTCGAGCGCGAGCAGGACCGCGGCCGCGTAGTCATGCAACGCCGCCCCGGGTGGCAGGGCCGCAGAGCGGCCATGGCCGGGCAGATCCGGAACGATGACGCGGAAGCGACGCGCCAGCACGGGAATCTGCAGGCGCCATGCCTCCGCGCGGGTCGCGATGGGATGCAGCAGGACGACGGCTGGCGCGGACTCGGCACCGAAGACGTCCAGGTGCAGCGGCCAGCTCATGCCGGAACTCCCAGCTGACCCGCAAGCCAGGCAACGATGGTGGGCAGGGTCTGCGGCGTCAGGCCCATGTGCCCGCCCGGAAACAGCCGCACATGCTTGGGATTGCCGTGTTCTGTCAGCAAGTGCAGATCGGCGATCGGGCACTGCTTGTCCTCGCGCCCGTTGACCAGCAGCAGCGGTGCGCTGCGGCGGTCGAGCAGTCCCTGGTCGAGCAGGGACAGGCGCTTGAAGAAGGCCAGGTATTCCTCGTCGTTGCGGGCACCCAGCATGCGGCAGCGTGTCTCCACCAGTCCCATCAGGTAGCTGTCGGGGTAGCGGGACGCGCCGATCCATTCAGGCTGGAACATGTAGTGCGCGCCACCGCCCCAGTTCACTGCGCCCCGCAGCCGGTCGGGGTAGAGCAGTGCAAGTTTGGTGGCCCAGTAGCCGCCGAACGAACGGCCCAGGCAGGCCAGGCGTTGGCCGTCGAGATCGGACTGCGTGTCGATCCAGTCGAACACCGTGGTGAACTGCCTTTCGGCGTCCTGCACACCCTTGACCGGAGACTCCCCCGTGCCCGCGTTGTCCATCGCGACCGTCGCGATGCCCAGCGCCAGCAGGGCATCGCAGGCCTGGGTCATCTGCTCCTTCCAGGCATCGACGCCGCCCCACATGACCACGACGGGAGGACGTTCGACATTCGCGGGCCTGCGCAGAAGGGCGGTGATCGAGTCCCCCTCGCCCTCCCGGCCAGCGAACGGAATGCGCACCACCTGCACCGGCAGCGTCCAGAGCCGGGCGGCTCTCAGGTAGGTTTCCCGCTCGCGTTCGGCGCAGCGCAGCTTGGCCGGATGATCCGGGCAGGGGAAGCGGCCCATGAAGTAGAGACCGCTCGCCTTCATGAACAGCTTGCAGGCCTCGTCCAGGGCGCCCGCCTGCTCGGCCTTTTCCGCGGAGGCGCTGCAGGCATCGCCTGCCTCGCGCCAATGCGCGGCCCACTGGGCGCCGTCGAGTCCCGGAAGGCGGTCGATCAGGTCGACGCCCTCGTCCGGATCCAGCGCGTTCATCGGGTGGGTGCGAGAGCGCAGCCTCGTCTTCATCCAGACACGCGCCTCGGCGAGCGTCTTGGGGCGTCCCTGGACATCGCCGTCCGGCGTCTGCTGGGCATCCTGCATGGGGTCTCCTGTTCAATCGGCGTTGTTCGCAACGGGACTGTGCCAGTGGGCGGGCATAAGCAAAAACTGTTCTTGTGGATTCAAACTATTTGCCTGACCTATAGTTTGCGGATGCGCATCAACCGGCTGGACCTCAATCTCCTCGCATGTCTGGACGCATTGCTGGCGCACCGCAACGTCAGCCGGGCGGCGAAGCAGATGCACCTGAGCCAGCCTGCGACCAGTGCCGCGCTGGCAAGGCTGCGGGACTACTTCCAGGACCCATTGCTGCTGCGGGAAGGGAGGCATTACGCGCTGACGCCGTTTGCGGAATCCCTGGTCGACCCTGTGCGGGACATCCTGTCGCGCGCCCAGGCGCTGACGCAGTTGCGGCCCGAGACGGACCCGCTGCGCATGGAGCGGAACATCACGATCGTGGCGTCGGACTATGTGTTCAGTACCGTCCTGGTGCCGCTGTTCCGGATGGCCGAGACGACCGCGCCACGGCTCACGTTCGCGGTCCGGCCGGTCTCGGGATACGACTCGCCCGAACTGGAGAACCAGCATGTCGACCTGGTGTTGCTGGGCGCCTCCGCCGTCGCCAGCCATCACCCCAGCGAGCTGCTGCTCTCGGACTCGTTCTGCTGCATCGCGTGGGCCGAGAACCCCCTGATCGGCCGGACCCTTTCGCTCAAGGCCTTCCAGAAGATGGGGCACGTCGTTCCGCTCCTCGGCGACGGCCGATTGCCGACCCTGGATCAGGTCGCTTATGAGATGCAGGGCGTCGTGCGGCGCATCGCGATGCGCGTCCCGACCTTTTCGGCCGTGGCGGATTGCGTGGTCGGGACTTCGCACATCGCCACCATTCCGAAATCCTTCGCCAAGGGCTTGTTGAAGACGCTGCCGCTGCGGCTGATGACCTGCCCGATCCACATCCCGCCCGTGCGCATCGCGATGCAGTGGCACCGGCACCAGGTGGACGACCCGGTGCTGCGCTGGGTGAGGCGCAACCTGCAGGATGTGGCGGTACAGCAGGGATTCCTCCGCCCGCACTCTCCGTCGTGAACATCGCTGGCGTGGTCGCGCAGAAATCGTCCGCGATAGTCAGCGCCCGAGGCATCCCTGCGCACCGCCGTTTCACGGCACCGAAGGCCCGCGCGGTCCATGAGGATGTGGCGTCCCGGGCAAAATCGCGCCCCATGAACGCCGTCTGGACCGAACCCGAAGCCCCTGCAGCCGCCGCCCCCAGCCACCAGGCGGCCGCGAAGATCGAGCGCGAGACGCACAAGCTCGAAAAGCGCCTGTGTCGCGAGGTCGGCCGCGCCATCACCGACTACAACATGATCGAAGAGGGCGACAAGGTCATGGTGTGCCTCTCGGGCGGCAAGGACAGCTACGGCATGCTGGACATCCTGCTCAAGCTCAAGGCCCGGGCGCCGGTCAACTTCGAGCTGATCGCCGTCAACCTCGACCAGAAGCAGCCCGGCTTTCCGGAAGACGTGCTGCCGGCCTATCTGAAGCAGGTGGGCGTGCCTTTCCACATCGAGGAGCAGGACACCTACAGCATCGTCAAGCGCGTGGTGCCCGAGGGCAAAACCACCTGCGGTCTGTGCTCGCGCCTGCGCCGGGGCATCCTCTACCGCGTGGCCGACGAGCTGGGCGCCACCAAGATCGCGCTGGGCCACCACCGCGACGACATCCTGGCGACCTTCTTCCTCAACATGTTCTTCGCCGCCAAGCTCAAGGCCATGCCGCCCAAGCTGGTGAGCGACGACGGCCGGCATGTGGTGATCCGCCCGCTGGCCTACGTGGCCGAGAAGGACCTCGTGCGCTGGGCCCAGCACCGCGGCTTCCCCATCATTCCCTGCAACCTCTGCGGCAGCCAGGAGAACCTGCAGCGCCAGGTGGTCGGCGACATGCTGCGCGACTGGGAACGCAAGCATCCCGGCAGGCTCGAGAACATGCTCCACAGCCTGCAGAACGTGGCGCCCTCGCACCTGCTGGACGGAACCCTGCACGACTTCAAGGGTCTGAAGCCGACCGGCGTGGCCAGCGAGGACGGCGACCGGGCCTTCGATCCGCCCGAACTGCCGCCCGTGCCCGCCATGCCCTCGGCGGTGCAGGTGTTCAGCCTCGGCTGACGCGCGCTTCCCGCCGACTTCCAGCCACGACGCGCCGCCGCGCGTCCAGCCGATGCGACAACGACACAGGGGCCGGCCAACGGCCCCAGGGATGACGACGACATGCAACGCGCATTGCGACTCCTCGGCCTGGCCGCCGTGACGGCGGTGGCCGCCGGCCTGACGGGCTGTGCCACCTCCTACGTGGTGGACAACAACGTCCAGAGCTATGCCAAGGCACCCATTCCGCCTGGCGCCACCTACCGCTTCGAACGCCTCCCCTCGCAGCAAGCGAACGACGCGGCCCAGACCGACCTGGAAACCCTGGCCGAGCCCTCGCTGGCCGCCGCCGGGCTCCGGCGCGACGACGCCAATCCGCGCTATGCCGTGCAGGTGAGCGCCCGCTCGCAGCTGGAACTGTCGCCCTGGGCCGATCCGTGGTTCGATGGTCCGGGCTGGGGCCCCGGCTGGGGTCCGCGCTGGGGCGTGGGCCTGGGCTATGGCCGCCCCGGCTGGTACGGCGGCGGCTGGTGGGGCCCGGGCGCCCTGCCGCCCAACCAGACCTGGTACGGCCGCGAGGTGTCGATCGTGATGCGCTCGCTGCCCGACCGGCAGGTCGTCTACGAGACCCATGCCCGCCACGACGGCCCCTACCCGGACACGCGGCGGATCCTGCCGGTGATGTTCCATGCGGCGCTGCAGGGCTTTCCCAACCCGCCGCAGGCCGTGCGCCGCGTGGATGTGACGGTCGAGACGAAGCCGCCCGCGTCCACGCAGGCCGCCCCGCAGCCCGCAACGGCCGCGCCGGCTGCCCCGACGCCGACGCCCGCGCGCCCTTGAGCGCCTCGCGGGGAGTGGGCAGGCGCCCCGCCCACCGCCGCGTTCTCGGTGACACTCGCCCGATGGACATCACCCGCCTCATCGCCGTGCGCCACGGCGAGACGCTCTGGAACGTCGACACCCGCATCCAGGGCCAGCTCGACATCCCGCTCAACGACGAAGGCCAGTGGCAGGCGCAGCAGGCGGGCCGCGCGCTGGCCGAGGAGCCCGTCGCCGCCATCTACGCCAGCGACCTGGCCCGCGCCTGGCAGACGGCCAGCGCCATCGCCGAGGCCCATCCCGACGCGCCCCCACTCATCGCCGAACCCCGGCTGCGCGAGCGCGGCTTCGGCATCTTCGAGGGTCGCACCTTCGCCGAGATCGAGGCCGAGCTGCCCGAGCAGGCGCTCAAGTGGCGCAAGCGCGTGCCCGACTTCGCCCCCGAGGGCGGCGAAAACCTGCTGGTCTTCCGGGACCGCATCGTGGCCGTCGCCGCCGAACTGGCGGCACGCCATCCCGGCGAGCTGGTGGTCCTGGTCGCCCACGGCGGCGTGATGGACGTGCTCTACCGCGCCGCCACCGGCCAGGAGCTTCAGGCGCCTCGCACCTGGGAGCTGCGCAACGCGGCCATCAACCGTCTGCTGTGGACGCCGGAGGGCTTCTCCCTGGTGGGATGGGCCGACACGGGACACCTCAACCGGGATCTGGCGCGCGACGAGACGAGCACCTGAGGCCACCTAGAATCCGCGCTCGCCAGCCTCTGGATGAACCCCATGAACCGCTGCAGCCTCCCACATTTCCTGCTTGCCGCCGCCCTGAGCTGTATGGGCACCGCGGCCCTTCTCTCGCCCCTGCCTGCGCAGGCCCAGACCCAGAACGAAGCGGCCGTCGGCGGCCGCAACTTCCCCGACGGCACATTGCGCGGTCGCCTGCGCATGCTCGACTTTCCGCAGGCCGACCTCGACGGCCGGCTGGAAGTGCTGGCCCCCGGCACCCGCATCCGCAATGCCCAGAACATGGTCGTGACCGGCAGCACGCTGCTGGGCCAGGACCTGGCGGTGAACTACCTGCGCGATCCCGCCGGGCAGGTGCAGCAGATCTGGATCCTCTCGCCCGACGAGGCTGCCACCGACCGCGCGACGGCCAGTGGCAAGCCGCTGCTCAACATCTGGCCCTTCGTCACTCGGGCCGACAACGAAGGCAGCTGAGCGCGCCGCCCCGGCGCCCAGCCCGCGGGGCACGGCCGGCCACCGCTGCGCTACGCCTCTCCATTCGATTCCAGCCTCCGGCGCCCCCCGGCAGCCCCCCCTTTGCACAGAAAGCCCCCACCATGTCCCGCAAAGTCTTCATCAAGACCTTCGGCTGCCAGATGAACGAGTACGACTCGGACAAGATGGCCGATGTCCTCGCCGCCGCCGACGGCTACGAGCCCACCCAGAACGTGGACGAGGCCGACCTGATCCTCTTCAACACCTGTTCCGTGCGCGAGAAGGCGCAGGAAAAGGTCTTCTCCGACCTCGGCCGCGTGCAGCACCTGAAGGCCAAGGGCGTGAAGATCGGCGTCGGCGGCTGCGTCGCCAGCCAGGAGGGCGAGGCCATCATTGCCCGCGCGCCCTACGTGGACGTGGTCTTCGGCCCGCAGACCCTGCACCGTCTGCCCGAGCTGCTGGCCCGCCGCGAGGCCGAGCGCCGGCCGCAGGTGGACATCTCCTTCCCCGAGATCGAGAAATTCGACCACCTGCCGCCCGCGCGCGTCGAGGGCGCCACGGCCTATGTGTCGATCATGGAAGGCTGCTCCAAGTACTGCAGCTACTGCGTGGTGCCCTACACCCGCGGCGAGGAGGTCAACCGCCCGCTCGACGATGTGCTGGTCGAGGTGGCGGGCCTGGCCGACCAGGGCGTTCGCGAGGTCACGCTGCTGGGCCAGAACGTGAACGCCTACCGCGGCAGGATGGGCGACACCGCCGAGATCGCCGACTTCGCCACGCTGATCGAATACATCGCCGAGATTCCTGGCATCGAGCGCATCCGCTACACCACGAGTCACCCCAACGAGTTCACGCCGCGGCTGATCGAGACCTACGCCAAGGTGCCGCAGCTGGTGAGCCACCTGCACCTGCCGGTGCAGCACGGCAGCGACCGCATCCTGATGGCGATGAAGCGCGGCTACACCGCCATGGAATACAAGAGCACGATCCGCAAGCTGCGCGCCATCCGGCCGCAGCTGGCGCTGTCCAGCGACTTCATCGTCGGCTTCCCGGGTGAGACCGAGGACGACTTCGCGAAGATGATGAAGCTGATCGAGGACGTGGGCTTCGACGCCAGCTTCAGCTTCATCTTCAGCCCGCGGCCCGGCACACCCGCCGCCGCGCTGCACGACGACACGCCGCACGAGGTCAAGCTCGCGCGCCTGCAGCACCTGCAGAAGACCATTGACGACAACGTCCGGCGGCTGTCCGATGCGCTGGTCGGTACCACGCAGCGGCTGCTGGTCGAAGGGCCTTCCAAGAAGAACCCGGCCGAACTGATGGGCCGCACCGACTGCTTCCGCGTCGTCAACTTCGAGGCGCCCGCGCGCCTGGTGGGCCAGATGGTGGACGTGACGATCACCCAGGCCCTCTCGCACACCCTGCGCGGCGAGGTGCTGACGCACGAGCATGACGGAGCCGGCGCCAAGCGCGCCGCGCAGGCCGCCTGATGTCGGCCGGCCGGCCACGCGCCCGCGGCTCCTTCCAGCAGTTGATGCTGGCCGCCTTTCTGGTGGTCACGGCGCTGGTGGTGGGCGTCGCGCTGCGCGCCGTCTTCCAGTACGACCAGCTCATCACGCAAAGCCGCGAGGCGGCGCGTCGGGCGCTGCTGCTCTCGGGTGCCGCCCAGTCGCTGGCCGAGCGCAGCGCGGCCATGGAACGCTCGGGCCGCCAGTCGCTGGTGCTCAACGACGCCGTGCTGCGCCGCCGCTTCGCCGACGCGCAGAAGGATGCGCAGAACGTGGTGCAGCGGCTGGTCGACAACGGGCTGCTGCCGCAATCGGCCCAGCAATGGCGCGCCCAGATGGCCACCATCGAGGACCTGATGAACGGCGCGCCCGAGACGGCCCTGGCCCGCGAGGGCTCGATGGCGCTGCAGTTCCGCGAACTGGATGCGCTCAACACCCAGCTCGCCCAGCAGGCGCAGATGCTGATCGAGGCCCAGAACAACGCCCTGGCCGACCGGCTGGAGGCCGCGCGGCGCCGGCTGACGCTGCAGGTGGTGGCGGCCAGCGGGCTGGCCGCGGCCCTGGCGCTGGCCTTCGGCATCTGGCTGGCGCGGCCCTTCAAGCGGCTGGAGCGCGCCATCGTGCGCCTGGGCGAGAACCGGCTGGACGAGCCCATCGACATCCGCGGCCCGGCCGACGTGCGGCGCGTGTCGCAGCAGCTGGACTGGCTGCGCCTGCGGCTGATGGAGCTGGACGCCGACAAGGCGCGCTTCCTGCGCCATGTGTCGCACGAGCTCAAGACGCCGCTGGCGGCGCTGCGCGAAGGCGTGTCGCTGCTGGAGGACGGCGTGACCGGCGAGCTCAACCCGGCCCAGCGCGAGGTGGCGCAGATCCTGCAACAGAACGCCGTGTCGCTCCAAAGCCAGATCGAGGCGCTGCTGCGCTTCAACGCCGCCGCCTTCGAGGCCCGCCAGCTCAAGCGCGAACGCTGCAACCTGGTCAAGCTGGTGCAGGAGCAGATCGACGCCCAGCGGCTGCAGTGGCAGTCGCACGGCCTGACCGTGCGGGTGGAGGGCGAGCCGGTGACAGTGATGGCCGATCCGGCCAAGCTGGGCACGGCGGTGGCCAACCTGCTGTCCAACGCGATCCGCTTCTCGGCCCGAGGCGGCACCATCGCGCTGGCCGTCTCCAGCACCGGCGACACCGCCAGCATCGAGATCAGCGACGCCGGTCCCGGCATCGCGCCGGACGACCGCGACCGGGTGTTCGAGCCCTTCTTCCGCGGCGAGCGCCAGCCGGAGCACACCGTGAAAGGCACAGGCATCGGCCTGTCCATCGTGCAGGAGTACATTGCAGCCCATGGTGGCCGCATTGCGCTGCTGCCCACCGGCCCCGGCGCGCGATTCCGCATCGACCTGCCGCGCGGCTGACCTCTCCCGACCCCACGCCCATGACGACCTTGTCCGTCCGCAGCCCTCTCCTTGCCGTTGCCCTGGTCCTGGCCGGGGTGCTGGCAGGCTGCGCCACCCCAGCGCCCACGCCGAGCGTGCCGGCCCCTGCGCCAGCCACCACGGCCAACCTACCCGTGCCGGCCACCCGGCCGGCCGTCCAGCCGGTGGAAGTGCAACCCGTCGCCCCAGCCACCCAGATGCAGTCGGCTGGCAACGGCATGGCAGCCAGTGGCTACGGCAGTGCCAGCAGCGAAGCGCTGTCCCGCATGCTGGCCTACGCCGACCGGGCCCGCAGCCTGCAGTCTGGCGAGGCGGCCGCGGAGATCGCCCGCATCGGCGACCCCGGCGACTCGGCCCCCCTGCAGATGCAGCTGGCCCTGGCGCTGGCGCAGACCCGCAACCCCGCCGATCTGGCGCGCGCCACGGCCCTGATGCAGCGCGTCGCCGGCAGCACGCAGGCCGAGGCCCAGCCGCTGCAGCCGCTGGCGCGGGTGCTGGCCGCCCGCTACCTGGAGCAGCGCCGCGTCGAGGACGACCGCGACCGGCAGGTGGCGCAGCTCAAGGAAGCGCAGCGGCGCATCGACCACCTCAATGACCGCATCGAGGCGCTGCGCGCCATCGAACGCAGCTTCGGCCGCCCGTCCAACGGCGCGGCGCGCCCCTCGCCCTGAACCGGCCGGCCCGGCCGCACCCACCCGATCCAGGCAAGCCCATGAGCGACACCGCCAAAGCCGCCGCCACCGGCGCCCGCATCCTGGTCGTGGACGACGATGCCGACATGCTGCGGCTGCTGTCGCTGCGCCTGGCTGCGGCGGGCTACCAGGTCACGGCCGTCACCTCGGCCGAGTCGGCGCTCACGCAACTGGAGATCGAGCATCCGCGGCTGGTGCTCAGCGACGTGCGCCTGCCCGGACGCGACGGGCTGCAGCTGTTCGACGAGATCCGCAAGCGCCATCCGACGCTGCCGGTGATCCTGCTCACGGCGCACGGCACCATTCCCGACGCGGTGGAGGCGACATCCCGCGGCGTCTTCACCTACCTCACCAAGCCCTACGACGCCCGCGAGCTGCTCGACAAGATCGGCCAGGCGATGGCCCTGGGCGCCCCCGCCGCCACGCCGGCCGCGGGCGGCGACGAAAGCTGGCGCGCCGAGATCGTCAGCCGCTCCAGCCGCATGGCCGAGGTGCTGGCCGAGGCGCGCATGGTGGCCAAGTCGGACGCCAGCGTGCTGCTGCGTGGCGACTCCGGCACCGGCAAGGAAGTGCTGGCCCGCGCCATCCACAAGGCCAGCGACCGCGCACGCAAGCCCTTCGTGGCCGTCAACTGCGGAGCGATTCCCGAGGCGCTGCTGGAATCCGAGCTGTTCGGCCACGTCAAGGGCGCCTTCACCGACGCCCACGCCAACCACAAGGGGCTGTTCCAGCAGGCCGATGGCGGCACGCTGATGCTGGACGAAATCGGCGACATGCCACCCGCCCTGCAGGTCAAGCTGCTGCGGGTGCTGCAGGAGCGCGCGGTGCGCCCGGTGGGCGCCACGCAGGCGATAGCCGTGGACGTGCGCATCATCTCCGCCACCCATCGCGACCTGGAGGCGGCCATGGCCGCCGCCCAGTTCCGCGAGGACCTGTACTACCGCCTGAACGTGGTCACGCTCACGCTGCCGCCGCTGTCGGCCCGGCGCGAGGACATCCCGCTACTGGCCAACCACTTCCTGCAGAAGCTGGCCGGCAAGTACGGCAAGCGGCTGTCGGGCTTCGCGCCCGAGGCGCTCAAGGCCCTGACCACGGCCCCCTGGCCGGGCAACATCCGCCAGCTCTACAACGTGGTCGAGCAGGTGTGCGCCCTGTCGAGCTCGCCGCTGATCCCGCTGGCACTGGTGCAGCGGGCGCTGCGCGTGCCCACCGTGGAGGTGCAGACCTATGCCGAGGCCAAGCAGCGCTTCGAGCGCGATTACCTGGTCGGGCTGCTCAAGCTGACCGACGGCAACGTGGCCGATGCCGCGCGCCTGGCCGACCGCAACCGCACCGAGTTCTACCGTCTTTTGCAGAAGCACGAACTCACGCCAGGCCACTTCAAGAACGACGGCGTCGCTGGCGCTTCGGAGCCTGTCGCCGACGAGCGACAGGGCTAAGTCGTTGATTTGAAAAGGATTGGCCGCCACCCCTCGGCGAGTTGTCGGGCTGTGGCGACAGATTCGGTGCTATTACGGCCGCGACGGCTGAAAACGCCAAGAATCAATCGAGAAAATCTCCGTAACTCGCTGATTTTCAACAATTAAATCGTGTTGGCATGGGGATTGCCCCATAGCCTGCATGACCCTCCTCACCACCCCCCCTGTCATCCTGCGTCCGCAGCGTGACGCCCTGCGTCGCAAGAACGCGCAGACGGCGCGCGCCCGCTCGACGCGGAGCCAGGCCCATGCGCCGGCACTCGCCGCCAGCGCCAGCGCGGACTGCGTCTTCAAGCGCCTCCCCGCCATCGGTGAGACCCCCCTTTCGAATTTCCAGCACTGGTAAGGACTCGCCATGAAACCGAACGAGTTTTCGCACCTGAAGGTCCTGACGCCCGAGCAGTTCCAGCCGCGCCGCCCTGCCGCCCGCGAGGAACGCCATCCCAACGCCGTCACTGCGCCCCCGATCAACCGCGGCTCCATGACGCCTCGCCCCTGGCGCGGTTTCTGGAACAGCATCGGTACCGCCCTCCTGCTCAAGATGGGCGCGGGTCGTGCCACCGCGGCCGCCCAGCCTGCCGGTCCGGTCCAGCCCTGGGAGCGCGCCGCCAAGCGCCGCCGACTGACCTTCACGATGCTGGCCCTGTTCAGCACCGTGCTGGCCTCGGCCCTGTTTGCCCAGGTGCAACCCGACTACGACAACGCCTTCCTGGAATACGGCCAGATCGCGCTGTATGGCCTGCTCTCCGGCTGGGTGGTCACCGGCTTCGTAACCGCGCTGATGGGTTTCTACGTGTCTGTGCGTGGCGACAAGTACGCCCTGTCGGCCAAGCAGGTCGCCGACCATCCGATGAATCCGGAGGCCCGCACCGCGATCATCATGCCGATCTGCAACGAGGACGTGGCCACGGTGTTCGCCGGCCTGCGCGCCACCTGCGAATCGGTGGCCAACACCGGCCATGCGAAGCAGTTTGATGTGTTCGTGCTGTCCGACAGCTACAACCCCGAGATCGCCAAGGCCGAACGTGCCGCGTGGGAAGAACTGCGCGCCGCCCTGGCCCAGTCCTTTGCCGACAGCCCGAACAAGCCGCAGGTCGAGGTGTACTACCGCCTGCGCACCCGCCGCACGCACCGCAAGGCCGGCAACGTGGCCGACTTCTGCCGCCGCTGGGGCAAGGACTACCGCTACATGGTCGTGCTTGATGCCGACAGCGTCATGAGCGGCGACTGCCTGACCAGCATGGTCAAGCTGATGGAAGCCAATCCCACCGCCGGGATCATCCAGACCGCCACGCAGGCCATCGGCCACGTGACGCTGCACGCACGCGCGCAGCAGTTTGCCAGCCGCGTGACGGGCCGCCTGTTCACCCTGGGCATGCAGTTCTGGCAGCTGGGGGAATCGCACTACTGGGGCCACAACGCCATCATCCGCGTCGCGCCCTTCATGGAGCACTGCGCGCTGGCCCCGATCAAGGGCACGGGCGGCATGTCCGGCGGCATCATGAGCCACGACTTCGTCGAGGCCGCCCTGATGCGCCGCGCCGGCTACCACGTCTGGCTGGTGTCCGACCTGGTCGGCAGCTACGAGCAGCAGCCGCCGGATCTGCTGGCCGAACTGCAGCGTGACCGCCGCTGGTGCCAGGGCAACCTGCAAAACGCCCGCCTGATGGCCGAGCCCGGCATCCACCCCGTGCACCGCGCCATGTTCGTGACCGGCACAATGGCTTATGTGTCCGCCCCGATGTGGCTGGCTTTCATGACCCTGGGCACCGCCCTGTGGCTGACCGGCTCGCGTCTGGTCCAGGACTGGGCCGTGCTGCCCATGGAGCTGGCCGGACTGTGGATCTGGACGCTGTGCCTGCTGTTCCTGCCCCGCATCCTAGGCGTGGCCGCGGTGTTCATGCGCGGTGAGCAGAAGAACTTCGGCGGTGCGTTCAGCCTGTTCAAGAGCGCCGCGCTGGAAAGCGTCATGGCCATCGTGCAGGCACCCGTGCGCATGCTGGCCCACTCGCTGTTCGTGATCGTCGCCCTGACCGGCCTCAAGTTGGAGTGGAAGTCGCCCCCGCGGGAAGCGGCCGCCGTGCCGTGGAGCGAGGCCTTCAACCGCCTGGCGCCGATGAGCGGTCTGGTGGCTGTGCTGGCCTGCGGCGTAGCGCTGATCGACGCCAGCGCGCTGGTGTGGCTCATGCCCGTCGGCCTGCCGCTGCTGCTGGCCATTCCCATGGCCGTGCTGACCAGCCGCATCGATGTCGGTGGCGTGATGCGCGAGCGTCACTACCTGCTGATTCCCGAGGAATCCCGGTCGCCCGCCGTGCTGCGCCGCGCGTGGGCCCACGCGGACCGACTGGCCCTGAAGGCCGCCTGAGTCCGGCGCCTCGCCAAAACAAAACGCCCGCGAATTTCGCGGGCGTTTTTCATTTGGGGGTTCGGTCGTTTTACCGAAGGATGGATGGGTCGAAGGGCTTGCGCCGAGGATTCGACAGGCTCAGCCCGAACGGCCTCGGGTCAACCGGACTGCATGACCGGGCGACCCGATCCTCGCGTCAGAACGGCAGCTTGGGCCCACCCGGCCCGCCCATTCCCGGCAGCCCGGGCATGCCCTTCATGCCGCCCAGGCGCTTCATCATCTTCATGAGGCCGCCGCCCTTCATCTTCTTCATCATGCCCTGCATCTGCTCGAACTCGTTGAGCAGGCGGTTGACCTCCTGGACCTGCACGCCGGCGCCCGTGGCGATGCGCTTCTTGCGGCTGGCCTTGATGAGCTCGGGCTTGCGGCGCTCGGTGGGCGTCATGCTGTGGATGATGCCTTCCTTGCGGCGAATGTCGCGCTCGGCGCGCGTCAGGTCGGCCTCGCTGGCCTTGGCGGCCAGTTGGGTGGGCAGCTTGTCCATGAAGCTGGAGAGGCCGCCCATCTGCTTCATCTGCTGCAACTGGGCCAGGAAGTCTTCCAGGTCGAAGTGGCCGCTCTTGACCTTGGTGGCGAGCTTCTTGGCCGCCTCCATGTCGACACCGGCCGACACCTGCTCGACCAGCGCCACGATGTCGCCCATGCCCAGGATGCGGCCCGCATGGCGCTCGGCGTCGAAGACCTCCAGCCCGTCGATCTTCTCGCTGGTGCCGGCGAACTTGATGGGCACGCCCGTGATCTGCCGCACCGACAGCGCCGCACCGCCGCGCGAGTCGCCGTCCATCTTGGTCAGAATGATGCCGGTCAGCGGCAGCGCGTCCTTGAAGGCCTTGGCGGTGTTGGCCGCGTCCTGGCCCTGCATGGCGTCGACGACGAACAGGGTCTCGACCGGATTCAAGGCGCCGTGCAGCGTCTTGATTTCCTCCATCAGCACTTCGTCGATGGCCAGGCGGCCGGCGGTGTCGACCAGCAGCACGTCGAAGTAGTGCCGCTTGGCGTAGTCGAGCGCGGCGCGGGCGATGTCCAGCGGCTTCTGGTCGGGCGTGCTGGGGAACCACTCGGCGCCGGCCTGCTTCGTCACCGTCTTGAGCTGCTCGATGGCCGCCGGGCGGTAGACGTCGCCCGAGACGGTCAGCACCTTCTTCTTGCGCTTCTCGATCAGGTGCTTGGCCAGCTTGGCGGTGGTGGTGGTCTTGCCGGCGCCCTGCAGGCCGGCCATGAGCACCACGGCCGGCGGCTGGGCGTTGAGGTTGATGTCCGAGACGCCCTCGCCCATGGTCGCCGCCAGTTCGCGGTTGACGATGCCCACCAGCGCCTGGCCGGGCTTGAGGGAACCCATCACCTCCTCGCCCATCGCCTTGTCCTTGACCCGGTTGACGAAGTCGCGCACCACCGGCAGCGCGACGTCGGCCTCGAGCAGCGCCATGCGCACCTCGCGCATCATGTCCTGCACGTTGGTTTCGGTGATGCGCGCCTGCCCGCTCATCTGCTTGACGAGGCGGGAGAACTTGTCGGTGAGGGCGGTGGCCATGGATGGGAGGGGAAGAAGGCTGGGGAAGGAAGCGGCGGCGCCGCGGCGGCGGCCGAGTCCGGGGCGGGCACGGCGGGGTGTCCGGCGGGCCCCGTCCGCTGGGGGCCAAAGGCTAAACTCAGCGGATGATTCTAGCGAGCCCCTCCCCACTCAGCGTGGCCCTGGGCATCGCCACGGCCGCGGCCTACGGCGTGACCGCCGCCTTCTCCCACAAGCTCAACCGCAGCGCCACCCAGACCGTCGTCGCCATCGCGTGGCTGCTGCACGCGGCAGCGCTGGCCGCCGGCCTGCTGCCAGGCACGCCGCGCTTCGGCTTCGCACCGGCCCTGTCGATCACGGCCTGGCTGGTGATGACGGTCTATGCCGTGGAAAGCCGGCTCTTCCCGGGCCTGACGGTGCGCCGCGTGCTGGCGGGGCTGGGCGCGCTGGCGGCACTGCTGGCCGCAGCCTTTCCGGGTTCGCCGCTGCACATGAATGCCTCGCCCTGGCTGCCGCTGCATCTGGCACTGGGCATCGCCAGCTACGGGCTCTTCGGCGCAGCCGTGGTGCATGCCTGGCTCATGACGCGGGCCGAGCAGCGCATCCGCCAGGCGGCCGATCCGCATGCGGGCCTGCCGCTGCTGACGCTGGAGCGCCTGACCTTCCGCTTCGTCACGGCCGGTTTCGTGCTGCTGTCGGCCACGCTGCTGGCGGGCCTGTTGTTCAGCGAGACGCTCTACGGGCCCCAGGTGCGCGCCTGGAAGTGGGACCACAAGACGGTGTTCTCGCTGCTGGCCTGGCTGAGCTTCGCCATCCTGCTGGCCGGCCGCAGCCGCTTCGGCTGGCGGGGCCGCACGGCCAAGCGCGTACTCTATGCGGGGGCCGTGCTGCTGCTGCTGGCCTACGTGGGCTCGCGCTTTGTGCTCGAAGTGGTGCTGCACCGGCCCGTCGCCTGATGAAATTCCTGCTCGTGACCCTCGTGGTGGCCGTGGCCATCTGGATCTGGCGGCGCAACCGCCAGGAAGAACTGGACGCCGCACCGCCGCCCCGGCCCAACGCCCGGCCGGCCGTCCGGGGGCCACAGCAGATGGTGCGCTGCGCCCATTGCGGCCTGCACCTGCCGGCCTCCGACGCCGTGTCCGGCCGCCACGGCACCTATTGCAGCGACCGGCACCGCGACGCCGCGGAGCCATGACACCGGACACGGACTTTCCGTCGTCAAACACGGACTGGTCCGCGCTGGAAACCCGCACCGAGCGCAGCCAGGCCCTGCAGCGGGTGTGGCGTGGCTTCATGACGGCCCGGCCGGCGGTGGGACTGCTGCTGCTGGCGCTGCAGGGCATTGCCTTCGCCCTGGGCCAGTCCACGCACGCGCCGACCCTGGCCATCACGGCCCTCTACGCCGCCTTCACCCTGGCCGACCGGCTGCGTACACCCGCGCGCCTGCCGCTGCGACGGCTGGGCATGACCTGGCTGCTGTGCATCGGCCTCGACGTTGCCGTGTTCGCACTGCTTCAGGCGCTGCAGACCGGCACCACGGTCAACTACACGCCCTTGCTGGCCCTTCCGGTGCTCATGGCGGCCGTGGCCGGGGGCCTGGTGGTCGGGCTGGCCACCACCTCGGCCGCCACGCTGCTGATGCTGGCCGAGGCGCTGCGCTTCCAGCTCACGGCCGGCCCCGACGGGCCGGGCCGGCTGCTCCAGGCCGCACTGACCGGCACGGGCCTGTTCGTGCTGTCGCTGCTGGCCCACCAGCTGGCGCTGCGGCTGGCCCGCGAAGAGGCCCGCGCCAGCCGCAGCCAGGATTCGGCCCAGTTGCAGGCGCAGATCAATGCCCTCGTGATCGAGGCGCTGGCCGAAGGCGTGCTGGTGGTGGACGAGGCCGGCCGCGTGCACACGGCCAACCCGGCCGCCGATGCCCTGCTGGGGGGCGGGCTGGACCGCGGCTCGCTGCCGCGCTCGCTGCTGGCCCATCCGGCGTGGCAGCCGCTGGCCAGCCTGGCGCAGCGCACCTTCGAGGACAGGGCCGACCTCGGCGCCGACCTGCCGATCGCCCAGCCCCAGGCCACGCCGCGCGAGCTGCGGGTGCGCACCCGGCTGACGGCCGTGGACGGCGCCCGCGACCGCGGCTTCTGCGTGATGTTCCTGCAGGACCTGCGACAGCTGGAAGCCCGCATCCGCACCGAGAAGATGGCTGCGATGGGCCGCATGTCGGCGGCCGTCGCGCACGAGATCCGCAATCCGCTGGCCGCCATCACGCAGGCCAGCGCCCTGCTGGAGGAGGATCTGACCGAGCCGGCACAGCAGCGCCTCAATGCCATGGTGCAGCAGAACGCACGCCGGCTCGGCCGCATCGTCGACGAGGTGCTGGACGTCGCGCGCGTGCGCCAGCAGGGCAGCGACCTGGGCCAGGGAACGGCCCTGCCCCTTGCCGCCAGCGTCTACACCATGGTCGACGAGTGGAGCCGCCAGAGCGGCCGCGCGCAGCCGGCCCTGCGCCTGGTGGAAAGTCTGCCGGCGGTGCGCTTCAACGAGGAGCACCTGCGGCGCATCCTGGTCAACCTGCTGGACAACGCCGCCCGCTATGCAGGACCGGGCGAGGAATCCATCCGCGTCCACACCTTCGCCGCGGGCGACGGCCGGCCCACCCTGGCCGTCTGGAGCGACGGCGCGCCCCTGGAGCAGGGCGTGGAACGCCACCTGTTCGAGCCCTTCTTCTCGTCCGAGAGCCGCTCCAGCGGGCTGGGCCTGTTCATCTGCCGCGAGCTGTGCGAGCGCCATGGGGCCACCATCCGCTACGAACGCCTGCGTCCCGCACCCGACGTGCCGGCCGGCAATGCCTTCCTGCTGAGCTTCGCGCCAGCGCAGGCGGGCGCTTTGCCACAATAGCTCGGTGAGCAGTTCTCCCGCATCGCCGCCGGCGCAGATCCTCGTCGTGGACGACGAGCCCGACCTGCGCACCCTCTACGAGCTGACCCTGCTGCGCGAGGGCTACCTGGTCGAAGCGGCCAGCAGCGTGGAGGAGGCGTGGCAGCACCTGCAGGCCAACCGCTTCGATGCCGTGATCACCGACATGCGGCTGCCCGACGGGCTCGGCCTGGAGCTGCTGCAGCGCATCGCCCGCCACCAGCGCAGCGAACGCTGCGTCGTGATGACCGCCTACGGCTCGGCCGAGAACGCCGTCGAGGCGCTCAAGGCCGGCGCCTTCGACTACCTGACCAAGCCGGTGGACCTGAAGCAGTTCCGCAGCGTGGTGGCCTCGGCCGTGCAGGAGCGCCCGGGCGGCACGCCGGCACGTCCCGCGTCGCCACGCGAGTCCGCGCCGATCGTGCCGGCCGAAGAAGCGCCGGCCGAGGCAGGCGTCGCGCCCGCGGCCCGCGCCGCGCTGGCGCGCCTGGTGGGCGAGTCGGACGTCATGCGCGCAGTCAAGGCCCGCATCGTGCGTGTGGCACGCGGCATGGCGCCGGTGCTGATTCACGGCGAATCGGGCACGGGCAAGGAATTGGTGGCGCGCGCCCTGCACGGCTGCAGCCAACGGGCGGGAGGCCCCTTCGTCGCCGTCAACTGTGGCGCCATTCCGGAGGCGCTGCTGGAAGCCGAGTTCTTCGGCGCACGCAAGGGCTCCTACACCGGCGCGATGCAGGACCGTGACGGCTACTTCCAGGCGGCGCGCGGGGGCACGCTCTTCCTCGACGAGATCGGCGACCTGCCTCTGGCCATGCAGTCCAAGCTGCTGCGGGCCATCCAGGAACGCTGCGTGCGCCCCATCGGCAGCACGCAGGAGGAGCCGGTGGACGTGCGCATCGTCAGCGCCACACACAAGGACCTGCAGGCCGAGGTGCTGGCGGGCCGCTTCCGGCAGGACCTGTTCTACCGCCTCAACGTGATCGAGGTCCGGCTGCCGCCGCTGCGCGAGCGCCGGGAAGACCTGTCGGCCCTGTGCACCGCCCTGCTGGCGCGCATCGCCGAGGAAAGCGGCCAGCCGGTGCCGAGGATGACGATGCAGGTGCTACTCAAGCTCGAATCGCATCCGCTGCGCGGCAACGTGCGCGAACTGGAGAACCTGCTGCATCGCGCGGTGGCACTGAGCGAGGGCGACACGCTGCAGCTGGACGTCGAGGCCGCTGACGGCAGCGGTATGCAGGACCTGTCCATGCCGCTCTTTGCCACGCCAGCGCCGGGCGCCGTGACGGCCGTTCCCGTGCCGGAGGCCGCGCCCACCCGATCGCCGGCAGTCGCGGGAGCCCCCCCCGTGCCCACTGATCTGCAGCAGTACCTCGACGACCAGGAACGCGGCATCGTCGAGCGCGCGCTGCGCGAGGCCAACTACAACCGCACCGCGGCTGCCGCGCGCCTGGGCCTGAGCCTGCGCCAGATCCGCTACCGCATCGCGCGTCTGGGCATCGCGGTGCCGCATGGCGACGATGACTGAGCCCGACACCGCCCCCTGGGACGGTGGCTGGCTGCGGGCGGCGCGGCGGCTGGACACCCCCAACTTCGGCCCCCGTCCGGCGGGGGCCTGCATCGACCTCCTGGTGGTGCACTCCATCAGCCTGCCGCCCGGCCACTATGGCGGTGAGGAGGTGCAGCAGCTCTTCACCAACCGGCTGGACTGGGACGCGCATCCCTACTTCGCGCAGATCCGGGGCCTGGAGGTCTCGGCGCACTTCTACATCCGTCGCAATGGCGAACTCTGGCAGTTCGTGAGCGTGGACGACCGGGCCTGGCACGCCGGCGTCTCGCAGTGGCGGGGACGCGCCAACTGCAATGACGATTCGGTCGGCGTGGAACTGGAAGGTCTGGAAGGCGAGCGTTTCGAGGACGCGCAGTACGAGACGCTGGCCCAGCTCGCGCGGGCACTGTCGGCCCGCTATCCGATTGCCCACGTCGCCGGCCACGAACACATCGCCCCCGGCCGCAAATACGACCCGGGGCCGGGCTTCGACTGGGCCCGCTTGGCGCGGCAGCTGGCGGGCACCACCATCGCCTTCCCGGCCGCTCCTTAAATTTTTCAATCGGACCCCGGGGAGCGATGGCGCCAGCGCTCCGGGGCGGGCCGGATGGCCGGGCGTCGCCAAGCCCCTGTTCATGCGGGTTTGCGCGCCAAATCGCCCGCCAAGCCCCATCGTTGCGGCCTCGGCCGCGCAGGCACCTACTGCTGCTTGGCTCCGGCGCGAAATCCTGGGGTTTCACCGGAAGTCAAGCTTGACCCGGTCGCCCGACCAAACACTACCGGTAGTGCATTGGCTCTCCTTCGGACACCAGATATAGTGCCCCTCCATCGACGCGGCGGCATGGATCCCTGCCCGCCCGCGCCCTGATCGACGAACACCAAGCCCCCTCAAGAGGAACCGCATGCAGACTGCCTTGAACTCCCCTGCCACCTCCGCCCAGCCCCTGCCGACGATGCCCGCCGGCCGCGATGTGGCGGGCACGACGGCCCCGGCCCTCGCCCACTACCAGATCATCCGCCGCAACGGCGCCGTGGTGCCCTTTGCGCCCGAGAAGATCACCGTGGCGATGATGAAGGCCTTCCTTGCGGTGCACGGGACGCAGGGCGCGGCCTCGGCCAGCGTGCGCGAGACGGTCGAGGGCCTGACGCAGGCCGTGGTCCGCGCGCTGGTGCGCTCGCGCCCGGGCGGCGGCACCTTCCACATCGAGGACGTGCAGGACCAGGTCGAGCTCGGCCTGATGCGCGGCGGCTACCAGGAAGTCGCCCGCGCCTACGTGCTCTACCGCGAGCGCCGTGCGCAAGAGCGCTCCAAGCAAGTCGAGCAGACGGCTGCGGCCGCCGCGCCGCAACTGCATGTGCTGGACGGCGGCGAGCGAGTTCCGCTGGACATGGGCGCCCTGCAATCGCTGCTGCAGTCCGCCTGCGTCGGCCTGGGCGATGGCGTGAAGGCCGAGCCCATCGTGGCCGAGACCATGCGCAACCTGTACGACGGCGTGCCGCTGGACGAGGTCTACAAGGCCTCGATCCTGGCTGCCCGCACGCTGATCGAGAAGGATCCCGACTACACCTACGCCACCGCGCGCCTGCTGCTGCACACCATCGTCAAGGAAGTGCTGGGCCGCGAAGTGGCGCACGCCGAAATGGGCGCCGCCTACGCCGACTACTTCCCGCAGTTCATCAAGAAGGGCGTCGAGAACGAGCTGCTCGACGAGAAGCTGCTGCAGTACGACCTGGGCCGCCTGGGCGCAGCCCTCAAGGCCGACCGCGACCTGAAGTTCGACTACCTGGGCCTGCAGACCCTGTACGACCGCTACTTCCTGCACGTGCGCAAGAGCCGCATCGAGCTGCCGCAGGCCTTCTTCATGCGCGTGGCCATGGGCCTGGCGCTGGGCGAGATCGACCGCGAGGCGCGCGCCATCGAGTTCTACGAGGTGCTCTCGTCGTTCGACTTCATGTCGTCCACGCCCACGCTGTTCAACAGCGGCACGTTGCGCTCGCAGCTGTCCTCCTGCTACCTGACCACGGTGCCGGACGACCTGGACGGCATCTACGAGTCGATCAAGGAGAACGCGCTGCTGTCGAAGTTCGCCGGCGGCCTGGGCAACGACTGGACCCGCGTGCGCGCCCTGGGCTCGCACATCAAAGGCACCAACGGCGAATCGCAGGGCGTGGTGCCCTTCCTCAAGGTGGTCAACGACACGGCCGTGGCCGTCAACCAGGGCGGCAAGCGCAAGGGCGCGGTCTGCACCTACCTGGAGACCTGGCACCTGGACATCGAGGAGTTCCTGGAGCTGCGCAAGAACACGGGTGACGACCGCCGCCGCACCCACGACATGAACACGGCCAACTGGATCCCCGACCTGTTCATGCGCCGCGTGATGGAAAAGGGCAACTGGACGCTGTTCTCGCCCTCTTCCGTGCCCGACCTGCACGACCTGTTCGGCGCCGACTTCGAAAAGGCCTACGTCGCCTACGAAGAGAAGGCCGCGCGCGGCGAGATCAAGCCCGCCAAGACGGTGCCCGCCACCGACCTGTGGCGCAAGATGCTCTCGATGCTGTTCGAGACCGGCCATCCCTGGATCACCTTCAAGGACGCCTGCAACGTGCGCTCGCCGCAGCAGCATGCCGGCGTGGTGCACTCGTCCAACCTCTGCACCGAGATCACGCTCAACACCAGCGACACCGAGACCGCCGTCTGCAACCTGGGCTCGGTCAACCTGCTTCAGCACTTGAAGGACGGTGGCGTCGACCACGAGAAGCTCAGGAAGACCATCTCGGTCGCCATGCGCATGCTCGACAACGTCATCGACATCAACTACTACGCCGTCAAGAAGGCGCGCGACTCGAACCTGCGCCACCGCCCGGTGGGCCTGGGCCTGATGGGCTTCCAGGACGCGCTGTACGAGCTGCGCATCCCCTATGCCAGCGAGCAGGCCGTCCAGTTCGCCGACAAGTCGATGGAAGCCATCTGCTACTACGCCTACTGGGCCTCCACCGAACTGGCCGCCGAGCGTGGCCGCTACAGCAGCTTCAAGGGCTCGCTGTGGGACAAGGGCATCCTGCCCATCGATTCGCTCGACCTGCTGGAAAAGGCCCGCGGCGGCTATGTCGAGGTGGACCGCTCGCGCACCCTCGACTGGGACGCGCTGCGCGCCAAGATCAAGCAGGACGGCATGCGCAACTCCAACTGCGTGGCCATCGCACCGACGGCGACCATCTCCAACATCATCGGCGTGGACGCCTCGATCGAGCCCTGCTTCGGCAACCTGTCGGTCAAGTCCAACCTGTCGGGCGAATTCACCGTCATCAACCACTACCTGGTGCGCGACCTCAAGCGCCTGGGCCTGTGGGACGACGTGATGGTCATGGACCTCAAGCACTTCGACGGCTCGCTGCGTCCCATCGACCGCGTGCCGCAGGACGTGAAGGCGCTGTACGCCACGGCCTTCGAGGTCGAGCCGCAATGGCTGGTCGAGGCCGCTGCGCGCCGCCAGAAGTGGATCGACCAGGCGCAGAGTCTGAACATCTACATGGCCGGCGCCTCGGGCAAGAAGCTGCACGACACCTACACGCTGGCCTGGACGCGCGGCCTCAAGACCACCTACTACCTGCGCACCATCAGCGCCACGCACGCCGAGAAGTCGACCGTGCAATCGAGCCGCCTCAACGCCGTGTCCTCCGGTGGCAGCTCGTCCATGGCCATGCAGCCCGCTGCTGCAGCCAGCGCGCCCAGCGCACTCGAAGCCGCAGCCGCCGCGGCGCAAGCGCAGATGAACGCGGTGCCCGCCACCGACATCAAGTTCTGCGCCATCGACGATCCGGGCTGCGAAGCCTGCCAGTGATTCCAGCGCGCGTCGCGCGTTGCTGCATGCGTTCCTGCGCAAAGCAGGAACGCATGCCTTCATGTCGGGGCATCGGACGACAGACCCGATGCCCAGGCACAACAAAATTCAGCAACGACACAGCCGAAGAACTTTTCAATCGCGTGTCGTTGCTCTGATAATTGAGCATTGGATTTTTCTATGTTGACCTGGGACGACGAAGTCAAGCCCTCCAATTCGGGCGCACTGTCGAATGCATCGGACATGGCCGCAGGCCGGTCGATGGCATCCCCTTCCTCCCCAGCTTCCTTTGCACAGCCCGCGCTGGCCACGCACAGCTTCAGCGCTCCTGCTGCTGTGCAACCCGGTGCTGCCACGACTGCCGCCGCGCGCCGCGTGAATGCCGCCGACAAGCGCATCATCAACGGCCAGACCGACGTCAACCAGCTGGTGCCCTTCAAGTACAAGTGGGCCTGGGAAAAGTACCTCGCCACCTGCGCCAATCACTGGATGCCGCAGGAGGTCAACATGAACCGCGACATCGCCCTTTGGAAAGACCCGAACGGCCTGACCGAGGACGAGCGCCGCATCGTCAAGCGCAATCTCGGCTTCTTCGTCACCGCCGATTCGCTGGCCGCCAACAACATCGTGCTGGGCACCTACCGGCACATCACCGCGCCCGAATGCCGCCAGTTCCTGCTGCGCCAGGCCTTCGAGGAAGCGATCCACACCCATGCCTACCAGTACATCGTGGAGTCGCTGGGCCTGGACGAGTCCGAGATCTTCAACGCCTACAACGAAGTCCAGTCGATCCGCGACAAGGACGAGTTCCTGATCCCGTTCATCGACGCGATCATGGATCCGAACTTCAAGACCGGCACGCCCGAGACCGACCAGACGCTGCTCAAGTCGCTGATCGTCTTCGCCTGCCTGATGGAAGGCCTCTTCTTCTACGTCGGCTTCACGCAGATCCTCGCGCTCGGACGCCAGAACAAGATGACCGGTGCCGCCGAGCAGTACCAGTACATCCTGCGCGACGAGTCGATGCACTGCAACTTCGGTATCGACCTGATCAACCAGCTCAAGCTCGAGAATCCGCATCTATGGACGCCCGAGTTCAAGGCCGAGATCAAGGCCCTGTTCCAGAAGGCGGTCGAGCTCGAATACCGCTATGCTGAAGACACCATGCCCCGCGGCGTGCTCGGCATGAATGCCTCCATGTTCAAGGGCTACCTGCGCTACATCGCCAACCGGCGTGCCACGCAGATCGGCCTGGAAGCGCTCTTCCCGAACGAAGAAAACCCGTTCCCCTGGATGAGCGAAATGATCGACCTGAAGAAAGAGCGCAATTTCTTCGAAACCCGCGTGATCGAATACCAGTCGGGTGGCGCGCTCTCATGGGACTGAGCACGCCTCTTTCCTGAAGGACGAATGGATCTGAGACCCGCCCCGGACGCCAGACGCACCCCAGAGTGCGGCGTCCGGGGCTTTCCCATTCGTGGTGGCGGGGTGTGCCCCGACGTCACGGATCGCTGGCCGCAGGCACACGGGCGGCCCGTGCAATTCGAAGGTTGATTTCCAACTTGATCAAGGAGAAAGAAATGGCAACTGCAAAGAAGGCTCCGGCCAAGAAGGTCGCTGCAAAGAAGGCCGCTCCGGCCAAGAAGGTCGCAGCGAAGAAGGCGGCTCCGGCCAAGAAGGCTGCCGCACCGGCGAAGAAGGTTGCGGCCAAGAAGGCGGCACCGGCCAAGAAGGTCGCAGCGAAGAAGGCTGCACCCGCCAAGAAGGCGGCGCCGGCGAAGAAGGTTGCGGCCAAGAAGGCGGCACCGGCCAAGAAGGTCGCGGCGAAGAAGGCTGCGCCCGCCAAGAAGGCCGCAGCGCCGGCGAAGAAGGTCGCCGCCAAGAAGGCAGCAGCACCTGCGAAGAAGGTCGCCGCCAAGAAGGCTGCACCGGCCAAGAAGGTCGCCGCCAAGAAGACGACGGCGGCCAAGACGGCTGCGGCCCCCAAGGCCCCCGCCAAGAAGGCCGCTGCCAAGAAGGCCGCCGCCAAGAAGCCTGCCCCTGCGAAAGCGCCTGCCCCTGCGGCTGCGCCCGCGCCCGCCGCTGCAGCCCCTGCAGCACAGACCACGCTGAGCCCGCAGGCCGCCTGGCCCTTCCCCACGGCCAGCAAGCCCTGAGGCTGAATGAAGCGCCGCGCCAGCGGCCTTCGAAGCCCGAACCCGGCGACCGCAAGGCGCCGGGTTTTTTATTGCCGCGTCGCGAGCCCGCTCAGAGGCCCAGCGCGGCGCGGTCGACCTGGTAGTTCTGGGGGCCGCGCTGTGCGATCTTGAGCGCGCCAAGACGATTGCCCAGTTCGGCGCAGCGCACCAGATCCCAGCCCTGCTCCAGACCATACAGCAGGCCGCCGCGCCAGGCGTCGCCACAGCCGGTGGGATCGACCACGGCCTCGGGCGTCACGGGCGCCACGCGCGTCGCCTCGCCCCCCACCCACACATCGCAGCCCTCGGCGCCCAGGGTGACCACCATGCCGCGCGCGCGGCGCGAGATCTCGGCCGTGCTCCAGCCCGTGCGCTCGCTGAGCATGCGGCCTTCATAGTCGTTGACCACGACCCAGTCGGCCTGATCGATGAAGTGGGCCAGGTCCTTGCCGTCGAACATGGGCAGGCCCTGGCCCGGATCGAAGACGAAGGGAACGCCGGCAGCCTTGAACTGCGCGGCATGCTGCAGCATCGCCTCGCGGCCATCGGGCGCGATGATGCCCAGGCGGATGTCCTCGCGTGCCTCGATGCGGTTGAGGTGGGCCTGCTGCATCGCGCCCGGGTGGAAGGCCGTGATCTGGTTGTTGTCGCGGTCGGTCATGATCATGGCCTGCGCGGTGTAGCTGTCGTCCAGCTGCAGGATGAACTCGGTGCCCACGCCCAGTTCCTTCAGGCGCTGCACGTAGTCGGCGCCATCGCTGCCCACGGCCGCCATGGGCAGGGCGCGACCGCCCAGCGCATTCAGGCTGTAGGCGATGTTGCCGGCGCAGCCGCCGAAGTCCCGGCGCAGGCCGGGCACCAGGAAGGACACGTTCAGGATGTGCAGCTGGTCGGGCAGGATCTGCTCGGCGAAGCGGCCCTCGAAGGTCATGATGGTGTCGAATGCGAGCGAGCCGCAGATCACGGAAGCCATGGCGGGATCAATCCTGCAGAAGCGGTGGGAGACAAGGCGAAGCCGCGGGCACGGTATGACCGTCGGCCTCAGGGATAGAAGGCGAGCACGCTGTGGCCCACCACGGAAGGCAGCGGCCGGCCGGCCGCCGCGTGCAACTCGAGCGCCAGCGCGACCTCCTCTTCGGCCCGGCCCGGCAATACGGCAGCACGCGCCATCTCGACCGGCTGGACGACGCGCCGCAGCACCGGGCGTTCGGAGCCGTCGAGCAAGGACAGTTCGATCGCCGGCATGGCCACGGCCACCGGCGCCGCATTGCGCAGCGTGAGGACCAGCCGGTAGCGGCCTTCCGCGCCGTCGCGCATCAACGTGGAGCCATCCACGCGGATGTCGTCGATGCGGCGCGGTGCCTCGATCGTGCAGGCCGTCGCCTGGCACACGGCCGTCAGCAACGGCAGCAGGGCTGGCCGGGACAGCGCCCACTGGTCGCGTTCATGCCGCATCACCTGCGCGCCCAGCACGATCAGCAGGCCCAGTGCGGCCAGCGACCACAGCCAGAAGCGGCGGCGACGCGGCGCCCCGCCTTCTTCTGGCGCGTCCGGCGTGTCCAGAAAGCTGGGGCGCAACGGGGTGAACGGCGGCGCCGCCAGGTCGTCACGGGCAGCCGGCTCATCGGCCATCGGCAGAGCGGACGACGGCGGGGTCGACTCCGCCGTCGGGGACGCTTCGACCAACGGCTGGGGCGCCTGTCCCTGCGCTTCGTCGATGTCGGCGTCTAGGGATGGGCGGTCAAGGCCCGCATCCGGCGCGGGGACGACCGGGGCCGGCGGCAGATCCGACTCCAGCGAGGGCTCGAAGGGGGCCGGGCGCGGCTGTACCGCGGCGCGCCCGGGCCGCAGGAAGGCGGCGAGCGCGGTGGGCTCGGCATTCACCCATGCGCGACCGCGGCGCAGGACGCGGCCGACCTGCGCCGCGTCGGCCGCCGGGCGCCCGGGGATGGCCGAGGGCATGGAGGACGCCGACGGCGCCTGGGCATCCTGCGTCGACGCCGCCCTGTCTTCGGGCTGCGCCAGATCCAGCAGGTCGCGCGCAGGCATCCGGGGCTCGATGCCTTCGGCCGCCGGGGGCGCAGATGTCGCACCACCCGCAGACAGATCGAGCCAGTCGACAGAGGGCCAGGGCTGGGCGGTCGGCGAAGTGTTGGCAGACAGCGAGGGCGACGCTGCGCCGGGCACATCGTCGTCCACCGGCACACTCTCTCCGTCCCGCATCGCAGAGGCCGACTCCGCGTCGCCCAGCCCCGCCGCAGCCCCCGGCTCCGCGACAGGCCATGCGCCCCCGGAGGCGGGCGCCGCCAGCACCACCCAGCGACCGTCAGGCAACTGCTCGCGCAGGTCGGACTGCGCATCGAACACCTCGCCGCAACGGCCACAGCGCACCCATCCGTCGGACAGCCGCAACTGGTCGCGCACCACCTTGAAGGCGGTCGCGCAGGACGGACAGCGGGTGACGAGACTCATGCCGCGCGGCGGCCGGTCATCAGGATCCAGCCGTCTTCGGTGTCGGCGACCTCGAGCGCGATCCAGGGCGCATAAGCCTCCTTCAACTCGTCGGCCTGCCGCGCCAGGATGCCGGCCAGCACCAGGTGGCCGCCCGGTCGCACGTGGGCGCAGAGCAGCGGCGCCAGCACCTTGAGGGGTGTGGCCAGGATGTTGGCAAGCACGGTGTCGTATTCGCCCTGGGCCCGCTCGGGCAGGCCGGGCGAGAGCTCGACGGCATTGGCATCGGCATTGAGGCGGGTCGATTCCACGGCCGCCTCGTCGATGTCGACGGCATCGATATCGGTGGCGCCGAACTTCGCGGCGCCGATGGCCAGGATGCCCGAGCCGCAACCGTAGTCGAGCACGCGCGAACCCAGCATGTCGGCCGGCTGGGTCGCAATCCAGCGAAGGCACATGCGCGTGGTCGGATGCGTGCCTGTGCCGAACGCCAGGCCCGGATCGAGGCGGATCACCTGCACGGCCTGCGCGGGCGGCTCATGCCAGGTCGGGACGATCCAGAAGCTCCCGGTGATCTCCACCGGCGCAAACTGCGACTGGGTCAGCCGCACCCAGTCCTGCTCGGGCACTTCGGCGATGCCCGCCAGGCTGCAGCCTTCGAAGAAGTCCTGCGCCTGAAGCAGCGCGGCGGCCTCGTCGGCCTTGGCGCGGGTGTCGAAGAGGGCCACCACGCGCGAGCGCTGCCAGCCTTCGCGCGGCGGCGGCATGCCGGGCTCGCCGAACAGGGCCTGCTCTGCCTCGGTGTGGGCATCGGCGTCTTCCACCGAGACGGAGAGGGCATCGAGCGCATCGAGCGCATCGCCCACCACCTCGACCCGGTCTTCGGGCGCCAAGAGCCGCAGTTCGAACATGAATCGCCTTTCCTCAACGGGCCGCGCGCCCATGACGCGCGGCCCCATAACGAACGCGCCGCGGACCGGAAGGCCGGGCCGCGGCGCAAGTCTTCACAAAGTATCGCCGGTGCGGGTCGCCCCGCCCAGGTCCGCGCGCCGACTAGCGCTTGTGGGCGGCCATCCACTCTTCCAGATAGTGGATGTTGGTGCCGCCGGCCATGAACTTGGCGTCCACCATCAGCTCGCGGTGCAGCGGGATGTTGGTCAGGATGCCCTCGACCACCGTCTCGTTGAGCGCCGTGCGCATGCGGGCCATGGCCTGCTCGCGCGTGTCGCCGTAGACGATCAGCTTGCCGATCATCGAGTCGTAGTTGGGCGGCACGAAGTAGTTCGTGTAGACGTGCGAATCGACGCGCACGCCAGGACCGCCCGGCGGATGCCACATGGTGATGCGGCCCGGCGACGGCGTGAACTTGTACGGGTCTTCGGCGTTGATCCGGCACTCGATGGCATGGCCCTTGAGCTGGATCTGGCGCTGGGTGAAGGGCAGCTTCTCGCCGGCGGCGACCATGATCTGCGTCTTCACGATATCGATGCCGGTCACCAGCTCCGTCACCGGATGCTCCACCTGCACGCGGGTGTTCATCTCGATGAAATAGAACTCGCCGTTCTCGTACAGGAACTCGAAGGTGCCGGCGCCGCGGTAGCCGATCTTCTTGCAGGCAGCGGCGCAGCGCTCGCCGATCTTCTCGATCAGCTTGCGTGGGATGCCGGGCGCGGGCGACTCCTCGATCACCTTCTGGTGGCGGCGCTGCATGGAGCAGTCGCGCTCGCCCAGGTAGACGGCGTTCTTGTGCTTGTCCGCGAGGATCTGGATCTCGATGTGCCGCGGGTTCTGGAGGAACTTCTCCATGTAAACCGCCGGATTGTTGAAGGCCGCGGCCGCCTCGGCCTTGGTCATCTGGATCGCATTGACCAGCGCGGCTTCGGTGTGCACCACGCGCATGCCGCGGCCACCGCCACCGCCCGCGGCCTTGATGATCACCGGATAGCCGATGGCGCGGGCGATGCGCTTGTTGGCCGTCGCATCGTCCGACAGCTCACCATCGGAGCCGGGCACGCAGGGCACGCCGGCCTTGATCATGGCCTGCTTGGCCGACACCTTGTCGCCCATGATGCGGATCGACTCGGGTGTGGGGCCGATGAACTGGAAGCCGCTCTGCTCCACCCTTTCGGCGAAGTTGGCGTTTTCCGAGAGGAAGCCGTAGCCGGGATGGATGGCCTCGGCATCCGTGACCTCGGCGGCCGAGATGATGGCCGGCATGTTGAGGTAGCTCTGCGACGACGGAGCCGGGCCGATGCACACGGCCTCTTCGGCCAGCTTGACGTACTTGGCCTCGCGGTCGGCCTCGGAATACACCATGACCGCCTTGATGCCCAGTTCGCTGCAGGCGCGCTGGATCCTCAGGGCGATCTCGCCGCGGTTCGCGACCAGGATCTTCTTAAACATTGCAGCCTCCGCGGCGCGATCGCCCGCACGCTGCGCGTGCCAGTGCGATGTGCCGGCCTTCGGCCGTCCGCGCCAGCGCGCGAGCGCCGCGGTTCGCGACCAGGATCTTCTTGAACATTCAGGCGCTCACTCGATGATGAACAGCGGCTGGCCGTATTCGACGGCCTGGCCGTTCTCGCCGAGGATCTGCTTGACGGTGCCCGACTTGTCGGCCTCGATCTCGTTGAGGATCTTCATCGCCTCGATGATGCAGAGGGTGTCGCCCTCCTTCACCTGGGAGCCGACCTCCACGAACGCGGCGGCGCCGGGACTGGAGGAGCGGTAGAACGTGCCGACCATGGGCGACTTCACCACATGGCCCGAGGGCGCCGCCTCTGCGGACGCAGCGGCCGGCGCCGCGGCCTGCGCTGCCGGGGCAGCCGCCATGACGGCAGGCGCCGCTGCCGCGGGCATGGCCGCCTGGACATACTGAACGGGGGCGGCTTCGCCCGCCTTGACGATGCGCACCTTGCCTTCGGCTTCGGTGATCTCGAGTTCGGAAATATTGGATTCAGACACCAAGTCGATCAGTGTCTTGAGTTTGCGCAGATCCATGATTCTCCAGCGCCGGCCGCGGAGGCCGTCTATCGAACTTGCTTGAAAGTCGGCGTACGTCGGCGTTTTGACGCCATCTGCCGAGAAGGTCGCGGATTCTACCCGTGAACCACTGCGCGCTGCCAAGCCTGCAGGTCAGCCGGCTCGACCTTGCCCATTCTACGGTCGCGCACGGCACCGCCCGAATCGAGCACGAGCGTGAAGGGCAGGCCGCCGCTGTCATTGCCCAAAGCCTTGACAAGCGACAGGGCTTGCGCGCCTGCGATGCCGATCGGAAAAACCACCGGAAGCCGCGCCAGGAACCTGTCCACGGGCTCCGCGCGATCGACGGCGATGCCGAGCACCTGCCAACCATTGGCCGTGTTTTCGCGGTGGAAGCGGTCGAGCAGCGGCATCTCCTCGACACAGGGGGGACACCAGGTCGCCCAGAAATTGACCAGCGTCGGCTTGCCGCGCAGCGCCGCGAGGGCCAGCTCGCCACCGCCGGGCCGCGGGAGGCGCAGCGACCACAGCGCGTCCGGGACCTCCCCCGTCGCCGGCACGCCGACCTGCGGCTGTTCACGATGCCGCCACAGTGCCAGGCCCGCGCCGGCGGCCACCGCGGCGGCACCGCCATACGCCAGCCACTGCCGACGGTTGGCTGTCATTGCCCCTCCTCCACCAGGCGCCGGACCGACGCCAGATCGCCCCGGGGTGTGCGCCCCTGGCTGTCGGGCCGCAAGGCACCGCGCAGGTCGTCCAGGTCATAGATCATCAGGTGCACCCCCACTTCGGTACCCAGTTCGCGGCTGCGGGCATGGACGCTGAGCGCCTCGACGCTCTCGCCGTGGAAGCCGGTCACGGTACGGGGCTCGTACTCGACATGGTGGTCGATGAGCGCGATTTCCGCCGACTTGGAGTCATCGCAGAACAGTTGGATATAGATGTCGCTCAGGCGGGTGGCGGTCCCGTGCCAGACAGAACCCCCGAGATGCGGCCTGAAGGCCGCCATGTGCTCCATCCATTCGAGCGCCAGCCGTCGCAGTGCCTGCAGTTCGGCCGGCTGGGTGTCGGCGCAGAAGATGCGGATGTAGTCGCGCACCTCCTCCTCGACCTCGTCGTTGCCGGGCAGGGCCGTGCGTTGCGGCAGGCCGAGGTCGCGCAGGGCACGGCGCTTGGCAGGGCCGTATTCGAGCCCCTCCTCCACGATGAGGCGGGCAGCGGCGGCAGCGATGTCGCGCTTGGCGGAGTCCATCGGCGCATTGTGCCGCCGCGAGGCCGGCCCCGGGGCGGACGGCCCTGCGGCCCTTCCTAGAATCCGCCGATGCATATTCACATCCTCGGCATCTGCGGAACCTTCATGGGTGGCCTGGCCGCCCTGGCCCGCGAGGCCGGCCACCGCGTCACCGGCTGTGATGCGGGCGTCTATCCGCCGATGAGCACCCAGTTGCGCGAGCTCGGCATCGAACTGCTCGAAGGCTATGGCGCGGACCAGTTGGCGCTCGCGCCCGACATGTTCGTGATCGGCAATGTCGTCTCCCGTGCGCGGCTGGCCGATGGCCGTCCCAAGTTCCCGCTGATGGAAGCGATCCTGGACGCCGGCGCGCCCTACACCAGCGGCCCGCAGTGGCTGGCCGAGCATGTGCTGCAGGGCCGCCATGTGCTGGCCGTGGCCGGCACCCATGGCAAGACCACGACCACCTCGATGCTGACCTGGGTGCTGGAGCAGGCGGGCCTGCAGCCCGGATTCCTGGTGGGCGGCGTGCCGCTGGACTTCGGCGTTTCCGCGCGCCTGGGTCGCGGGGCTGCCGAAGCCCTCGCCTCGACGGGCATGGAAGAAGCGGCCGTCGCTTCCGCGGCGCAAGCAAGCCATCCAGCCCCCTTCGTCATCGAAGCCGACGAGTACGACACCGCCTTCTTCGACAAACGCAGCAAGTTCGTCCACTACCGGCCGCGCACGGCGGTGCTGAACAACCTGGAGTTCGACCACGCCGACATCTTCGACAACCTGGCGGCCATCGAGCGGCAATTCCACCACTTGGTGCGAACCGTGCCCTCCACCGGCCGATTGGTCGTCCACGCGGGCGAACAGAGCCTGGAGCGGGTGTTGGCCCAGGGCTGCTGGAGCGAAGTCGCCCGCTTCGGCGAGGCGCCGGAGGCACAGTGGCGCGCCCGCGGCCCCGCCCATGCCTTCGACGTGCTGCGCGCCGGCGAGGTGGTCGGCCGCGTCGAGTGGGCGCTGAGCGGCCGGCACAACCAGGCCAACGCGCTGGCCGCCATCGCCGCGGCCGAGCATGTGGGCGTGGCGCCGGCGCAGGCCGCCGAGGCGCTCTGCCGCTTCCGCAATGTGCGACGCCGCATGGAACTGCGCGGCGAAGTGGCGCGGCAGGGCGGTGAGCCGATCCGCGTCTACGACGACTTCGCCCACCATCCGACCGCCATCCAGACCACGCTGGATGGCCTGCGCCAGCGGCTGGACGCCGACGGGCGCCAGGGCGAGCGCATCGTGGCGATCTTCGAGCCGCGCAGCAACACCATGAAGCTCGGCACCATGGCCGCCCAGTTGCCGGGCAGCCTGCGCGATGCCGCCCTCGCCTTCTGCCACACGGCCGGCCTGGACTGGGACGTGGCCGGCGCGCTCGCGCCGATGGCCGAACGCGCGGTCTGCTTCGACAACGTCGACAGCCTGGTCGAGGCCGTGGCCGCTGCTGCGCGACCGGGCGACCATCTGGTTTGCATGAGCAATGGCGGCTTCGGCGGTATCCATGGCAAGCTGATCGCCGCATTGCAGGCCGCCTGAACGCCGGAGAACCCACCACATGGCCCAAGCCACATCGCGCGCCCGGCAGCTGATCGAGACGCTGCAACTGCAGCCCCATCCCGAGGGCGGTTGGTACCGCGAGGTGTTCCGCGCACCGACCCCGGTGCAGCCCGCCGACCACCGGGGACCGCGTGCGGCACTGACCAGCATCTACTTCCTGCTGGAGGCCGGCCAGCATTCGCGCTGGCACCAGGTGCTGTCGGACGAACTCTGGGTGCATCTGGAGGGCGTGCCGCTCACCCTGTGGACCGCCGACGCCGCCTTCCGCACGGCGCCGGCCCATGTTCGCCTGGCCCCGGTGGACGTCCACGGCGGCCGCCCCCAGCACATGGTGCCCGCCGGCCAGTGGCAGGCGGCGCAACCCGTGGCCACGCACAGCGCCGGCGACTACACGCTGGCCGCCTGCGCCGTCGCGCCGGGCTTCGACTTCGCCGACTTCACGCTGATGGATGCCCAGGGCGAGGTGGCCGCCGCCGTGCGGCACCACTGGCCCGCACTGGCTTCCTTCATCTGATTCAACCGCGACGTTTCTTCACCGCCTGCGACAGCACATCCAGCAGGCTGCGCGAATCGTCCCACCCCAGGCAGGCGTCGGTGATGCTCTTGCCGTATTCCAGCGCCGACGGCACATCCTTGCCCGGCGAGAACTTCTGCGCGCCGGCCTGGATGTGGCTTTCCACCATCACGCCGAAGACCTTGCGGCTGCCGCCGGCGATCTGCTCCGCGATGTCCCGTGCCACGTCGACCTGTTTCTGGTGCTGCTTGCTGCTGTTGGCATGGCTGCAGTCCACCATCAGCGTGGGGGGCAGCCCGGCGGCCTCGAGGTCGCGGCAGGCGATCTCGACGCTGGCGGCGTCGTAGTTGGGCGCCTTGCCGCCACGCAGGATCACGTGGCAATCCTTGTTGCCATTGGTCTGCACGATGGCGACCTGGCCGTTCTTGTGCACCGACAGGAAGTGGTGGCCGCGCGCCGCCGCCTGGATGGCGTCGGTGGCGATGCGGATGTTGCCGTCGGTGCCGTTCTTGAAGCCGATGGGCGCCGACAGGCCAGAGGCGAGCTCGCGGTGCACCTGGCTCTCGGTGGTGCGCGCGCCGATGGCGCCCCAGGCGATCAGGTCGCCGATGTACTGGGGCGAGATCACGTCCAGGAACTCGCTGCCCGCCGGCAGGCCCAGGCGGTTGATGTCGATGAGCAACTGGCGCGCCATGCGCAGACCCTCGTCGATGCGGTAGCTCTCATCCAAGTACGGGTCGTTGATCAGGCCCTTCCAGCCGACGGTGGTGCGCGGCTTCTCGAAGTACACCCGCATCACGATCTCCAGCGAGTCGGCGTACTTGTCGCGCTCGGCCTTCAGGCGGCGGGCGTAATCCAGGGCCGCGGCGGGGTCATGGATGGAACACGGCCCCATCACCACCAGCAGCCGGTCGTCCTGGCCGGCCATGATGTTGTGGATGTTGCGGCGGGTGTCGGTGATCAGCTTCTCGACGGCCGTGCCATGGATGGGGAAGAAGCGGATGAGGTGTTCCGGAGGGGGCAGCACGTTGATGTCCTTGATGCGTTCGTCGTCGGTCTGGCTTGTTTTCTCGACGGGCGCATACCAGGGATTGGCGGTGGCGTTGCTGCTGTTCATGGGAACGATCCTTCTTGTGGGTTGATGTGTGACGGAAAACGGGGGACGAAAAAAAACCGCCGGGCTTTTGGCACCGGCGGTTTTTGAGGGTTGGGTTGTTGCGTTTACGCGCGCGCCTCTCGTCCGCCGGAGTCCGGGAACCAAAAGTAGGCAAAGTAATAAGCGCGTTGAGCGAACATGGAGCCCGACTCTAGCACGTGAAAACGGCTTGCCAAGCTGTATTTATGTTCAGGCCGTGCCGCCGACGGTGAGGCGGTCGATGCGCAGTGTGGGCTGGCCCACGCCCACCGGCACACTCTGGCCTTCCTTGCCGCAGGTGCCCACGCCGGTGTCCAGCTTCATGTCGTTGCCGATCATGCTCACGCGCGTCAGCGCGTCCGGGCCGTTGCCGACGATGGTGGCGCCCTTGACCGGGTAGAGCAGCTTTCCCTTCTCGACCCACCACGCCTCGCTGGCCGAGAACACGAACTTGCCGCTGGTGATGTCGACCTGGCCGCCGCCGAAGTTGATGGCGTACAGACCCTTGTCGATGCTGGCGACGATCTCGTCCGGATGGCGGTCGCCGCCGAGCATGTAGGTGTTGGTCATGCGCGGCATGGGCAGGTGCGCGTAGCTTTCGCGCCGGCCGTTGCCGGTGGGCGCGACGCCCATCAGGCGGGCGTTGAGCGAATCCTGGATGTAGCCCTTGAGGATGCCGTCCTCGATCAGCACATTGCGCTGGCTGGGGTTGCCCTCGTCGTCCACGTTGAGCGAACCGCGGCGGTCGGCGATGGTGCCGTCGTCCAGCACCGTGACGCCCTTGGCCGCCACGCGCTGGCCGAGGCGGCCGCTGAAGGCGCTGGAACCCTTGCGGTTGAAGTCGCCTTCCAGGCCGTGGCCCACGGCCTCGTGCAGCAGGATGCCGGGCCAGCCGGGGCCGAGCACCACGGTCATCTCGCCGGCCGGGGCCGGGCGCGACTCGAGGTTGGTCAGGGCCGAATTGACGGCATGGTCCACGTACTCGGCGATCTGCTCGTCGCCGAAATAGGCCAGACCGAAGCGGCCGCCGCCGCCGCCAGAGCCGATCTCGCGGCGGCCGTTCTGTTCGGCGATGACCGTGACCGACAGGCGCACCAGCGGCCGCACGTCGGCGGCCAGCGTGCCGTCGGCGCGCGCCACCAGCACCACGTCGTATTCGCTCGCCAGACCCGCCATGACCTGCGCGATGCGCGGGTCGCGGCTGCGGGCCAGCTTCTCGACCTTTTCGAGCAGCGCCACCTTGGCCGTGCTGTCGAGTGTGGCGATGGGATCGATGCCACCGTAGAGCTGGCGACTGGGCGCCACCTTGCGCGCGGGCGCCTTGACCCGGCCCGACTTGCCCGCCGCGGCGATGGCGCGCACGGTGCGGGCGGCATCGAGCAGCGAGGCCTCGGAGATGTCGTCGGAATAGGCAAAGGCGGTCTTCTCGCCGCTCACCGCCCGCACGCCCACGCCCTGGTCGATGGAGAAACTGCCCGTCTTGACGATGCCTTCCTCCAGGCTCCAGCCCTCGGCGCGCGTGTACTGGAAGTACAGATCCGCGTCGTCCACCTTGTGCGCGCGGATCTCGGCCAGGGCCTTGGCGAGGTGCGTCTCGTCGAGCCCGAAGGGCGTGAGCAACAGTTGCTGCGCCGTGGCCAGGCGCTCGAGGGTGGGTTCGCGGGAGATCATCGGCAGATTATTGCTCGCGCCTCCGGACGCTGCCCCCGTCCTCGCGGATCGGCAGGCCGGGGATCAGGGGCAATGCCAACGCTGCGCGCGCGGCTGCTGCAGACGGGTCGGGGCGCGTAGAGCCGGATCGGGGCGTGGGGCCGACGGCGCAAGCGCTCGCCAGATGCGACAGGCTTGGCGCGACGACCGGAAGATCAGGTCTGCATCAGGCGCCGCGAGCGCGCGATCGACATCAGGATGCCCAGCCCCAGCCCCAGCGTGACCATGGCCGTGCCGCCATAGCTGACGAAGGGCAGCGGCACGCCGACCACCGGCAGGATGCCGCTGACCATGCCCATGTTCACGAAGGCGTAGGTGAAGAAGATCATCGTCACGGCGCCGGCCAGCAGCCGCGAGAACAGCGTCGGCGCGGACGAGGCGATGGCCAGCCCGCGGAAGATCAGGAAGATGAAGCCGCAGATCAGGAACAGGTTGCCGGCCAGGCCGAATTCCTCGGAATAGGCGGCGAAGATGAAGTCGGTGGTGCGCTCGGGAATGAACTCCAGGTGCGTCTGCGTGCCCTGCATGAAGCCCTTGCCGCCCAGGCCGCCGGAGCCGATGGCGATCATGCCCTGGATGATGTGGAAGCCCTTGCCCAGCGGGTCACGGAAGGGATCCAGCAGCGTACACACGCGCTGGCGCTGGTACTCGTGCAGGATGCGCCAGTCCACGCCGTCGGCACACAGCTGCGGCTCGTACCAGACGATCAGCGTCACGGCGATGGCGATGATGATCACCGGCGGCACGATCAGCTTCCAGGGCAGGCCGGCGAAGAAGATGACCGACAGCCCCGCCGCCAGCACCAGCAGCGAGGTGCCCAGGTCGGGCTGCTTCATGATCAGGCCGACCGGAACCGCGAGCAGCACGAAGGAGACCACGAAATCCAGCGGCCGCAACTGGCCTTCTCGCCGCTGGAACCACCAGGCCAGCATCATCGGCATGGCGATCTTCAGGATCTCGCTGGGCTGGATCACCACGCCCACGTTCAGCCACCGCGTGGCGCCCTTCTTGGTGACGCCGAACAGCGCCACCGCCACCAGCAGCGTGACGCCGAACGCATACAGGGGCACCGCCAGGCTCATCAGCCGCTGCGGCGGCACCTGGGCCACCAGGAACATGATGCCCGCTGCCAGCAGCATGTTGCGGCCATGGTCCGAGAAGCGGGTGCCGCTGTCGTAGCCGGAGGAGTACATGGCGACCATGCCGGTCGAGGCCAGCACCACCAGTGCGAGCACCAGCAGGACGTCGAAGCCCTGGAACACAGGCGCGATGCGGCGCAGGAGCGAGGGGCGCTGGAAGACGGCAGACATGAGGCGCGCGATTATCCGCGTGCGCCGCTACAGTGCGGCAAATGTCGACCACCCACCTGCTCTACCTGCATGGCTTTCGCTCGTCGCCGCAATCGGCCAAGGCGCGGCTGATGGCGGCGCGGATGGCGGCGCGGCATCCGGCGGTGCACTGGTGGTGCCCGCAGCTGCCGCCCTCGCCGCGCGCGGCGGCAGAACTGATCGCGCAGGGCACCGCCGACTGGCCCAGCGACAGGATGGCCGTGGTCGGCTCCTCGCTCGGCGGCTTTTATGCGACCTGGCTGGCGGCGCACACCGGCTGCCGTGCGGCGCTGGTCAACCCGGCCGTCGATCCGGCACGCGACCTCGAAAAATACATCGGCGAACAGACGGCCTGGCACGACCCCGAGGCGCACTTCTTCTTCCGCCCCGAGTACATCGACGAGCTGCGCGCCCTGCAGGCCGGCGCGCTGCCGCACCCGGAGCGCCTGCTGGCCGTGATCGCCAAGGGCGACGAGGTGCTGGACTGGCGCGAGATGACGGCGCGCTACCCCGGCAGCCTGCTGCGCGTGGTCGAGGGCGGCGACCATGCGCTGTCCGATTTCGAGACGGCCCACCTGGACGCCGTGATCGCCTTCCTGCAACCGGCCTGAGCCCGCCGCGGGCCCGGCGCGCCGCGGGGCGCGTGTGACAATCGCCAGATGTTTGTGTTGTTCGAAGAAGCCGGCAAGTACCTCGGCGGCCGTGTGCTGTCCGAGGCCGAAGCGTCGGCGCAGGTGGAGCTCGATAGCGGCAAGCGCGTCAAGGTCAAGGGCGCCAACATCGTGCTGCGTTTCGACAAGCCGGCGCCCGCCGAGCTGATCGCCGAAGCGCGCGCGCTGGCCGCCACGATGGACCTGGACTTGGCTTGGGAATTCGCGTCCGACGAGGAATTCGGTTTCGCCGAACTCGCGGCCGACTATTTCAGCGACAAGCCCACGCTGGCGCAGCAGGCCGCCGCCCTCTTCGCCCTGTTCGACGCGCCCCACTACTTCCGCCGCAGCGGCAAGGGGCGTTTCCGCAAGGCACCCGCCGAGATCGTGCAGCAGGCCCTGGCCGCCATCGAGAAGAAGAAAGCCATCCAGGCGCAGATCGGCGAATGGTCGGCCGAACTGGTGGCCGGCCGCTGCCCGGCGCCCATCCGCGAGCAGCTCTACCGCATCCTCTTCAAGCCCGACAAGAACGCGCCCGAATACAAGGCCGTGGTCGAGGCCGCCCGCACCGCCCAGCGCCCGCCACTGGAGCTGCTGACCACCGCCGGCGCCATCGACTCGTCCTACCAGTTCCACTGGAAGCGCTTCCTGTTCGAGAACTTCCCCAAGGGCACGGGCTTTCCGGCCGCACTCACGGCGCCTGCGGTGGCCGACGACCTGCCGCTGGCCGAGGGCGTCGAGGCCTTCTCCATCGACGACTCGCAGACCACCGAGATCGACGATGCGCTGTCGGTGCAAGGCCTGGGCAGCGGCACGGTGACCGTCGGCGTGCACATCGCGGCGCCCGGCCTGGCGCTGGCGCCCGGCGACGCGCTGGACCAGGTGGCGCGCGCGCGCATGTCCACCGTCTACATGCCGGGTCACAAGATCACCATGCTGCCCGACGCCGTGGTGCAGACCTACACCCTGCTCGAAGGCGCGCCGCGCCCGGCGGTGTCGCTCTATGCCCGCTTCGACGAGGCCACGCTGGCGCTGCAGGGCATCGAGACGAAGATCGAACGTGTGCCGGTGGTCGCCAACCTGCGCCACGACCAGCTCGATGCGGTGATCGACGAAACCTGGCTCGAGGCGCCCGCACCCACCGGTGGCCCCGCCGAGGCGCAGCGCCTGCATGCGCCGCTGGCCTTCCTGTTCCGTCTGGCCAAGGCGCTGAAGGCGCAGCGCGAAGTGGTGCGCGGCAAGCCCGAGAGCTTCAACCGCCCCGACTACAACTTCCGCCTGGTCGGCCATGAGGACCGTGCCGAGCCCGACGGCAGCGAGACCGTGCAGATCACCACCCGCCGCCGCGGCGCGCCGCTGGACCTGATCGTCTCCGAGGCCATGATCCTGGCCAACAGCAGCTGGGGCGGCTGGCTGGGCGAGCTGGGCGTGCCCGCGCTCTACCGCAGCCAGGCCAGCCTGGCGCCCGGCATCAAGGTGCGCATGGGCACCAAGGCCCTGCCGCACGCCGGCCTGGGCGTGAAGAGCTACGCCTGGAGCACCTCGCCGCTGCGCCGCTACACCGATCTGGTCAACCAGTGGCAGATCATCGCGGCCGCGCGCCACGGCAAGACCGCTGCGCTGGCCGCGCCCTTCAAGCCCAAGGACGCAGGCCTGTTCTCCATCCTCTCCGGCTTCGACGCGGCCTACACCACCTACAACGCCTACCAGTCCGGCATGGAGCGCTTCTGGACGCTCAAGTACCTGCAGCAGCACGGCATCCGCGAGCTGGAGGCCACACTGGTGCGCGACGCCGGCGGCGGCGAGGCACTGGCCCGCGCCGACACGCTGCCGCTGGTGCTGCCGGTGATCGGTGCCCAGGGCCTGCCGCGCGGCGCGCGGGTGCGGCTGCGCCTGGGCGACATCGACGAGATCGCGCTGGCCGTCAATGGCAGCGTGATCGAGCGCCTGGACGCCGAGGCCTCACCCGCCGCCGACGATGCCGAGGCCGACGAGGAAGAAGCCGCCACCGGCGCGCTGACCATCGCCGTCGATGTGAACGACGCCGAACCCGAGGCCCCCGCGCCCGCCCCCGCGGCCTGATCCTGCATCGCTTCTCCGCCATGCGCCTGGCCGACCTGACTCCGCTGCAGATGGCACTGGGTGTGTCGGTGCTGGTGCATGCGGCGGTGCTGGGCGTGCGCGTGGCCGACCCGGCCGCCTTCGACCGCGTGCTGCAGGAGTCGCCGCTGGAGATCATCCTGGTCAACGCCCGCAGTTCGCAGACCGACCTGCCGGCCAAGCCGGCGGCCCTGGCCCAGGCCACGCTTGCCGGCGGCGGCGACCTGGAGCGGGGCCGCGCCACCAGCCCGCTGCCGCCCTCGGCCTTCCGCGCCGTCGGCGATTCCGACCAGGACGCCCAGCGCCGCATCGAGGCGCTGCAGGAGCAGCAGCAGATGCTGCTGGCCCGCGTGCGCAAACAACTGGCCGCCCTGCCCGCGCCCGACCCCAGCCGCACCGGCCAGACCGCCGACAGCACGGCGCAGGAAGAGCGCCGGCGCCAGCTGCTGGACCTGCTCGCCGAGATCGAACGCCGTGTCAACGAAGAGAACGCCCGCCCCAAGCGCCGCTACATCAGCCCCTCCACGCGCGAGGTGGCCTATGCGGGCTACGTGGATGCGCTGCGCCGGCGCATCGAGGCGCGCGGCACGCTGAACTTTCCCGAGGCGCGGGGCCAGAAGCTCTATGGCCAGCTCACGCTGCTGATCACCGTCAACCACGACGGCCGCCTGCTGGCGACCGAGTTGGTGGAAAGCTCCGGCAATGCCGACCTGGACCGCCGCGCCCAGGCCATCGTGCGCAGCCTGGGCAACTTCGGCACCTTCACCGACGCCATGCGCCGCCAGGCCGACCAGATCGTGCTGCCCTCGCGCTTCCGCTTCACCCGCGACGAGACGCTGGAGACCCAGGTGTCCGCCACGCCGCAGTGAGCCGTCCCCCGCCTTTTTCCTTCGACCGCATCAGAACCCCATGGACCGCTACTGCGTGATGGGCAACCCGGTGGCGCACAGCCGCTCGCCGTGGATCCACGCCCGCTTCGCCCAACTCACCGGCCAGACGCTGGACTACGGACGCCGCGAGGTCGCACCGGGCGCCTTCGCGCAGGCCGTGGCCGACTTCCGCCGTGAGGCGCAGGAGGCCGGCGACCGGGCCGGCGGCTGCAACGTGACGGTGCCCTGCAAGTTCGACGCCGCCGCGCTGGCCGGTGATCGCCTGAGCGCGCGCGCCCGTCTGGCCGGCGCGGTCAACACCCTGCGCTTCGACGAGGACGGCCATGTGCACGGCGACAACACCGATGGCGCCGGCTTGGTGGCCGACATCGTGCGCCATGCCGGCCGCGCGCTGGCGGGCGCGCGGGTGCTGCTGATCGGCGCGGGTGGCGCGGCGGCCGGCGTGATGGGGCCGCTGATCGAGGCGGCGCCTTCGCGCCTGGTGGTGGCCAACCGCACCGCCGCCAAGGCCGAGGCGCTGGTGGCGCAGCATGCCCACCTGGCCCGCGGCACGGATTGCGAGCTTCAGGCCGCCGGCCTGGACGGCCTGGGCGATGCCCGCTTCGACATCGTCGTCAACGGCACCGCCTCCAGCCTGGCGGGTGACGGCGTGCCCGTGCCGGCCAGCGTGCTGGCCGAGGGCGCCCTGGCCGTGGACATGATGTACGGCCCCGCCGCCGCCGGCTTCATCGGCTGGGCCCAGGCCCACGGCGCCATCGGTCGAGACGGCCTGGGCATGCTGGTCGAGCAGGCGGCCGAGGCGTTCGCCGTGTGGCGCGGCGTGCGGCCCGATGCGGCGCCGGTGCTGGCCGATCTGCGCGCCCTGGTCGACGCCAAGCCCGCATGATGCGTCCGCTCGGTCGCTGGCTGGTCTGTCTGCTGCTGGCAGGCGTGGCGCTGCAGCTGTTCTTCCTGCTGCGCATCGCGCTCATGCTGGTGCTCGATCCGCAGTCCACCAGCTTCCAGCGCTCGGAGATGTGGCGGCTCGCGCGGCAGGACGGGCCGCGCGCACAGTGGAGCCAGACCTGGTTGCCCTACGAACGCATCGCCGATCCGCTCAAGCGCGCCGTCATCGCCAGCGAGGATGCCGCCTTCGTCGAACACGGCGGCGTGGAATGGGAGGCCATCGAACGTGCCCGGCAGCGCAACGCGCGCGCCGAGGAGCTGGCTGCGCGCCGGGCCGCCCGTGCCGCCGCGCAGGGCCGACCCACCCGCCCGCCGCAGCTGCGTGGCGGCTCCACCATCAGCCAGCAACTGGCCAAGAACCTGCTGCTGTCGGGCGAACGCACGCTGCTGCGCAAGGGCCAGGAGCTGGTGCTGACGCAGCTGCTGGAGCTCTTCCTGGGCAAGCGCCGCATCCTGGAGATCTACCTCAACAGCGTGGAATGGGGCGAAGGCGTCTTCGGTGCCGAGGCCGCGGCGCGCCACTACTTCGGCAAGGGCGCCGACCGCCTGACGGCCAGCGAGGCGGCGCGGCTGGCCGTCATGCTGCCCAGCCCCAAGTTCTACGAGAAGCGGCCCTACTCGTCCTACCTCAATGGCAGGGCTTCGACCATCGTTGCGCGCATGGGCGCGGTCGAGCTGCCCTGACCCCCGCCCGTATCATCGACCGATGTACCTTGCCAAGCTGACGGGCGCCCTGCTGCTGGGCGTCACGCGCCTGCTCACCGGGGCCCAGGCGCGCTGGTGGGGCTGCCCGCCCAAGGCCGAGCAGCGCATCTACTTCGCCAACCACCAGAGCCACATCGACCTGGTCATGATCTGGGCCGCCCTGCCTGGCGAACTGCGCAGCATCACCCGGCCCATCGCGGCCCGCGACTACTGGGCCAATTCGCCCTTCAAGCGCTGGATCACCACAGAGGTCTTCAACGCCATCTATGTGGAGCGCGGCGGCACGCCCGCACCGGCCGAGGACGGCGCCGCGCCGCCCGACCCGATGGCGCCGCTGCAGCCGCTGATCGAGGCGCTGAAGAGCGGCGACTCGATCATCATCTTTCCCGAAGGCACGCGCGGCCATACGGGCGTGCCGCAGAAGTTCAAGTCGGGCCTCTACACGCTGGCGCAGATGTTCCCGGAGGTGGTGCTGGTGCCGGCCTGGATCGACAACGTCCAGCGCGTCATGCCCAAGGGCGAGGTGGTGCCTGTGCCCATCCTCTGCTCGGTGACCTTCGGCGCGCCCATCCGCATCGAGCCGGGCGAGGAGCGGCGGGCCTTCCTCGACCGGGCGCGCGAGGCCGTGATCGCCCTGCGCGACGTGTAGGAAGGACGGCGCCTCATGGAGAACTTCCTTCGCAACCTCGGCCCCTCGGAGCAGGTGGCCGCCCTCTTCCTGCTGGTCTTCGGCATCCTGGCCCTGGTCAGCGCCGCCCTCTTCTTCGTCGGCCTGCGCGAGCGCCGCAACCCCGTGCACGGGGAGGCCTGGGAAGAGGAGCTCGTGCACCTGCGCGCCCTGCTGCGCACCACCTGGGTGATGGTCATCGTCTTCTGGATCGGCTGGGCGCTCGGCGAGACGGTGGCCACGGTACTCTTCGGCCTGATCGCCTTCCTGGCGCTGCGCGAGTTCATCACGCTATCGCCGACGCGGCGCGGCGACCATCGCAGTCTGCTGCTGGCCTTCTTCGTGGTCCTGCCGATCCAGTTCGTGCTGGTGGGCACGGCCCGCTTCGACCTGTTCACGGTGTTCATCCCGGTCTATGCCTTCCTGGCGCTGCCCACGGCCGCCGCGCTGGCGGACGACCCGGACCACTTCCTGGAGCGCAATGCCAAGCTGCAGTGGGGCATCATGGTCTGCGTCTACGGGCTGTCGCATGTGCCGGCGCTGCTGCTGCTGCAGTTCCCCGGCTACGCCGGCAAGAACGCCTTCCTGGTGTTCTTCCTGGTCGCGACGGTGCAGACCTGCATGCTGGTGCAGCACCTGATCTATCGGCACCTGGCCGCCTCCGGCAGCGACAGCCAGGCCGGCCCACCGGCGCCGCCCGGCCGTGGCGGCCTGCTGCGCCAGATCCTGCGCCCGCGCGCACCCATAGCGCCGCATGTCAGCCGCAGCTTCAACTGGGCCAGTTGGGGCGTGGGCATGGGCGTGGCCAGCTTCGTGGGTGCGCTGCTTTCGTTCATCACGCCCTTCCATTTCTGGCAGGCCTTCGTGGCCGCGCTGGTGGCCTGTGTCGCGGGCTCCATGGGCCACCTGGTGATGAAGGCCCTCAAGCGCGACCGCGGCGTGCCGCACTGGGGCCGCAAGGGCGTGGGCATCACCGGGGCCAACGGCCTGCTGGATCGGGTGGATGCGCTGTGCTTCGCGGCGCCGATCTTCTTCCACTCCGTCCGTTGGTACTTCAACGCATGAGGACGATGCGCGTACTCGGCATTGATCCTGGACTGCAGACCACCGGCTTCGGCGTGGTGGATGTGGACGGCCCTTCGCTGCGCTATGTGGCCAGCGGCACCATCAGCACGCGACACCTGGGCAGCACCGACCTGCCGGCGCGGCTCAAGGTGCTGTTCGATGGCATCGGTGAGCTCAGCCAGCGCTACCAGCCGGATGCGGCGTCGGTGGAGATCGTGTTCGTCAACGTCAACCCGCAGTCCACGCTGCTGCTGGGTCAGGCGCGCGGCGCCTGCCTGACGGCGCTGGTGACCAGCGGCCTGCCGGTGGCGGAGTACACGGCCACGCAGATGAAGCAGGCGGTGGCCGGCCATGGCCGTGCGGCCAAGGCGCAGGTGCAGGAGATGGTGCGCCGGCTGCTGGAGTTGCCCGGCCTGCCCGGCAGCGACGCGGCCGATGCGCTGGGGCTGGCCATCACCCATGCGCAGGTGGGCCGGGTGCGCGCCCGGCTCGGTGAGGCCACCACGCTGCAGCCGCGGGCCAGTGGGCTCTACAAGGGCGGACGCTCGCGCTGAAGGCCCGACGCATGCATCGAACAGCCCGTTGCTTGAGCTGAGGGCGGGACGGGAGCACCGAGGCAGCGGCGACACCGAGTTCGGCGTCGGACCTCGTCCTATTGCAGCGCAGTCGCCGTGTCGCTCACCCAGCTGGCAGAGCGGCCGATGCTCTCCAGCAGGTGCTCCGTGAAGGCCCGCACCTTGAGGCTGGCCTGCGCCGCCGCCCGCAGCATGTAGATGCCGCTGGCCGGCTGACGTGGCGCGCCTTCGAGCTGGAGCTCGACGATGCGGCCGGCGGCCAGGTCCTCGCCGATGGCCCAGTTGGGCATCAGCGCGATGCCCAGGCCCTGCGCCGCGCAATGCCGACGCGAGTCGCAGTCGTCGCTCTCCAGCACGAAGTGCGGCGGCCGGCTCCAGTCGAAGCCGTCCAGTTCGCGCCAGCCGCGAGCGCTGGTGCTGTGCTGGCGGTCGATCAGGCGGTGATGGGCCAGGTCCTCGAAGCGCTCGGGCCGCCCGTGGCGCGCCAGGTAGGCGGGCGAGGCGCCCATGATGTAGCGCTGGCTCCCGATGCGCTGGCCCACCAGGCTGCTGTCGGGCTGTGGGCCGATGCGGATCACGAGGTCGAAGCGCTCCAGCACCGGATCGACCAGGCGCTCGGTCAACTCCAGTTCCACCCGCAGCGCCGGGTGGCGCTCGAACAGCGAGCCCAGGTGCGGCACCACGTGGCGGCGGCCGAAGGCCGGCACGCAGCTCACGCGCAGCAGGCCCTGCACGCTGCGGTCGAGCGAGACGACCTCGCTGCGCGCGTCGGTCATGTCGCGCAGGATCTTGCGGGCCCGCTCCAGCAGCAGCACGCCCGCCTCGGTGGGCACCAGCGCGCGGGTGGAGCGGGTGAAGAGCGGCACCTTCAGGTCCTGCTCCAGCGCATCGATCTGGCGTGCGACCGAGGAGGCCACCATGCCACGCCGCCGCGCCACCGCCGAGAAGCTGCCGGCCTCGGCCACGTCGACGAAGACGGCCAGGGATTCGGCGAAGCGGATCGATTCCATCTGTGCAAACCTCGCAAAGGCGTTTGGCGGCAGCGGCGGATTCTGCAGACGCCACGAAAAGAATAGCATCCAGCCCACTTCACAAGAACCAGGAATCGACCATGTTCCAGCAAGAGACAACGCGCGGCGGCGCCTCCCGCAGCAGGCTGATCGGCCAGGGCCTTTCACTCGGCATTGGCCTCGGCCTGGGCCTTCTGGCGGCCGGCACCGCGGCGGCGCAGCCGGCCTTCCCCTCGCGCCTCGTGACCATCGTCGTGCCCTTCGCGGCCGGCGGCACGGTCGACAAGGTGGCGCGCCAGATCCAGGAGCCGCTGGCCGCCCGCCTGGGCCAGCAGGTGATCGTCGACAACCGCGGCGGTGCCGGCGGCACCATCGGCATGGCGCTGGTGGCCAAGGCCGTCCCCGACGGCCACACGGTGGCGATGGTGTTCGACTCCTACGCGACCGAGCAGCACATCTATCCCCGGCTGACCTACTCCACCGAGCGCGACCTCACCGGCGTGGCCTACATCGCCCGTTCGCCCATGGTGCTGGTGGTGCCGGCCAGTTCGCCCTACCGGACGCTGCAGGACTACGTGGCAGCTGCCAAGGCCGGCAACGGCGTCTCCTATGCCTCGGTGGGGGCCGGCAGCTCCAACCACCTGTCGGCCGAGCTCTTCCTGGAGACCGCCGGCGGCAGGGGCACGCACGTGCCCTTCAAGGGCGGCGGCCCAGCCATGACCGACCTGATGGGCGGCCACGTGGATTCGATGATCGCCAGCCTGCCGCTGGTGCTGCCGCAGGTGCAGAGCGGCAAGCTGCGCGCCCTGGCCGTGACCTCGCCGCAGCGAAGCGCGGCCCTGCCCGACGTGCCGGCCGTGGCCGAGCGCTACAAGGGCTTCGAGGTCTATTCCTGGGTCGGCATGGTCGCGCCCGCCAAGGTGCCGGCGCCGGTGCTCGACCGCCTGGCGGCCGACGTGACCGCGACGCTGCGCCAGCCCGAGGTGGCCAAGCGCCTGGCCGATGGCGGCTTCGAGGTGGTGGCCGGCTCGCGCGAAGCCATGAACCAGCTCGTTCGCAGTGAGAGCGAACGCTGGGGCCGCCTGATCAAGGCCCGCAACATCGTCGCCGAATGAAGCCCTTCGTCTACGAGAGCCGGGCGCAGCGCGTGCTGTTCGGCGCCGGCACGCTGGCGCAGGTCGCGGCGGAGGTCGAGGCCCTGGGCGCGCGCAAGGCGCTGGTGCTGTGCACGCCCCCGCAGCGGGCCCAGGCGGAACAGGTGGCCGACCTGCTCGGTGAGCGGGCCGCGGGCGTGTTCGACGGCGCGGTCATGCATGTGCCCATGGCCGCCGCACGCGAGGCCCGCGCCGTGGCGCAGCGCCTGGGCGCCGATTGCGCGGTGGCGGTGGGGGGCGGCTCCACCATCGGCCTGGGCAAGGCCATCGCACTGGACTCGGGCCTGCCGATCCTGGCCGTGCCCACCACCTATGCCGGCTCGGAGATGACGCCCATCTACGGCCTGACCGACGAAGGCGTGAAGCGCACCGGCCGCGACCCGCGCGTGCTGCCGCGCACCGTGATCTACGACCCGCAGCTCAGCCTGGGCCTGCCCGTGGGCCTGTCGATGGTCAGCGGCATCAATGCCATGGCCCATGCGGCCGAGGGCCTGTATGCCGACGACGCCAACCCGGTGACGCAGCTGATGGCCGAGGAAGGCCTGGCCGCGCTGGGCCGGGCGCTACCGGCCATCCACGCGGACAGCGGCGACGCCCAGGCACGGACGGACGCACTCTATGGCGCGTGGCTGTGCGGCACGGTGCTGGGCAGCGTGGCCATGGCCCTGCACCACAAGCTGTGCCACACGCTGGGCGGCAGCTTCAACCTGCCGCATGCCGAGACCCACACCATCGTGCTGCCGCATGCGCTGGCCTACAACGCGCCGGCCGCACCGGTGGCCATGGCCCGCATCGCCCGGGCCCTTGGGGCGGAGAACGCACCACGAGCGCTGCACGAACTGGCGCGGCGGCACGGCGCCCCGGTGGCACTGAAGGAGATCGGCCTGCGCGAAGAGGACCTGGACCGCGCCTGCGCGCTGGCGATGCAGAACCAGTACCCCAACCCCCGTCCGCTGGAGGCCGCCGCCCTGCGCCGGCTGCTGCAGAACGCCTACGAGGGCATGCCGCCGTCGGCGTGAGGCCGGGCGGCTGCGGCCCTGCTGCCGCCGCTCAGGCCAGCCGCTCAGGCCAGCCGCTCGGCGATCAGCACGGCAAAGAAGCCGAGCGCCGCCAGGAAGGTCCACTTGAAGACGATCCAGCCCAGGCGCCGATAGCGCATCTGGCCGGTGGCCGCATAGAAGGCGAAGCACACACCCGCCACCAGCAGCAAAAGGAGGATGACCCAGCGAAAGAGCAGCATGCGAACGGGACGTGCGCCTTACCAGGCGCGAGCGATCTCGCCGAAGCCGTGCGGGGCCTGGCGCGTGTCCTCGAAGGTCACGATCTCGTAGGCATCGGAGTGGGCCAGCAGTTCCCGCAACAGCTTGTTGTTGAGCGCATGGCCCGAGCGGAAAGCGCTGTAGGCCGCTAGCAGGGGCTTGCCGACGATGTAGAGGTCACCCATGGCGTCCAGGATCTTGTGCTTGACGAACTCGTCGTCGTAGCGAAGGCCGCCGGCATTGAGCACCTTGTGGTCGTCCATGACGATGGCGTTGTCCAGCCCGCCGCCCAGGGCCAGGCCCTTGCTGCGCATGTACTCGACTTCCTTGGTGAAGCCGAAGGTACGCGCGCGGGCGATGTCGCGGGCGTACTGGCCCACGCTCAGGTCGAACTCGTAGCGCTGGCCGGTGGCATTGACCACGCGGTGGTCGAAGTCGATCTCGAAGCTCAGTTTGAAGCCGTGGTAGGGCTCCAGCCGGGCCCACTTGAGGTTGTCGCCCTCACCCTCGCGCACCTCCACGGGCCGCAGTACGCGGATGAAGCGGCGCGGCGCCTTCTGCAGTTCGATGCCCGCGCTCTGCAGCAGGAAGACAAAGGACGATGCCGAGCCGTCGAGGATCGGCACCTCGTCGGCCGTGATGTCGATGTAGAGGTTGTCCAGCCCCAGGCCGGCGCAGGCCGACATGATGTGCTCCACCGTCTGCACCTTGGCGCCGCCGGTGGAAACCGTGGACGCCAGGCGGGTGTCGGTCACCGACTCGGCCCGCATGGGGATGTCCACCGGCTCGGGCAGATCCACCCGCCGGAACACGATGCCCGTGTCCGCCGGCGCGGGCCGCAGCGTCAGCTCCACGCGCTGTCCGCTGTGCAGGCCGACGCCCACGGCGCGGGTGATGGACTTGAGGGTTCGTTGTTGCAGCACGGCGCGGATTGTAATTTTGGCCACCCCGCGCCAACCCCACTCTTCGGCCTATGACCGTGATAGCCGTAAGGAGGCGTAAGTGCCCTGCCGCAGATGCAGACGCAACGAAGCGCCATGCGTCGCTCGACACATGGCGTCGGGTTTGCACCGCAGCCGCAGGCTGCCGGTGCCTTCAGTCGAGCACAGGACGACTGATGGTGCAGCGGGCGTAGCGAGCGGTCCGAGGTCGCATCGAGCATCGCAGCCGTACTCAGGTACGGCGAGAAGCACAGATGCGAGATCGGGCCGCGCAGTAGCCCGATGCGCCGTCAGTCAGCTTGGCGGCGGAGGAATGCGGGGATCTCGAAATCGTCCATGCCGCCAGAAGACAGCGCATCCACCTTGGCGGCGGCCATCGTGCGGTTGGTGCGCCACACGCTGGGCACGGCCATGCCGTCGTACTTGGCCTGGCCGGCCGCGCCGGCGGCCACGCCGTTGGCCAGCGCGCCGCCCAGCGTCGGGACCTGGAAGGCCACGTTGTCGGTGCCGGTGCGGATGACCTGCAGCTCGGGCTGGCCGCGCCCGGCGGCCGGACGCGACAGGCCGGTGGCCACCACGGTCACGCGCATGTCGTCGCCCAGGCTGTCGTCGTAGGCGGCGCCGTAGATGACGTTGGCCTCGGGCGAGGCGTAGGCGCGGATGGTGTTCATCGCCAGCTTCGACTCCGACAGCTTCAGCGAGGCCTTCGAGGCCGTCACCAGCACCAGCACGCCCTTGGCGCCGGACAGGTCGATGCCCTCCAGCAGCGGGCAGGCCACGGCCTGCTCGGCGGCGATGCGGGCGCGGTCCGGGCCGTTGGCCGAGGCGGTGCCCATCATGGCCTTGCCGGGCTCGCCCATCACGGTGCGCACGTCCTCGAAGTCGACGTTCACGCCGCCGTACTCGTTGATGATTTCCGAAATACCGCCGACGGCGTTCTTCAGCACGTCGTTGGCATGCGCGAAGGCCTCGGCCTGCGTCACCTCGTCGCCCAGCACTTCGAGCAGCTTCTCGTTCAGGATGACGATCAGCGAGTCGACATTCGCCTCGAGTTCGGACAGGCCCGACTCGGCGTTGTTCATGCGCTTGCCGCCTTCCCAGTCGAAGGGCTTGGTGACCACGCCGACGGTGAGGATGCCCATCTCCTTGGCCACGCGGGCGATGACGGGCGCCGCGCCGGTGCCGGTGCCGCCGCCCATGCCGGCGGTGATGAACAGCATGTGGGCGCCGTCGATGGCGGTACGGATCTCGTCCACCGCCGCCTCGGCCGCCTCGCGGCCCTTGTCGGGCTTGCCGCCGGCACCCAGGCCGTTGTTGCCCAGCTGGATCAGCTTGGGCGCGCCGCAGCGGTTGAGGGCCTGGGCGTCGGTGTTGGCGCAGACGAACTGCACCCCCTGGACGCCCCGCTCCATCATGTGGGAGACGGCATTGCCGCCGCCGCCGCCGACACCGATCACCTTGATCTGCGTGCCTTGGTTGAACTCTTCGACTTCGATCATTTCGATGGGCATCATGAACTCCTGGATCCTTGCAGTTGCTGCTTGACTGACGTTGCTGTTGTTGTCTGGGGCGTGGTGGTGGAGGAAGAGGTCGAGGCTTCCTGCGGTGGCGGCGGCCCCGTACGCCGCCATCGCTCGTTGAAATGGATGAGGTGGAGCCGAGGTGCTGCGTGGCGCATCAGAAATTCCCCACGATGAAATCCTTGAATCGGCCGAAAGCCGTCTTCACTGAACCATTTTTTTGCGCGACCTTGTAGCCGCGCATGCGTGCATGACGGGCTTCTTCGAGCAGGCCCATGACGGTGGCGGCACGCGGCTGGGCCACCATGTCCGACAGGGCGCTGGCGTACTTGGGAATGCCGCGGCGCACCGGCTTGAGGAAGATGTCCTCGCCCAGCTCGACCATGCCCGGCATGACGGCGCTGCCACCGGTGAGCACCACGCCGGACGAGAGCACTTCCTCGTAGCCCGACTCGCGCACCACCTGCTGCACGAGCTGGAAGATCTCTTCCACCCGCGGCTCGATCACGCCGGCCAGGGCCTGCTTGCTCAGCATGCGCGGGCCGCGGTCGCCCAGGCCGGGCACCTCGACCTGCGTCTCGGGGTCGGCCAGCAGCTGCTTGGCGAAGCCGTTCTCGACCTTGATGTCCTCGGCGTCCTTGGTCGGCGTGCGCAGCGCCATGGCGATGTCGCTGGTGATCAGGTCGCCGGCGATCGGGATCACGGCCGTGTGGCGGATCGCGCCGTTGGTGAAGATGGCCACGTCGGTGGTGCCGGCGCCGATGTCCACCAGGCACACGCCCAGTTCGCGCTCGTCCTCGGTCAGCACCGCCAGGCTGGACGCCAGCGGGTTCAGCATCAGCTGGTCCACCTCCAGGCCGCAGCGGCGCACGCACTTGATGATGTTCTCGGCCGCGCTCTGGGCGCCGGTGACGATGTGCACCTTGGCCTCCAGGCGCATGCCGCTCATGCCGATCGGCTCCTTCACGTCCTGGCCGTCGATCACGAATTCCTGCGGCTCCACCAGCAGCAGGCGCTGGTCGCTGGAGATGTTGATGGCGCGCGCCGTCTCCACCACGCGGGCCACGTCCGTGGTGCTGACCTCGCGGTCCTTCACGGCCACCATGCCGCTGGAGTTGATGCCGCGGATGTGGCTGCCGGTGATGCCGGTGTAGACGCGGCCGATCTTGCAGTCGGCCATCAGCTCCGCTTCCTTGAGCGCCTGCTGGATGCTCTGCACAGTGGCGTCGATGTTGACCACCACGCCGCGCTTGAGGCCGTTGGACGGTGCCACGCCCAGGCCGGCGAGCTTGAGCTCGCCGCCCGGCAGCACCTCGGCCACCACCGCCATCACCTTGGCGGTGCCGATGTCGAGTCCGACGACCAGGTCCTTGTAGTCTTTGGCCATGATGTGTGAGTGTTCCCTCGGGGCTCTCGTTCGTTCTGTCTGTCTGTACGTCGGACCTAGCGCCGCCGGGCCGCGGCGGCGGCAGGTGCATCGGCCGAGACGGTGGTGACGCCGCGGATGCGCACCGCATAGGCGTCGGCATGGCGCAGGTCGGCGCTTTCGATGGATTCGATGCTGCGGCCGTACTGGGCGGCCACATGGCGGGCGCTGAGCAGGAAGCGCCGCACGCGCGCCACCACCTCCTCGGGCGTGCCGCGGCCGATCTCCACGGTGGCGCCGGAGTCGAGCACCGCCTGCCAGCCACCGCGGGTGGACAGCCGCAGCTCGGTGAGCTTCAGGCCGCTGCCGTCGAAGGCCGGAGCCAGCTCGCGGTACATGCCCAGCACCTGGCTGGCCTGGTCATCGGGGCCTTCCAGCCGCGGCAGGTCGTCGCCGGCCTCGTCGGTGTTGGCCTCGAAGACCTCGCCGTAGGTGTTGATCATGCGGGACTCGTCCTCGGCGCCCCACAGCGCGGCCGGCACATGCTCGGTGAGCGTGGCGCGCAGCGCGTTCGGGAACTCGCGCCGCACCACGGCCTTGCGCACCCAGGGCACCGACTCGAAGGCCACGCGGGCGCGCTGCAGGTCGACCGTGAAGAAGTTGCCGGCCAGCCGCGGCGCGACGTTGGCCCGCAGGGTGATCGGGTTGTTGTGCGTCACGTCGCCGTCCACACGGATCACGCCCAGCGGCAGGAAGGGCTGGCGCAGCACCCACCAGCCGCCGGCGGCGAGCAGCATCAGCCCGCACAGCGCGTACAGGACGGTCGCCGTGAGGTTCATGAGGCGCACGTCCAGCGGGACTGCGATGCCGTCGGCCATGGGTCAGGCACCTTCCTTCGGGACGGGCCGGGTGTCCAGCGCCGCCTGGGCCAGGATGCGCAGGCACAGCTGCTCGTAGCTCAGGCCCGCGGCGCGCGCGGCCATCGGCACCAGCGAATGGCTGGTCATGCCGGGCGAGGTGTTCATCTCCAGCAGGAAGGGCTGGTGGTCGCGCGCACGCACCATGAAGTCGGCCCGGCCCCAGCCGCGGCAGCCCAGGCTGCGGTAGGCGGCGATGGCCAGCTGGCGCACCTGCGCCTCCAGCGCATCGGGCAGGCCGGCGGGGCAGTGGTACTTCACGTCGTCGGTGAAGTACTTGTTCTGGTAGTCGTAGGCGCCTTCGGGCGCGGCGATGCGGATCACCGGCAGCGCGACGGCGCCGGCGCCCGTGCCGAGCACGGCGCAGGTCAGCTCGTCGCCGTCGATGAATTCCTCGCACAGCACCTCGGGGGCGTAGCGCGCGGCCAGCTGCACGGCCTCCTGCATCTGCGAATAGCCCTGCACCTTGGTGACGCCGATGGACGAGCCTTCGTGCGGCGGCTTGACGATCAGCGGCAGGCCCAGGGTGTCGGGCACCTCGCGCACCCGCTCGCGCGCCTGGCCGTCGGCCTGCAGCAGGACATGGCGCGGCGTGGGCAGGCCCTCGGCCAGCCACACGCGCTTGGTCATGGTCTTGTCCATGGCCACGCTGGAGGCCATCACGCCCGAGCCGGTGTAGGGAATGCCCAAGAGCTCGAGCGCGCCCTGCACCGTGCCGTCCTCGCCGTGGCGGCCATGCAGCGCGATGAAGCAGCGGTCGAAGCCTTCGTGGCGCAGCTCGGCCAGTTCGCGCTCGGCGGGATCGAAGGCATGCGCATCCACGCCCAGCGAACGCAGCGCCTGCAGCACGCCGGAGCCGGACATCAGCGACACCTCGCGCTCGGCCGAGCGGCCGCCGAAGAGCACGGCGACCTTGCCCATGGCGGCCACATCGGGCAACGGGGGAAAGGCGAACTGCGGGTTCATGCAGGCTGTCCTTGTTGCTGAGCGCGCTCCACCACCTGACCCGCCACGGCACCGATGGACCCGGCACCCATGCACAGCACCACGTCGCCGTCGCGGGCGTTGTCCAGCACTGCCTGCGGCAGTGCCCGCACGTCGTCGACGAACACCGGCTCGACCTTGCCGGCGACGCGAAGCGCCCGCGCCAGGCTGCGGCCGTCGGCGGCCACGATGGGTGCCTCGCCAGCGGCATAGACCTCGGTCAGCAGCACCGCGTCGGCACCGCCGAGCACCTTGATGAAATCCTCGAAGCAGTCCCGCGTGCGGGTGAAGCGATGGGGCTGGAAGGCCAGCACCAGCCGCCGTCCCGGGAAGGCGCCGCGCGCGGCCGCGATGGTGGCGGCCATCTCCACCGGATGATGGCCGTAGTCGTCGATCAGCGTGAAGCGCCCGCCGGTCGCGGCAGCCACTTCGCCATAGCGCTGGAAGCGCCGGCCCACGCCCTTGAACTCGGCCAGTCCGCGCTGCACCGCCTCGTCGGGCAGGCCCAGCTCGACCGCGATGGCGATCACCGACAGGGCATTGCGCACGTTGTGCTCGCCCGGCAGGTTGAGCACCACCGGCAGGTCGGGCAGCACCACGCCGTTGCGGCGCTGGGCGGTGAAGTGCATCTGCGCGCCCACGGCCCGCACGTCGATGGCGCGCACCTGCGCGTCCTCGCTGAAGCCGTAGCTGGTCACGGGGCAGGTCACCTGCGGCAGGATCTGGCGGATGGCCGGGTCGTCCACGCACAGGATGGCCGTGCCGTAGAAGGGCATGCGGTGCAGGAAGTCGACGAAGGCCTTCTGCAGCCGGCCGAAGTCGTGGCCGTAGGTGTCCATGTGGTCGGCGTCGATGTTGGTGACGACCGCCATCACGGGCAGCAGGTTGAGGAAGGAGGCGTCGGACTCGTCGGCCTCGACCACGATGTACTCGCCCTGACCCAGCCGTGCATTGGCGCCGGCGCTGTTCAGGCGTCCGCCGATCACGAAGGTCGGGTCCAGCCCCGCCGTCGCCAGCACGCTGGCAGCCAGGCTGGTGGTGGTGGTCTTGCCATGGGTGCCGGCAATGGCGATGCCGCTGCGCAGGCGCATCAACTCGGCCAGCATGAGCGCCCGCGGCACCACCGGAATCTTCTTCGCGCGGGCGGCTATCACCTCGGGGTTGTCGGCCTGCACAGCGGTGGACGTGACCACGGCATCGGCACCGGTGATATTGGCGGCGTCGTGGCCCACGAAGGTGCGGATACCCAGGCCGCCCAAGCGGCGCAGCGTGGCGCTGTCGGCCAGGTCCGAGCCAGAGACGCCGTAGCCCAGGTTGAACAGCACCTCGGCGATGCCGCTCATGCCCGAGCCACCCAGGCCGACGAAATGGATGTGGCGGATCGCGTGCTTCATGGCTTGACCAGCTCCTCGCAGGCCAGGGCCACCTGGGCCACGGCATCGGTCTTGCGCATCGCGTATGCGCGCTGCGCGCGCTCGAGCAGCTCGGCACGCGTCGTTTTCTGGATCAGGTCGGACAAGAGTTCAGGTGTCAGATCGGTCTGCTGCACCAGCCAGGCGCCGCCGGCGTCCGCCAGGAAGCGGGCGTTGGTGGTCTGGTGGTCGTCGACCGCGAAGGGAAAGGGAACGAAGAGCGCGGCGGCTCCGACCGCGGCGATCTCGGTCACGGTGCTGGCGCCGGCACGCGCCACGATGAGGTCGGCCGCGGCGAAGGCCTCGGCCGTGTTGTCGATGAAGGGCACCAGCTCGGCCTCGACGCCGGCGGCGGCGTAGTTGGCGCGCAGCTCGTCGATCTGTTTCTCGCCGCTCTGGTGCAGCACGACGGGCCGCTCGGCCGGCGCGATGCGCGACAGCGCCTGCGGCACCACGGTGTTCAGTGCCTTGGCACCGAGGCTGCCGCCCACCACCAGCAGCTTGAGCGGGCCGCTGCGGCCTGCGAAGCGCTCGGCCGGCGCGGCCTGCGACAGGAAGGGCTCGCGCAGCGGGTTGCCCACCCAGGCGGCATTCGGCAGCACGTCGGGGAAGGCGCTGAAGCAGCGGTCGGCGATGCGCGCCAGGACGCGGTTGACTAGGCCGGCCACGGAGTTCTGCTCGTGCAGCACCAGCGGACGGCCACGCAGCACGCCCATCATGCCGCCCGGAAAGCTGATGTAGCCGCCCAGACCGACCACCACGTCGGGCTGGACGCGGCCCACGGCCTGGAAGCTCTGCCAGAAGGCGCGCAGCAGCCGCGCCGGCAGCAGCGCCAGCGTGAGGGGGCCCTTGCCGCGCACGCCACCGAACTGGATCGGCTCGAAGGCAAAGCCGCGCGGCGGCACCAGACGCTCTTCCATGCTGCCGGGCGCACCCAGCCAGTGCACCCGCCAGCCGCGGGCGCGCAGCTCTTCCGCCACGGCCAGGCCCGGGAAGATGTGACCACCGGTGCCGCCGGCCATGACGAGCGCGGTGCGGGCGCCGGTCATACGCGGCCTCCGCGCATCAAAACCCGGTTCTCATAATCGACGCGCAGCACCACCGCCAGCGCCACCACGTTCATCAGGATGGCCGAGCCGCCGAAGCTCATCAGCGGAAGCGTCAGGCCCTTGGTGGGCAACGCACCCAGGTTCACGCCCATGTTGATGAAGGTCTGGAAGCCCATCCACACGCCCACGCCCTGCGCGGCCAGGCCGGCGAAGACGCGGTCCAGCGCGATGGCCTGGCGGCCGATGTGCATGATGCGGCGCGTGAGCCAGAGGAAGAGCGCGATGGCCACCAGCACGCCGACGAGACCCAGCTCCTCGCCGATCACGGCCAGCAGGAAGTCGGTGTGCGCCTCAGGCAGCCAGTGCAGCTTCTCGACGCTGCCACCCAGGCCGACGCCGAAGATCTCGCCGCGGCCGATGGCGATCAGCGAATGCGAGAGCTGGTAGCCCTTGCCCAGCGCATGCTCCTCGCTGAACGGGTCGAGGTAGGCAAAGATGCGCTCGCGCCGCCACGGGCTGGCCGCCACCATGGTGGCAAAGGCCACGACCACCAGCATGGCGATCAGGAAGAACATGCGCGCGTTCACGCCACCCAGGAACAGGATGCCCATGGCGATGATGGCGATCACCATGAAGGCGCCCATGTCGGGTTCGGCCAGCAGCAGCATGCCCACCACCACGACGGCCACGCCCATGGGCAGCACGGCGCGGAAGAAGCGCTCCTTGATCTCCATCTTGCGCACCATGTAGCTGGCCGCATAGAAGACCATGGCCAGCTTGGCCAGCTCGGAGGGCTGGAAGCGCATGAAGCCCAGCGGGAGCCAGCGGCGCGCGCCGTTGACGTTGATGCCGACGTGCGGGATCAGCACCACCACCAGCAGCAGCAGTGCCACCACGAAGAGCCACGGCGCCGTGCGCTCCCAGGTACGCATGGGCACCTGGAAGGCGATCAGGCCAGCGACAAAGGCGAACACCAGCGAGATGGCGTGGCGGATCAGGTGATAGGACTCGCTGTAGCCGCCGACGCGGTTGAAGCGCGGGTTGTCGCCCATGGCGATGGAGGCCGAGAACACCATCACCAGGCCCCACATCAGCAGCGCGATGGTGACCCACACCAGCGGCTGGTCGAAGCCGGCCACACGCACCGGCGCGGCGCGGGTCTGGGCGATGTCGGCGCCACCCAGGCGCACCGGCAGGTGCATGGGCAGGGCATCCATGCCGCTCTTGGCGGCACGGCGGAACCAGCCGAAGAAGCGGCTGCCGCCCTCGTTGGGCGTGGCGGCGGGCAGGCGGGCGCTCATTCTGGAATCCTCCGTGCTGCGCACTGCGGATGCGAGCGCCTGCGGAACGGCCGGGCGGCGCTCATTCGTAGGACTCCTCGTCGGCCAGCGCCTCGACCGCCTCGCGGAACACGTCCGCCCGGTGCGCATAGTCGCGGAACATGTCCAGGCTGGCGCAGGCGGGCGACAGCAGCACAGCGTCGCCGGGCTGGGCCTGGTCGGCGCAGAGGCCGACGGCCTCGGGCAGCGTGGCGGCGGCGAGCAGCGGCACGCCGGTCTCGGCCAGGGCCTCGCCGACGGCCGGGCCGTCGCGGCCGATCAGCACCACGGCGCGCACGTACTGGCGCACCAGCGGCGCCAGCGGCGAGAAGTCCTGGCCCTTGCCGTCGCCGCCCAGGATGACGACCAGCTTGCGCTCCAGGCCCAGGCCCGACAGTGCAGCGGCAGTGGCACCGACGTTGGTGCCCTTGCTGTCGTCGAAGTATTCGACCTCGTCCACGATGGCGATGGGCTCCACGCGGTGCGGCTCGCCACGGTATTCGCGCAGGCCGTAGAGCATGGGCGCCAGCGCGCAGCCGGCGGCGCTGGCCAGCGCCAGGGCGGCCAGGGCGTTCAGCGCGTTGTGCTGGCCACGGATGCGCAGCGCATCGGCGGGCATCAGGCGCTGCAGGTGGATCTCTTCCTGCGCCGCGGCGCCGCGGCGCCGCTTGAGGGTCTCGTCGGCCTCGTGCGCGCGCACCAGCCAGGCCAGGCCGTTGACGCGCTCGATGCCGTAGTCGCCCGGACGCTGCGGCAGGTCGGCGCCGAAGGTCACATGGGCGCGCAGCTGCGGCCGCTGCAGCCGGACCTTGACTGGCGCCGGCAGCATGCCCATCACACGGACGTCGTCGCGGTTGAGCACCATGAGGCCGGTCTGGCCGAAGATGCGCGCCTTGGCGGCGGCATACGCCTCCATGCCGCCATGCCAGTCCAGGTGGTCCTGGGTGACGTTGAGCACCGCGGCGGCAGTGGGCTCGAAGCCCTGCACGCCATCGAGCTGGAAGCTGGAAAGCTCCAGCACCCACACCTGCGGCAGGGCGTCGGCATCCATGCGTTCGGACAGCGTATCCAGCAGCGAGGGGCCGATGTTGCCGGCCACGGCCACGGTCTTGCCGGCGCGCTCGACCAGCTGGCCGGTGAGCGAGGTCACCGTGGTCTTGCCGTTGGTGCCGGTGATGGCCAGCACGGCGGGGCGGTAGCCGGGCTCGGGCGCGGGGGGCGGGGCGATGGGCAGGGGGGCGGGCGCCTCGTCGGTCGGCTCCTCCTCCGCGGCGGCATCGTCGGACGCCACTGCCGAGGGCAAGACCGCGGCTTCGCCGTCGCCGAGGGGCTCAGCGGCGACGTCCGCGACGGCCTCTGCCGCGTCGGTGGAGGACGCGGGCACGGCAGCGGATGCCTCGGCATCGCCGGGCACATCGGGCGCGGCATCTTCCACGATGGCGTCTTCGCCGGGCGCTGCCTCCGGTGGCAGCCGCAGGTCGGCCAGCGCCTGCGCGAACAGGTCCAGCTCGCCGCCCACCGGCAGTCCGATGGCGCGCGCCGCGTCGATCACGGGCGCAATGGTGGCAGGCGCCAGGCCCGGCGAGCGGTAGACGGCGCGCACCGGCTGCCCCTCGACCAGCGCGGCCGTGAGCGGCCCACCGACGAAGCGCACCTGCGGCAGCTCGGCGGCCAGCGTGGCCAGTTGCGGCGGCGCCTCGCGCGTGTCGGCCACCGTGACATGCGCACCATGGCGGGCGCACCAGCGCGCCATGGCCAGGCCCGAGGCGCCCAGGCCCAGGATCAGCACATGCAGGTCGGCGAGATGCTTCATGGTCGTCCCGGCCTCAACGCAGCTTGAGCGTGGACAGGCCCACCAGGCACAGCAGCATGGTGATGATCCAGAAGCGGACCACGACCTGCGTCTCGCGCCAGCCGGACTTCTCGAAGTGATGGTGCAGCGGCGCCATCTTGAGCACGCGACGGCCTTCGCCGTACTTGCGCTTGGTGTACTTGAACCAGCTCACCTGGGCCATGACCGAGATCGCCTCGACCACGAAGATGCCGCCCATGATGAAGAACACGATCTCCTGCCGCACGATCACGGCCACGGTGCCCAGGGCACCGCCCAGCGCCAGCGCGCCCACGTCACCCATGAAGACCTGCGCCGGATGGGTGTTGAACCACAGGAAGGCCAAGCCCGCGCCCGCCATGGCCGAGCAGAACACCAGCAGTTCGCCCGCGCCGGGAATGGAGGGGAACAGCAGGTAGCGCGAGTACATCGCATTGCCCGTGACGTAGGCGAACACGCCCAGGGCCGAGCCCACCATCACCACCGGCATGATGGCCAGGCCGTCCAGGCCGTCGGTGAGGTTCACGGCATTGCTCGCCCCGACGATCACCAGGTAGGTGAGGATGACGAAGCCGATGCCGCCCAGTGGATAGCTGATCTCCTTGAAGAAGGGCACCAGCAGGTTGGTCTTGGTGGGGAAGTCCATCGCGAAGCCGGAGCGCACCCAGTTGCCGAACAGCTCCAGCACGCGCCAGTTGGAACTCTCGGAGATGGAGAACAGCAGGTAGAAGGCCGCCACCAGGCCGATGAGCGACTGCCACATGTACTTCTCGCGCGATCGCATGCCCTCCGGGTCCTTGTTGACCACCTTGCGCCAGTCGTCCACCCAGCCGATGGCGCCGAAGCCCAGCGTCACCCACAGCACGATCCAGACGAAGCGGTTGGACAGGTCGAACCACAGCAGCGTCGCGATGGCGATGGCGAACAGCACCAGCACGCCGCCCATGGTGGGCGTCCCGCTCTTGGCCAGGTGCGTTTCCATGGCATAGCCGCGCACCGGCTGGCCGATCTTGAGGGCGCTCAGCCGGCGGATCACCGCCGGGCCGGCGGCCAGGCCCACCACCAGCGCGGTGAGGGCAGCCATCAGCGCCCGAAATGTCAGGTACTGGAAGACGCGCAGAAAGCCGAGTTCGGGCGACAGCGTCTGCAGCCATTGGGCCAGGCTCATCAGCATGGGCGGGCGTCCGTGTCATGCGGCATGACCGGCTCCTTGTTGTTGTTCGAGCCGGCGGCGCTGGCCACCAGGGCCTGCACCACGCGCTCCATCTTCATGAACCGCGAACCCTTGACGAGCACGCTCGATGCGGCACCGGCCTGGTCCAGCGCCGCGGCGTTGAGGGCCTCGACGGCCTCGAAATGGCGGCCGGCCGCGCCGAACGCCGTCACGGCATGGCGGCTGGCCTCGCCCAGGGCGAACAGCGCGTCGATGCCGCGCTGGCGCGCCCAGTCGCCGACTTCGGCATGGAAACGCGGCCCCTGGTCGCCGACCTCGCCCATGTCGCCCAGCACCAGCAGGCGCGGCCCGGGCAGCTCGGCCAGCACGTCGATGGCGGCACGCACGGAATCGGGGTTGGCGTTGTAGCTGTCGTCCACCAGCGTGAGGCGGCGGCCATCGGTGCGCTGCAGCAGTTGCGCCCGCGAACGGCCGCCGACGGGCTCGAAGGCCGACAGGCCGGCGCCGATGGCCTCGGGCGTCACGCCAGCGGCCAACGCGCAGGCCGTGGCCGCGAGCGCGTTGCGCAGGTTGTGGCGGCCGGGAATGGCCAGACGCGCCTGCACGGTGCCAGCGGGCGTGCGGGCCACGAAGCGCCAGGCCTCACCATCCCAGTCGGCCTCGGCCAGCGACACGTCGGCCTCGGGCGATTCGCCGAACAGCAGGCAGCCGGCACCTGCCGGCACCAGGCCACGCCAGAGTGCCGTGTAATCGTCGCCGTGCGGAAAAACGGCCGTGCCGCCGGCCGACAGCGCCTGCAGCACGCTGCCGTTCTCGCGCGCCACCGCCTCGACCGTCGCCATGAATTCCTGGTGCTCGCGCTGCGCGTTGTTGACCAGCGCCACCGTCGGCCGCGCGATGGCGGCCAGCCGCGCGATCTCGCCCGGATGGTTCATGCCCAGCTCGACCACGGCCAGGCGATGAGCGGGCCGCAGGCGCATCAGCGTCAGCGGCAGGCCGATCTCGTTGTTGAAGTTGCCCTGCGTCGCCAGGCTGGCCTGCGGCTCGGCGGCGCGCAGGATGGACGCGACCATCTGCGTGACCGTGGTCTTGCCGTTGCTGCCCGTCACCGCCACCAGCGGCAGCGTGAAGCGGGCGCGCCAGCCGGCGGCGATGGCGCCCAGCGCGGCCAGGGTGTCGGGCACTTCCAGGCCCTGGAGGCCCAGCGGTGCCAGCCGGCCCGGCTCGGCCACGGCGGCGATGCCGCCCTGGGCCTGCACCTGCGGCAGGAAGTCGTGCGCGTCGAAGCGCTCGCCGCGCAGCGCGACGAAGAGGTCGCCCGCGGCCAGCGTGCGCGAGTCGGTGTGCACCCGCGTCACCGCGCGGCTGCCCTCACCCACCACGCGCGCACCCGGCACCCAGCCGGCGGCCTCGGACAGCGTGAACAGAGATTCCATCGAAGCGTTCATGCCGACCGGCTCCTGGCGCCAAGCGCCGCCTGCGCCTGGGCGCGGTCGGAAAAGGGAAATCGCCGGCCGGCGACTTCCTGATAATCCTCGTGGCCCTTGCCGGCCAGCAGGACCACGTCCTGAGCGGCGGCTTCATCCAGGGCCTCGGCAATCGCTGCGGCACGGTCGATCACCACCCGCGCGGCCTGCGGCACCGCCAGGCCCGCCACGATCTGGTCGACGATGGCCTGCGGCGATTCGCTGCGCGGGTTGTCGCTGGTGACGACGACGCGGTCGGCACCCCGCTCGGCGATGGCACCCATCAGCGGGCGCTTGCCGGGATCGCGGTCGCCGCCGCAGCCGAACACGCACCACAGCCGGCCGCCGCGCGACTCGGCGAAGGGGCGCAGCGCGGCCAGCGCCTTCTGCAGTGCATCGGGCGTGTGGGCATAGTCGACCACCACCAGCGGCAGGCCGGCGTCCGCTGCGACCACGTCCATGCGGCCGGGCACGCTGCCGAGGCGCGCGCAGGCGGCGGCCGCGTCGCCCAGCGGCAGGCCGAGCGCGCGCAGCGTGCCGATCACGCCAAGCAGGTTGGCGACGTTGTACTCGCCCACCAACGTGGTCGAGACCATGGCCTGGGCGCCGCCCTGCTCCACCACCTGGAAGCGCAGGCCCTGCGGACCGTGGCCGGCCTCGATGGCCGACAGCCGCGCGGGCGCGCCTGCGGCCGAGCAGGTCCACAGCTCGACCAGCGCGGTGTCCAGCAGTTCGCCCGCGAGGCGGGCGCCCCGCGGGTCATCGATGTTGACCACGGCCGCACGCAGGCCCGGCCAGCGGAACAGCTCGGCCTTGGCGGCCCAGTAGGCCGCCATGTCGCCGTGGTAGTCCAGGTGGTCCTGGGTGAAGTTGGTGAAGACGGCCACGTCGAAGTGCAGGCCGTCCAGCCGACGCTCGGCGATGCCGATGGAGGAGGCCTCCATGGCACAGGCCTTCACGCCCTGGCCGAGCAGGTCGCGCAGCGCGCGGTGCAGCGTCACCGGGTCGGGGGTGGTGAGGCCGTTGTAGTCGACGGCCGGAGGCACGCCGATGCCCAGCGTGCCGGCGACGGCGCAAGGGCCGAAGGCGCTGCCTGCCAGGGCCTGGGCCAGCCACCAGGCCGTCGATGTCTTGCCGTTGGTGCCTGTCACGGCCAGCAGCGTCATCACGTCGGCCGGCCGGCCGCACCAGGCCGCGGCGATGGGACCGGTCGCGGCCTTGAGCCCCTCGTAGGCCGCCACCGCCGGCTCGTCGGCGAAGTCGTAGGCCTCGCTGCCCTTGGCCTCGACCAGGCAGGCGGCGGCACCTTGCGCCAGCGCCGCACGCACGAAGCGCCGTCCGTCGGTGGCGGCGCCCGGCCAGGCGATGAAGCCGTCGCCCTCGCCCACGGCGCGGCTGTCCACCTGCAGCTGTCCGCGAACGCGCGCGGACAGCCAGGCGGCGGCCTCGTCGGGGGAGTGGAGACGGTGCAGCGCCATCAGAAGCTCTCGTCCACGCCCTGGGTGAGCACCAGCGGCTTGACGGCCAGGTCGGGCGCGACGTTCATCATGCGCAGCGTCTGCTGCACCACTTCGCTGAACACCGGGCCGGCCACGGTGCCGCCGTAAAAGTTGCCGTCGCTCGGCTCGTCGATCATGACGCCCACGATGATGCGCGGCTTGTCGATGGGCGCCATGCCGGTGAACCAGCCGCGGTACTTGCCCGCCGCGTAGCCCTTGCCGACCTGCTTGCGCGCGGTGCCCGACTTGCCGCCCACCGAGTAGCCCACGGTCTGCGCCAGCTGGCCGGTGCCGCCGGGGCCGGCGGCCATCTGCAGCATCTTGCGGATAGACGCCGCGGTGGAGGGCGAGAACACGCGCACGCCCGGCGGCTCCTCGTTGCTCTTGAGCATGGTCAGCGGCAGCACCTTGCCGTCGTGCGAGAAGGCGGTGTACGAATGGCACATCTGCAGCAGCGAGGCCGACAGGCCGTAGCCGTAAGCCATGGTGGCCTGCTCGACGGGCTTCCAGGTCTTCCAGGGGCGCAGGCGGCCAGGCGCCGCGCCGGGGAAGGTGATCTGCGGCTTCTGGCCGTAGCCCAGCGCGGTGTAGGTCTCCCACATCTCGCTGGGGCTCATCTTCTGGGCGATCTTCAGGGCGCCGACGTTGCTGGACTTCTGGATCACGCCCTCCACCGTCAGCACGCCGTAGTTGTGGGTGTCGCTGATGGTGAAGCCGCCGATCTGGTAGCGCCCGGGCGTGGTGTCGATGATGGTGCTGGGCTTGACGCGCCCGGCCTCCAGCGCCATGGCCACGGTGATCGGCTTCATGGTCGAGCCGGGCTCGAAGGTGTCGGTGATGGCGCGGTTGCGCAGCTGCTCGCCGGTGAGGTTGCGACGCTTGTCGGGCACGTAGCTCGGGTAGTTGGCCAGCGCGAGCACCTCGCCGGTCACCGCGTCGAGCACCACCACGCTGCCGGCCTTGGCCCGGTGCTTGGTCACGGCGTCGCGCAGCTTCTGGTAGGCGAAGAACTGCACCTTGGAGTCGATGGACAGCTGGATGTCCTTGCCGTCCAGCGGCGGCACGCGCTCGCCCACGCCCTCGACCACACGGCCCAGGCGGTCCTTGATCACCCGCTGCGAACCGGGCTTGCCGCCCAGGTCCTTGTCGAAGGCCAGCTCGATGCCTTCCTGGCCGTGGTCCTCGACGTTGGTGAAGCCCACCACGTGCGCGGCGGATTCGCCCTCGGGGTACTGACGCTTGTATTCGCGCGTCTGGTAGAGGCCCTTGACGCCCAGCGCCGCGATCTCCTTGGCGATGGGCTCGTCGACCTGGCGCTGGATCCAGACGAAGCTCTTGTCCTCGTCGGCCAGTTTCTGGTCGAGGTCCTGCGGCTTCATGCCGAGCAGTTGGGCGACGCGGCGCAGCTTGGTCCGGGTCTCGGGATCGTTGCGATCGATGTCCTCGGGAATCGCCCACACGCTGGGGGCGATCACGCTGGAGGCCAGGATCAGGCCGTTGCGGTCCAGGATGCGGCCGCGGCTGGCGGGCAGCTCGATGGTGCGGGTGAAGCGCACCTCGCCCTGCCGCTGGAAGAAGTCCTGCCCGATCACCTGCACATAGGCGGCGCGGCCGGCCAGCACCACGAAGCCGAGCGCGATGGCGGCCACGATGAACTTGCTGCGCCAGACCGGCGTCTTGCTGGCCAGCAGCGGGCTGGTCGTGTAGCGGACGGAAGGGCCGCGGCTCATCGCGTGCTCCTGGGTGCGGCGGCCGGGGTGCCGGCGGGCACGACGGGGGGCGCCGGCGGCACGGCGGGAATCACCGTTCCGTCCGCCCGCACGTACAGCGTGATGGCGGGCGTGGTGGTGCGCATCTTGAGCTTGTCCTTGACCAGCGTCTCGATGCGCAGCGGCGTGGCCTGAGCACGGCGCTCGACCTGCAGGCGCTCGTATTCGGTCTCGAGCGTGCGGGCCTCGGCCTGCGCGCGGTAGTACTGACCATAGAGCTGGCGCGACTGGTACTGGGTGTGCACCAGCAGCAGCGCCGTGCCGATCACGGCCAGCAGCAGGAGCAGGTTGAGGCGCGTGATCACGAACGTTGCCCCCATGCTCGGCGCTGCGCGTCCTCGCTGCCGCCCGAGGGGGCGCTGGCTTGCTTGGGGCGGCCCGGCACGTCGCCAAGCACCTCCGTGCGCTCGGCCACGCGCAGGATGGCGCTGCGCGCACGCGGATTGGCCGCCACTTCCTCGGCCGAGGGCTTGATGCGCTCGAGCGCACGCAGCTTCATGGGCTTGGGCGCGGCGAAGGGCGCCCGGCGGTCGTAGACCTCCTTGGAATGCTCGGCGATGAACTGCTTGACGATGCGGTCTTCCAGCGAATGGAAGCTGATCACCGCCAGCCGGCCGCCGGGCGCCAGCACCGACAGGCTGGCGCTCAGCGCCTGTTGCAGCTCTTCAAGCTCGGCGTTGATGAAAATCCGAAGAGCCTGAAATGTGCGCGTTGCAGGGTTCTGGCCCGGCTCGCGGGTTTTGACCGCGCCAGCCACGAGCTCGGCCAGCTCGGCGGTGGTTGAAATTGCGCCCCGTTCTTGTCGGCGAGCAGCAATCGCCTTTGCAATCTGAACAGCAAACCGTTCTTCGCCATAGTCACGGATCACCTCTGCAATCTGCTGTGGTTCGGCTGTGGCCAGCCAGTCGGCCACGCTCTGGCCGCGCGTGGGATCCATGCGCATGTCGAGCGGGCCGTCCAAACGAAAAGAAAAACCCCGGGCGGGGTTGTCGATCTGGGGGGAGCTGACGCCGAGGTCCATCAGGACCCCGGCCACACTGCCGGGTGGCAGCTCCCCCAGGTGGGCGAAGCCCTGGTGCCGGATGGAAAAGCGCGGGTCGGCGATGGTGCCGGCCTGCGCCACCGCCTCTGGATCCTTGTCGAAGGCCACGAGGCGGGCGCCCGGCGCCAGCCGCTCCAGCAGCAGCCGCGAATGACCGCCGCGACCGAAGGTGGCGTCGACGAAGGTGCCGTCGGGCGCCGGCGCATCGCCGAGCACGGCGCGCACGCCCTCTTCGAGCAGCACGGTGGTGTGGAGGAAGGATGCGGCCATCTGGGTCACAGCTTGAGCATCCGGGCCGCCTCGGAGTTGCGGATGTTCTCCATCATCTCCGCGGCTTCCTTGGCCTGATAGGCCGCCTTGTCCCACAGCTCGAAGCGGTGGCCCACGCCGAGCAGCAGCACGTCGCGGGTGATGCCCGCGAGCTCACGCAGCTCGGGCGAGATCAGCACACGGCCGGTGCCGTCGAGTTCCACGTCGGAGGCGCTGCCCAGGTAGAAGCGCTTGAGCCATTGCTCGGAGGACGGCAGCGCCGCCAGGCTGGCGCGCGCCTCTTCCCACACCGGGCGAGGGTACAGGTTCAGGCCACCGTCGGGATTGCGGGTCACGGTGATCTGGCCACCGGCCTCCGTGCGCAGGGCGTCCAGATACCGGGCAGGCATCGACAGCCGCCCCTTGGCATCCAGATTCAGCGATGACGTGCCCTGAAACACGAACCCATAACTCCCGAAAAAGCGGCCGGCGAACTGCCGAGTAGGACGGGACCTAACCCACGTTTTCCCACTTTCCTGCACTTTTTTGCACTGTAGCAGGAAACACCTGCCGCCAATCGACTGTTACGAGGTATTTTTTGTAATGGAATCAAGGACTTAGAGCACAACTTTCCTGCGGCTTCGGCCCTCATTTCTCTTTGCTGATGAAGCACTTAGCTATCACAGTGGAAGTTCCGCGTTAGCTGGTGTAGGCCCAGGCCTGCATCAAAAGGCAACGGCCCGGGGCGTTGCCACCCCGGGCCGTCGAACTGTCAAGAGTCTTTCGCGCGCTCAGAGAATGAAACGCGACAGGTCCTCGTCTTTGCTGAGCATGTCCAGCCGCGCATCCACATAGGCGGCATCGATGCTCACCGTCTGGCCCGAGAGCTTGGCCGCGTCGAAGCTCACCTCGTCCAGCAGCCGCTCCATCACGGTCGACAGGCGCCGAGCGCCGATGTTCTCGGTGCGCTCGTTCACCTCGAAGGCGATGGTCGCCAGCCGGGTGATGCCGTCGGGCGTGAAGGCGAGCGTCACGCCCTCGGTGGCCAGCAGCGCCTCGTACTGCTTGACGAGGGAGGCGCGAGTCTGCGTGAGGATGCTTTCGAAATCCGCCACCGACAGCGACTGCAGCTCGACGCGGATCGGCAGACGGCCCTGCAGCTCCGGGATCAGATCGCTGGGCTTGGCCAGGTGGAAGGCGCCGCTGGCGATGAACAGGATATGGTCGGTGCGCACCACGCCGTACTTGGTGGTGACGGCGGTGCCTTCCACCAGCGGCAGCAGGTCGCGCTGCACGCCCTGGCGGGAGACGTCGGCACCCTGCGCCTCGCTGCGGGTGGCCACCTTGTCGATCTCGTCGATGAAGACGATGCCATTCTGCTCGGCGTTGACCAGCGCCTGGGCACGGATCTCCTCCTCGTTCAGCAGCTTGCCGGCCTCTTCCTCGGTCAGCAGGCGCAGCGCCTCGGCGATCTTGAGCTTGCGCGTCTTGCGACGGCCCTGGCCCAGCTGACTGAACATGCCGCGCAGCTGCTCCGCCATCTCCTCCATGCCGGCGGGGCCCATGATTTCCATCGCGGGCCGCGCCTCGGCCACCTCGATCTCGATCTCCTTGTCGTCCAGCTCCTTCTCGCGCAGCTTCTTGCGGAAGGCCTGGCGGGTGGCGTTTCCGCTGTCACTCGCCACCGCGCGGCCTTCGGCATCGCGGGCGGCGGGCAGCAGGGCGTCGAGGATGCGCTCCTCGGCCGCGTCCTCGGCGCGCACCCGCACCTTGGCCACCTCGGCCTCGCGCGTGCGCTTGACCGAGACCTCGGCCAGGTCGCGGATGATCGAATCCACGTCCTTGCCCACGTAGCCCACCTCGGTGAACTTGGTGGCCTCGACCTTGATGAAGGGCGCGTCCGCCAGCCGGGCCAGCCGGCGGGCGATCTCGGTCTTGCCCACGCCGGTGGGGCCGATCATGAGGATGTTCTTGGGCGTGATCTCGGGCCGCAGCTTCTCGTCGACCTGCTGGCGACGCCAGCGGTTGCGCAGCGCGATCGCCACGGCCCGCTTGGCCTCCTTCTGGCCGACGATGTGGTTGTCCAGCTCGGACACGATTTCCTGGGGGGTCATGGCGGACATCGGGTTCCTATCCATTCAATGAAGCACGCGCCGCACACGGCACGGAAGAAGATGCGCCTTGGCGCGGTCAGACGGCCGCGGAGCAGGCCACGACAGCGGCCGCCGCGGAGCTGGCTTCGCCAGGCCGCCGGCGGCGCCCCCTCGCAGGGGGTTGGCGGAGCGCGAAGCGCGCAGCCTGGGGGTGGTCAAAGTTTTTCTATCGTGTGGTGCATGTTGGTGTAGATGCACAGCTGGCCGGCGATCTCCAGCGACTTGCGCACCACCTCTTCGGCGGACAGATCCGTGTTCTCGACCAGTGCCTTGGCAGCCGAGTGGGCATAGGCACCGCCGGAGCCGATGGCCACGATGCCCTGCTCGGGCTCCAGCACGTCGCCGTTGCCGGTGATGATGAGCGAGGTGGTGCGGTCGGCCACCGCCAGCATCGCCTCCAGGCGCCGCAGCACGCGGTCGGTGCGCCAGTCCTTGGTCAGCTCGATGGCGGCGCGGGAGAGCTGGCCCTGGTGCTTCTCCAGCTTGGCCTCGAAACGCTCGAAGAGTGTGAAAGCATCGGCCGTGGCGCCCGCGAACCCGGCGAGCACCTTGCCCTGGTAGAGCCGCCGCACCTTGCGCGCCGACCCTTTGAACACGATGTTGCCCAGCGTCACCTGGCCGTCGCCGCCGATGGCGACCTGCTCGCCCTGCGGCGTGCTGCGGCGCACGCTGACGATGGTGGTTCCATGAAATTGTTCCATCGCAGCCACCTGGGGGCGTTCCGGGGCTGCACAAGGGCAGCGCGGGATTTTTTCTGCCGGCGCAGCCCTGGCCGCCGCGTCCAGGCCCAGACCGTCAGCCCGCGCGGGGCACGACCACGGCGCAGCGATCCACCCCGGTGAGCCGCAGGAACTCGGCCAGCACCCCATGCACCGCCAGCAGCCGCAGGCCCGGCCGGGCACCCAGCCGGGCACGCAGGGCCTCGGCGGCCGCCAGATCCATGCGTACCAGCGCGGCGCAGTCGATCTCGGGGCCAGCACCGGCCCGGTCGAGCGCCTCCTCGATCCTGGACCAGGGCAGGCTGTCGGCCCCCGCGAGCTCGCCGGCCAGGAAGGCGCCCCGCGCCGCCGCCGGATCCAGCGCGGCACGGGTGCTGGACAGTCCCGCGTCGCCCATCTCCGCCACGGTGCCGCGCGGCGCCTGCCACGAGGGCGGCGTGATCTCGTAGGTGATGCAGTAGTTGAGGGCCACCAGCTCGAAGTCGTCCAGGCGATTGAGCAGGCGAAGGACGGCCAGGTGCAGGCTCCACCAGCCCGCGTCGACGCCGCGCTCACCCAGCGGGGTGGCGGCGGCCAGCACCGCCAGCAGCTCATCGGTGCCCAGGAAACCCATCTGCACCGGCGAGAGCGCCCAGTGCGTGACCAGCGTCGTGAGCGGCTGCACGGCATCTGCCTCGATCTGGCCGAGGCCGCGCCAGTCCAGGCGCCAGACGCTGCCCTTCGCCCGCGACAGGGCCTGCGTGAGCGCCAGCAGGGCCGGCCGGTCCAACCGGGCGGGCGCCTGCCAGTCGGTCTCCGTGCGTGCATCCAGGCGTTGCGCCACCTCGCCCGTGCGCGCATCCCGCGCCAGCGTCCGCAGCGACACCCAGGCCGGTGCCGGCAGGCCGAAGCGCTCCGCATAGGGGGCGGCCGCCTCGGCAAAGCGCTCCGCGTCACCCGTGGCGCGGTAGAAGTCGAGCAGGGCGCGCCAGGTCTGGAGTTGGTCGGCAAAGGCGCTGCCGGGCACCAGGGCCTGCCGCAGCGCGCTTTCGGCACCGGGGTCATCGCCCTGGGCGAAGCGGACGGCCGCTTCTTCGAGGGGCGTGTCGAAGGCCAGGCGCGGCGCCGCGGTGTACGCCGGCCGGTGCGTGGAGAAGGAAGGCAGCAGCACTTCGGGCGCCGCCGGCGCCATGGCCTCACGCGGCGGCTGCAGGTCGGTCGGCACGACCGGCGCGGTATCGGCATAGGCGCGCGCGTGGTGCTCGGCCAAAGAGGCATCCACCGCAGGGGCGCCGGCCGGCGCCATGTCTGCGCCATCGGGGACGGTGGCGGCGGATTCGGAGGTCCACCACTGCTGGGACATCTGCGCCTCGATCTCGTCGATCTTGCGCAGCGTGAGCGCACGCCGGTCGGTCATGCGGTCGCTGGAGGGCAGCGACGAGGAGATGTTGCCGGGATCTTCGGTGCCGCCGCGCTGACGCAGCTTGCGCAGCATGTCGAACTCGCGCCGGCGCACGAAGTCGTTGCGCTGCCGACGCTCCATGAGCTCCTTGAGCGCCTCCCGGCTGTAGCCGAAATCGGAGGCACCCGCGCCGGGCGTGCCTTCGAGCTCGGACCAGTCCTTGAGCGGGTTGCGCACGAACTTGGCGACCTTGGAGAACAGGCCTCCCGCGTCGTCCTTGGACATGCCCCGTGCTGCGAGAAAGTGGGTGAAGGCTGGCGTTGCGGGCTGCGCAGGCCGGACCCGGCCCGGCCGCCGTGCGAACTCAGTCGCCGAACATCTTCTGCTTGAGCTCGCGGCGCTGCTGCGCCTCGAGCGAGAGCGTGGCCGTCGGGCGGGCCAGCAGGCGGCCGACGCCGATGGGCTCGCCGGTCTCGTCGCAGTAGCCGTAGTCGCCAGCGTCGATGCGGGCGATGGACTGCTCGATCTTCTTGAGCAGCTTGCGCTCGCGGTCGCGGGTGCGCAGCTCCAGGGCGTGCTCTTCCTCGATCGTGGCGCGGTCGGCCGGATCGGGCACGACCACGGTGTCCTCGCGCAGGTGCTCGGTCGTCTCGCCGGCGTTGTCGAGGATGCCCTGCTTGAGCTGCTGCAGCTTGAGCTTGAAGAAGGCCAGCTGCGTGTCGTTCATGTACTCGCTGTCGGGCATCGCGATGACTTCGGCATCGGTCAGCTCCTCGACCGGCTTGGTCTTCCAGTTGTTCGCGAGCTTGGGGTCCTTCTTGACGGACAGGAGGGGCGGGGGAACGAGGGCCGTGGACATGGTCGTTGAGAAACTGGCCTTGGGTGCGGTGGAGGCCACCGCCTGAGGCATGGACGGAACGGTCAATTGCGACAACCGGGCCGAAGGACGCGCCCGCGGAGGCAGCGCATCGGGGGACGGCACTGCATCGACGGCGACCGGCGTCTTGGCATCGAGGCCGGCGCTGGCCGGGGCGGTTTTCTTCACGTGGCGGGCTCCTTCACTGGCTGCGGTCTTCCCTGCCTGACGGGCAGCGCCGAGGGTGGCGGACCGCAACAGGCGCGCGATTGTATAGAGAAAGCACCCTGTAAAAAGGTGACGGCGATCGGCCTAGCGCGAACGTCCTACACCAGGCATTGATCCAGGCCCTGCTCCAGGATGTCGCGGGGCAGATCGATGCCGATGAACACCATCCGACTCTCGCGCGTCTCGCCCTCGCCCCATTCGGGGCCGAGGTCGCTGCCCATGAGCTGGTGCACGCCCTGGAAGATCACCTTGCGTTGGGTGCCATTCATGTCGAGCACGCCCTTGTAGCGCAGCATGCGCGGGCCGTAGATGTTGACGATGGCGCCCAGGAAGTCCTCCAGCCGCGCCGGGTCGAAGGGCCGCGTGGCGCGGTAGACGAAGCTCTTGACGTCGTCGTCCACGTGGTGGTGATGGCCGTGGCCATGGTCGTGCTGGTGCGAGGGATGGTCGCAGTGCTCGCCATGTTCGTGGTCATGGTCGTGATGGTCGTGCGCGTGGTCGTGGTCGTCCGCCTTCAGGAAGTCGGGGTCGATGTCGAGCTTGGCGTTGAGGTTGAAGCCGCGCAGATCGAGCACCTTGGCGATGGCCACCTCGCCGAAATGCGCCTTTTCGATGGGCGCGCGCGGGTTCATGTGCTTGAGGCGGTGGATCAGCGCGTCGGCGTCCTCGGCGCTCACCAGGTCGGTCTTGGACAGGAAGATCTGGTCGGCGAAGCCCACCTGGCGGCGTGCTTCCTGGCGGTCGTTGAGCTGCTGCGCGGCGTGCTTGGCATCGACCAGGGTGACGATGGAGTCGAGCAGGTAGCTCTCGGCGATCTCGTCGTCCATGAAGAAGGTCTGGGCCACGGGGCCGGGGTCGGCCAGGCCGGTGGTCTCGATGATCACGCGGTCGAAATCGAGCAGGCCCTTGCGGCGCTTGGCGGCCAGCAGCTGCAGCGCCTCCCGCAGGTCCTCGCGGATGGTGCAGCAGACGCAGCCGTTGCTCATCTGCACGATCTGCTCCTTGGACTCGGTGACCAGGATGTCGGAGTCGATGTTCTCCTCGCCGAACTCGTTCTCGATGACGGCGATCTTGTGGCCGTGCGACTCGGTGAGCACGCGCTTGAGCAGGGTGGTCTTGCCGGAGCCGAGGAAGCCGGTGAGGATGGTGGCGGGAATGAGGGCCATGGAAACGCTCCGGGAGTGTCGGGACGACGGTGGAAACGGGGAAGGGGCGAAAGTTTAGGCCGGCCGCAAAAACTCGGCCGGTCGCCGCTCTTTGCGGGTGCGGCTACTTGCGCACCACCACCAGGCCCTTGAGGTACTCGCCCTCCGGGAACTCGATGGTCATGGGATGGTCGGGCGCCGCGCCCAGGCGTTCGGCGATGTAGCCGTCCACCCCCGCGTCGATGCCGGCCGAGGCCACGATCTTGTGGAACAGGTCGGCGCCGATGCCGCCCGAGCACGAGAAGGTCAGCAGCACGCCGCCCGGCGGCAGCAGCTTGAGGGCCAGCCGGTTGATGTCCTTGTAGGCGCGGGCGGCGCGCTCGGCATGCGCGACGGTGGGTGCGAACTTGGGCGGGTCGAGCACGATGGCGTCGAACTGCCGGCCCTCCTCGATGAAGCGGCGCAGGGTCTGGTTGACGTCGGCATCGAGGAACTGGGCCTTGGCCGCCTCGAAGCCGTTCAGCGCGAGGTGCGCCCGCGCCCGGTCCAGCGCCGGCTGCGAGGAGTCGACCGACACCAGCTCGGCGCCCTCCAGCGCGCCGGCCGCAGCCAGCCCATGCGCCGCAGCGACGGTGAAGCCGCCCGTGTAGCAATAGCAGTTGAGCACGCGGGCGAAGCGGCGGTGCCGCGCCAGCTCCGAGAAGCGGCGGCGGCTGTCGCGCTGGTCGAGGTAGAAGCCGGTCTTGTGGCCGGTGGCCACGTCCAGGCTCAGGCGCCAGCCGTGCTCCTGGATGGTGATCTCGGTCGGGCCCTCGCCGCGCAGCCAGCCGGTGACGGGCGGCAGGCCCTCGCGTTCACGGCCGCTGGCGTCCGAGCGTTCATACAGCTTCGTCAGGCCGGTGGCGGTCAGCAGCGCGTCGGCCAGCACCGCCTTCCAGCGTTCGACGCCGGCCGACAGGAACTGCGCCACCAGCGTGTCGCCATAGCGGTCCACGATCAGCCCGGGCAGGCCGTCGGCCTCGCCATGCACCAGGCGCTGGCCGTCGCTGGCGATGTCGAACAGCCCGCGCGCCTGAACGGCCGCTCGACAGCGTGCGGCGAAGAAGGCGGCGTCGATGCGCTGGCCCTCGTCGAAGCTCCAGGCGCGGGCGCGGATCTTGGAGGCCGGGCTGCAGGCCGCCCAGGCCAGGAAGCGGCCCTCGTGCGATTCGATGCGCACCGTCTCGCCCGCATCGCCGCCGCCCTTGGCGATGGCGGCGTCGAAGATCCAGGGGTGGCGGCGCTGGAGCGAGCGCTCCTTGCCGGGCTTGAGGCGGAGTGTTTTCATGAGCCGCCTATTGTCGCGGCGGCCCCTTGCCCACCCTTGGCACCGGCAAAGGCAACGCCTTCAACGCACCCAGATCAGATCGCCGAGATAGCGGCCGGGCAACAGCGTGAATGCGCCGGTCACCAGGCAAGCCCCAACGTAGGTCCCGACCATCGTGCCCTGGTGGGCCGCGATCTGCCCACGCAGCAAAAAGCGAAAGGCCAGAAACATGGCGGCCCAACTGACGGGAACCAGCAGATGAATCCATGTATAGCCAGCAACGTTGGGCATTGCATGGTCTCGGATGAACAGAGCGGAAAGTCCCGTCATGATCATCAGCGTGACCCATGCGTAGCCGAAGGCGCGATGAATGCGCGGCTGGGGCCGTCGCCTCCAACGCGCAAAGATGGCCACCGGCCCCAGGAAAAACGCGCCCGCTGCGCAGGCGAGATGCACGGCAATCACCGGCGTCATCTTCATGTCGAGGCCCTCCCAGGCACGATTCTTCGAACTCAATCCTCGCTGTCGCCCCGCGCATGCGCCCGGGGGTGGGCAGCATCATAGATTTTTGCCAAGTGCTGGAAATCCAGCCGCGTGTAGATCTGGGTGGTGGAAATGCTCGCGTGACCCAGCAGCTCCTGCACGGCGCGCAGATCGCCACTGGATTGCAGCAGGTGACTGGCGAAGGAATGGCGCAGCATGTGCGGATGCACCGGCGCGGCCACGCCGGCCTGGATGCCGCGGGCGCGCAGCATCTGCCAGACGGCCTGCGGGCCGAAGCGGCCACCGCGCAGGCCGACAAAGAGCGCGGGCGAGTCGACCGGCCGCAGCCCGCGCTGCGCCAGCCAGGCGTCCACGGCCTGCACGGCCGGGCCGCCCATCGGCACGCTGCGCCGCTTGCCGCCCTTGCCGAGCACATGCACCTCGGCCGAGGGCAGGTCGAGCCAGCCGCGCGCTTCGGCGGAAGGATCGCGGTCCAGGCCGGTGAGCTCGCTCACGCGCAGGCCGCAGCCGTAGAGCAGTTCGACGATGGCGCGGTCGCGCGCCTCGGTCCAGGCATCGGCCTCGGGCTGCTGGTGCTCGGCCAGGCGCACAGCATCGTCCACGCCCAGCGCCTTCGGCAGCGGCCGCGGCGCCTTGGGCGCATGCACGTCCTGCACCGGGTTGCCCGGCACCAGGCCCTCGCGGCCCAGCCAGCGGTAGAAGCTGCGCCAGCACGACAGCACCAGCGCGATGCCGCGCGGCGCCCGTCCGGCGCCGTGCAGCTGGGCCATCCAGCGACGGATGTGGGCGGTGGCCACGCGCTGCAGCGGCAGGCCGGCATCGGCCGCGCGCTGCAGCAGCTCGGCCAGGTGCAGCGCATACAGCTCGACCGTGCGCTCGGCCAGGCGCCGCTCCACCCGCACATGGGCGAGGTAGCGATCGACCAGGGCACGGTCGGCGTCCGCAGCGGACGAAGGATCAGTAGTCACCACGGAGGGCATTGTTGACGACCGCCGCCACCTCGCGCAGCGATGCGCGCGCGGCGCGGTCCCAGCGCCGGCAGGGCGCGAGGGCGGCGGCGTACTGCACGTCGAAGGCGGACTCGAAGCCGCTGCCGCGCGCCAGTTGGCGGGTACGCCAGAGGTGCGAGGGCTCGGTGACGACGATCACGCGCCGCACGCCCGCCGCTTCGAGCAGGGGCCGCGACAGCCGCAGGTTTTCGCGTGTCGACTGCGAGGCGGACTCGCGCAGCACCGGGCCGGTGTAGCCCGCCGCGCGGGCCAGACCCTCCATGGCATCGGCCTCGATGCGGCCATCTTCATGGTCCACGCCGCCGCTCATCACCAGCAGCTTCACGCGCCCCGCTTGCGCGAGCGCCACCGCGGCATCGACACGCGACGCGAGGCAGGGGTTGGGCGCGCCGTCGAGGAAGGCCCGGTTGCCCAGCACCAGCGCGGCATCGGCGTCCTGCGCGGGCGGGTTCGCCAGCACGTGCGCGCCGTGGCGCGTCACCATGACGTGGATCGCCCCGCCCGACACCAGGCCCAGGACGGCAAGGACGAGCCCCACCCGACGCCAGCCTCCACCGCGCGCCGGATACCTCAAGCGCGCAGGCGCGACAGCGCTGCCGAGGCCAACTGGGCGATGCGCTCCAGGAAGTCCGTGCCCATTTCCGCGTTGTAGCGCTGCGGATCGGGCGAGGCCAGCACCAGCAGGCCGAAGGCCGGCGCGTCGGCGGCGGTGCGCAGCGGGATCAACGCCAGCGACTGGGCCTGCTGCGGCTCGTTGAGCCAGGCCGTGGCCTCGAAGCCGGCGTTCAGGCCGATGTAGGGCGTGGTCAGCGAGGTGGCCAGGGCCTTCACGTCGTCGCTCACGCCCTGGGTGTAGCCCTCTGCGGCGTAGGCCGGGTCGAGGTCCCAGAGCTTGATGGCCGTCTGCGGCACCATGAACTGCTGGTGCAGGCCCTTGATGATTTCCCAGGGCAGGCCGCGCAGGTCGCGCCAGGTGAGCAGCGAGAGCGTCCAGCGCTGCAGCCGGTCGGCCGTGACCACGTTCTCGGTGCCGTGGCGCACCATGTCCATGATGCGGTGCTCCAGCGCCTTGATCTTCTCGCGCAGCATCTCGGCCTGGCGCTCCTGCAGGCTGACGGCGCGCTGGCCGTGCGGACTGGTCAGCTGCACCTCGGCCAGCAGTTGGGCATGGCGCTCGAAGAAGTCGGGCGTGTTGGCCAGGTAGTTGGCGATGTCGTCTTCGGTGATGGGGTTCATGGCGGCAGGCGGTCGGTGGATGCGGGCCGTCGGCGCCGCACCAAAAAAAGAAGAGAAAAGCGTCAGAGTTCGTCGGGCACGTCGATCTCGCCCGCGAAGACGGTGACGGCCGGACCGGTCATCAGCACCGGGTCGGCCTCGCCACCCGCCCATTCGATGGTGAGGATGCCGCCGCGGGTCTCGACGTCCACGCGGCGGTCCAGCCGCCCGAGGCGGATGCCGGCCACCACCGCCGCGCAGGCGCCGGTGCCGCAGGCCAGCGTCTCGCCGGCGCCGCGCTCGAACACGCGCAGGCGCACGTGCGTGCGGTCCACCACCTGCAGGAAGCCAGCGTTGACCCGCTGCGGAAAGCGCGGATGGTGCTCGATGCGCGGGCCCTGCTCGGCCACCGGCGCGGTCTCGACGTCGTCGACCAATTGCACGGCATGCGGGTTGCCCATGGAAAGCACGGCCACTGGCACGATGGGCCCGTCCGCCTCGGTGGAGAGCGCCAGGTGCCAGGTGTGCCAGGTGCCGTCGGGTTGCGGATCGAGGCCCGCGGTGTCGAAGGGCACGCGGGCCGGCTCGAAGACCGGCGGGCCCATGTCGACGGTGACGCGGCCGTCGGCCGTCATGCGTGGGGCGATCACGCCCGACAGCGTCTGCACCCGCACCACGTCCTTGTCGGTCAGGCCACGCTCGCGCACGAAGCGCATGAAGCAGCGCGCACCGTTGCCGCATTGCTCGACTTCGCCGCCATCGGCGTTGTGGATCACGTACTGGAAGTCCACGCCCGCGGCGGGCGAGGGCCGCACGCTCAGGATCTGGTCGGCGCCGACGCCGAAATGGCGGTCGGCCAGGAATCGGTACTGGCCGGGCGTCAGGCCGAGGGGGCCGGCGGTCTCGTCGAGCACGACGAAGTCGTTGCCCGCGCCCTGCATCTTGGTGAAGCGGATTCGCATCGGCGGATTATCGGCGGCGGCCCGAGGCGGACGCGGCCCCCGCAGCGCGCAGGGACATCGACAGCGACGCCAGCGAGCGGCCTCAGCCTTCGGGAAGTCCGGCCAGCACTTCGCCCCCACGCGCGACGATCTGCCCACCCGCCACCACCAGCCGGCGCCGCGGCTGGGCCACGACCGCCTCGGCCGCCGTCTCGGCCTCGACGAGCACCAGGTCGGCCCGGCAGCCAGGCGCCAACCCGTAGGCCGCGAAGCCGCAGGCCCGCGCGCCGGCCGCGGTGACGCAATCCAGCGCCTCATCGATCTCGTCGTCGCGGCGGAGGTTGTAGCGCAGCCCGATCTGCATGGCGCGCGCCAGCATGTCGGGGCGGCCATAGGGCGTCCAGGTGTCGCGAATGCCATCGTTGCCGCCCGCCACAGTCACGCCCGCGGCGCGGGCCGCCAACAGCGGCGGCACGGACCGCGAGGGCGGCGCGCTGGTGATGAGGGCCACGTCCAGCTCGGCCAGCCGCGCCAGCATGGCATGCACTTCGGCCGCGGGCAGATCGCCCAGGCAGAACGCATGGCTCACCGCGACGCGGCCCTGCATGCCGAGGGCAGCGGTGCGCTCCAGGATCAGCCCTAGCGAGAAGGCGCCCATGGCGCCGGGCTCGTGCAGGTGGATGTCCAGCGGCTTGCCATGGCGGTCGGCCAGGCCGAAGAGCACATCGAGGGAACGCACCGGGTCGCCGTCTATGGCGCAGGGATCCAGCCCGCCCAGCACGTCGCCCCCCTCGGCCATCGCCGCATCCAGCAGGTCGGCCGTACCGGGTCGCCCGAGCAGACCGGACTGCGGGAAGGCCACGGTCTGGATCTGCAGCCAGGGCGCGAGCGCCGCGGCGGTGCGCTGCACGCCGGCCAGGTGGCGCAGGCCGGCCTGGGTATCGATGTCCACATGGCTGCGCAGCCGCGTGGTGCCGGTCGCCAGGAAGGCGCGCGCCAGCCGCATCGACTGTGTGGCGGCGTCGTGGCCGCTGGCGGCGCGGAATTCGCGCTCGTTGTCGATGCGGTCGATCAGCCGGTGGCCCACCGCGTTGCGGTACCAGGGCAGGCCCCACAGCGTCTTGTCGAGGTGGGTGTGCGACTCCACCAGGCCCGGCAGCAGCAGGGCGCCGCCGCCCTCCTCTTCCGGCGTGCCGGCGGGTGGGGCGAGTTCAGGGCCGATCGCAGCGATCCGTCCCGCCTGCACCAGCACATCGACCGCAGCGCCCCCCATCGGCCGCACGCGGCGCAACAACCAGGGCGCGTCCGTGGCGCGGGTCAGATCCATCCGGCTCTCCTCGGCGCCCGTCGGCCGGGGCCGGCGGCAGCCGGGCATGCCGCCCGGCTTCGGGGCAAAGCGGCCATCATGCCATCGCGCCGACAAGGCCGCGACGACGGGCATGCGCGCATCGACCGCGCTGCTGATAATGCGGCGATGCCCCGGCTCTCCCAGCAACTCCATCCCCCACGCGAACCGGCCCCTGCACGGGCGGCCGCCACCGTGCTGCTGTTGCGCGATACCGAGCTGGGCATGGAGGTGCTGATGACCCGGCGCTCCGCCACGGCCAGCTTCGCCCCTGGCGCCTACGTCTTCCCCGGCGGGCGCGTGGACGAGGAGGACACCGACACCCGCCGCATCGCTCTGCGCCGCCGCACCCAGCCCCGGGTACAGCTCACCCACGCCATCGCCGCGGTGCGCGAGGCCTTCGAGGAACTGGGCGTGCTGCTGGCCGAGCATGCCGATGGCCGCCCCGTGAGCGCCGCCGAGGTCGCCGCCATGGACCGCAGCACGCCGCCGGCCGTGCCCTTCGCGCAGCAGTGCGCGCAGCGCGGCCTGCGGCTGGCCACCGACCGCGTGTTCGCCTTCGCGCACTGGATCACCGACCGCGATCTGCCCAAGCGCTTCGACGTGCTCTTCCTGGTGGCCCGCATGCCGCCCGGCCAGACGCCGCAGGCCGACGAGTCCGAGCAATTCGAGCCCAGCTGGGTTCGCCCGGCCGACGCACTGGAGCGCCATGCCGCCGGCCGCTTCGACATCATCTTTCCCACCATCCGCACGCTGCAGCGGCTGGCCACCTTTCCCAACGTGCATGCCGTGCTCGAAGCCTGTGCGAGCGAGCGCCCCCTGTGGAGCAGCTGCCCGCGCGCCGGCCTGCTCAAGGGCGAGGAGGCGCGCTACATGGAGCACGAGTCGCCCTACGGCGAGCTGGCCCTGGTCTGCCCCGACGGCCAGATCGGCCATGCGCTCGACTGGCAGCACGAGGCGCCCGTGCCGCTGCTGCACAACGTGCAGCGCCTCACGGCGCCCAACGGCAGCGTGATGACCGGCCCCGGCACCAACAGCTACATCGTGGGCGACCGGGACAGCGGCTACATCGTGATCGACCCGGGCCCGAACGACTTCGACCACATCGGCCGGCTCTGGCGCGCCACCCAGGGCGACATCCGCGCCATCGTCTGCACCCACTCGCACGCGGACCATTCGCCTGGCGCGCTGCCGCTGCAGGCGCTGTGCGAGAAGCGCCCGCCCATCCTCGGCCTGCCCTCGGCGCCCACCGCCCGGCCCACCGCGCGCTTCACGCCCGACCGCGCCCTGGCGGACGGCGAGAGCCTCAAGCTCGAAGGCGGCCCGGCCGACGACGGCAGCGGCCAGCGCGTCGCACACACGCTGCGCGTCCTGCACACGCCCGGGCATGCGGCCAACCACCTCTGCGTGGTGCTGGAGGAGGACGGCCTGCTCTTCTCGGGCGACCACATCCTCAACGGCAGCACCACCGTCATCGATCCGCCGGACGGCAACATGAGCGACTACCTCGAGTCGCTGGACCGGCTGGACGAGGCCTGCGCGGCCTTCCACGTCGAGCACATCCTGCCGGCCCACGGCTATGTGCTGGGCGCGGCCCGCACCGCCATCGCCCGGCTCAAGGCCCACCGGCTGCAGCGCGAGGCGAAGATCGCCGCCGCCATGCGCAAGAAGCCCAGCGGCACGCCGCAGGACTGGCTGGAGATGGCCTATGCCGACACGCCGCGCCACCTGTGGCCGGTGGCCGCACGCTCGCTGGAGGCGCACATCGAGCGCATCCTGGTGCGGGCCTCCGAGCCGGCGCCGCAGCCCTCCAGCTTCGCACCCGAATGAACAACCCGCCCGATCGCCCACCGCGCGTGCGCGCCGCGCGCCGGCCGGACGATGCGCCGCCACGCAGGGACGCAGCCCGCGGCGCGGCCCCTACCGCCCTCCCGGCCCCCGAAGACGGCGAGCGCCTGGCCAAGCGCGTGGCGGCCCTGCGCGGCTGCTCGCGGCGCGATGCCGAGATGCTGATCGCCCAGGGCGCCGTGCGCGTGGATGGCCAACCGGCCGCGGCGCCGCAGCAGCGCGTCGCGCCGGGCCAGCAGGTGGAGGTCGACGAACGCGCGCAGCCACGCCCCCTGCCTCCCGCCACTTTGCTGTGGCACAAGCCCGCGGGCGTGCCGGCCGATGTCCAGGAATGGGCCGTCGACCAGCGCGTCGATGCCCATCCACAGGCGCCCACGGCGCCGGGCCTGTTCATGCAGCAGCACTGCGCCGCCGCGCTGGGCGATGCGGCCAGCGGCCTGGTCGTGCACACGCAGGTGCGCGGCGTCTGGCGCCGGCTGGTGGACGAGGCGGGGTTGGTGGAGCACGAGTTCCTGGCCGAGGTGCAGGGCGAGCCGCAACCGGCGCAGCTGGCGGCGCTGCGTCCCGCCGCGGCCAGTCTCGCGCGCCAGGGCGGCGGCACCACCGGGCTGCGGCTGGTGATCGGCGGCGTCGACGCCCACCGCGTCGCCGAGTTGTGCGACCGCGCGGGACTGCGGCTGGTCGGCCTGCGCCGGCTGCGCATCGGCCGCGTGCCGCTGGCCGGACTGGCGCCCGGACAGTGGCGCCTGCTGCGGGCCAGCGAGCGCTTCTAGCGCGCCCCACGGCCGCCACAAAGACGAAACGCCAGCAAGCTGGCGTTTCGAGGGGATGTAAGTTGTGAAGCGCGCCGATACGCCGGATTCTGTGCACCGCGGTTGCCCGCGGTGTGACCGCCATCTGTCTGGGCCGCCGGTCACCCGGACGGCTCGATGCTACCTACCCGTGAACTCAGCGGGCCGCCTCGACGTTCACCTACTTGGTATTGCTGCGCGCAGAGATTGCCCGTTTCACCCGAACTGAATCGGCTCGTCTCTGTTGCTCTGATCCTCACCTCGCGATGGGGAGCCGTTAGCTCCTGCGCTGCCCTGTGCAGTCCGGACGTTCCTCCAGTGCCGCCTTTCGGCGATTGCACCAGCGGCGGTCTGGCGTGCTTCACGGGCGTGATTATCCGTGATCGCCGCGTCGGCAAAGCCGCCGACAGGAGCCTGCCACCGAATCTCGCCACAATGGCCCGTTCCATTCCTGTCCGCCCGAACCTTCCAAGGAGATGACGACGCCATGAAAGCCAGCAGCATCCTCGACACCATCGGCCGCACACCGCACGTGCGCATCAACAAGCTCTTCGGCCAGGCCACGCAGCAGGTGTGGATCAAGTCCGAGCGCGGCAACCCCGGCGGCTCCATCAAAGACCGCATCGCCCTGGCCATGATCGAGGACGCCGAGAAGTCCGGCGCGCTCAAGCCGGGCGCCACCATCATCGAGCCCACCTCCGGCAACACCGGCGTCGGCCTGGCCATGGTGGCGGCGGTCAAGGGCTACAAGCTGGTGCTGGTGATGCCCGAGAGCATGTCCATCGAGCGCCGCCGCCTGATGCTGGCCTACGGCGCCAGCTTCGACCTGACGCCCAAGGAAAAGGGCATGAAGGGCGCCATCGCCCGCGCCGAGGAACTGGTGGCCAGCACGCCCGGCGCCTGGATGCCGCAGCAGTTCAACAACCCGGCCAACGTCGACGTGCATGTGCGCACCACCGCCGAGGAGATCGCGGCCGACTTCCCCGATGGCATCGACGCGATCATCACCGGCGTGGGCACCGGCGGCCACATCACCGGCTGCGCGCAGGTGCTCAAGAAGAGGTGGCCCCAACTCAAGGTCTTCGCGGTCGAGCCCGTGGCCTCGCCCGTGCTGTCGGGCGGCAGCCCGGCGCCCCATCCGATCCAGGGCATCGGCGCCGGCTTCGTGCCGCAGATCATGAGGACCGACCTGCTCGACGGCATCATCCAGGTCGACGCCGAGCCGGCCCGCGAGATGGCCCGCCGCTGCGCCCGCGAGGAAGGCATGCTGGTCGGCATCTCCTCCGGCGCCACCCTGGCCGCCATCGCGCAGAAGCTGCCCGAGCTGCCGGCCGATGCGGTGGTGCTGGGCTTCAACTACGACACCGGCGAGCGCTACCTGTCGGTGGAGGGCTTCCTGCCGGCCTGAGTGGCCGCACCCCGCGCCTTCGCCTACCAGCGTTTTTCGGCGAAGGCGCCCAGCACCTCGGTGCAGTGGGCGACGGCCTTGCTCCGCGCCTCGCGCAACGGCTGCCAGTTCTGGGAGCGCCAGGCGGCCCAGCTCAGCGGCTCCGACTCGTAGGCGCACAGCATCGGCGGCCGCATGAAGCCGGCCCGCCCCATCTCCGCGGAAAAGCGCAGCCGGTACAGCCCGTCGTCTGTGGACAGGTTCTCGTACACCAGTTGCCAGGCGCGGGGATGCAGCGGCGTGTCCAGGGTATCGGGCACTTCGCCTGCAGCCTTGATCTCCTCCGGCGTCGAACCATCCGTGCGGGCGTCGGCCTGCGCCTTGGCCGCGCGTTCGGCGTAGACCCGGGTCGCGATCACGCTCAGTGCATCTCGCAGGTCGTCCAGACCGGGGTTCACCGCGACCGGGTCGTTGGCCAGTTCCGGAATGTCGTCGCCCAGCAGGTCGGTCTTGGAAAAGCCGGCGCCTGCGGCGCCCACGCCCAGCGCGAGCAGCGCCACGTTCAGGGCTACCTGGCCAGCCACGTTGTTCATGGTGTTCTGGCGGCGGACCACATGCAGGCGCTCGATACCCTGCTTCTGGCCGTCGCGGGCGAAGACGACGCGCGTGACGATCCGCGGCGCGTCAGCGCTCGGGGCCGGCACTGGCGCAGCGGCAGCGGCCACATCCGGCTGTGCGACGGCTGCGCCGGCTTCAGCCGGCGCCTCTGGCGCGCGGTCGGCAACGGCCTCGGTAGGCACCGCGGCGTTGGTGGTGTCTGCGGGCGGCGCGAGCTGGGCATGGCCGGGCATGGCGCCCGACGACAGCGCCACGGCCACGGCGCAAGCCAGGGCGCGGCATCGCCCGGTCGGGCGGATGGATGAGTGCGGCATCTTCTTGTGTGTCCTCCCCGCGGTGCGGGCGGCGAGATTGTGTGCACCGCCACTCCACCTCCCGGGCGAGCGCCGCGCATTGCGTCACGCAAACGCCGGAAGAATCACCACGGCCCGATCGGCGACAATCGCGCCCTTTCTCTACGCCCTGCCCGATCACCACGGGCCCGCGCCGATGATCCGCCTTTCCGAACTCAAGCTTCCCCTCGATCCCGCGCCCGAAGCGCTGCCGGCCCTGATCGCCAGCACGCTGGGCGTCCAGCCCGCCGACATCGCGTCGCACACCGTGCACAAGCGCAGCTTCGATGCGCGCAAGGCCGAGCTGCTCACCGTCTACATCGTCGACGTGGCGCTGGCCGATCCAGCCGCCGAGGCCGCGCTGCTGCAGCGCCACGCCGAGAACCCCCACATCCAGCCCGCACCCGACATGCGCTACGTGGCGCCGGTGCGCGCGCCCGAGGGTGGGCTGCGGCCCGTCGTCGTGGGCTTCGGGCCCTGCGGCATCTTCGCGGCGCTGCTGCTGGCGCAGATGGGCTTCCGGCCCATCGTGCTGGAGCGCGGCAAGGCGGTGCGCGAGCGCACGCAGGACACCTGGGATCTGTGGCGGCGCAAGAACCTGCATCCCGAGTCGAACGTGCAGTTCGGCGAGGGCGGCGCCGGCACCTTCTCCGACGGCAAGCTCTACAGCCAGATCAAGGACCCGCGCCACCTCGGCCGCAAGGTGCTGAACGAGTTCGTCAAGGCCGGTGCACCCGAGGACATCCTGTGGGAGGCGCATCCGCACATCGGCACCTTCCGGCTGGTGAAGATGGTCGAGACCATGCGCGCCGAGATCATCGCCCTGGGCGGCGAGATCCGCTTCCAGCACCGGGTGACCGACCTGCGGGTCGAGGATGGCCATGTGCGCGGCGTCACCGCTGTCGACCAGGCCAGCGGCCAGGCGCACGAGCTGCGCGCCGACCATGTGGTGATCGCCCTGGGCCACAGCGCGCGCGACACCTTCGGCATGCTGCACACCCGCGGCGCGCCGATCGAGGCCAAGCCCTTTTCCATCGGCTTTCGCGCCGAGCATCCGCAGAGCCTGATCGACCGCGCCCGATGGGGCCGCCATGCGGGCCATCCAGCGCTGGGCGCGGCCGAATACCGCTTGGTGCACCACGCCAACAACGGCCGCGCGGTCTACAGCTTCTGCATGTGCCCGGGCGGCACGGTGGTGGCCGCCACCAGCGAGCCCGGCCGCGTGGTGACCAACGGCATGAGCCAGTACTCGCGTGCCGAACGTAATGCCAACTCGGGCATCGTGGTGGGCATCGAGCCGCGCGACTACCCGACCGACTACCAGCACCTGCCCCTGTCGCCCGAGTTGCAGGAGGCCGCGCGCGGCAAGCCGCATCCGCTGGCCGGCATCGAGCTGCAGCGGCGGCTGGAGTCGCAGGCCTTCGTGCTCGGCGGCAGCGACTACTGTGCACCCGCCCAGTTGCTGGGCGACTTCGTGGCCGGCCGCCCCTCCACCGCGCTCGGCGAGGTGGTGCCCAGCTACAAGCCGGGCGTGCTGCCCGGCGACCTGCATGCCGCCCTGCCCGGCTATGCCATCGAGGCCATGCGCGAAGCCTTCCCGGCCTTCGCGCGCAAGCTGCCCGGCTACGACCTGCACGACGCGGTGCTGACCGGCGTGGAGACGCGCACCTCCTCGCCCATCCGCATCGCCCGCGACGGAGAGACGCTGCAATGCCCCGGCCTGGCCGGCCTGTACCCGGCCGGCGAAGGCGCGGGCTACGCGGGCGGCATCCTGTCGGCCGGCGTGGACGGTATCAAGGTGGCCGAGGCCGTGGCGCGCGCCATCGCAGCCGAGGCCGAATCACAGCGGGTGCCGGCATGAATGTGCTCACCGCCTTCACGCCGTGGCGCTCGCTCGCGCCGGCCATCGCCGCCATGGCGGCCGTGGTGCTTGCCTCGAACGTGCTGGTGCAGTTCCCGATCAACGACTGGCTGACCTGGGGCGCCTTCACCTACCCGGCCGCCTTCCTGGTGAGCGAGGTGGTCAACCGGCTGCATGGCCCAGCCCTGGCCCGGCGCGTGGCCTGGGTCGGCTTCGCAGTGGCGGTGGCCATGTCGGCGCTGCTCGCGCCGCCGCGCATCGCCGCCGCCTCGGGTCTGGCCTTCATCGCCTCGCAGCTGCTGGACATCGGTGTCTTCCACCGCCTGCGGCGCGGACGCTGGTGGCGCGCGCCGCTGGCCGCCACGCTGCTGGCCGCCGTGCTCGACACGGCCATCTTCTGGGGCGTGGCCTTCGCGGGCACGTCCGATCCGTGGCTCAGCTGGGCCGTCGGCGATCTGGCGGTCAAGCTGGCCGTCGGCGTCGGCATGCTGCTGCCCTTCCGGCTGCTGATCGCCCGCCAACTGGCGGGTGGCCTGCGCGCCTCCGCCTGAGTCTTTCCATCCCCTTTTTCACGCCTGCCCCGGCGCAGGCGCTTTGCGACCGATATGAGCGACCAAAACGACACGCCGTTCCACGACACGCCCGCGCATGCCGCGCCTTCGAGCGCCGACGCCACGCCCACCGCCGCAGCGTCGGCCCCGGCAGCCGCTTCGAGCGCGCCCACGCCGGACAGTGGCGCTGCATCGGCATCCGCCGGCAATGCCCCTGCCGGCAGCGCCGACGCCGCGCCGACCGGGGACGGCACAGCAGCTGCGGGGCCTGCCCCGACCCCGGAAGCGGGCCTCACGCGCGGTGAACGCAGCGAACGCGGCGAAGAACGCGGTGAACGTGGCCAACGGCGCCGCCGAGGCGGCCGTGGCCAGGGCAACGGTGGTGCGGGCCGGCCCGCCGCCGACGGCGCCCAGCCCGAGCGCCAGCCGCAGGCCCAGCGCCAGAACCCGGCCAAGGGCCAGAACGTGGCCCAGCGCAACGCCGGCCGCAAGGTGCATCCGCTGCTGGAGACGCTGGCCGGCCTATATCCCCACCTGTTCGGCGCGCGCTTCCTGCCGCTCAAGCGCGGCATCTACGAGGACCTGCTGGCCCGCCATGCCGAGGTGCTGCCGGGCGACGAGCTGAAGGTGGCGCTGGGCCAGCATGCGCGCTCCACCCGCTACCTGGACGCCATCGCCAACCGCGTCCCGCGCCACGACCTGGACGGCCAGCCGGTGGAGGATCTGGCGCCCGACCACGTGCACCATGCCATCGTCGAACTCTTCAAGCGCCGGCAGGGCCGCACGCAGGAGGACCTGCGTCCGCAGTTGGTGGCCCGCCTGGCCGACGCCATCGGCGCCAGCGGCCTGGAACGCATGGACTATGTGCAGCAGGTGCGCGTGGCGCAGCCGGATGCCCTGGCCCTGATCGACGAAGCCTTCACCGAGCACGGCCGCCGACTGGCCCGGCGCGAGGCGCTGCAGCGCGCCTTCGAGGCCAGCGGCCAGCCCACGGTCGAGGCCTTCGCCGCCATGTACGGCATGGACCTGGGCGAAGCGCGGCGGGTGCTGGGCAAGCAGGCCAGCAAGACGGCGGCCGCTGCTGATCCCGCGGTGAGCGAAACGCCGAGCGAGGCCTGACCAAGTGCGAACAGCCGGGCGCCACGCGGCGCCTGGCTCGAGCAGTGCACCGCCGGACCGGCGCGCGCGGAACGCAAGAGGCCCGGAATGCGTCTGACGCCGAGCCATAAAAAAGGCGCCCCCAACGGAGGCGCCTTTCCTTTGGTCGGAGGCCCAGGGCGCGCGCCCCGGCCTCTCGCGCATCAGCCCTGCTGCGCAGCCTGCAGCGCCGCGATGCGCTCTTCGATGGGCGGGTGCGTGGCGAACAGCTTGCCGATGCTGCCGGTGATGCCCATGGCCTCGACCGCTTTGGGCAGTTCGCCGGCGGGCAGGCCGCCCAGGCGGGCCAGGGCGTTGATCATGGGCTGCTTGCGGCCCATCAGCTTGGCGGCGCCAGCGTCGGCGCGGAACTCGCGCTGGCGCGAGAACCAGGCCACCACCATGGCGGCGGCAAAGCCCAGCACGATGTCCAGCACGATGGTCGTGACCATGTAGCCGATGCCGGGGCCGCTGTTCTCGCGGTCGTCGCCGCGGCGCAGGAAGCTGTCGACGAAGTAGCCGATCACGCGCGACAGGAACACGACGAAGGTGTTCATCACGCCCTGGATCAGCGTCATCGTCACCATGTCGCCGTTGGCCACGTGCGCCACCTCGTGGCCAATGACGGCCTCGACTTCGTCGCGCGTCATGTTCTGCAGCAGGCCGGTGGAGACGGCCACCAGCGACGAGTTCTTGAAGGCACCCGTGGCGAAGGCATTGGGCTCGCCCTCGAAGATGCCGACCTCCGGCATGCCGATGCCGGCCTGGTCGGCGAACTTGCGCACGGTGGCGACGATCCAGGCCTCGTCGGGCGACTGCGGCTCGTTGATGATGCGCACGCCGGCGCTCATCTTGGCCATGGGCTTGGAGATCAGCAGCGAGATGATCGCGCCGCCGAAGCCCATGATGAGCGCGAAGCCGAGCAGCGCGCCGAGGTTGAGGCCATTGGACGTCAGGTAGCGGTTGACGCCCAGCAGGCTGGCGACGACGCCGAGCACGGCGACCACCAGGACGTTCGTGAGCACGAACAGGAAGATGCGTTTCAAGTCGGTTTCTCCGTGGGAGGAAGGGACGCCGTGAAGATGGGGGCCCCCCGGCCCGCTTCAAGCATCACGGCATGCCGCACCGTTGTAAGTTGTTCTGGGTCTGCAGCGCGGCGAGGTCGGAAGACCTCCGAGTCATCATAAAAGCAAAAGTTCGCGTTCCCCGGGTGCCAGCCGGGGACGCCGGCCACGGGCAGCGGGGTGAAGGGCTTGCGCACGAGCCAGTCAGCGGTCAGCGCGTCGACCAGACGCCCGTCGTCGGCCGTCAGCGAGGGATCGTGCGGGTCTGGGCCGAGCAGCAGATGCGCCGTGGCCGACTTCTGGCCGGCCACCAGCTTCTCCATCAGCGCATGGCCGAAGACCGTGAGGCGCGCTTCAGCCCACAGCGGCCGCAGATCGACAAAGGCCCGGCGCCAGTCGCGCGCCTGCAGGGCGGCCCAGAGGACGGGCGGCGCCTGCAGCACCGCGCCGTGCTCGTCGAACAGCGTGATGGCATCGCGCAGCCGGCCGCGCACCGGGCCGATGCCGCGCGCCGCGATCTCTGCCGCCTGCAGGCGGTTGAGCTGGCGCTTGGCCGTTGGAAAGGCCAGCCAGACCAGGCCGTTGAAGAAGTCGTGCAGGTTGTCGCGCGTGGGCACGCGGCCGGTGCGGTCGATGAAGCATTCGTAAGGCTGGTCGGCAGGCAGCGCTTCCTGCGGGACGAAGCCGGGCTGCGGCGGCGCGGCCAGCGACTGCAGTGCCGCATGCAGGCGCAGGCTGGCGGCGGCACGCGCGACCGGCTCGCCCCAGCGCCGCCAGGGCGCCAGGCCGGGGTGCTCCCAGTCGACGGCCGGCAACGGGCTCAACGGCCGGCCGCGCCCTTCCAGCGGATACGGTCGGGCTGGTGCAGCACCTGGAAGTCCGCCGGCAGCTTGTCGAAGAGCTTGATCGAACTGGCGTTCTTGCCCAGCACCCGCGCAGCGCGCAGCGCCTGGGCCACGTCGTTGAGGGCCACTTCGGCGCCCCCGCGCAGGGCGGGCACGGCGCCGAGGATGGTGTCGGCATCGACCAAGGCGTCCTGGCGGCCCGAAGCCGTCTTGCGTGCGACGGCCGGCGCCTCGGCTGGTGGCGCCGCTTCGACCACGCGCTCGCCGCGGGTGCCGGCGCTGCGCGTCTTCCTGGCGGCAGGGGACGCACTCGCCTTCTTCCTGGCGGGCGCCGCCGCTGGCGCGGGGGGCAGTGCCGGTGCGGGGGGCAGTGCCGGGGCCGGTGCGGGCGCCGACTCGGCAGCGGCGCGGCGCGACGTCTTCCTGGCCGCGGGTGCCTTCTTCGCCGCCACCTTGCGTGCGGCAGGCGGACGCGCCGACGTCGCCGCCGGGCCGGGTGCGGGCGCCGCGATCGCCTCGCCGCCCTTGTGGACCAGGTCGATGAAATGGTCGTAGGCCGCCCGCGTCTCATCGCCCGTCTTGCCCTGCTGGCCGATGCCGCACACGCGGCAGCCCTTCTCGCGCAGGCGCAGCACCAGCGGGGCGAAGTCGGAGTCGGAGGACACCAGGTACACCACCTGCGGCCGCTCGGCGATGGCGAGATCCAGCGCATCCACCGCCAGCGCGATGTCGGTGCTGTTCTTGCCCGCCGCCAGGTTGACCAGCGGCCGCATGCCCAGGCGCTTGAACAGCCCCTGGTGGCGAAGTGCGACCTCGGGGGTGCAGTAGGCGCGGCGCACGTGCAGGTGGCCATGCTCGGCCAGCACGCGGCGCACCGCCTGTTCCATCACGTCGGCCGACACGTTGTCGGCGTCGACCAGCAGCATCACCTTGCCGCCGGACAGCGGCGCCGTCGTGCTCATGCCAGCCTCCAGCCGACCGTCTCGCCACCGCGCAGCGGCTTGAGCGTGGCCTCGCCGAAGGGCACCGTCTCGGGCAGCGTCCAGGCCTCGCGGCGCAGGGTGATGGTGCCGGTGTTGCGCGGCATGCCGTAGAAGTCGGGGCCGTGGAAGCTGGCGAAGCCTTCCAGCTTGTCCAGCGCGCCGGCGTTGTCGAAGGCCTCGGCATACAGCTCGATGGCCGACAGGGCCGTGTAGCAACCGGCGCAGCCGGTGGCGTGTTCCTTCAGGTGGGCCGGGTGCGGCGCGCTGTCGGTGCCCAGGAAGAAGCGCGGGCTGCCGCTGGTGGCGGCCTGCACCAGCGCCTGGCGGTGTTCCTCGCGCTTGAGCACCGGCAGGCAGTAGTAATGCGGCCGGATGCCACCGGTGAAGATGGCGTTGCGGTTGTAGAGCAGGTGGTGCGCCGTGATGGTGGCGGCCGTGTGTTCGCCGCCTTCGTCGCGCACGTAGTGCGCGCCCTCGCGCGTGGTCAGGTGCTCGAAGACGATGCGCAGTTCGGGGAAGTCGGCGCGCAGCGGGCGCAGCACGCGGTCGATGAAGACGGCCTCGCGGTCGAACAGGTCGATGGCCGGATCGGTCACCTCGCCGTGCACCAGCAGCAGCAGGCCATGCTTCTGCATGGCTTCGAGCGTGGCGTAGGTCTTGCGGATGTCGGTGACGCCGGCATCGCTGTTGGTGGTGGCGCCGGCCGGGTAGAGCTTGAGGGCGCGCACGCCGGCGGCGGCGGCACGGGCGATTTCCTCGGGCGGCAGCCTGTCGGTGAGGTAGAGCGACATCACCGGCTCGAAGCGCTCGCCCTCGGGCACGGCAGCCAGGATGCGGTCGCGGTAGGCCAGGGCCTGCTCGGCGGTGGTCACCGGCGGACGCAGGTTGGGCATGATCAGCGCGCGGCCCATCTGGCGCGCGGTGTGCGGCACCACGTCGCGCAGGGCGGCGCCGTCGCGCACGTGCAGGTGCCAGTCATCGGGTCGGGTGATCGTGAGGGTGTCGGTCATGGCGCGGGATTGTCCCATCGGCCCCGGCATGGGCCTTGCCTCGCGCAGAATCGATGGTCCCTTCCCGCCCAACTCCGATGGCCCCGCCCGCCCGACGCCCACGCATCCCCACCGCTGCCGCACCGGCCGCCGATGCGGCCGACCCGCTCTACAACCAGTCGCTGGAAAAGGGCCTGGCAGTGCTGCGCAGCTTCGACGCCGCGCACCGCACCATGACGCTGGCCGAGATCGCCGAGCGCACGGGCATGACCCGCGCCTCGGCGCAGCGCACGGTGCACACGCTGCAGGTATTGGGCTACGTGGGCAAGGACGGCCAGACGCGGCGCTTCCGCCTGCTGGCGCGCAGCATGGACATCGGCTTCAACTACGTGGCCAGCCATCCGCTGGTGCAGGCGGCCAACCCCTACTTGGCGCAGTTGGCCAGCGCGAGTGGCGAGACGGCCAGCCTGACCGAACCGCTGGACTTCGACATGCTCTACGTGGCGCAGCGCATGACCACGCAGTTCATCCCGGTGCTCACCCCCGTGGGCATGCGTATTCCCATGTACTGCACCAGCAGCGGCCGAGCGTGGATGAGCTGCCTGCCCGATGAGCAGGTGCGCGCGCTGCTGCAGGGCTCCACGCGCGTGGCACGCACGCCCGCCACGCTGACCGGCATCGCCGCCATCCAGGCGCGCGTCGCGGCCTGCCGCAAGCTGGGCTACGCGACCAACGACGAGGAACTCTTCCTCGGCGACATGGGCATCGCCGCGCCCATCGTGGACCGGCGCGGCCGGCCGCATGGGGCGGTGCATGTGTCGCCGCCCACCAGCCGCTGGACGCTGGAGGCGGCGCAGAAGAAGCTGGCGCCGATGGTGATCGAGTGCGCGCGCGCCATCGCGAGCGCGCTGCCGCACTGACCCTCCCGCACCACGCCCGCCCACCACGCACCCGCCGAGGTGCGGCCATGCACCGCAACGACGAAACGTATCGACTATCGATACAAAAATAGCTATTACCGATTCACGCAGGCAGGCACGCGCTTTGCAATGCAGAGGCATCTCTCAACCTTCGAGGCCGCTCCATGCCCTGCCCCGCCCGTCCGTCCTTCCGTGTCTCCGCACTGCGCGCCAGCGCGCTGGCCGCCACCCTTGCCCTGAGTCTGGGCACCGCACACGCGCAGGAGAAGGTGCTGCGCATCGCCATGACCGCCGCCGACATCCCGCGCACCTCGGGCCAGCCCGATCAGGGCTACGAAGGCAACCGCTTCACCGGCATCCCGATGTACGACAGCCTCACGCAGTGGGACCTGAGCTCGGCCACCAAGCCCAGCGTGGTGATCCCCGACCTGGCGGTGTCGTGGGCGGTCGACGCCAAGGACAAGACCAAGTGGCTCTTCAAGCTGCGCCCCGGCGTCAAGTTCCATGACGGCACGCCCTTCAACGCCGACGCCGTGGTGTGGAACGTGGGCAAGGTGCTCGACAAGGCCGCACCGCAGTACGACCCGGCCCAGATCGGCGTGACGGCCTCGCGCATGCCCACGCTGCGCACCGCCCGCAAGGTCGACGACCTGACGGTGGAGCTGACCACCAGCGAGCCCGACTCTTTCCTGCCGATCAACCTCACCAACCTGTTCATGGCCTCGCCGGCCCACTGGCAGAAGAAGTTCGACGCCGTGCCGGCCAGCGTGACCGACAAGGCCGAGCGCGCCAAGCAGGCCTGGACCGCCTTCGCCGCCGACCCCTCGGGCACCGGCCCCTTCAAGGCCTCGAAGTTCGTGCCGCGCGAGCGTCTGGAGATGGTGAAGAACCCCGAGTACTGGGACGCCGCCCGCCGCCCGCAGATCGACCGCGTGGTGCTGCTGCCGCTGCCCGAGGCCAACTCGCGCACCGCCGCCCTGCTGTCGGGCCAAGTGGACTGGATCGAGGCGCCCGCGCCCGATGCGCTGGCCACCATCAAGCAGCGCGGCTTCAAGGTGTATTCCAACCTGCAGCCGCACCTGTGGCCCTGGCAGTTCTCGCTGCTGCCCGATTCGCCCTTCAAGGACCTGAAGGTGCGCCAGGCCGCCAACCTGTGCCTCAACCGCGCCGCGCTCAAGGAGCTGCTGGGCGGCATGATGGTCGAAGCCACCGGCATCGCAGAGCCGGGCGATCCGTGGCGTGGCCACCCCACCTTCCAGATCAAGTACGACGTGGCCGCCGGCCAGAAGCTGATGCAGCAGGCCGGCTACTCGGCCGCCAAGCCGGCCAAGGTCAAGGTGCAGACCTCGGCCTCGGGCTCGGGCCAGATGCAGCCGCTGCCCATGAACGAGTTCATCCAGCAGAGCCTGAAGGACTGCTGGTTCGACGTCGACTTCGACGTGGTGGAGTGGAACACCCTGTTCTCCGGCTGGCGCCTGGGCGCCAAGGACCCCGGCGCGCATGGCGCCCATGCCACCAACGTGAGCGCCGCCACCATGGACCCCTTCTTCGCCATGGTGCGCTTCGTCAGCACCAAGGCCCAGCCGCCGGTCGCGCAGAACTGGGGCTACTACAGCGACCCCAAGACCGACGCCCTGGTCGAGAAGGCCCGCACCAGCTTCGCCGACAAGTCGCGCGACGCCGCCCTGGCCGAGCTGCATGCCCGCGTGGTGGACGAGGCGCCCTTCCTCTTCGTCGCGCACGACGTGGGCCCGCGTGCCATTTCGCCCAAGGTGCAGAACGTCGTGCAGCCCAAGAGCTGGTTCATCGACATCGCGACCATGAAGATGCAGTGACGGCCCGCAGCCGCTTCACCGAGACGGCCTGAACGACCCCGCCATGCTCGCCTACCTGCTCCGACGCATCCTCTACACCGTGCCCATCATGCTGGGCGTGACGCTGGTGTGCTTTGCCCTGGTGCACATCGCACCGGGCGATCCGCTGGTGTCGGTGCTGCCGGCCGATGCCTCGGCCGAACTGCAGACCCAACTGCGCTCGGTCTATGGCTTCGACCGGCCGCTGCCGGAGCAGTTCGTGCGCTGGGTATGGCGGGCGCTGCACGGCGACCTGGGGCTGTCCATCGGCACCAGCCGGCCGGTGGCAGGCGAGGTGATGCGCGCTGTCGTCAACACACTGCGGCTGGCAGTGCTGGCCACGGCCATCGGCTTCGTGCTTGGGTCGCTGTTCGGCTTCGTGGCGGGTTACTTCCGCAACTCCGTCATCGACCGTCTGGCCTCGCTGCTCTCGGTGCTGGGCGTGAGCACGCCGCACTACTGGCTGGGCATGGTGATGGTGATCGTGTTCTCGTCGCAGCTGATGTGGCTGCCCGCGACCGGTGCCGGCCCGGGCGGCTCCGGCGAGTGGGCCTGGGACTGGGCCCATGTGCAGTTCATGCTGCTGCCGGCGCTGACCATGTCGGTCATTCCCATGGGCATCATCGCCCGCACGGTGCGGGCGCTGGTGGCCGAGCTGCTGGCGCAGGAATTCATCGTCGGCCTCAAGGCCAAGGGGCTCACACAGTTCGGCGTCTTTCGCCACGTGGTCAAGAACGCGGCGCCCACCGCCCTGGCGGTGATGGGCCTCCAACTGGGCTACCTACTCGGCGGCTCGATCCTGATCGAGACGGTGTTCTCCTGGCCCGGCACGGGCTTCCTGCTCAACACCGCCATCTTCCAGCGCGACCTGCCGCTGCTGCAGGGCACGATCCTGGTGCTGGCGCTGTTCTTCGTGCTGCTCAACCTGGCGGTGGACGTGCTGCAGACGCTGCTCGACCCGCGCATCGCCCGGAGCTGATCGATGTCCGCCGTTCTTTCATCTCCCGCCGACGTTCAGCCGCTGCCGGCGCAGCGCACGCGCGGCTACTGGGCCTCGGTGGGCGCGCGCTTCGTGCGCGACCCCGTGGCCATGGTCGCCGCCGTGGTGGTGCTGCTGCTGGTGCTGATGGCCATCTTCGGTACCTGGCTGGCGCCGGCCGATCCCTACCAGTCCTCGATGTTCAAGCGCCTCAAGCCGGTGGGCACGCCCGGCCTGCCGCTGGGCAGCGACGAACTGGGCCGCGACCTGCTGTCGCGCCTGGTCGTGGGCGCGCGGCTGTCGCTGTTCATGGGCATCGCGCCGGTGCTGTGCGCCTTCGTGGTCGGCTCGGGCATCGGCATCCTCGCCGGCTATGCGGGCGGTCTGGTCAACACGGCCATCATGCGCACCATCGACGTCTTCTATGCCTTTCCGTCGGTGCTGCTGGCCATCGCGCTGTCGGGCACGCTGGGCGCAGGCATCACCAACTCGCTGATCTCGCTGACCATCGTGTTCATCCCGCAGATCGCGCGGGTGGCGGAGTCGGTGACCACGCAGGTGCGCGGGCGCGACTACGTGGAGGCGGCGCGCGCCTCGGGCGCCAGCGGCTTCACCATCGTGCGGGTGCATGTGCTGGGCAATGTGCTCGGGCCCATCTTCGTGTACGCCACGAGCCTGGTGGCGGTGTCGATGATCCTGGCCTCGGGCCTGTCCTTCCTGGGCCTGGGCGTGAAGCCGCCGGAGCCCGAATGGGGCCTGATGCTCAACACGCTGCGCACCGCCATCTACACGCAGCCGCTGGTGGCGGCGTTGCCGGGCGTGATGATCTTCATCACCTCCATCGCCTTCAACCTCCTTTCCGACGGGCTGCGCTCCGCCATGGACAACAAGGCATGACGATGCACGACGACGACGTCGGCGGCCCGGCGCAGCCGCTGCTCACCATCCGCGGGCTGCAGAAGCACTTCCCGCTCAAGAAGGACCTGCTGGGCCGCGCGGGTGGCGTGGTGCGCGCGGTGGACGGCGTGGACTTCGAGGTGCTCAAGGGCGAGACGCTTGGCGTGGTGGGCGAATCCGGCTGCGGCAAGAGCACCACGGCCCGGCTGCTGATGCACCTGATCGCGCCGACGGCCGGCGAGGTGGTGTTCGACGGCCGCGTGGTCGGCTCGCGCGACCTGCCGCTCAAGGACTTCCGGCGCCAGGTGCAGATGGTGTTCCAGGACAGCTATGCCTCGCTCAACCCGCGGCTGACCATCGAGGACTCGATCGCCTTCGGCCCGCAGGTGCACGGCGTGCGCCGGCGCGAGGCGGTGGAGCGCGCCCGCGACCTGCTGGCGCGCGTGGGCCTGGAGCCCTCGCGCTTTGCCGAGCGCTGGCCGCACGAGCTCTCGGGCGGGCAGCGCCAGCGGGTCAACATCGCCCGCGCCCTGGCGCTCCAGCCGCGGCTGGTGATCCTGGACGAGGCCGTCTCGGCGCTGGACAAGTCGGTGGAGGCGCAGGTCATCAACCTGCTGCAGCAGCTCAAGGCCGAGTTCGGCCTGACCTATGTCTTCATCAGCCACGACCTGCATGTGGTGCGCTACATGAGCGACCGGGTGATGGTGATGTACCTGGGACAGGTGGCGGAGGTCGGTCCGGCCGATGCGCTCTACGACGAGCCGGCGCACCCGTACACGCAGGCGCTGCTGTCCTCCATGCCCTCTATGGACCCGGACCGCCGCACCGAAGAGGCGCCACTGGCCGGCGACCCGCCCAATCCCATCGACCCACCCTCGGGCTGCCGCTTCCATCCGCGCTGCGCCCATGCCGCGCCCGTGTGCAGCCAGCGTGCGCCGGTACTGCTGCCGGTCGCGCCGCTGCGCGTGGCGCGCTGCCTGGTGCACGAGGCCGGCAGCGGCCATCCGCAGGCGCCCGCTGTGGCCGCATGACCCCATGACCTCCATGAACGACTTGCCCGATGCCCAGGCGCCGCTCGTGCGCGTGCACGACCTGACCGTCACCTTCACTGGCGGCCGCAAGCCGGTGCAGGCCGTCAGCGGCGTGAGCCTGGAGGTGCGCCGCGGCGAGGTGGTGGCGCTGATCGGCGAATCGGGCTCGGGCAAGAGCGTCACGCTGCGCACGCTGCTGCGCCTGCATCCCGAGCGGCGCACCCACATCGGCGGCCAGGTGCAGGTGGCGGGGCGCGACGTGCTGGCCATGTCGGGCCGCGAACTGTCGGCCTACCGCGGCAAGGTGGCGTCGATGATCTTCCAGGAGCCGCTGCTGGCGCTGGACCCGGTCTACCCCGTCGGCGCCCAGATCGTCGAATCGCTGCGCCGGCACGAGGGCCTGGACAAGGCCGCCGCCCATGCGCGTGCGCTGGCCCTGTTCGAGCGCGTGCGCATTCCCAGCCCGGAGCGCCGTCTCGCGGCCTATCCGCACGAGATGTCCGGCGGCATGCGCCAGCGCGCCATGATCGCGCTGGCCCTGGCCTGCAACCCGCAACTGCTGCTGGCCGACGAGCCCACCACCGCGCTCGACGCCACGGTGCAGATCCAGATCCTGCTGCTGCTGCGCGAGCTGCAGCGCGACCTGGGGCTGGCAACGATCTTCGTCACGCACGACATCGGCGCCGCCGTCGAGGTGGCCGACCGCATCGCCGTGATGTATGCCGGCCGCATCGTGGAGGAAGGCACGGCGCGCGAGCTGATCCACCGGCCGCGCCACCCCTACACCATCGCCCTGCTGCGCAGCCGGGCCCATGGCGCCATGGACCGCGGCACGCCGCTGGGCACCATCGCCGGCGCACCGCCAGACCTGGCCGCATTGCCGCCGGGCTGCGCCTTCGCGCCCCGCTGCACGCTGGCCACCGAGGCCTGCCTGGACGGCCAGCCGCGCGTCGTCCAGTTCGACCCGGGCCACCGCGCCCGCTGCAACCGCACCGACGAGACCGCCGGCCTGGCCCCCGCGCTCGCCTGACCGCTTCAGGAAACCCATGCCTCTGCACGACCCCGTCCACGCTTTCGTCCCCTATCCCGACACGCCGGTGCCGCATGCCGCCACCGGGCCGCTGGCGGGCCTGACCTTCGGGGTGAAGGACCTGTTCGACGTCGCGGGCTACCCCACCGGCGGCGGCAGCCCCATCGTGCTGGCGATGTCGGGCATCAAGACCCGCACCGCATCCACGGTGCAGAAGCTGCTCGATGCCGGCGCGGCCTTGGCCGGCAAGACGGTGACCGACGAACTCGCCTTCTCGATGAACGGTGACAACGCGCACTTCGGCGCGCCCATCAACGGTGCCGTGCCGGGGCGCATCAGCGGCGGCTCGTCATCGGGCTCGGCCTCGGCGGTGTCCAACAGCCTGTGCGACTTCGCGCTGGGCACCGACACCGGCGGCTCGGTGCGCGCCCCGGCCAACCACTGCGGCCTGGTCGGCCTTCGCCCCACCCACGGCCGGGTCAGCCTGGAAGGCGCGCTGGACCTCGCCCCCAGCCTGGACACCTGTGGCTGGTTCGCGCGCGACATCGGCACCTTTGCCCGCGTGGCCGACGTGCTGCTGGCCGCCGACCCGGCGCCCCCGCCCACACGGCCGCGCCTGCTGCGCCCCACCGACGTCTGGGCGCTGGCCACGCCCGAGGCCGCCGAAGCGCTGCAGCCCGCACTGGCGCAGGTGGAGGCCGCCTTGGGCACGGCCACTCCCGTCGAAGCCGCGCTGGAGAGCTTCGACGCCATGTACTGGCACTTCCGCCACATCCAGGGCCGCGAGGCCTGGATGACCGACGGCCCGCTGATCGAGCGCTTCGCGCCGCCGCTGGGGCCGGGCGTGAAGGAGCGCTTCGCCTTCTCGCGCGGCGTGACCGATGCGCAGGTGGCCGAGGCGCAGGCCTTTCGCACCCGCTTCCGTGCCCACCTGGCCGCGCTGCTGGGCCACGACGGCGTGCTGGTGATGCCCACCATGCCCGACATCGCGCCGCTGCGCAGCGACCCCGAATCGGCGCTGGAGGACTACCGCAACCGGTCCATCCGCCTGCTGTGCCTGGCAGGACTCGCGGGCTTTCCGCAGCTGTCGCTGCCGCTCGCGCGCCGCGACGATGCGCCGCTGGGCCTGTCGCTGCTGGGCCCTGCCGGCAGCGACCGCAGCCTCATCGCGCTGGCCGAACGGCTGGTGGCCCACTGAACCGATACCCCGCACGACCATGACCACCGCCACCCCCAACCGCCCGCTCGCCATCGACGGCGAGCGCCTCTGGCAATCGCTGATGACGCTGGCGCGCATCGGCGCCACCGACAAGGGCGGCGTCTGCCGCCTGGCCCTGACTGACCTGGACCGCCAGGGCCGCCAGCTCTTCCTGCGCTGGGCGCAGGAGCTGGGCTGCAGCGTGCGCGTCGATGCCATCGGCAACCTCTTCGTGCGCCGCGAGGGCAGCGATCCCACGCGCCCCGCCGTCGCCACCGGCAGCCACATCGACACCCAGCCCACGGGCGGCAAGTTCGACGGCAACTACGGCGTGCTGGCGGGCCTGGAGGTGCTGCGCACGCTCGATGACGCGGGCATCCGCACCGTCGCGCCGCTGGAGGTCTGCGTGTGGACCAACGAGGAAGGCTCGCGCTTCGTGCCGGTGATGATGGGCTCGGGCGTGTACGCCGATGCCTTCACGCTCGACCATGCGCTGGCCGCGCGGGACCGCGAGGGCATCTCGGTGGCAGAAGCCCTGGCGGCCTCGGGTTTCGCCGGCAGCGAGCCCGCCGCCGTGAGCGCAGGCGCGCCGCGCTTCGGCGCCTACTTCGAGGCCCACATCGAGCAGGGCCCGGTGCTCGAAGACGCCGCCGTGCCGCTCGGTGTGGTCACCGGCGCCCTGGGCCAACGCTGGTACGACGTGATCGTGACCGGCCAGGAGGCGCATGCCGGTCCCACGCCCATGCGCCTGCGCCGCGACGCGCTGCAGGCCGCCACCGGCCTGATGCAGGAGGTGGTCGCCATCGCCATGGACGAGCAGCCGCACGGCCGCGGCACTGTCGGCTATGTGCAGGTGCATCCCAACTCGCGCAACGTCATCCCGGGCCGCGTGACCTTCACCGTGGACCTGCGCCATGGCGACGACGAGGGCCTCGCCCGCATGGACGCGCGCCTGCGCGCCGCCTGCGCCGCGCTGCAGGCCGAAGGCCGCGTGAGCGTGTCGGTGGAGCAGACGGTGTACTTCCCGCCCGTGCAGTTCACGCCCCAACTGGTGGCCGCCGTGCGCGAGGGCGCCGAACGCGCCGGCCTGCCGCACCAGGACATCGTCAGCGGCGCCGGGCACGACGCGGTCTACGTCGCGCGGGTCGCGCCGGCCGCGATGATCTTCGTGCCCTGCAAGGACGGCATCTCGCACAACGAGATCGAGGATGCAAACCCCGAGCACCTGGCCGCCGGCTGCAACGTGCTGCTGCATGCCATGCTGGCCCAGGCGGGTGTCGCCACAGGGTGAAGCCGCTTTCGCCCTCGGCCTCGTCTGCGCAGGGCGCCCCCCTGCGGCCACGGCCGCTCAGCGCCGAGGACTTCGCGCCCTATGGCACGGTGATCGAAGCGCCAGCGCAGGGCCACGGCCGTCTCATCAACAACGGGACCACCGAGCGCTTCGACGTGGTGGACGATCTGCAACTGGGCGCCGCCGGCGGACGCGCGACGCTGGCGCTCTTCCGGGCCCAGGCCCGGGGCTTTCCGCACAGCGTGACCGAGATGGAGCGCCACGGCCTCGGCAGCCAGACCTTCATCCCCCTGGGCGTGCTGCGCTTCATCGTGGTGGTGGCGCGTGCAGGCGACGCACCGGGGCCCGCCGACCTCGCCGCATTCCTCACCGATGGGCGCCAGGGCGTGACGCTGGCGCCGGGCACCTGGCACCACGCCCTGCTGGCCGTGGATGCCGGCGACTTCGCCGTCATCGAGCGCGCCGCGGCGCAGGTGGATTGCGAGGTGCATATGCTGGCCACCCCCGCGCTGCTGCATCAGCAGCCCGCCTGAGCCACGACCCCAGACCGGGTGCCAGAGCCCCTCTCCCGCAGGGGGAGAGGGAGCACAAGACCGTCACACCTCCAACAGCATCTTCACCCGCGCCTGCACCCGGCCCTCGCGCACCTGCAGTTCGGCCGCCGACACCGGCAGCTTGAAGCGCCGCGGCCCGGCGCTGCCCGGGTTCACGTAGAGCACTGCTCCCCGCATTTCCACGTGCGGTCGGTGCGAATGGCCGGTGACCACCACCTGCGTGCCGAGGGCCGGCGGCTCGGCCACCAGGTCGGCGATGTCGTGCACCACGCACAGCCGCACGCCGTGCAGCTCGCAGTCCAGCCGCTTGGGGAGCGCCTCGGCCCAGGGGCCGATGTCGTTGTTGCCGCGCACGGCCAGCGTGGGCGCGATGGCGTCCAGCGTCTGCAGCACCTCGGCGCCGCAGATGTCGCCGGCATGCACGATGGCGTCGCTGCCATGCAGCCATTCGAGCGTCTCGGGACGCAGCAGGTTGTGGGTGTCGGAGATGAGGGCGATGCGGGGCATGGCCCGACTGTCGCCAATGTGCGTGTCGCCCGTGCCGTTCATGGAAAGCCCCCATGCGCTCAAGGGACGTCGCCCCCTACGATCCGACGTCGTTTTCCTCCCCGGTGCGGCGCGCGCAAGGCCCGGCCGCCCCCGCCTCCCATGTCCTCCGCCCCCGAGCCCGGCGCCCAGCTGGACGCTGCCAGCCCCCTCCCCCCCGACATCGCCGCCGCCGACGAGCCCGTGAAGGTGCCGCTGGCCATCGAGGACTGGGCCACCGTCGTCATCATGGGCCTCTTGGCCTGCATCACCTTCGCCAACGTGCTGGTGCGTTATTTCACCGACACCTCCTTCGCCTGGACGGAGGAGTTCTCGGTCTTCCTGATGATCCTGCTGGCCATGGTGGGCGGCTGCGCCGCCGTGGCGCGCGACCGGCACATCCGCATCGAATACTTCAGCGAGGCCGGCTCCCTGAACCGCCGTCGGCGCCTCGCGCAGTTCGGCGCGGCCATGGTGGCACTGCTGTTCTTCCTGATCGCGGCGCTGTCGGTGCGCGTGGTGTGGGACGACTGGCGCTTCGAGGAGACCTCGCCCGGCATCGGCGTGCCGCAGTGGTGGTACTCGATCTGGCTGCCCATCGTGTGCACCGGCATCGGCCTGCGTGCCGTGGGCCTGTTCATCCGCCGCGGCCGGCGCCCCGCCGATGGCGGTGAAGGGAGCGACGCATGATCGCCACCCTGCTCTTCGTCGGCTTCGTGGCCATGATGCTGATCGGCGTGCCGATCGGCGCGGCGCTGGGCCTGGCCGGCGCGGCCTGCATCGCGCTGGCCAATGCCGATGCGCAGTGGTTCGGCCTGCTGGCCGTGCCGCAGAACTTCTATGCGGGCCTGGGCAAGTACCCGCTGCTGGCCATTCCGATGTTCGTGCTGGTGGGCTCCATCTTCGACCGCTCGGGCGTCGCACTGCGGCTGGTGAACTTCGCCATCGCCATCGTGGGCCGCGGGCCCGGCATGCTGCCGCTGGTGGCCATCGTGGTGGCCATGTTCCTGGGCGGCATCTCGGGCTCGGGCCCGGCCAATGCCGCCGCCGTGGGCGCGGTGATGATCGCGGCCATGTCGCGCGCCGGCTACCCGGCGGCCTACTCGGCCAGCGTGGTCGGCGCGGCGGCCGCCACCGACATCCTGATCCCACCCTCGGTGGCTTTCATCGTGTATTCGGTGCTGGTGCCGGGCGCCTCGGTGCCGGCGCTGTTCGCGGCCGGCATGGTGCCGGGCATCCTCGCCGGGCTGGCGCTGATCGTGCCGGCGGTGTGGATGGCCCGCCGCCACAAGATGGGTGCGCTGGAGGCCACGCTGCCCCGCCCGCCCTTCTGGCAGAGCCTGCGCGAGGCGGTGTGGGGCCTGGCGGCGCCGGTGCTGATCCTGGGCGGCATGCGCGCCGGCTGGTTCACGCCCACCGAGGCGGCGGTGGTGGCCGTGTTCTACGGCCTCTTCGTGGGCATGGCGATCCATCGCACCATCAAGGTCCGCGACCTGTTCCCGATCCTGCGCGAATCGGGCGAGCTGTCGGCGGTGATCCTGATCGTGGTGTCGCTGGCGGGCATCTTTGCCTATTCGCTTTCCACGCTGGGTGTGATCGACCCGGTGGCCAAGGCCATCGTCAATTCGGGCCTGGGCGAATACGGCGTGCTGTCGCTGGTCATCCTCATGCTGATCACGGTGGGCATGTTCCTGGACGGCGTGTCGATCTTCCTGATCTTCGTTCCGCTGCTGTGGCCCATCGTGCAGCACTACAACTGGGACCCGGTGTGGTTCGGCGTGCTGCTCACGCTCAAGGTGGCGCTGGGCCAGTTCACGCCGCCGCTGGCGGTGAACCTGATGGTGTCCTGCCGCATCGCCGGCGTGCGCATGGAGTCCACCGTGCGCTGGGTGGGCTGGATGCTGTTCGCCATGTTCCTGGTGATGGTGGCCGTGATCATCTGGCCGCAGCTGGCGCTGTGGCTGCCGCGCTACCTGGGCTACTGACGACGCCGGAGCCCCCGACAAGACAACCCAAAGGAGACGAAGCATGACCCCATCCACCTTCCGCCGCAGCCTCATCGGCCTGGCCGCCGCCGCCGTGGCCCTCGCCACCTTCTCGACCGGCGCCGCCGCGCAGTCGGCCTACAAGGCCGAATACAAGATGTCCCTGGTGCTGGGCCCGCCCACGCCCTGGGGCATGGCCGGCAAGCTCTGGGCCGACATGGTCAAGGAGCGCACGCAGGGCCGCATCAACATCAAGCTCTATCCCGGCGTCTCGCTGATCCAGGGCGACCAGACGCGCGAATTCAGCGCGCTGCGCCAGGGCGTGATCGACATGGCGGTGGGCTCGACCATCAACTGGTCGCCGCAGGTGAAGGAGCTCAACCTCTTCTCCATGCCCTTCCTGATGCCCGACTACGCCGCCATCGACGCGCTGACGCAGGGCGAGGTGGGCAAGGACATCTTCGCGCGCCTGGACAAGGCAGGCGTCGTGCCGCTGGCCTGGGGCGAGAACGGCTTCCGCGAGGTGACCAATTCCAAGCGCCCCATCAAGACGCCCGAAGACCTCAAGGGCATGAAGCTGCGCGTGGTGGGCTCGCCCATCTATTCCGACACCTTCAGCGCCCTGGGTGCCAACCCCACGCAGATGAGCTGGGCCGATGCACAGCCGGCGCTGGCCAGCGGCGCGGTGGACGGGCAGGAGAACCCGCTGTTCCTGTTCACCGTGCTGAAGATGCACACCGTGGGCCAGAAGTACGTGACCACCTGGGGCTACGTGGCCGACCCGCTGATCTTCGTGGTCAACAAGGAGATCTGGGCCAGCTGGACGCCCGCCGACCAGGCCATCGTGCGTCAGGCCGCCATCGATGCGGGCAAGCAGGAAATCGCCCTGGCCCGCAAGGGCCTGACCGAAGCCGACAAGCCGCTGCTCAAGGAGATCGCCGGCATGGGCGTGACGGTGACCCAGCTCACGCCGGCCGAGCGGGACGCCTTCGTGAAGGCCACGCGGCCGGTCTACGCCAAGTGGAAGGGCACCATCGGCGCCGGCCTGGTCGACAAGGCCGAGAAGGCCATCGCGGCGCGGCAGAAGTAAGGCGGCTTACTTGGCCTTTTGCATCCCGGCCCCATGCACGGGGTCGGAGGCCATGCTGCTGGCCATCACCTGCCTGTAGGCCGACTTGGTGAGGTTGATCTTGCAGAACTCGTCGAGCTGCGGCTTGATCTTCTCGACCGCCACCTCGTCGAACACCGCGTCCTTCTTGCCGTGCGTGCCGTGGCCCACGGCGTAGTAGATGAACTTGGGCTTCACGGTCTCGTCGAGCGCCACGTAGTCGGAGCAGCGCATCTTGACGATGGGCTTGGCGGTGGCCGTGGCTTGCACCGGAGCGGGAGCAGCCGGGGCAGGCGGCGGCGTCTGTGCCATCGCGGCCGAGGCGGCCAGGGTCGACAAGGTCAGGACGGAGAGGGCTGCGAGAACTTTCATGGGGACACTCCTGGGGCAAGAACATGGGTGAGGGCATGGCCGGTCACCACGGACCGGCCACGTCCACGGCCTATCGCCCGGACACCGCAGGTGTCGGAGGGCGATGGGTTCATCCTAGGAATGGGCGCTTAGAAGGTTCTTAAACAGGCACAGGCCCGGTCAGCGCAGCAACTCGCCGCTGGCCTCGGGCTGAAAGGTGATGGCCTCCACCTGCAGCACGGCCGCGCGCCCGTCGGGAGCACGCCAGCGTGCCTCCTGACCCGCCCGCAGGCCCAGCAAGGCGATGCCCACGGGCGACAGCACGGAGATGCGGCCCTGGCCCGCATCGGCCTCGTCAGGATAGACCAGCGCGATCTCGCGGGCGGTGGACGCGCCGGCCTCGGCCACACGCAGGCGCGAGCGCATCGTCACCACGTCGGGCGCCACCTGTGCGGAAGGCACCAGCTCGGCGCTGTCGAGCACATCCTGCAGCGCATCGGCCGCCGCGGACGGGGCCTGCAGCCATTTGCCGAGACGCACATGGTCCAGCTCGGTCAGCACACGCACCGGCGCGGCCGTGGCGGACGAGGACGTGGTCGGGGAAGAAGAGGAAGAAGAAAAAGACATCGCACGACTCCTGAAAAACAATCGCCGGGTGCAAGCCCGGCGATGCGATTGGCGAGGAGGATGGATGCGTGCTCGCCGGGCTCAGGAGGGTGCGGCCAGGCACTGGCCGCGCAGGCGCCGCTGGACGCCCACGCGCGTGCACGCCCGCAAGACGGGGCGGTGCGCAGCGAAGGGGCAGAAGCGGAACATGCGTGGCCGGTCGGTGCGATCGCAGACGGGACTCAGTGCTGCAGGATCTTGTTGAGGAAGTCCTTGGTGCGCGGCTGGCGGTTCTCCGGATGGCCGAAGAACTCTTCCTTGGAGCAGTCTTCCAGGATGCGGCCGCCCACGTCGATGAAGATCACGCGGCTGGCCACCTTGCGCGCGAAGCCCATCTCATGGGTCACGCACATCATGGTCATGCCTTCCTTGGCCAGGCTCACCATCACGTCCAGCACCTCGCCGACCATCTCGGGGTCCAGCGCCGAGGTGGGCTCGTCGAAGAGCATGACGATGGGGTCCATCGACAGGGCGCGGGCGATGGCCACGCGCTGCTGCTGACCACCGGAGAGCTGGCCGGGGAACTTGTCCTTGTGCGCCATCAGGCCCACGCGGTCCAGCATCTTCAGGCCTCGGGTCTTGGCCTCGTCCGCACTGCGGCCCAGCACCTTCATCTGCGCGATGGTGAGGTTCTCGGTCACCGACAGGTGCGGGAACAGCTCGAAGTGCTGGAACACCATGCCCACCTTGGAGCGCAGCTTGGGCAGATTGGTCTTGGGGTCGTTGACCTTGACGCCGTTGACGACGATCTCGCCCTTCTGGATCGGCTCCAGCGCGTTCACCGTCTTGATCAGCGTGGACTTGCCCGAGCCCGACGGGCCGCACACCACCACCACATCGCCCTTGTCGATGCTCACCGAGCAGTCGTGCAGCACCTGGACGGGGCCGTACCACTTCGAGACGTTCTTGATTTCGATCATTTTTTCAGCCATGGCTTGAACCCTTCATCGGATGATGGCGATTTTCTTGTGCAGTCGCTTGACCATGTAGGACAGCGAATAGCAGAGGATGAAATAGACGACGGCGGCCAGCAGGTAGGCCTCCTCGGGACGGCCGAAGTTCTTGCCTGCCGTCTCGAAGCCCTTGAGCAGGTCGTAGGCGCCGATGGCATAGACCAGCGAGGTGTCCTGGAACAGGATGATGGTCTGCGTCAACAGCACCGGCAGCATGTTGCGGAAGGCCTGCGGCAGGATCACCAGTGTCATGTTCTGCTTGTAGGTCATGCCCACCGCCATGCCCGCGAACACCTGGCCGCGCGGGATCGACTGGATGCCGGCGCGCATGATCTCCGAGAAGTAGGCGGCCTCGAAGCAGATGAAGGTGACGATGGCCGAGGTCTCGGCACCGATGGGCCGGCCGATGACGAAAGGCACCAGCAGGAAGAAGCCCAGGATCACCATCACCAGCGGCACCGAACGCATGCCGTTGACGTACACCGCCGCCGGGAAGTCCAGCCACTTCTTGCCCGACAGCCGCATGAGCGCCAGCAGCGTGCCGAAGAAGATGCCGCCCAGCGTGGCGACCACGGTGAGCATCACGCTGAAGTACAGGCCCTTCAGCACATAGGTGCTGATGAGGTTCCAGCTGTAGAAGGAAAAGTCGAGGCCCAACATGTCAGTGGCCTCCCGTCCCGCCCGCGGCCACGAAGCCCGGCACGCGGATCCTGCGCTCGATGAAGGTCATGATGCGGTTGATCAGCATGGCGCTGATGACATAGAGGATGACGACCCCGATGTAGATCGGGATCTGGGCCGAGGTCTCCTCGCCGGCCTGCAGGTAGAACTGCGTGAGCTCGGGGATCGACACCGCGAAGGCGACGGAGGAGTTCTTGAAGATGTTCATCGACTCGCTGGTCAGCGGCGGCATGATGATCCGGTAGGCCATCGGCAGCAGCACGAAGCGGTAGTACTGGAAGGTGGTGAAGCCCACCGCCATGCCCGCGTAGCGCTGACCGCGCGGCAGCGCCTGGATGCCCGAGCGCAATTGCTCGGCGATCCGCGCCGAGGTGAAGAAACCGAGGGCGCACACCACCAGCACCAGCGGCGGCAGGTCACGCATCGCCGGAATCATCTTGGGCAGCACGAAGTACCAGATGAACACCTGCACCAGCAGCGGGATGTTGCGGAACAGCTCCACCCACGCATTGCCGAAGCGCACCAGCCAGGGACTGTCCGGCAGGGTACGCAAGGTGCCGATGATCGAGCCGACCACCAGCGCCAGCAGCAGGGCCGCGAGCGCGACGCTCACGGTCCAGCCCCAGGCATTGAGCATCCACTGCAGATAGGTCTGGTCGCGCCCGTGTGCAAAACAGCTGGCGACCGCCTCATTGGTGAGCGTGTCCTGGCAGAAAACCGACATATCCAGGCTCAGCATCCATCCTCCTCCGCGGGTCAGGCCCCGCGCTCATTCCATCGAAAAGCCCGCGTCGGCAGGCGTGCCGCGCGGGCTTGGCTATTGAGGTCGACAGAGACCTTACTTGTTGGCGTAGGCTTCCATCGGCTTGTCGTTCGGGTTGGCCCAGGCGTCCTTGGTGCTCTGCGACGCGGGCATGTTCAGGTTGACGTTGTTCGGCGGGATCGGCTGCATGAACCACTTGTCGTACAGCTTGGCCAGCGAGCCATCCTTGATCTGGCGGACGATGCTGTCGTCGACAGCCTTCTTCAGCTTGGCATCGCCCTTGGGCAGCATGCAGGCGATCGGCTCGACCGACAGCACTTCGCCGACGAGCTTGAAGTCCTTCGGGTTCTTCGACTTGGCGGCGTTGGCGGCCAGGATGGAGCCGTCCATCACGAAGGCGTCGGCGCGGCCCGACTCGAGCAGCAGGAAGCTGTCGGCGTGGTCCTTGCCCATGACTTCCTTGAAGTCGATGCCTTCGGCGCGCTTGTTCTTGCGCAGCGTCTGGACCGAGGTCGTGCCCGTGGTGGTGGCGACGGTCTTGCCCTTCAGGTCGGCGATGCCGTTGATGCCGGAGTCGGCCTTGGTCAGGATGCGGACTTCTTCCACGTAGGTCGTGTAGGCGAAGTCGACGTCCTTCTGACGCGCGGTGTTGTTGGTGGTGGAGCCGCACTCGAAGTCGATGGTGCCGTTCTGCACCAGCGGCACGCGGTTCTGCGAGGTGATGACCTGGTAGTTGATGGTCAGGGGCTTGCCCAGGTCCTTGCCGATGTCCTTGATGATGTTCTCGGCCATTTCGGTGTGGAAGCCGACGTACTTGCCGCCGCCCAGCGTGAAGGCCAGGCCGGACGAATCGCGCACGCCGAGGTTGACCGCGCCGCGCTCCTTGATCTTGGCCAGGGTGTCGGTGGCCTGCGCGAACGCTGCGCTGGTGGCGAGCGCCGCGATGGCGATGAGCGTGAGTTGCTTCTTCATGAATGTTCCTTGGGAGGGGTCGGGGACGGGCGAAATTCTAGACACACACCTTTTTCGGGATAACCCGAACCAAGAGGGTGCAGAACCCACCAACATTGGGCATTAAAACAGCGCGCTGCGCACCACAAAGTGAGGCGTGCGCCCTCTGTGTCAGGGCTTTGCAAGGGTTAGCAGTCTCCATGCCCAAGCTGTGGCAGGCCCATGTGCATCAGGGATGGAGGCATGCATACACGGCATCGCAAATGCATGGCTCGCAGCGCCCCCCGCGCTGAAGGCGGGGACAGATGCGCTGCGCAGCGCCGCGGGAAGGCGCCGGACCGGTCAATCGGCGGCCGGTTGCGCGTTGGTCAGGTAGGCCCAGAGCAGATCGGCCGCGCGCTTGGGCGTGGAGCCGCCGTCGCCGCCGCGGGCCGGGGCCGCCGGGCGCTCGCGGTAGGCACGGATCTCCATCGTGGCCTCCAGCGGCGCCATGTCCGGTCCGTTGGCGCTGACCAGCTTGCGCGAGCGCACCTCGTTGCGCACGGCGCTCTGCGGCAGGAAGGCGATGCCATGGCCTTCGAGGGCCATGACCTTCAGGCCCTCGGCCATGTCGGTCTCGTAGACGCGGTCCAGGTGGATGGGCACGGAGGACGACTTGAGCAGTTGGTCGACCACGCCGCCCAGGTAGGCGCCCGGTGCATAGCCCAGGTAGGGCAGCGGCCAGCCGGGCTGCCCCGGCAGGCGGTGGCGCGGTTGGCCTTCCGCGTCGGGCCTCACCCACGGTGCGACCACCTCTTCGCCGAGGTGGACCATTTCGTAGCGGTGGGTGTCCAGCTGCAGCGGCTGGGAGGGATGCTGATAGGCGATCAGCAGGTCGCAGTTGCCTTCCACCAGCCGCATCATGGCGTCGTGCACGTTCAGGGCGATCAGCCGGCTCTTGAGCGGACCGAACTCCTGCCGCAGCCGCGTGACCCAGCTCGGGAAGAAGGTGAAGGCCAGCGTGTGCGGCACGGCGAACTCGATCACGTCCTGCGCCACGGCCGAATGGCCGCGCAGCATGGCCCGGGTGCTCTGCAGCGACTGCAGGATCTCCAGCGCCTGGGTGTAGAGGGTCTGGCCGGCGGCCGTGAGCCGCGTGGGATAGCTGCTGCGGTCCACCAGGTCGGTGCCGGCCCAGCTCTCGAGGGCCTGGATGCGGCGCGAGAAGGCCGGCTGGGTCACGTGCCGCAACTGGGCCGAGCGGCTGAAGCTGCGGGTTTCGGCGAGGCTCACGAAGTCCTCCAGCCATTTGGTTTCCATGGCGCGCGATTATGGTCCTGGGTACGCTCCAGGCCCGGCCTGCCTGTCCCGCATTTCCTGTCCACCTGCCCATGACCGCCTCCGACCTCCTCGACCTCGATGCCACCACCCTGTCGCGCCGCATCGCCGACCGCAGCCTCTCGTGCCGCGAGTTGATGCAGGCCACGCTGGCGCGCATCGACGCGCTCAACGCGCGCTTCAACGCCCTGGTCTCGCTGCGCGATGCCGACGCCGTGCTGGCCGAGGCCGATGCCCGCGATGCCCAGCTCGCGCGCGGCGAGCGCCTGGGCTGGATGCACGGCTTTCCACTGGCCGTGAAGGACCTGAGCCACGCCGCGGGCCTGCCCACCTCCATGGGCTCGCCGCTGGCACCGAAGAGCCCGGCGAGGCAGGACAGCCTGCACGTGGCCCGTGCCCGGGCCGCAGGCGCCATCGTCATCGGCAAGAGCAACACGCCCGAGTTCGGCCTGGGCTCGCACACCTACAACACCGTCTTCGGCACCACCCGCAATGCCTGGGACGACGGCAAGTCCGCCGGTGGCAGCAGCGGCGGTGCGGCGGTGGCGCTGGCACTGGGCATGCTGCCGGTGGCCGACGGCAGCGACATGATGGGCTCGCTGCGCAACCCCGCGGCCTTCAACAACGTCATCGGCTTCCGGCCGTCGCGCGGACGCGTGCCGGGCTCGCCGGACGAGGACCTGTTCTTCCAGCAGCTGGGCACCGAAGGCCCCATGGCGCGAACGGTGGAGGATGCCGCCCGCCTGCTGTGCGTGCAGGCGGGCGTCGATGCGCGCGTGCCGCTCTCGCTGCCGCAGGCGCTGCCGGATGCCGATGCGCTCGACCTGCGCACCGAGGTGAAGGGCCGGCGCATCGGCTGGCTGGGCAGCCTCTGGCCCGAGCTGCCGGTGGACCCGGCCGTGATGGCCACCTGCGAGCAGGCGCTGCCCGTGTTCCGCACGCTGGGCTGCGAGGTCGAGGCCTGCCAGCTCGATGTGCCCCGCGAGCAGAACTGGCAGGCCTGGTTGCGCCTGCGCCAGCTGCTGGTGGGCGGCAAGCTGGGCGCGCTGGCGGCCGACCCGCGCAACCATGCGCGCATCAAGCCGGAGGCGCTGTGGGAGATCGAACAGGCCCGCCACCTCGACGCCGCCTCGCTCTACCAGGCCTCGATCTGGCGCTCGAATGTCTACCGCGCCTTCGTGCGGCTCTTCGAGCGCTTCGATGCCGTGGTGGCGCCGACGGCGCAGGTCTTTCCCTTCGATGCCGACCTGCACTGGCCGGGCGAAGTGGCCGGCGTGAAGAGCCAGACCTACCACCACTGGATGGAGATCGTCACGCCCTTCACGCTGGCCGGGCTGCCCACGCTCAATGTGCGCGCGGGCTTCGGGCCGCAAGGCCTGCCGATGGGACTGCAGCTGGCCGGGCCGGTCAACGCCGACCTCGCAGTCCTGCAGCTGGGCCATGCCTACGACCAGGCCTGCCCGTGGTCGGCGCTGCGGCCGCCTGTGCTGACGCCGCGCGAATCGCGCTGAGGCGCCTGCAACGCCCGGGGACCGTGCGATGAAGCGGCGGCGTCAGGGCCGCGGCGACATGCCTGCCGGCAGCTTCGTCCACGGCAGGTCGGCCGGGTCGGCAGCCATGGGGCCCGGCGCCTTGGCCACCAGGATGTGGCTGGCGATGGGCGCGAAGTCGGCGCGGAAGTGCACCGAGCTCTTGTTGACCAGCAGCTTCATGGCCTCGGGCGCGATGCCGAGGAAGCGGTAGAGCTCGCGGTCCAGCATCTGCGTCTTGAGCGTGCAGACACCGACCAGCACGCCGTCCACCTCCAGGCAGGCGCTGGGGCCGAGGCGGACCTCACCGCCCATGCCCATCGGCCCCTTGAGCACCACATGGCCATCCCGCAGCGCACGCACCGTGGCCCGCGCGCGCACCGGCTCATCGCTGAACTGGCCGCCCCAGGTGGGCACGCGCCGGCCGAGCTGCACCTCGATCTGCGCGCCCTCCCCCGCCGCATGGGCCGCAGCGGCCGCCTCCGGGTCGGCCAGCAGGCCCAGCGCCACCTGCCCCGGAAAGCGCCGGCCTGCGCCCGCGGCCAGCAGCGCATGGAGCATGCCGGTGGTGTTGCTGTCGCCCCCGGCGCCAGGGTTGTCCTGCGTATCGGCGATGACCACCGGTTCCGAGACGTCCGCGGCCAGCGCCAGTGCCTCGGTCACCGCGGCTTCGGGCGTCTTCAGGTCCAGCCGCCATTGGCTGCGCGGCTGGTCCACGCGCGCGAAGAGCGCGTCGACGGCCACCTGGGCCTGCTCGCCATGGGCCCAGATCACCGGGCCGCATTCGGCGATGTCCGCCGCCGGAAAGCCCATGGCGAAGCTGAGGACCGTGCCCTGTGTGGCATCCAGGCGCAGCAGTTCGTCGTAGACGGCGTCGGCCGGGGCGGTCATGGTGCTCTGCGCATTGAGCGGCAGCAGGAAGTCGAGCCGGCGCACGGCCAGCGGCTCGCGGCTGCCGCGGGCCAGGCGACGTGCCAGCAGCATGGCCGCCAGCGCGCCGGTGTCCTTCATGTCCACATGCGGATAGGTGCGGTAGGCCACCAGCGCATCGGCCACCGTGAGCATGGCCTGGGTCACGTTGGCATGCAGATCCAGGCTGGCGACGATGGGCACCTGCGGGCCCACCACGGCACGGATACGCGCCAGCAATTCGCCCTCGGGGTCGTCCAGATGCTGGGTGACGGCGGCGCCGTGCAGGTCGAGGTAGACCGCATCGACGCCCGGACCGGCCAGCGCGGCGCGCAGGTCGGCATCGATGTCGCCGGCGATGCGCTCGAAGGCCTCGCGCGTGACATGGGCCGAGGGATTGGCGCCGGCCCAGCCCGAGGCGGTGAGCGTCCAGCCCTGGGCTTCGGCCGCCTCGATGAAGCCGCCGATGGGAATGGCCTTGCCGCGATAGGCCTCGATGACCACCGGCCCCCGCCGGTAGGCCGGAAAGCCCGAGCCCGCCTCGAAGGCGGCCCAGTCGGCCAGGGTGGGCGCGAAGGTGTTGGTCTCGTGCTGGAAGCCGGCGATGAAGACGTTCATGGGACAGTGCGGCGAGGGAATCGGGTGCGGGGTGCGGTGCTCGGCGATGCAGGCACTCAGATCGGCGACACCACGCCACGGCCGGCGAAATGGCCTTCAGCATTGGCCATGAAGCGGTCCACGCTGCATTGCACGGCCTCGGGCGACCAGCCGGCCATATGGGGCGAGAGCACGATGTTGGCGAGGCCGATGAGCGGCTCCGGCCGCCTGGGCTCGCTCTCGTACACGTCGAGCGCGGCACCGGCGATGGTGTCACTGCGCAAGGCTTCGGCCAGCGCCTCGGTATCGACCAGGCTTCCGCGGCCCACATTGACCAGGTAGCCGTGCGGACCCAGCGCCTGCAGCACCTGCGCATTCACCTTGTGCCGCGTGGCCGCACCGCCGGGCGCCGCGCACACCAGCACGTCGCACCAGCGCGCGAGCTCGGCCAGGTCGTCGAAGTAGCGGTGCGGCGAGCCTTCGACCGGCCGGCGGTTGTGGTAGCCCACCGGCATGTCGAAGCCGGCGGCGCGGCGCGCCAGCTTGGCACCGATGGCGCCCATGCCGAAGATGCCCAGGCGCCGGCCTTCGAGCTGCGGCGGCATGGTGAGCACGTCGCGCCACACGCCCTCGCGGCACAGCCGGTCGCGCTCGGGAATGCGGCGCACGATGGCCAGGATCAGGCCGAAGGCATGGTCGGCCACCGTGCTGTCGTTGGTGCCGGCGCCGTTGGCCGTGACGATGCCGCGCGCCCGCAGCGCATCCATCGGCAGGCCCTCATAGCCCACGCCCATGCAGCACACCAGCTCCAGCGCCGGCATGGCCGCGATCTCTTCGGGCGTCAGGCCCACGGTGCCGATGGTGAGCACGGCGCGGAAGTCGCGGCCCCGGCTGGCGATGGCGGCGGCACGCTCTGCCGGCGTCGGTGCGTAGACGAGGTCGTAGACGGCGCCGATCTGCTGCACATGCGCGGGCGTCTGCTGGTTGAGGACGAGAAGAGGGATCTTGGCGGACATGGAAGCGAAGGGAAGCAAGAAACGGGTCAGGCGGGCTGCGCGGCGCCGTCGGGCGAGGCGATCAACGGAACAGGCGAGGCCTCGGCCGGGCGCTCGTTCTGCTGCAGCGACCACATGCGCGCGTACACGCCGCCGCGCGCCAGCAGCTCGGCATGGGTGCCGCGCTCGACCACGTGGCCGGCGTCGAGCACCAGGATCTCGTGCGCGTCGACCACCGTCGACAGGCGGTGCGCGATCACCAGCGTGGTCTTGCCGCGCGCAGCGCTGGCCAGCTCGGCCTGGATGGCGCGCTCGTTGGCGGAGTCGAGCGCCGACGTGGCCTCGTCGAAGATCAGGATGGGCGGGTTCTTGAGCAGTGTGCGGGCGATGGCCACGCGCTGCTTCTCGCCGCCGGAGAGCTTGAGGCCGCGCTCGCCCACCGTGGTGTCGTAGCCCTTGGGCGTGGCGGCGATGAAGGCATGGATGCGGGCCGCGCGCGCCGCCGCCTCCACCTCGGCCTGGCTGGCATCGGGCCGGCCGTAGGCGATGTTGTAGCCGATGGTGTCGTTGAAGAGGACCGTGTCCTGCGGAACGATGCCGATGGCCGCGCGCAGGCTGTGCTGGGTCACTTCGCGGATGTCCTGCCCGCCGATGCGGATGGCGCCGCCGCCAGTGCCGGCCGAGGCCGGATCGACATCGTAGAAGCGGTACAGCAGCCGCGCCAGCGTGGACTTGCCCGCACCCGAAGGGCCGACCACCGCGACCGTCTTGCCGGCCGGGATGGTGAAGCTCAGGCCGCGCAGGATGGGTCGTGCCGCCTCGTAGGCGAAATGCACGTCGTCGAACTGCACGTCGCCTTCCGGATGGCGAAGCGGCCGCGCGCCCGGCGCATCGGCCACCTCGCGCTCGCGCTCCAGCAGCGCGAACATCTTCTCCAGGTCCACCAGGCTCTGCTTGATCTCGCGGTAGAGCACGCCCAGGAAGTTGAGCGGGATGTACAGCTGGATCATGAAGGCATTGACCATGACCAGATCGCCCAGCGTCATGCGCCCGTCCACCACGCCCTGCGTGGCACGCCACAGCATGGCCACCAGGCTGAGCGCGATCAGCATCTGCTGGCCGGTGTTGAGCAGCGACAGCGTGGTCTGGCTGCGCACGGCGGCGCGGCGGTAGCGCTCCAGCTGCTCGTCGTAGCGGCGGGCCTCGAAACCCTCGTTGTTGAAGTACTTGACCGTCTCGTAGTTCAGCAGCGAATCCACGGCTCGGCTCTGCGCCTTGGCGCCCAGCTCGTTCATGCTGCGCCGGAACTGTGTGCGCCATTCGGTCACCCACACGGTGAAGCCGATGTACACCACCAGCGCGGAGCCCGTGATGGCGACGAACCACCAGTCGAAGCGCACGCCCAGGATGCCGAGCACCAGCACCAGCTCGATCAGCGTGGGCACGATGCTGTAGAGCGAATAGGAGATGAGCGAATGCACCGCCTGGCTGCCGCGCTCGATGTCGCGCGTCATGCCGCCCGTCTGCCGCTCCAGATGGAAGCGCAGCGACAGCCCGTGCAGGTGGCGGAACACCTCCAGCGAGATGCGCCGCGCCGCGCCCTCGGTGGCGCGGGCGAAGACCAGCTCGCGCAGCTCGGTGAAGAGCGAGGTGGAAAAGCGCAGCAGCCCGTAGCCCACCAGCAGCGCAGCCGGCACCACCAGCAGCGCGCGCGGGTCGCCCGGCTGCAGCGTCATCGCATCGACGAGGTGCTTGAGCAGCACCGGCACGCTCACGTTGGCCAGCTTGGCGCCCACCATGAACAGCAGGGCCGCCAGCACCCGCCACTTGTAGGCCCACAGGTAGGGGAACAGGCGCCGCAGCGTGGCGGCATCGCTGCGCGCGGGCGCAGGCGCGCCCGGCTCGGCAGCGGGCGGCAAGGAGTGGACAGGTCTCATGGGGGCTTGTGTCGCGACAGGCGATCGGCCATGTCGCATGCGGGACAATCCGCGGCGTTGTTTTCCCGGATTGTCCAATGACCGCCCCGACCGCCGCCCCCGCCGTCCTCAAAAGCCTGCCCGCCGATATGGAGCTGGTGCTCAAGGTGATCCCGATGCCGGCCGACACCAATGGCAACGGCGACATCTTCGGCGGCTGGGTCATGGCCCAGGTCGACCTGGCCGGCTCGGTGATCCCGGCCCGTTATGCGCAGGGCCGCATGGCCACGGTGGCGGTCAACGAATTCATCTTCAAGCAGCCCGTGCGCGTGGGCGACCTGCTGTCCTTCTATGCCGCCGTCACGCGCGTGGGCCGCACCTCGGTCACGGTGAAGGTCGAGGTCTTCGCCGAGCGCATCCGCCAGCAGGGCGAGTACGTGAAGGTGACCGAGGCGTCCCTCACCTACGTGGCCATCGACGAGAACGGCCGGCCACGGCCGGTGGTGGCGCCGAAGGGCTGAGGGCCGTCGATCCCGGCCCGCTTGCCAGATGGTGCGCGGGCTCCGGGCACGCTGCGCCGCCGGCCGGGCCCTGCGGCCTCAGACCTTGCTGAAGTCCGGCCGACGCTTTTCCATGAAGGCCGTGAAGGCCTCGCGGGCCGCGGGCTCGCGCAGCATGCGGCCGAAGCTCGCGCCCTCCTCGCCCATGCGCTCGACCACGGCGGCCGACTGCGTCTTCTTGAGCAGCCGCTTGGTCTCGATCAGCGCCGACAGCGGCTTGGCGGCCAATTTGCGGGCCTGCTGCTGCGCGTAGGCATTGCACTCGGTGGGCGGCAGCACGCGGTTGACCAGCCCGACTTCGAGTGCGGCCTCGGCCATGAAGGGCTCGCCCAGCAGCAGCGCCTCGGCCGCGCGGTGGTAGCCGAACATCTGCGGCACCAGCAGACTCGACGCCGCCTCGGGGCATAGGCCCAGGTTGACGAAGGGCATCGAGAAGGCGGCGTTGTCGCCGGCATAGACCAGGTCGCAGTGGAAGAGCAGCGTGGTGCCGATGCCCACCGCCGGGCCGCAGACGGCCGCGACTACGGGTTTGGGAAAGGCCGCGATACCGCGCAGGAAGCGGAACACCGGCGACTCCTGGCCCGACGGCGGCTTGTTCAGGAAGTCGCCGATGTCGTTGCCCGCCGAAAAGATGGTGGCATCGCCCTGGATCAGCACGCAGCGTACGGCCGCGTCGTCGCGCGCGGCGTCGAGCGCGTCGGCCAGCGCGGCGTACATGCTGCTGGTGATGGAGTTCTTCTTGTCGACGCGGTTGAAGGTCAGGGTGGTCACACCCGCTTCGGTGTGGACGAGGATGTCGCTCATGGTGTTGGTGAGGTGAAGAGAAAAATCAACGGGGCACGAGGGCGTCGCGCACGAAGTCCAGCCGGTCCTGGCCCCAGAACATCTGGTCGCCGACGAACATCGTCGGCGCGCCGAACACGCCGCGCTCCACGGCCTCCTGCGTGGTGGCCTTGAGCTGGTCCTTGACGTCCTGCTGGCCGGCCAGCGCCAGGCATTCAGCGGCATTGAAGCCGGCGGCCGTGAGCACGGCGGCCAGCTCGCCCGTATCGCCCAGGTTGCGCGGCTGCGCCCACATGGCGTCGAACACGGCCTGCGCGTAGCCCTGGAAGCGTTCGGGCCGATGCAGCTGCATCGCCATGGCGCCGCGCATCAGCGTCAGCGTGTTGATGGGGAAGTGCGGATTGTGCTCAAAGGGCACGCCGGCGCGGCGAGCGAAACGCTGCAGGTCATCACGCATGTAGCGGCCCTTGGCCTCGACCTCGGCCGGCGAGCGGTTGCCCGTGGCCTGGAAGACGCCGCCCAGCAGCATGGGTCGCCACACCAGCTCGGCGCCGGTGTCGGCACACACATGGGGCAGCTGCATCCAGGCCAGGTAGGCGGCGGGGCTGCCGAAGTCGAAGAAGCATTCGACGCGGGCGGGAGCGGTCATGGGGTGTCTCCTGTATTTGTCGTAGGGGTGCCGCAATGATGCCGGGCGGGCCCGCCTGACGCACAGGCCGTGCTCAGAAATTCTCGATCCACGGCCGCAGGTCCAGCTCGTGGGTCCAGGCGTCGCGCGGCTGGCGGTGCAGCATGACGTAGGCCTGGGCGATGTGATCGGGGTTCAGAATGCCGTCGTCGGCCTTGCGCGCATAGCGCTCGGGGAAATTGCTGCGGATGAATTCCGTGTCGATGGCGCCATCGATGATGGTGTGCGCCACATGGACGCCCTGCGGCCCCAGCTCGCGCGCCATGCTCTGCGCCAGCGCACGCAATGCCATCTTGGCGCCCGAGAAGGCGGCGAAGTTGGCGCCGCCGCGCAGCGAAGCCGTGGCGCCGGTGAACAGAATCGTCCCGCGCTGGCCGCCCGCCGGCAGCGGCCGGGCCACCATGCGCTTCGCGACCTCGCGGGCGTTGAGGAAGCCCGAGAAGCAGGCCATCTCCCAGACCTTGAAGTACTTGCGCGCGGTCTCGGTGAGGATGCTCTCGGGCACGTTGGCGCCGATGTTGAACACCATCACCTCGATGGGCCCGATGGTCGATTCGATCTGCTCGACCAGCGCGACGACCTCCTCCTCCTTGCGGGCATCGCTGCCGAAGGCATGGGCCGAGCCGCCGTCGGCCTGGATCTGCGCCACAAGCGGTGCCAGCTTGTCGGCGCTGCGGCGGGTGACGCATGCGGCATAGCCTTCGCGCGCGAAGGCGCGGGCGATGGCGCCGCCGGTGGCGTCACCGGCGCCGACGATCAGGGCTGCGGGCTGGGGCATGGTGGCTCCTGGCGATGAAAAGGAACGCGCGGGCTCGGAACGACACGCGTCATTCCTTGAAGTAGACGATCTGGTGGCTGGTGGCCAGCAGCAGCCCGGCCTCGCTCCACAGCTGTGCCGTCTGGTCGAAGAAGCCGTTGCGGAACTGCTGGCCGGTCGCGCGACCCAGCAGGAAGCCTTCGCCCACGGCCGCCAGCTCGGCCGCGCTGGTGTGGAAGTAGGTGGTGATGGACACGGTTCCCGCCGGCACCGGCCGGGCGCGACGGAGCCACACGCGCGGGTAGAAGACATCGCTCATCGCCGCCAGCGCCGGGAAGTCCAGCGTGCGCGGCTGGGCGTCGCGCACCCAGATCAGCGTTTCGCTGTGGTCGCCGGCATCGTTCCACTCGCGCGGAATGCCGCCGCTGATGGGCCGCATGTCGTACTGGCCGACCCAGGCCACGCCCTTGGGGCCGGTGCCCATGCCGGCGACCTGGGCAGGCTCGGGTACCTGCGGCATGGCGACGTCGGTGGTGCCCCAGGTCTGCCGACGTGCTGCGGTGACGACGGTGGCCGTGGTGTTGAGCTGGGGCTTGCCGTCGTCGTCCGCCTGGCTGAGCGTGAGCGTCCAGTGCTGCGTGGAGCGGTTGGTGCGCACCGGCAGCGCCTGCACCTGCAGCGGACCTTCGGTCACGGCTGCTGCGTAGTTGACGGTGAGGGCGATGGGCTCGCCGAGCCGCTCCGGATGCTGCATCACGGCCTGCAGCAGCAATGCCGCGGTCGTGCCGCCGAAGGGCCCTACCATGTTCCAGTAGTCGGGGCTCGTAGCCCCGGTGAAGAGCCCGGACTGGATGTCGCTGTGCGACAGCGCGAGGGCACGATCGAGCGGGTGGTCGTTCATGGCGGCAGTGTGCATAAAGCGACTGGGCGCGCGAGTCGTGTACGGGACGCGCTGGCCTCCGTAGGAACCCGCAACCCGGGGCGGCCGGCCTGGGCGCCGGCCGACCAGGGTGCCGACTCAGACGCGCTCGAAGATGCCCGCGGCGCCCTGCCCCATGCCCACGCACATGGTCACCATGCCGTACTTGAGCTGCTTGCGGCGCAGCGCATGCACGACGGTGGCCGCGCGGATGGCGCCCGTGGCGCCCAGCGGGTGGCCCAGGGCGATGGCACCGCCCATCGGGTTGACCTTGGCGACGTCCAGGCCCAGCGTGTTGATCACGGCGAGCGACTGGGCCGCGAAGGCCTCGTTCAGCTCGATCCAGTCGATGTCGTCCTGCTTCAGGCCCGCATAGCGCAGCGCGGCCGGGATGGCCTCGATGGGGCCGATGCCCATGATGGCCGGCGGCACGCCCTTGCTGGCGAAGCTGACGAAGCGCGCCAGCGGCTGCAGGTCGTACTTCTGGCAGGCGGCCTCGCTGGCCAGGATCAGCGCGCCGGCACCATCCGAGGTCTGCGAGCTGTTGCCGGCCGTGACCGAGCCCCGGGCCGCGAACACGGTGCGCAGCTTGGCCAGGCCTTCGAGGCTGGTGTCCGGGCGCGGGCCCTCGTCCAGGCTGACGGTGCGCGTTTTCGCGGTGGTCTCGCCGCTGGCGGCGTCGAAGCCGCGGTCGGTCACCTCGATGGGGGTGATCTCGTCGGCGAACTCGCCGGCCTGCTGCGCGGCGACGGCGCGTCGGTGCGATTCGAGCGCGAAGGCGTCCTGCGCCTCGCGACTCACCTTCCACTGCTGCGCCACCTTCTCGGCCGTCAGACCCATGCCGTAGGCGATGCCCACGTCGCCGTCGCGCTCGAAGATCGAGGGCGACAGCGAGGGCGCGTTGCCCATCATCGGCACCATGCTCATGCTTTCGACGCCGGCGGCGATCATGACCTCGGCCTCGCCCACGCGGATCCGGTCGGCGGCCATCTGCACGGCCGACAGCCCGGAGGCGCAGAAGCGGTTGACGGTGATGCCGCCCACGCTGGTGGGCAGGCCGGCCAGCACGGCGCCGATGCGCGCCACGTTCAGGCCCTGCTGGGCCTCGGGAATGGCGCAGCCGCAGACGATGTCCTCGATGGTCTGCGGATCGAGGCGCGGCACCTGCGCCAGCGCCGCCTTCAGCGTGGTGGCCAGCAGGTCGTCGGGCCGGGTGTTGCGGAAGAAGCCGCGATGCGACTTGCCGATGGGGGTGCGCGTGGCGGCGACGATGTAGGCGTCTTGAACTTGCTTGCTGCTCATGCCGGGGCTCCTGGGTATTGGGCTCCTTCCCCCGCTGGGGGAAGGCTGGGATGGGGGCTCGCCTGCGCCGCCAACGATGCCAGTCGATGGGCAATGGCGTGCAGAACACCCTCTGGATTGATGAAGGGTTCGTTGGATGCGAAGCGCAAGACGGCGAATCCTTGCGCCTCGAAGAAAGCTTCGCGCGCCGCGTCGTAGGCGCGCTGCTGCGCATGCTGCGAACCGTCGAGTTCCACGATCAGCTTCGGCGCCAGGCAGGCGAAGTCCGCGATGTACGGACCCAGCGGATGCTGCCGCCGGAACTTCACACCCAGCTGCTCGCCGCGCAGACACGACCCCAGGCGACGCTCGGAGTCGGTCATCGCGGTGCGGAGGGCGCGCGCGTGGGTGCGAGCGGCGGAGGTGGATTGGTTCTGCATGAGCGGTGTTGCGGCACTGGCCCCCATCCCTGCCTTCCCCCAGGGGGGGGAAGGAGCAAGGCGGGTCAGTTGCGGACCGGCTTGCCCGTCGAGAGCATCCCCATGATCCGTTCCTGTGTCTTCGGATGCTGCACCAGCGCGCAGAAGGCTTCGCGCTCCAGGCGCATCAGGTACTCCTCCGTCACCAGGGTGCCGGGGTCCACGTCGCCGCCGGTCACCACGTGGGCGATCAGGCTGGCGATGTGGAAGTCGTGCTGGCTGATGAAGCCCCCGTCGCGCATGTTGACCAGCTGGCCCTTGATGGTGGCGGCGCCGCTGCGGCCGGCCACGCGGAAGGGCTTCTTCAGCGGCGGGCGCCAGCCGGCGTCGCTCATGGCCTTGACCTGGCCGATGGCCACGTGCAGCAGCTCGTCCTTGTGCGGGACGATCACGTCGCCCTCGACCAGGTAGCCCAGCATCTTCGATTCCAGCGCGCTGGTGCCCACCTTGGCCATGGCCGCGGCGGTGAAGCCTTCGGTGAGGAAGGGCAACAGGTCGGTGCCCGTGGAGGCGGCGGCGTTCTCGGCCGCGCGGCGGGCGATGTAGGTCAGGCCGCCGGCGCCGGGCACCAGGCCCACGCCCACTTCCACCAGGCCGATGTAGCTTTCCATCGCAACCACGCGGCGGGCGCTGTGCACCGCCAGCTCGCAGCCGCCGCCCAGGGCCATGCCGCGCACCGCGGAAACCACCGGCACGTTGGCATAGCGGATGCGCAGCATCACGTCCTGCAGCGCCTGCTCGGCGCCTTCGATGGCACCCACGCCGGCCACCACGAAGGCGGGCAGCATGGCCTGCAGGTCGGCGCCGACGGAGAACTTGTCCGAAGGCGACCAGATCACCAGGCCCTGGTACTCGCGCTCGGCCAGCGCCACGGCCTCGGCCAGCGCCTCGGCCACGTCGGGGCTGATGGCATTCATCTTGGAATGGATGCTGGCGATCAGCACGCCCTCATAGCCCGCGCGGTCCAGCGTCCAGACGCGCACGTCGCCGTCGTCGCTGATCGTGGTGCCGGACTCTTCGGCGGCCTTGGCGCCGCTGCCGAGAACGCTCTCGGGGAAGAGCTGGCGTGCATGCACCGGCATGCGGCGCTCAGGCACGAAGCGCTGCTCGGCGGCGCTCCAGGAGCCTTCGGGCGTGTGCACGCCGCCGGCCTCGGCCACCGGACCTTCAAAGACCCACTTGGGCAGCGGCGCCTTGGCCAGCGCCTTGCCGGCGTCGATGTCCTCCTGGATCCACTGCGCGACCTGCGACCAGCCGGCCTCCTGCCACAGCTCGAAGGGGCCCTGCTTCATGCCGAAGCCCCAGCGCATGGCCAGGTCCACGTCGCGGGCGCTCTCGGCGATCTCGCCCAGGTGCAGCGCCGCGTAGTGGAAGCCGTCGCGCAGGATGGCCCACAGGAACTGGCCCTGCGGTCCTTCGCTCTCGCGCAGCAGCTTGAGCCGCTGGCCGGCCGGTTTCTTGAGCATGCGGCCGTAGACCTCGTCGGCCTTCTGGCCGGCGGGCACGTAGTCGCCCGATTCGAGGTCGAAGCGCAGGATGTCGCGGCCCGCCTTCTTGTAGAAGCCGCCCTTGGTCTTCTGGCCCAGGCGGCCCAGCTCGATCAGCTTGGCCAGCACCGGCGGCGTGGCGAAGTTGGGGTAGAACGGATCGGTGGCCTCGCTCAGGTTGTCCTGCAGCGTCTTGACGACGTGGGCCATGGTGTCCAGGCCCACCACGTCGGCGGTGCGGAAGGTGCCCGAGCTGGCACGGCCCAGGCGCTTGCCCGTCAGGTCATCGACCACGTCGAAGGACAGGCCGAACTTCTCCACCTCCTTCATCGTGGCCAGCATGCCGGCGATGCCGATGCGGTTGGCGATGAAGTTGGGCGTGTCCTTGGCCCGTACCACGCCCTTGCCGAGGGCGGTGACGGCGAAGGCCTCCAGGTCGTCCTGCACCTGCGCATCGGTGGTGGGCGTGGGGATCAGCTCCACCAGCGTCATGTAGCGCGGCGGGTTGAAGAAGTGGATGCCGCAGAAGCGCGGGCGGATGCTCTCGGGCACCGCTTCGGCCAGCTTGGTGATCGACAGGCCCGAGGTGTTGGAGGCCAGGATGGCATGCGGCGCGACGTGGGGCGCGATCTTCTTGTACAGATCGAGCTTCCAGTCCATGCGCTCGGCGATGGCCTCGATCACCAGGTCGCATTCGCCCAGCAGGCCGAGGTGCTCCTCGTAGTTCGCCGCCTGAATCAGCGCCGCGTCCTCGGCCACGCCCAGGGGGGCAGGCTTGAGCTTCTTAAGGTTGTCGATGGCCTTGAGCACGATGCCGCTCTTGGTCCCCTCTTTGGCGGGCAGGTCGAACAGGATGACCGGCACGCGCACGTTGACGAGATGCGCGGCGATCTGCGCGCCCATCACGCCTGCGCCCAGAACGGCGACTTTCTTGACTTGGAATCGGGACATGTCTCTGCACCCTAGGGGTGGAAAAGTGTTCGGACGGGAATCGCCGCAGAGGCGGCTCTGCCGCGCCGCGGGCGATCTCCCCGCGAGGGGGTGTCCAAGCCACACGCAGTGTGGCGAGGCCGGGGGCAGGTCAGGGATTCGCGCGCTGCCACGTCTGCGTCCGCCAGAACGGCCCCAGGTAGCCACGCACTTCCAGCTTCTTGCCGCCATCGACCGGCGTGTAGCTGGCGCGGTATTCCTTGCCGTTCTCGGGATCGAGGATCTTGCCGCCCTCCCACACTTCCTTGCCGTCGGCCTTCTTGCCGCCGCGCACGATCTCCAGGCCCACAATGGGCTGGCCCTTGCGATCGTCGGTGCACTGGTCGCAGGTGGAGGAGCCGTCTTTCTTCAGCACCTTCTCGATGCGGCCCGACAGCTGGCCGCCGCTGTCGGTGATGCGGATCTCGGCCTTGGTCTCGCCCGTCTTGTCGTCGACGTTGCGCCACAGGCCCACCGGGCTCATCTGCGCCAGCGCGGCCGACGAGGCCAGCACCAGCGGCAGGGCGATGGATGCACGAAGAAGCATGGAAGTCTCCGGTCGTGAAGGAAGGGAAGGCAGGGGGCGATCAGGCCAGCGCGGCGTCGGTGTCCATCAGCGCCTTGCTGCCCGAACGGGCGGTGCGCATCAGCGTCGCGGTCTCGGGGAAGAGCTTGGCGAAGTAGAAGCGCGCGGTCTGCAGCTTGGCGGTGTAGAAGGGGTCAGTGCTGCCCTCGGCGATCTTGCGCAGCGCCACCTGGGCCATGCGGGCGAACATGTAGGCAAACACCAGGTGGCCGGCCACACGCAGGTAATCGACCGCGGCGGCGCCGACCTCGTCGGGGTTCTGGAAGCCCTTGAAGCCGATCTCGGTGGTGAACTTGGTCATCTGGTCGCCCAGGTAGGCCAGCGGGTTGATGAACTCGGCCATCTTTTCGTTGACGCCCTCCTCTTCCACCAGCTGGCCGATCAGCTTGCCGAACTTCTTGAGCGTGGCGCCGTTGTTGCCCAGCACCTTGCGGCCCAGCAGGTCCAGCGACTGCACGGTGTTCGTGCCTTCGTAGATCATGTTGATGCGGTTGTCCCGCACGAACTGCTCCATGCCCCATTCCTTGATGAAGCCATGGCCGCCGAAGACCTGCATGCAGGCGTTGGTGCTGATGTGGCCGTTGTCGGTAATGAAGGCCTTGACGATGGGCGTGAGCAGCGCGACCAGCTCGTCGCTGTTCTTGCGCACCTTCTCGTCGGGATGGTGGTGGGCCTTGTCCAGCAGCAGCGTGCAGAAGATCTGCAGCGCGCGGCCGCCTTCGGCATAGGCCTTGGCCGTCAGCAGCATCTTGCGCACGTCGGGGTGCACGATGATGGGGTCGGCGTCCTTGTCCTTGGCCTTCACGCCCGACAGCGAGCGCATCTGGATGCGGTCCTTGGCATAGGCCAGCGCGTTCTGGAAGGCCACTTCGGTCAGGCCCAGCGACTGGTTGCCCACGCCCAGGCGGGCGGCATTCATCATCACGAACATGGCGGCCAGGCCCTTGTTGGGCTCACCGACCAGGCTGCCGACGGCGCCGTCCAGCGCGATCTGCGCCGTGGCGTTGCCGTGGATGCCCATCTTGTGCTCCAGGCCGGTGCAGAAGATCGGGTTTCGCTCACCCAGGCTGCCATCGGCATTGACCTTGAACTTGGGCACCACGAACAGGCTGATGCCCTTGCTGCCCTTGGGCGCGTCCGGCAGGCGGGCCAGCACGAGGTGGACGATGTTCTCGGCCATGTCGTGTTCGCCGGCCGAGATGAAGATCTTGTTGCCGGTGAGCCGGTAGCTGCCGTCGGCCTGCGGCTCGGCCTTGGTGCGCAGCAGGCCCAGGTCGGTGCCGCAGTGCGGCTCGGTCAGGCACATGGTGCCGGTCCACTCGCCGCTCACCAGCTTGGGCAGATAGGTCTTCTTCTGCTCGTCGGTGCCATGGGCCACCAGCGCTTCATATGCGCCGTGCGACAGGCCGGGGTACATGGTCCAGGCCTGGTTGGCGCTGTTGAGCATTTCGTACACGCACTGGTTGACCGTGTGCGGCAGGCCCTGGCCGCCGAACTGCGGGTCGCACGACAGCGCCGGCCAGCCGCCCTCGACGTACTGCGCATAGGCCTCCTTGAAGCCCTTGGGCGTGGTCACCGCATGGGTCTTCACGTCCAGCGTGCAGCCCTCGGTGTCGCCGCCGATGTTCAGCGGAAAGGCCACCTCGGCCGCGAACTTGCCCGCTTCTTCCAGCACGGCATTGATGGTGTCCGCGTCGGTCTCGGCATGGGCCGGCATGGCCTTGAATTCGTCGGCGACATTGAACACTTCATGCAGCACGAATTGCATGTCGCGCAGCGGAGGGGTGTAGGTGGGCATGCGGGCGTCTCCTGCTCGGGAAGAAGGTTAAAGAGGAAGGAAGGAAAGAGAGGAAGAAAGGGTGCCGGTCAGCGGACGGTGCGCAGCTTGCGCGCGGGTGCGGCTGGGGCGGCTGGGGCGGCCGGCGGCGCATCGGGCGTGGCGCTGCGCGCGAGGATGTTGTCGAAGCCGGTGTTGGCCCGGTCCACCGAACCGTCGACGCGCAGGAAGCGCGCCTCGTAGTGCAGTGCCAGGATCAGGCCGTGGATCTCGAAGGCGATCTGCCGGGCGTCTGCCTCGGTCTGCAGATGGCCCTCTTCCTGCGACTGGCGCACGGCGCGCAGCACGGCGGCCTGCCAGATGCTGACCGACTCGACCAGCGCATCACGCACCGGGCCCGGGCGGTCGTCGAATTCGGAAGCGCCGCTGATGTAGATGCAGCCCGAGTCGATCTCGGTCGTGGTGCGCTTCATCCAGTTGGCGAACATGGCCCGCAGCCGCGGCAGGCCGCGTGGCTGGGTGAGCGCCGGATAGAACACTTCCTGCTCGAAGCGGTGGTGGTATTCGCGGACCACCGAGATCTGCAGTTCCTCGCGCGAGCCGAAATGGGCGAACACGCCCGACTTGCTCATCTGGGTGAGCTCGGCCACCGCGCCGATCGACAGGCCTTCAAGACCGACCTGGGCGGCCAGGTTCAGGGCGGCGTCGACGATGACGGCCTTGGTCTGCTGGCCCTTGGGCGCAGTACGCGAAGACTTGGCAGGGACGATGGAGGACATGGGACGGCCGGCGAATAAAACGAACGGTCGTGCATTTTTATGTCCTGTCACCCACGCGTCAAGGGGGAGACGCGATGGCTGGCGGGGTTGCTCAGCGGATGCTTCGCAGTTCGAGCAACTCGTCGATCTGGAAGGTGTTGCCCCCGATGCCACCATGGGTCTGCGCATCGAAGCGCACCACCCGTTGCAGATCCGGGGCATACCAGACTTCCGCTCGATAGGGACCGAAGTAGTTGCCAGGCACTGCGCCCCCAGCAGGGTAGCGCTCCGTGAATCCCCTGTACTGGATGCGCACCACATTCATCTCTCGGCCGGCGACGGTCTGCCGCGAGTCGCCCAGCACCGTGGCGTTCAGGTCCATGTTGATGCGGATGGCGGTGAGGGTCGAGCTGTAGCGCACCCGCCAGGCGGATTGCTGCGCGTAGTCGGGCCGCACCCAGCCGCCCGGCGGCATCACGAGGTCGAACTCGCCGGCCACGGCACTGCGCACCTCGACGCCACCGCCGTCCGGCTTCTCGACCCAGCCTCCGTTGTTGAAGCTCAGGCCGGCGCCAGCATCCGGGTCGAGCCGGTAGACGGCGGGTCGCCGCAGACCGGTGAGCCGGTCGAGCAACTGGTACTCGATGAGCGTGGGCGTGCCCATGCGGGGCCCGGCGTTCGCCAGCGTGGCCTGGCCGCGGGCGGGCAGTTCGGGAATCCAGGCCGCAGGGATGGCCAGCGGCGGCGTCGCCGCATCCGCGCTGGCGGCACCCACCACGCCCGCCAGCCGGCCCTGCGCGTCGAAGAGGCCGGCGCCCACCAGCGCGGGCTCCAGCGCCGCGCCCAGTTGCAGCGCCTCCACCTCACCGCCCGCGCTGCGGCGGATACCCGCCAGCATGCCGACGCCCAGCGTCAGCTCCCGGCCGCGCGGCGCACCGATCACATACAGCGGCGCGCCTACACCCATCGTCTCGACGGCGCGGATGGGCAGGACCGGCGACGGCAACTGCGGCACGCGCAACTGGCACAGGCCGCGCTCCACGTCAGGGTACGCGAGGGTCGCGCCATACCGGACATTGCCACGCTGCAGGTTCACCGTGCGCGCCTTGGCCAGCAATGCGCAAGGTGTCACGGCCGCATCCGGGCCGATGGCGATCGCATGGCCCTGGGCCAACAGCTGGCCCTGCGCGTCGCCGGTCTGCAGCACCCAGACCTGGGGCGAGCGCTGGGCGAACAGGGCTTCGAGGGAAATCGCGGGGTCGGCAGGCACGGCCGGCTGCGCATGGGCGGCCACCGCCCCCAGCAGGCAAAGCCCCGCAAGCCCACGACGCAGCAGAGGATGGAGACAGGGTTTCATCGGCCGGGGGGCAACAGTTGCTTGAGTTCGTCGAGCCGGGTACCGGCAAAGGGGGCACCGCCGCCGTTCGCCGGGGCGAGCGGCGCGGCGGGCAGCCGCTCGGTGCGCGAGGGCCGTGGTGCCGGCGTTGGCGGCAATGCCACGATCACGGCGGGCGCGGGGGCGGCTGGCGCGTCGGTCGCCGAAGAAGCTTTGGCCAACTGGGTTTCGCCGATCTTCAGTCCAAGTTCGGGCTGGTCTGCCGTCTGGTTGCCGCGGTCGAAGCTGCGCACCTCGCCGAACACCAGCCGCACCCAGCTCGGATAGTTGAAGCCGGCGCCCGTGCTCGAATCGATCGCCACGCCAATCAGGCCACCGATCATCACGTTGCCCACCATGCCCGCATTGACGCGCGAAATGACCTGCCCCGAAGCAGGGGGCTGGCCGTCGTGCTGGCACTGGATGGTGAGATTGCCCGCCGACCGGCGCACCTCGACGGTCTGGCCGGAACGCACCGACGTCTCGCTCTTGTCATTGGACAGACGGCAGTCGGCGTCCTTGACCGCTTCGCCCGCTGCGGTGTGCGTGTCGATGCGCACCGACTGTTGAGCCCCATGGGTGACCGATGCACAGCCCGTGGCGAGGCACAACGCCCCGGCAAACGCGGCCATGCACGCAACGCGAACGATGGTGTTCAAACCCTGCTCCTTGCACCCGCGGCCAGCCTCGCCCCATGGGGCTCCCGGCGGATCGCGGCCCTCGTGCACTGCTCTCTTCTCGTTTCCGCCCCAGCCGGGGCGGCCCTCGCGGCGCAGTGTAAGGGGCGCTCCCGCCCCGGTGCCATGTGTCAGTGCTTGAACGCGACCACGGGCTGGACCTGCTCGCCCAGGCCCTCGATGCCCAGCGTCATGGTGTCGCCGGCCCGCAGGAAGCGCGGCGGCTTCATGCCCATGCCGACGCCGGGCGGCGTGCCGGTGGCGATCACGTCGCCGGGCATCAGCGTCATGAACTGGCTGACGTAGCTGATGATCTTGGCCACGCCGAAGACCATGGTGCGGGTGCTGCCGGTCTGCATGCGCTCGCCGTTCACGTCCAGCCACAGCGACAGGCGCTGCGGGTTGGGCACCTCGTCGCGCGTGACCAGCCAGGGACCGATGGGGCCGAAGGTGTCGCAGCCCTTGCCCTTGTCCCAGGTGCCCCCGCGCTCGATCTGGTACTCGCGTTCGCTGACGTCATTGACCACGCAGTAGCCGGCCACATGGTCCAGCGCCTCCTTCTGCGAGACGTAGCGGGCCTGGCGGCCGATGACCACGCCCAGTTCCACCTCCCAGTCGGTCTTGACCGAGCCCTTGGGCAGCATCACCGGATCGTTGGGGCCCTGGATGCAGGTGGTGGCCTTGAGGAAGATGATCGGTTCCTTGGGCACCGGCATGCCGGCCTCGGCTGCATGGTCGGCATAGTTCAGGCCGATGGCGACCAGCTTGCCCACCTGGGCCACGGGGCAACCCAGACGCGGCTTGCCGCGCACCAGCGGCAGGGTGTCGGGCTTGAGGCGGCGCAGCTTGGCCAGGACCTTGTCATCGAGCTGGGCCGCTCCGAGGTCGGGAACGACGGCGCTCAGGTCGCGCAGACGGCCTTCCGCATCGATGAGTCCGGGCTTTTCCTTGCCGGGGTTGCCGTAGCGGACGAGCTTCATGGAGGATCCTTTTTCTGTGACGTGAACGAAAGCGCCCGCCCGGCCGTAGGGACGGCGGCGGGCGGGCGCATTCTTCCACGCCCTCCCCGGCGATGCCGGCGGGCGCAAGGGCGCAGACGCTCAGGCCACGAGGTCGAAGCGGTCCAGGTTCATCACCTTGGTCCAGGCCGCCACGAAGTCACGCACGAGCTTCTGCTGGCCGTCGGCGCTGCCGTACACCTCGGCGATGGCACGCAGCTGGGCATGCGAGCCAAACACCAGGTCGGCGCGGGTGCCCGTCCAGCGCACGGCACCGGTCTTGCGGTCGCGGCCTTCGTACAGGTCCTTGGCGGGCGACGTGGCCTTCCATTCGGTGGCCATGTCCAGCAGGTTGACGAAGAAGTCGTTGCTGAGCGTGCCCACGCGGTCGGTGAAGACGCCGTGTTGGCTCCCACCAGTGTTGGCCCCCAGCATGCGCAGACCGCCCACCAGCGCCGTCATCTCGGGCGCGGTCAGCGTCAGCAGTTGGGCCTTGTCGACCAGCAGCGCTTCGGCCGGCACGGCCGAGGCCGTCTTGACGTAGTTGCGGAAGCCATCCGCGAAGGGCTCCATCACGGCGAAGCCTTCGACGTCGGTCTGTTCCTGGCTGGCATCGGTGCGGCCCGGGGTGAAGGGCACGGTCACGCCCTGGCCCGCCGCCTTCTCGATGGCCGCGCCGCCGGCCAGCACGATCAGGTCGGCCAGCGAGACCTTCTTGCCGTCCTTCTGCGCGCCGTTGAACTCGGCCTGGATGCTTTCCAGCGTCTTGAGCACCTGGGCCAGTTGCTCGGGCTGGTTGACGGCCCAGTCCTTCTGCGGCGCGAGGCGGATGCGCGCGCCGTTGGCACCGCCGCGCTTGTCGCCGCCGCGGAAGGTGGAGGCCGAGGCCCAGGCCGTGGCCACCAGCTGCGACACCGTCAGGCCCGAGGCCAGCACCTTGGCCTTGAGCGCGGCGACGTCCTGCTCGCCGATGACGGGATGGTCCACGGCCGGCAGCGGGTCCTGCCAGACGAATTCCTCGGCGGGCACGTCCTTGCCCAGGTAGCGGGCACGCGGGCCCATGTCGCGGTGGGTCAGCTTGAACCAGGCGCGGGCGAAGGCATCGGCGAACTGGTCGGGGTTGGCCAGGAAGCGGCGCGAGATCTTCTCGTAGGCCGGATCGAAGCGCAGCGCCAGGTCGGACGTGAGCATGGTCGGCAGCAGCTTCCTGCTGGCGTCGAAGGCATGCGGAATGCTCGGCTCGGCGTTCTTGGCGACCCACTGGTGCGCGCCGGCCGGGCTCTTGGTCAGCTCCCACTCGTGGCCGAACAGGAACTCGAAGTAGTCGTTGCTCCACTGCGTGGGCGTCCGCGTCCAGGTGACTTCGAGTCCACTGGTGATGGCGTCGGCACCCTTGCCGGAGCCATGCTTGTTGTGCCAGCCGAAGCCTTGCGATGCTAGGTCTTCCGCCTCGGGTTCGGCACCCACGTTGTCGGCCGCGGCTGCGCCGTGGGTCTTGCCGAAGGTGTGGCCGCCAGCGATCAGGGCCACGGTCTCTTCGTCGTCCATGCCCATGCGGCCGAAGGTGTCGCGGATATCGCGGGCCGAGGCCACGGGGTCGGGCTTGCCGTCCGGCCCTTCGGGGTTCACGTAGATCAGGCCCATCTGCACGGCAGCGAGCGGGTTCTCCAGGTCGCGGCTCTCGGGCGCCTTGCTGTCGTCGTCCTTAACGAGCACGCCGCGGCCTTCGACGCCCGGCGAGCCCTGCGAATAGCGGACGTCGCCGCCCAGCCACTTGGTTTCGCGGCCCCAGTACACGTCCTGGTCGGGCTCCCAGGTGTCGGCCCGGCCGCCGCCGAAGCCCAGGGTCTTGAAGCCCATGGATTCGAGCGCGACGTTGCCCGTGAGGATCATCAAGTCGGCCCAGGAGATCTTGTTGCCGTACTTCTGCTTGATGGGCCACAGCAGGCGGCGGGCCTTGTCGAGGCTGACGTTGTCGGGCCAGCTGTTGAGCGGCGCGAAGCGCTGCTGCCCGCGGCCGCCGCCCCCACGGCCATCGGCGGTGCGGTAGGTGCCGGCGCTGTGCCAGGCCATGCGCACGAACAGGCCGCCGTAGTGGCCGAAGTCGGCCGGCCACCAGTCCTGCGAATCGGTCATGAGCGCGGTGAGGTCGCGCTTGACCGCATCGAGGTCCAGGCTCTTGAAGGCCTGGGCGTAATCGAAGTCCTCGCCCATCGGGTTCGACTTGGCCGAATGCTGGTGCAGCATGTCCAGCCGCAGCTGCTGGGGCCACCAGTCACGGTTGGTGGTGCCGCTGCTGGCGGCCTGGTGGAAGGGGCATTTGCTCTGCGAGCTCTCGTTGGCCATGGGCGCTCCTTGTGCGTTGTGGGGACTTGGGGTGGGGGAAACGGTGCCGTGGATTCTCTGCAGAAGGCCCACGCGGAGCGAGCCAACAACGCCTATCCCGGCCATAGGCGACGGAAGTCAAGCGGCGGTCATGAGCCCACTACGGACAGCGCTCGCGACCGGATTAGCCCCCAGGCACAGCGGGGGCTTGCGCAGCGCGGGACGCTGCCGACTCAGTGGCCGATGGAAGCCGGCAGTCCCGACAGCAGCAGCGCGATGCAACCGTCGAGCTGCTCCGACGGCAGGCGCCGGAAGCCCGAGCGGCTGTAGCGCTGAAGCCGGCCCATCGCGAAGGCCGCCAGGGCGGCGGCGCGCACCTGGGCATCGACAGTGGGCGTGGCCGAGCCGCCGGCCAGGGCATCCTCGCGCAGCAGTTGCCGCCACTGCGCTTCGAGCTTGTCGAAGAAGAGGTTCATGCGCTGCTGCAGCCGCTCGTGTTCGAAGACGAGGGCATCGCCCGTCATCACCCGCGCCATGCCCGGGTTCTTCTCGGCGAATTGCACCAGCATGTGCATGAGCTGCGCGGCCTGCTCGGCCGGCGGGCGATCGCGCTCGGCGATCTGCTGCACGAGGGAGAAGACGCTCTGCTCGATGAAGTCGATCAGCCCCTCGAACATCTGCGCCTTGCTGGCGAAGTGCCGGTACAGGGCCGCCTCGCTCACCGACAGCCGTGCGGCCAGCGCCGCCGTGGTGATGCGCTCGGCCCCGGGCTGCTCCAGCATGGCCGCCAGCGCCTGCAGGATCTGCACGCGGCGCTCGCCCGGCCGCGGCCGCTTGCGCGCCGGTGGGGCGGCCGGGCTGGCGGCCGGCTCCGACATGGTTTCCGAACCCAGCGGCTCCTCGTTCTCCATCGCTGCGCTGCCCCAGTTCTTGTAAAGCGCCGACTCTGCCGTCGGCGGTATGGGCCCGGCGCCAGGCCGGCCCCGGTGCCTCAGCGGGCGCGGATCATCGTGCCGAAGGCCTGCTCGGTCAGGATCTCCAGCAGCATGGCGTGCGGCACGCGTCCATCGATGATGTGCACCGCGTTGACGCCGCTCTTGGCGGCATCGAGCGCACCCTCGATCTTGGGCAGCATGCCGCCCGAGATGGTGCCGTCGGCAAAGAGATCGTCGATCTCGCGGGCGCTCAGGTCGGTGAGCAGCTTGCCGGTCTTGTCGAGCACGCCGGGCGTGTTGGTCAGCAGCACGAGCTTCTCGGCCTTGAGCACCGTGGCCAGCTTGCCGGCCACCACGTCGGCGTTGATGTTGTAGCTTTCGTTGTCCTCGCCGAAGCCGATGGGGCTGATGACGGGGATGAAGGCGTCGTCCTGAAGCGCCTGCACGACGCCCGGATCGATGGAGACGATGTCGCCCACCTGGCCCACGTCGTGGAAGAGGCTGGGGTCGTGGCGGTCGGCCATCTTGAGCTTCTGCGCGCGGATGAGCCCGCCATCGCGGCCCGTCAGGCCCACGGCCTTGCCGCCGGCCTGGTTGATCAGGCCCACGATGTCCTGCTGCACCTCGCCGGCCAGCACCCATTCGACGACTTCCATGGTCTCGGCGTCGGTCACGCGCATGCCCTGGATGAACTGGCCCGTCTTGCCCAGGCGCTTGAGGGCGGCCTCGATCTGCGGACCACCGCCGTGCACCACCACCGGGTTGATGCCCACCAGCTTGAGCAGCACCACGTCCTCTGCGAAGTCGGCCTGCAGGGCCGGATCGGTCATGGCATTGCCGCCGTACTTGATGACCATGGTCTTGCCATGGAACTTGCGGATGTAGGGCAGCGCCTGGGCCAGGATCTCGGCCTTGTCGCGCGGAGGGATGTTCAGGACGGGGTCGGTCATGGCTGGCCTCGTGACATGAAGAGGAAAAGGGAAATGGCGGGGGTGCTGACTACGGCCGTAGCCAGCGCGGCACCTTGAAGCGCACGATCATCAGGTAGGCCGCCACGTAGGTGACGGCGAACAGCAGGCAGAAGAAGGCCAGCATCAGCGTGTTGTTCCAGAACAGCACGGCCGGCACCACCGACATGGCGGCGAACATCCACAGATAGGGCGAGGTGCGGTTGTTGCGGGCGAGCAGCTGGCGGGCCTCGTTGTCCTCGAAGGCCACACGTACGATGCGGCGGAAGATGAGCTGGTGGAAATGCAGCGCGTCCGCCGTGCCCGGCGACTGGCCGCGGGCGGCCTTGCGGTAGATGGAGAACAGCGTCTCCCACACCGGGTAGATCAGCAGCAGCACCGGGAACCAGGGCGAGACCGCCGAGTGGCGCTGCACCAGCAGCACGCACGACAGCCCCAGCACCATGCCCCAGACATAGGCCCCGCCGTCGCCGGCGAAGATCTTGCCGCGCGGGTAGTTCCACAGCAGGAAGCCCATCGTCGCGCCCACCAGGCAGACCACCATGCCGGCCAGTTGCCGGTCGCCGAGCTGCAGCGCCACGTGGGTGATGGCCAGGCCGACCAGCACCGCCACCGTGCCCGCCAGGCCGTTGTAGCCGTCGATGATGTTGAAGGCATGCGGCAGGCCGGCCAAGCCCAGCACGGCGATGAGCGCCCCCACCCATGGCGTGGCCTGCAGCCAGCCATCGAGGCCGGGAATGCCCAGCCGGTGCACGCCGATGCCCAGCAGCCCGCACAGCAGCACGCCCGACACCGTCGTCAGCGCCAGCCGGATGCGCACCGGCACGCGCTGGGTCACGTCCTCGGTGATGCCGCCCAGCACCGCCGGCAGGATGCAGGCGAAGGTGAGCAGCGCCGTTCCAAAGGGCCAGTTGAGATTGAACGGGTCGTTGCCCGTGATGCCCGAGGCGACCCAGGCCACGCCGGTGCCCACCAGGATGCCGGCGCCCCCCAGGCGCGGAATGTGGCCCTTGTGGAAGCGTTGCGGCATGTCGGCGGCATAGCGCCGCGCATGGCGCCGCGCCCGGCGCATGAGCACGAGCACGGTGAAGGCGGAAACAAGGAAGCTGATGACGATCAGGGCAATCATGGCGGGGGAGCGGGACGCGCCAGGCGCGAGGCCACGGGGCAGCCTCCTAGAATCCCGTGCGAAATTAGACCATGCCTGAGCTGACAGACCGCCCGCCGCTGACCATCTCCATCGTGAGCCACGGACAGCAGGCGCTGATCCTGCCGCTGCTGCATCAGCTCGCCCGCTTCTGCGGTCCGCTGATCCATCGCGTGGTCCTCACGGTCAACATTCCCGAGCCCGATCTCCTGGGCGACGCGCCGCCCGGCCTGCCGCTGCTGCGGCTGGACAACCCGGCCCCGATGGGCTTCGGCGCCAACAACAACCAGGCATTCGGGCACTGCCAGACCCCGTGGTTCCTGGTGCTGAACCCGGACATCCGGCTGGACCATGACGTGCTCTCGCCGCTGCTGGCCCAGGCCGCGGCCGGCGCCGGCCTGCTGGCACCGCGCATCCTGGAGCCTGGCAAGGCGGCGCCGGAGCAGCACCGCGCGCTGCTCACGCCGACCGAGATCCTCCAGCGCCGTAAGCCCGGCTACGGCATCCCGGCCGTGCCCGACTGGATCCCGGGCCTGTTCATGCTCTTTCGCAGCGAGGCTTACCGCCGGATCGGCGGCTTCGACGAGCGCTTCTTCATGTACGGCGAGGACTTCGACATCTGTGCGCGCCTGCGCCTGGCCGGCTGGCGCATCCAGATCGCCGAGGACCAGCAGGCGCGGCACGAGGCCCAGCGTGCCAGCCGCACGCGCCTGCGGCACCTGTGGTGGCACGTGAGCAGCCTGCTGAAGGTGTGGGGCTCGGCCGCCTTCTGGCGCTACCGGGGGCTGCTGGCCCGCGAAGCTGCGCAGGCTTCGCCGCCCGGGTGATGGGGCGGCGCGCCGGCGCGGATCGCGCGGCGCAGGCCCTGTCGCGAGACGAGCGGAATCAGCCGCGCTCCAACAGATCCTGGAGGATGGCCGGCAGGCCGCGGTCGAAGCGGGCGTAACGGCCTCGTGCCGCCTGCAGGGCCACGGGCAGCACACGGGCGGGACGCCAGTGCGGCAGTCCCGCCCGAAAGCGGAAATGGTCCAGCTTGCCCTGTGCCAGCGCCAGCGTCTCTCCGGCCACCCGCGGGCCGAGCCCCTGCAGGAAGGCCAGCAAGGCCTCGGACCGCCGCACGCGATGGACGTACTTGTCGCCCCGCTCGCCGAGCGCCTTGTCGATCTTCTGCCGCAGCGTCATGCGCTGGGCGCCGATCTGGTTGTTGCCGTGCTGGCGATAGTCCATCAACGGTTCGGCCAGCAGGTCGATGCGGCCGATGGCGGCGCCCACGGTGGCCAGCCATTCGTCGTGCACCCACAGCGGCGAGATGGGCAAGGCGGTGTCGAGCAAGGTCCGGCGCAGCATGGTGGTGGCGCCGGTCACCAGGTTGCGGTGCATCAGGGCCGCGAAGGCCCGGCCGGCCGCGATGTCGGCCAGTTCGCCCGGGCGGGTCTCCAGCGCCTGCAGCAGGGTCTGGCCCAGGGGCTTGAGCTCGCCATCCACCAGCCGCGCGTCGGAATGCAGCAGCAGCAGCTCGGGCCGGCGCTCGAACTCGGCCACCATGCGTCGCAGCCGCCCTGCGTGCCACACGTCGTCCTGGTCGCACAGGGCGATCAGCTCGCTGCGGCATGCCCGGATGGCCTGCTCGAAATTGCGGGTGACGCCCAGCGGCGGGCGGTTGCGCATGACGATGAGCGGGATGCGCGTGGCAAGTCCATGTTCGGCCAAGGTGCGCTCGACCACGGCGACGCTGTCGTCGGACGAGTCGTCGTCGGAGAGCACGATCTCGCGCGGCAGCAGGTCCTGCGTGCAGATGCTGGCCACCTGCGCGGGCAGGTAGCGCGCGCCATTGCGGGTGCACAGGGCCACGGAGACATCGGCCTGCGCGACAGATGCCGCGGGCCACGCCGGAGCGGCGGTTGACGGAATCGGCACGGCCTCGGTCATGCGTCCGTGCGGCGCGGCGGCCACGCGAGGCTGAAGTCCTCGAGCAGCAGCGTGAGGTTCGGGCTGTAGGCCGGGTCATGGTCGATCAGCGCACCCCAGCGCTGCTGCATGAAGGCCAACTCGCGCTCGAAGCGCTCGCGCTTCTCCGGCGCCACGTCTTCGCCCCGGGTGGCCGATTCGTGGTGCAGCAGCTCGGCATAGGGCGTCCACACATTGCGGTAGCCCGCCTCGCGCAGCCGCAGGCAGAAGTCCACGTCGTTGAAGGCCACGGTGAGGTTCACCTCGTCCAGCCCCCCCACCTGCTCGTACAGCGACTTGCGCACCACCAGGCAGGCCGCCGTCACGGCGCTGAAGGACTGGATCAGCGCCGCGCGCCCCGCATAGCCGTTCAGGCCGCGCGGCAGCGCCTTGTGGGCATGCACGGCGCAGCCCCCCGGCCCCAGGATCACGCCGCCGTGCTGCAGCGTCATGTCGGGGTACCACAGCCGCGCGCCCACGGCGCCCACGCCCGGCTGCATCGCCAGGCTCACCATCTCGGAGAGCCAGTCGGGCGACATCACCTCGATGTCGTTGTTGACCAGCGCCACCAGCTCGCCGCGCGCCAGTGCCACCGCCTGGTTGTTCAGTGCCGAGTAGTTGAAGGGCCGGTCGTCGCGCAGCACGCGGAGGTGGGGCTGCTGCGCCAGCCGCTCGAAGTACGCCAGCGCCGCCGGATCGTCCGAGCCGTTGTCCACCAGGATGATTTCCCAGTTCGGGTAATCGGTGCGCTTCTGGATCGACTCGATGCACTGGCGCATCAGTGCGAGCGCATTGCGCGTCGGGATGATCAGCGACACCAGCGGCGGCGGGCTGGGCAGCGCATAGCGCACGCGGTAGCCGTAGCCGAGGTACTCGGCCTTGGCCTGGATGCCCAGCCGTTGGAAATGCTCGTTCAGCGCCCGCTCGCCGGCCACGGCCGCATAGGGCTTGGCGTCCATGGACTTGGCCGTGCTCTGCACATGGATGCGCCAGTGGTAGAGCACCCGCGGGATGTGCACGATCTGCGAGGGCGCGATGCGCTCGACGCAGCGCAGCACCAGGTCCCAGTCCTGCGAGCCTTCCAGGCCCTGGCGGAAGCCGCCCACCTCGCGCACCAGCGCCGTACGCAGCACGCCCAGGTGGCTGAACATGTTGTGCGAGCAGAAGAGATCCAGGTTCCAGTCGGGCTTGAAGTACGGGTCCGAGCGCTGGCCCGCATCGTCGACCTTGTCCTCGTCGGAGTAGACGAGTTGCGCATCGGGATGATCGCGCACGCATTCGGCCACGCGCAGCAGGGCGTCCTCGGGCAGCAGGTCGTCGTGGTCCATCAGGGCGATCCATTCGCCCTGCACCAGTTCCAGCGCGCTGTTGGAGGCGGCGGAGATGTGGCCGTTCTTCGGGCGGAAGACGACCTGGATGCGTGGGTCCTCGGCCTGGCAGGCCTCAAGCACCTGGCGCACCTCGGGCGCGGGCGAGGCATCGTCGGCGATGCACAGCTGCCAGCGGCCGTAGAGCTGGGCCTGCACCGAGGCGATGGCTGCGCGCAGGAACTGCGGGTCGGGGTTGTAGCAGGGCATCAGCACCGAGATCAGCGGGCCGTCGGCCAGCGCTGCGGCACGGGCGCGCAGGACTTCGCGCTGCTGCGGCGTGATCGTGTCGTGCTCGCGCACCCAGCGGCCGTAATCGTTGCCGGGCCGCAGCTTGCGGCGGAACTCCCAGTCCACCCCCCGCCAGCCGGCCTTGCGCCAGACACGCCAGGCCTGCGGCAGCCGGGTGGCGAGCCGGGGCCCCTGCGTCACGGCCAGGCGGGCGAGCCGCCACCATCGATTCGTCAATTCAGTCTCCTGAAGGCGTCATGCCAGGGGTTCACCGGCTGGCCGGCGCCAGCAGCGCCGTGTCGAGGAAGGTCGCCGCTTCGCGCACATAGGCGGCGCGCAGGTGCGTCGCGTCCTTGTAGACCGGATCGCCCTGCCCGTCCGCGCGCACGCATTGGCCGTCCGGACGGCACAGGCCGGCCATCGGATCCAGCGGGATCGCGCCGTTGGCCAGTGCCAGCTGCCGCAGCCGCTCGTGCAGCGCGGCCTGCGAGGGCGGCAAGGGCGCCATCGGCGTGACGGGCGCGGCGGTCATCCGCTCCAGGCGGTTCCCGGTGAGGCGGCTTCGCGGCTCGAAGTCGGCGCCCACGGGGATGTTGAGCAGCAGGTAGGGCGTCTTGCCCATCGCCCGGATCTCGGCCAGCAGGCGGCCGAGCGCGGCGATGGACTGGTCCACGCCATCGCCGCCTCGCAGCAGGTGGCGCTGGCCCTGGGCGTCGCGGTAGTAGTAATGGTCGGGCGGCGGCGGGGCGCTGGCGGTCGGCGGGGCCTGGTCCACGTCGAAATAGCAGCCCCAGCAGCCGCCGATCACCACGGCCTTGACGGCGGGCGTGCGGGCCAGGTCGAGCGCGGCGGACAGCCGCTCCCCGCAGATCGGGTCGCGGTCCTCGATGAGGTTGGGAATCGGCGGGCAGGCGCCGCGCGTCGCGAAGAGCAGGGTCGACACCTCGTCGGGCTTGCGCTCGGCCAGCGCCAGGGCACGGGCACGGTACTGCTCCACGTGGCTGTCGCCGATCAGCAGCACCTCGCGCGGGCCGCCGTCGATGCGCTCGAAGCCCTGGCCCTCGAAGGTGAAGGGCTTGAGCGCCTCCGGGTACACCCAGTCGGCCCCGGCATTCATGATGGCCTGGATACTCGGATCGTCGTTGCGCGGCAGCAGCCAGCGCAGCTGCGCCGCCGCGCCCACCAGCGCGAGCACCACCATGGCTCCGGCCAGGCCCGCGACCACGCCGCGGCCGCCCCGCCGCAGCGGACGCTCCACGAAGCGGAAGGTCAGCCAGGCCAGCAGCACCGACACGCCCAGGGCACCGAAGCGCAGCACCCGCGGCGGATCGAGGAAGCCTTCCTGCAGCACGCGCGCATAGGCCAGCAGCGGCCAGTGCCACAGGTACAGCGGATAGCTGATCAGGCCGAACCAGACGAAGAGCCGCGCACCGAGCAGCCGACGGTTGAACCAGGCCTGCGGCCCCGCCGCGATGCACAGGCAGGCGCCCAGCACCGGCAGCACGGCCCAGAAGCCCGGGAAGGCCTTGTACCGGTCGAGCAGGCCCAGGGCGGCCACGATGCAGGCGAGCCCGGCCGCCCCCATGAACTGGTGCCCGGGCAGCGGCGCGGCGCCGGGGCCCCGGCGCCAGGCGACCCAGGCCAGCATCGCCCCCGCGCCCAGCTCCCACACGCGCGTGAACGGCATGTAGAAGGCGGCATCCGGATGGCGCACCACCAGCCCGACGTTGAGCAGGAAGGACAGGCCCACCGCCACGCCCATCCACCGCAGCAGGTGCTGGCGCTTCCAGGCCAGCGTCAGCAGCAGCGGCCAGAAGATGTAGAACTGCTCCTCCACCGCCAGCGACCACAGATGCAGCAGCGGCTTGGTCTCGACCACGGTGTCGAAGTAGCCGGCCTCGCCCCACAGAACCAGGTTGGCCACGAAGCCCGCGCTGGCCAGCACGTGCTTGCCCAGTTGTCGGAACTCGTCCGCCAGCAGCACCCACCAGCCAAAAGCCAGTGTGGCGATCAGCACCAGCACCAGGCCCGGGAAGATGCGGCGGATGCGCCGGGCATAGAACTCGGCATAGCTGAACCCGCCGCCGGCCAGGCTGCCGAACATGATGGTGGAGATCAGGAAGCCCGAGATGACGAAGAAGATGTCCACGCCCACGAAGCCGCCGGGCAGCCAGCGCGGCGAGGCATGGAAGATGATGACCGACAGCACCGCGATCGCGCGCAGTCCGTCGATGTCGGGGCGGTAGGCCGGGTGGGAGAGTGAAGGCGCGGTGGCGGGGCTGGGCGGCATGCGGTGCGGCCGGGTGGCGCAGGGCCACACTGTGCTGAACAGGACCGCGGATTATCCATACCCGTCCGACGCCCCTGCGGCGCGGACTGCCCGGAAAACCCACCGGGAAAAGCCCCCGGATAGAATCCCGCGCTTCCCTTCAGCCCCCGACCGCATGACAACCACCGTCCACTCCAACCTGCACAGAAGCGCGTGGAAGGACTGGTGGGAAGGCACCCGCCGCATCGACATCTGGTGGACCCTGGCCTGGTTCGACATCGTGCTGCGCTACCGCCGCTCGACGCTCGGGCCGCTGTGGCTGACCCTGAGCATGGGCGCCATGATCGGCGGCATGGGGCCGCTGTACGCGTCGCTGTTCGGCACCGAGCTGTCGAAGTTCTTCCCGCACCTGGCGCTGGGCATCATCTTCTGGACCTTCTTCTCGGTGACGGTGATCGACTCGGGCGACGCCTTCATCAATGCCCAGAACTACCTCAAGCAGGGCTACTTCCCGGTGAGCATGTTCGTCTGGCGCACCCAGGCCCGCAGCGTCATCCAGTTTGCCCACCACATCATCCTGTTCGTGCCGGTGGCCCTGTGGACGGGCATCTCGCTGTCATGGCCGGCGCTGATGGTCATTCCGGCCTTCGCCCTGCTCATCGTCAATGCCCACTGCATCGGCATCGGCCTGGGCATCCTGTGCACGCGCTTCCGGGACGTGGCCCAGATCATCGCCAGCGTCATGCAGATGCTCATGTTCCTCACGCCCGTGTTCTGGCTGCCCGAGAACCTCCCCGACCGGGCCAAGTACATGCTGTGGAACCCCCTGGCGCAGATGCTGGATCTGCTGCGCACGCCGCTGATGGGCGGCGTCGCGCACTGGCACAACTGGGCGGGCATGGCCATCTGGACGGTGATCAACATCACCGTGGCCTGCATCCTCTTCGCGCGCTATCGCCGCCGCATCGTCTTCTGGCTCTGAGTCGCCCATGACCTCCCTCTCGCTCAAGAACGTCAGCCTGGGCTTTCCGATCTACGGCGCCAGCGCCACCTCGTTCAAGAAGACGCTGGCCGCCTCGGTCACCGGTGGCCGCGTGGGCAAGGAAACCGGCGTGACGGTGGTGCAGGCGCTGTCGGACATCGACCTCGAACTCAAGGCCGGCGACCGCCTGGGCATCCTGGGCCACAACGGCGCCGGCAAGTCCACCCTGCTGCGCCTGCTGGCCGGCGTCTACGAGCCCACCTCGGGCGAGTTCGCCCGCATCGGCAGCGTGGCCAGCCTGATCGACCCGTCGATGGGCATCGAGCGCGACGCGAGCGGCGTCGAGAACATCATGCTGCGGGGGCTCTCGATGGGCCTCAAGCGCCGCCAGATCGAGGCCATGACGCCCGAGATCTGCGAGTTCAGCGGCCTGGGCGAGTACGTGAACATGCCCGTGCGCACCTATTCGACCGGCATGGTGATGCGCCTGGCCTTCGCCATCTGCACCAGCATGACGGCGGACATCCTGCTGATGGACGAATGGCTCTCGGTCGGCGACGCCGACTTCCAGGCCAAGGCCGAGCAGCGCATGACCGAGATGGTGGCCAAGTCGGGCATCCTGGTGCTGGCCTCGCATTCGCCGAAGTTGCTGCTGAAGGAATGCAACCGGTTCATCCGGCTGGAGCACGGGCGGGTGGTGAGCACCGAGCCGCCCGAGCTGCTCGACTGAGAGCGACCCGCCCCCGCCCCAGACAGCGGCCCCGGGCGGGCCCCCCCGTTCAGGCGGGCGATTCGAATGCGATGCGGCGCACGCTCATGCCCAGTGCGCGCTGGTCCGGCCCCAGGCCGGCCGCCGCCGGGACCACCTCCCGGGAGACGCGCACCTGTACGCCCACAGACGGATAGCCTTCTGCCGCGCTCCGGACCACGGACGCCGGTATGCGCATCGACACCCCGTGCCCGGCGCGCAGCGGCTCCACCTTCACCACGACGCCATTGACCCACACCGTGGCAACGCCGAGCGGGGCGCGAGGATCGGCGAGGACCAGCAGGCCCTCCGGGATGCCGGCCTCGATGACGAGGTCCATGCCCTTGTCCACCACCGCCCGCGACGCCACGACGCGCGCGAAGGCACCCGTCCACACACCGCCATCGGGCGCGTCAGCCGGGAAATAGCCACCGATGAGCGTCGGCGCCGGCGTCTGGCGGGCGACATCGAAACCGAGGGCGTTGTCCACCGTGCGCGGCTGCAGCCGGCAGACCCGGAAGATGCTGCCTTCCGCCCCCCTGGCTGGCATGCAGCTGGCCATGTCCGGGGACAGCGCGTAATTCAGCAAGAGATAACGCGCGGGGGCGCTGAGTTCGCCTTGTCCATCCAGCATCACATAGTGCGGCCCTGGGTGGTCGAGCACGCGTCGGGCGATCATTCGCTGCAGGCCGTCGTTGTGCCCGGGTGAGGACAGATTGGACATTGGGACCACGAAAGCCGGGCGACCAGGCCAGAGCGCCGCCATGTAACCGACGGGCGAGTCGGACATCGACAGCAGCATCGCGCCCTTGGGCAGAGGCGGGAGGGCCGCGCGCGAAAAATAGCGCTTGCCCTCGACATCCACATGCCCCCAGTTCGGCACCACCGTGAGCAGAGCCGCGGAGCCCAGGCCAAGGAGGGCCGCCGCGGCCGCGCGCTCGGCGGCCCCGCGCCGCAGCAGATCAATCAGCGTGGCGTGCAGCAGGAGCAGGGCCAGGATCTCGAGCAGGATGGCATAGCGGTAGATGCCGAAGAGCCGGATCCAGACGAAATAGGTGACCAGGAAGAAGACCGCGAGGAAGACACGGCGGGGCGCCACCGCTGCGCGCCACCGGGGCCGCAGCATCGCCAGCAGGGTCGGGACGGCCACGACGCACCCGGTCAGCAGACGCGGGTCGCGGATCGGAAATTCCGAGTGCAGGGTGTTCTTCACCAGCAGGGCATAGAACGGCAGCTTGAGGACATCTGCCCATTCCTGCGGCAGGAAGCGCCGGTCCAGCATGCTGCCGTCTTCGAGCCAGGGCGAGCGGAACACGCCGTTGAAGAAGGGAAAGAGCGGGCTCTGGAAGTCCCGCTGGAGCAGCCACATCCACGGGCCCGCCACGATGAGGAAACCCAGGAGGCCGGCCAGAGCGAAGCCGATGGCGCCCCGCAGGCGCAGCCTGAACCCATCAGGACGACTCAGCAGCGGCAAGGCCACGGTGAAGCCGACCACGGCCACCGCGGCGGTCAGCTTCAATCCGACCGCCATGCCCAACAGCAGTCCACCCAGCGCCAAACGTCGATCCCATGCGCGCGCATCGGCAACGCCCGCCGAGACGATGCCCCAGACGCCTGCAAGGATGAGCGCGGCGACGACCCACTCGCCGGTGGTCGAATTGGCCTGGGCGAGGCCCGCCGCGCCCGAGACGGCCAGGCCGGTGGTGGCGACGCGCAGGGCCAGCAATTGCCAGCGGGCCGCACGACCGGCGGCCGGCGCTTCCTGCGCGGCCGTCAGCTTCCACACCAGGTACATGGCCGCGCCGAAGGGCGCGCCCATCAGGAAGACGACCACATGATCCGGCCAATGCCTAGCCGCCACGTAGAAGGGCAGGTCGATCAGCGGATTGAAGAGGGTCTGCAACTGCGCCGGGAACAGGTCGATCGTCCGCCGGCCATGCAGGAGGGCCCAGGGGTTGTAGTAGTGGTAGTTCAGCAGGTCCCAGTTGAGGTCCTTGCCGAGGTAGACCGAAAAAAGACATCCTGCAAGGACGAACAGACCAAAGCGCCGCGTTTCGCTCATCGGCAACACTCCCATTCTTTTTGAATCCCACGAGGGTGCACAAGACGCGGTCCGGCACCCAACCCGTCCGCCCCCTGTGGAGCGGCGACGCGCGTCACGCCGTGCCGGACGGCGGCCAGAGGTCCTGGGCGACGTCTTCCAGAACGGCCACGCGCCGGGCCTGGGGAATCTCCGCGTCGACGGGCCCGCCGAGCCAGTACAGGCGCCCCACCCCGGCGCGCAGGCCGGCCTCCATGTCCGTGCGCGTGTCACCCACCATGACGGAGGCCGCGAGGTCGATGGCGTGCTCGGCCATGGCCTTCAACAGCATGCCGGGCGCGGGCTTTCGGCAATCGCACTCGGCCAGGTAGCGGCCTTGGCCGTGCTGTGGATGATGAGGGCAGAAATAGATGGCATCGAGGCGGGCGCCCTGCCTTTGGAATTGCGCGCGCACCCAGTCCATGTAGTCATGGAACTGGCGCTCGTCGTAGTAGCCCCGTGCGATGCCGGCCTGGTTCGTCACCACCACCACGAGCCAGCCCCGGCGATTGGCCTGCGCGACGAGTTCGAAGATGCCCGGGACGAAATCGGTCTTGTCCGGCGTGTGCACATAGCCGTGGTCGACGTTGATGACGCCGTCACGGTCGAGGAAAAGCGTGGGTCGTCCCATGGCACGGCGCTCAGGTGGTGGCACGCAGCACGCGCTGGATGCCACCCAGGGGCTCGCACGGTGCCGAGGCAGGGCCCGCGACGTGGGCGCGCGCAAAACCGGCCTGGCGCGGTTCGCCCCAGCCGAAATCGATGCAGGCCGCGCGATGGCCCGGCACATGGAACGACGGCTCGCCCCGGTGTTCCCGCAACGGCCGCTCCCCGAACGCGGCCGCGTCGACAGCACGCCGGCTGCGGCCAAGCCGTCGTCCGGCCTTCATGTCGGCGGCCGTGCCGACGGCCCGCAGATGGGTCGCTGCCGGCAGGAGTCCGCTGCACCAGCGGCTCCACGGCTCACGCATGCCCGCCCTTGGGCGATGACCCGACGAGCCTGGGAACCTTCGTCTGCGCCAGGGCGTAGTCCTCGGGAACGCCGATGTCGATGAAGTCCTGGACGCCGGGCCATGCGCGCATGTCCAGCTGGGCCAGCCGATCGGCCATCAGATCGCGCTCGAACGAGAACCGGGTCGGCAGGTCCAGCCGCTGCAGGGCGGCCTTGTCGACCATGTAGACGCCGGCATTGATCCAGCCCGCACCGCTGCCCCCCTTCTCCGCGAAGCCGGTCACTTTGCGCGTGTCCGGCTCGTACAGGACGGCGCCATAGCGGCCGACATCGGACGTCTGCGCCAGCGCGATGCTCAGGTCGGCGGCGTCGGCGCGGGCCTGGGCCGCGAAGGCCTGGAGGTCCATCGCCGCCAGGGTGTCCCCATTGAGGACCAGGAAGCGGGGCGCCGCAATGCGGCTGGCGGCCAGGGCGACGGCACCGCCTGTGCCCAGTGGCTCCGGCTCGACGACGTAATGCAGGTCCAGTCCTTCGAAACGGTCCCCCAGCGCACCGCTGATGGCGTCGTGAAGGAAGCCGACGGACAGGTACACCGCCGGCACCCCCTGGCGCGCCAGCATGCGCAGCAACCAATGCAGGAAGGGCTCGCCGCCCACCATGGCCATGGGCTTGGGCGTCGACATGCCCACCACCGCGCGCAGGCGGGTGCCGAGCCCGCCCGCGAGAACCAGGGCCGGCTCCATCATGGTCGGGGAAAGATCCGGGCCTCCACCAGCCCGCAGATGATGTGGCCCAGCATGGCATGGCCTTCCTGGATGCGCGGCGTCTCGGGCGACGGCACGGCGATCTCGATGTCGCACAGGTCCGGCTCCGCCCAGCCGCGCTCGCCCGTGAAGCCGATCACCGTCAGGCCACCCTGCCGGGCCTGGCGCATGGCGCGCAGGATGTTGGGCGACTTGCCCGAGGTCGAATAGACCCAGAGCACGTCGCCGCGCACGCCCACCGCCTGCACCTGGCGCTCGAACACCCTCTCGAAGCCGTAGTCGTTGCCCACCGAGGTCAGGATCGACGTGTCCGTCGTGAGCGCGAAGGCCGGCAGGCCGGGCCGGTCGTACATGAATCGGCTGACGAACTCGCCGGCGATGTGCTGGGCGTCGGCCGCACTCCCGCCATTGCCCGCGAGCAGCAGCTTGTTGCCGCGCTGCAAGGCCTGCACGATGACCTCGACGACCTCCTCGACCCGGCCCAGCAGGGCCGTGTCTTCGCGCACGGCCCGCAGGCAGGCCACAGTGGCGTCGATCTGCTGTTCGATGATGGATTTCAATTCTTTCTCCAGGAATGAGCGCCACGCTCGGTGAAATTGCAGGTGAAGACCTGGCCATTGAAGCGCTGCAGGCAGCGCATGACTTCAGGGCGCCGCGACAGCTCTGCCACGAACATCATGAAGCCGCCGCCTCCGGCGCCGGAGACCTTGCCGGCAAGCGCCCCGGCCGCCATGGCCGCGTCATAGACCTCGTCGATGGCCGCATTGCTGATGCTGCGGGCCAGCTTCTTCTTTTCTTCCCAGCCGGTCCGCATCGACTGGGCGAAGGCCTCGAGGTTGCCGGTGAGCACGGCCTCCTTCATGGCACGGGCCTCGGCCTTGACGCGATGCATCGCCTCCAGCGGCGCGCTGTCGCGGCGGCGGATGTGGTCAGTCTGCTCCGCGATGATCGCGGCGGATTCGCGCGAGACGCCCGTGTAGAAGAGCACCACCGAGGACTCCAGCTCCGCCTTGAGTTCGGCCTTCATGCGCAGCGGATTGACGATGACGCGGTCGGCGTAGAACTCCATGAAGTTCATGCCGCCGAAGGTGGCCGCGTACTGGTCCTGCTTGCCGCCGGCCATGCCCAGGTCCACGCGCTCGATGTCGTGGGCCAGGCTGGCGATGTCGTATTCGCCCAGGGGCAGGGACAGGTACTCGCAGAAGGCCTGGAGCAGCGCCACCACCATGGTGGACGAAGAGCCCAGCCCCGAGCCGGGGGGCGCTTCCGAATGGGTGATGACGTCCACGGCGAGCGGCTGGCCGCCCATGAAGTCGCGCACGACCCGGTTGTAGACGCCAACGTGCAGGTCCAGGCCCTGCTGTCGCTGGAGCACGGGCTCGGCCACACCCTGCCACACACGTCCGCTGTCGGCCGCCGTCAGGCGGACCGTGCCGTGCTCGGCCGCGCACACCGTGGCATAGGCGTACTTGTCGATGGTGACATTGAGCACCTCGCCGCCGTATTGGTCGCAGTAGGGGGAGACATCGGTGCCCCCGCCGCCCAGGCCGAGCCGCAGCGGCGCCCTGGCGCGGGCCACGACCGTGGAAGAAGGAATGATTGCCTTCATGCAAACGTCTCCTTGATCGCAGAGCGCGTGTAGTCGGTGTAGGGCCGGGCATCGATGTCCTGCACCAGGACAGCTTCCATCGCCGCGGCCGAGAAATGCGCGGCCACGTAGGCCGGGCCGGCTGCGGCGGACTGCCGCCAGGCGGCGTCGTCCCGCAGCAGGCGCAGGATCTCGTGCGCCATCTGCTGCGGCTCGTCCGCCACGCTGGCGGCATCGCCGGTGCTGCTCAGGCCCTGCACGCCGACCGAGGTGGTCACCAGGGGCACGCCGTGGTGCATGGCCTCCACGACCTTGCCCTTGATGCCGGCGCCGAAGCGCAACGGCACCACCGCCAGGCCGACGCGCGCATAGATCGCCTCGAGCTCAGCGTCGGTGACATAGCCCGTGACTTCGACACGTTCGCTCGCCAGCGCCTTCACCTCGGGGGAGGGATTGGAGCCGACCAGCATCAGCTGCACGTCCGGCTCGGCGGCCAGCACCAGCGGAAAAACCTGCGCCATGAACCAGACGGCAGCGTCCACGTTGGGACGGTGCGCAAAGCCGGCCACGAAGAGCAGCCGCCGCCGCTCGCGCCCTTCCAGGGGCGCCGTCGGGCGGGGCTCGAAACAGTACGGCGGCAGGGTGCGGGCCATGCCCACGCCCGGATGGGACTGGACCGCCGCCGTCTCGGTGGGCGAGGGATAGTAGATCGTGCTCACCTGCAGCCAGATGCTCAGCTCCAGCTGCCGCATGCGCTCGGCCGCCTCGGCGGCCGTGGCATCCCCGCTCAGCCGCGCGCTCGCGAGCTCACGCTCGTAGTGCAGGTCGTGGCCGTAGTAGAGCCGCTTCGCCGGGCTGTATGCACACAGCGCCGGCAGGAAGGCCGCGGCGACATCCGGCCGGCTGATCAGGACATAGTCCAGGTCCCGGCCCATCTCGCGGATCCAGGCCTCGAAACCCTGGTGATAGCGCGCGCCGTAGATGACCTCCACGCCCCGTTGCTGCAACTGGGGCCCGTACACCGGATCGGGCTGCAGGTTGTGGGGCCAGAACTTCACGCGCAGCCCCATGGACAACAGGACGTCGATGAAGGCGTTCATCGAGCGCGACCCCGCATCCCGGTCCGGCTGCGGGATGTAGTGGTCGATGATGAGGATCGTCTTGCACAGATTGGCGCGGTCCTGCGCCAGCAGGGCATGCTCGCCGTTGGCGAAATGCTCGCGCTCCAGCACCTGGGCCCATCGCTGGAGGAACTTGCGCTGATTGGCCACCTGGTAGGCCTTGACCCCCGAGCCGGTGTCGGTGCCGTGGGACAGCCCCTCGTGATGGATGACGCGCGACGCGGGTTGGTAGAGGACCTTCAGGCCCCGGGCCCGAATGCGGAAGGCCAGGTCGGAATCCTCACAGTAGGCCGGCAGGTAGTACTCGTCGAAGCCGCCCAGCTCGTCGAAGAGGGTACGCTCCAGCAGGATGGAGGCGCCCGAGCAGTAGTCGACCTCCTTGACGTAGTTGTAGCGGCTGTGATCCGGGTCATCCAGCCGGCCGAGGTTCCAGGCGCTGCCGTCGCGCCAGAGGATGCCGCCCGCCTCCTGCAGGCGGCCGTCTGGATAGAGCAGCTTGGAGCCCACCATGCCGCACTTCGGGTCGCGCTCGAAGAGTTCGAGCATGGTGTCGATCCAGCCCGCCTCGACCTCGGTGTCGTTGTTGAGGAAGCAGATGTACCGGCCCCGGGCCATCTTCGCCGCCGCGTTGCAGGAGCGCAGGAAGCCGAGGTTCTGCGGATGGACGTGGAACCTCAGGCCCGGCACCTGCGCGAGCTTCAGGATGTCCTGATCGCCGGAAGCGTCCTCGACCACGAGGACCTCGATGGGCGCCTTGGGCAGGTGCTTCGCGATGGAGGCCACGCAGGCCAGCGTCATCTCGAGGTTGCCGTAGGCCGGGATCACCACCGTGACAGTGGGGTCGGGCTGATCCTCGAACCGGAGCGATGCAAGGATGGCAGGCGCCATCCGCTTGCGCTTCCAGGCCTCGTACCGCGGGCTGCCCGCGAACACGGGCGCCGCCAGCCGATACGCCAGGCTGCGGACGCCGGCCTTGAGTGCGGGCGGCAAGGGCACGGCCTCGTGCGCGAGATAGGCCGCACGCAGCACCTTCGGCCTGACACGCTGGGGATGCCGCAGGAGATCGGACATGAACCGCAGCGGCGCCGTCATGCGCCACGACGACGAGGAGCGCAAGGCCTGCACCTCGTGCTCGAGCACGGCGACGTGCGAGCGAAGGGTGGCACTCTGCATGTCCGCCAGCGCCCGCGCCTGGATCGCATTGCGGCGTTGCTCGTCGATGGACTGGAGCCGGCGGTCGCGTTCGTCGAGCGCGTCGCGCAGCAGTGCCTGTGCCTGCCGGTCCTGTTCCTGGGCGGCAAGTTGGCGGTCGAACTCCAGTCGCAGCGCCCGCAGGCGCTCGGACAGCACGCGCACGGCACGCTCGGTGTCGGCCTCGGACTCGCTCAGGGCCCCGTGCGCCGCGTCCGGATCGAGGTGCTCCAGTTGCCCCCTTGTTCCGCGCGGCGCCGGCAACTTGCGCGCGTAATCGCGCTCCAGGTCGATGCATACCCGGCGGAACGCCTCCTCACCCGACAGGCCGCGCTCCTCTTCCCAAGTCTTCAGCCGGTCGACGATGTCGTAGAGCGAGCGCAGCACCGCAACCGCGTGCGGATAGTCCGAGACATCGTCGCTGCGCGTGCGGCCGGCGTACTCGTCGATCGCGCGATGGGCGAACGCCACCAGATCCGCCCCCGAATGCGCCGGTCGGGCACGATCCGCACGCGAGGTGTAGCGGTTGAGCTTCTCCACCCATTGCGCCACATCCTTGTGTGACAGGTGATGGATGCAGACCCCCGTCTCCGGCGGAATGCGATAGGCCCGTGCCTCGTCGAAGGCCATGCCGTTGTGCACCGTGGCGCTCAGGTTCACGGCCGTGCGCCTGAAGAGCCGGACCTGATGCTCGGGCCAGTAATAGGCCCGTTCGTCGTGCTCCCCGAGGATGTAGTGGCGCTGGGGCAGCAGATAGACATCGGCCCTCGGATGGCGGATCTCCTCCCGGATGAATGCGGCCGACTCGGCGCTCAGGCATTCGTCGTCGTCCAGATAGAGGATCCACTCGTGCCGACACATCGCCACCGCCTGGGCGCGCGTGTCCTCCACGACCGCGGACCAGGGCACCACGACCACGCGGTCGGCGAGGCCAGCGGCAATCTCGGCCGTGCCGTCGTCGGACGACTTGTCGACGACGATCAATTCATCGACGAACGACAGCGCCTTGAGGCAGGTCCCGATCAGGGTGGCACGGTTGTACGAAATGACGAGGCCACTGATACCCGGCAGGCTTGGCGACGTCTCCCCGCTTTGTTCTCTTTCCATCGATGCTCAATGCTCACGTCGGGGAATAGGTCTCTGCCTGCCTGAGCGGCACGGCTGCCGCATCCTTGGCAGACACCTTCGGCTCGCCCCCGAAGTCGGGCCATTCGATCCCGATGTCCGGATCGCTCCAAAGGATGCTGCGCTCATGCGCCGGCGCGTAGTAGTCGCTGGCCTTGTACAGGAAGTCCGCGCTGTCGCTGGTCACCACGAAGCCGTGCGCAAAGCCGGCCGGGATCCAAAGCTGCCGGTGGTTGCTCTCGCTCAGTTCCACGCCCACCCACTGCCCGAAGGTCGGCGAGCTCTTGCGGATGTCCACAGCCACGTCGAACACCGCGCCACGCGTCACCCGCACCAGCTTGCCCTGCGCCTGCTGCAACTGGTAGTGCAGGCCCCGCAGCACGCCCTTCGTCGAGCGCGAATGGTTGTCCTGCACGAACTCGATGTGCCGGCCCACCGCCTCGTCGAACACGCGCTGGTTGAAGCTTTCCATGAAGAAGCCGCGCTCGTCGCCGAACACCTTCGGCTCCAGGATCAGCACGCCGTCCAGCTTGGTTTGCGTGACGTTCATCCCCGGTACTCCTCGCGCAGCAGGCGCAGCAGGTACTGGCCGTAGCCGTTCTTCTTGAGCGGTGCGGCCAGCTTCTCGACCTGGGCCGCGTCGATGAAGCCCGCGCGCCAGGCGATCTCCTCGGGGCAGGCGATCTTCAGGCCCTGGCGCTGCTCCAGCGTGGCGATGAACTGGCCGGCCTCCAGCAGGCTTTCGTGCGTGCCGGTGTCCAGCCATGCATAGCCGCGCTTCATGATCTGCACGTTCAGGCTGCCCTGCTCCAGGTAGGCCTGGTTGACGGCCGTGATCTCCAGCTCGCCGCGCGCGCTGGGCTTGACGGCCTTGGCGATGTCCACGACCTGCTGGTCGTAGAAGTACAGGCCGGTGACGGCGTAGCTGCTCTTGGGCTGGGCGGGCTTCTCTTCGATGCTCACCGCGCGGCCGGCCTTGTCGAACTCCACGACGCCGTAGCGCTCGGGGTCATGCACGTGGTAGGCGAAGACGGTGGCACCGCTGGGCTGCGCATCGGCCGCGCCCAGCAGCTGCTGCAGGTCGTGGCCGTAGAAGATGTTGTCGCCCAGCACCAGCGCGCTGGGGGCGCCGGCCAGGAACTGCTCGCCGATGATGAAGGCCTGGGCCAGGCCGTCCGGGCTGGGCTGCACGGCGTACTGCAGGTTCATGCCCCACTGGCTGCCGTCGCCCAGCAGTTGCTGGAAGCGCGGCGTGTCCTGCGGCGTGCTGATGATGAGCACGTCGCGCATGCCGCCGAGCATCAGCGTGCTCAGCGGGTAATACACCATCGGCTTGTCGTAGACCGGCAGCAGCTGCTTGCTGATGGCCAGCGTGGCCGGATGCAGGCGCGTGCCGGAGCCTCCGGCGAGGATGATGCCTTTTCTGTTTTGGGTCATCGTTGGCTTCCTGGAAAGAGGGACGGACGGTCAATCCGCGCAGGTGGCTGCGATGGATGGGTGTTCGGCCGACCGTCAGAGGGTTTCGGCCAGCATGCGGGCCACGCCCGCCTGCCAGTGCGGCAGTTCGATGCCGAAGGTGCTGCGGATGCGGGAGGTGTCCAGGCGCGAGTTGTGCGGCCGCCTGGCCGGCGTGGGGAAGGCGCTGGTGGGCACCGCTTCCACCGCGCCCGGCGTGGTCTTGAGTTCGACGCCGCGGCGCAGCGCCTCCTCGACGACGAAGCGCGCATAGCCGTTCCAGGTGGTCGTGCCGCCGGCCACCAGGTGGTACAGGCCCGACTTCGTCGGATCGCGCAGCGTCTCGCGGATGGCCAGCGCCGTGACGTCGGCCAGCAGTTCGGCGCCGGTGGGCGCACCCCACTGGTCGTCGATGACCGTCAAGCGCTCCCGCTCCTTGGCCAAACGCAGCATGGTCTTGGCGAAGTTGCCGCCGCGTGCGGCGTAGACCCAACTGGTGCGAAAGGTCAGGTGCCGCTCGCAGTGGCCGGCCACGAGTTGCTCGCCTTCGAGCTTGGTGGCGCCGTAGACCGACAGCGGGCCGGTGGCGTCGTCCTCGCGCCAGGGCGTCTCGCCGCTGCCGTCGAAGACGTAGTCGGTGGAGTAATGGACCATCAGCGCGCCCAGCTTCTGCGCGGCCTGGGCCACGACGCCGGGGGCGGTGGCGTTGAGGGCGCGGGCGAAGTCAGGTTCGCTCTCGGCCTTGTCCACGGCCGTGTGGGCCGCGGCATTGACGATGACGTCGGGGCGCACGGCCTCCACCGTGGCGGCCAGCGCCTCGGGGCGGCTGAAGTCGCCGTGCAGCTCGGTGCTGTCGAAGTCCAGCGCGACCAGCTCGCCCAGCGGCGCCAGGCTGCGCTGCAGCTCCCAGCCGACCTGTCCGCCCTTGCCGAAGAGCAGGACCTTCATGCCGCCGCCTTCGGCTGCTCTCCGTACTGCTTGGCCACCCAGTCGCGGTAGCCGCCGCTTTGCACGTTGCGCACCCATTCCTGGTTGGCCAGGTACCACTCCACCGTCTTGCGGATGCCGGTGTCGAAGGTCTCGGCCGGCTTCCAGCCCAGCTCGCGCTCGAGCTTGCGCGCGTCGATGGCGTAACGGCGGTCGTGCCCGGGGCGGTCGGTGACGTAGGTGATCTGCTCGGCGTAGCCCTTGCCGTCGGCACGCGGCTGCAGCTCGTCCAGCAGCGCGCACACGGTCTTGACGATCTCGATGTTGGGCTTCTCGTTCCAGCCGCCCACGTTGTAGGTCTCACCCAGCTGGCCAGCCTCCAGCACGCGGCGGATGGCACTGCAGTGGTCCTTCACGTAGAGCCAGTCGCGCACCTGCATGCCGTCGCCGTACACGGGCATCGGCTTGCCCGCGAGGGCGTTGACGATCATGAGCGGGATCAGCTTCTCGGGGAAGTGGAAGGGCCCGTAGTTGTTGGAGCAGTTGGTGGTCAGCACCGGCAGGCCGTAGGTGTGGTGCCAGGCGCGCACCAGGTGGTCGCTGGCGGCCTTGCTGGCCGAATACGGGCTATTGGGCTCGTACTTGTTCTCTTCGGTGAAGGCCGGATCGGTGGGCGAGAGGGTGCCGTAGACCTCGTCGGTGGAGACGTGCAGGAAGCGGAAGGCCGCCTTGCGCTCGGCCGGCAGCTGGCTCCAGTAGCCGCGCACGGCTTCGAGCAGGCGGAAGGTGCCCAGCACGTTGGTCTGGATGAAGTCCTCGGGGCCGTGGATGGAGCGGTCCACATGCGACTCGGCGGCGAAGTTGACGACGGCGCGGGGCTGGTGCTCGGCCAGCAGGCGCTCGATCAGGGCGCTGTCGCCGATGTCGCCCTGCACGAAGACGTGGCGCTTGTCGCCATCGAGCGAGGCCAGCGTCTGGAGGTTGCCTGCGTAGGTCAGCTTGTCGAGGTTGACGACCGGCTCGTCGGCGCCAGCCAGCCAGTCGAGCACGAAGTTGGCGCCGATGAAGCCGGCGCCGCCTGTCACAAGGATCATGTATCTCTCGCAGGAATCGTAGAAATGGCGCCCCCTGGGAGCGGTGCGCCGAGGGGGGCGATTATCCATGCGCCTCCCCGGCGTCTTTTCAACCAAACGCTACATCACGCACGTCAGACCCACTCACTGTGACACTGTGTCAACAGCCGCGCCGATGCCGCAGCGCAGCATGGACGCCCCGGACACATGGGGTAGAGTGATCCGGCACAGAACACACAAGAGACAACGGAGGCTGCCCATGACACGGAAAGCGCCGCGCCGCACCGCCCAGCGCATCCAGGAAACCGCCCTGGCGCTGTTCAACCGCTTTGGCGAGCCCAACGTCTCCACCACGCTGCTGGCCACCGAACTGCGCATCAGCCCCGGCAACCTCTACTACCACTTCCCGGCCAAGGAGGCGCTCATCAACCGCCTGCATGAGGACTTCGAGGCCAGCCTCGACGCCCTCCTCGCCCAAGCCACCGACGTGCGCGACCTGGCTGGCGCCTGGCGCTTCGTGCGCGAGCTCTTCGAGCTGATGGGCCGCTACCGCTTCCTGTACCGGGACATGAACGACCTGCTGAGCAACAACCACCACCTGGAGACCCGCCTGCGCGAGGCGCTGTCGCGCAAGGAGGCCGCCATGCAGGCCATGCTCTCGGGACTGGCAGGGGCGGGACTGCTGCGGCTGGAGCCCGCGGAGCGCGAAACCCTGGCGCGCAGCATGGTGGTGCTGGCAACCTACTGGCTCAATTACGAATTCGTGTGCAATCCTCGCGAGGCGCTGGAGCCGTGTGCCATCTGCGACGCGATGGTGCGGGGCACCCGTCACACCCTGCAGCTGTTGGTGCCCTACCTGGGAGCCGCCCAGCGTGCAGAGCTGGTGCGCCTGGCGAGCGCACCGGCGCCCGAGGAAGACGCCCTCTCGACCTGAGAAAGCCTGCCGCCATGCCGCCTGTCCTGCGCACGCCCCCGCCGCCCGAGCAGTGGGCCACGCCCGATTGCCTGGGCCGATTTCCTTTCGATGCCGCCCGGGTGCGGACCGCGTGGACGGCCCTGCACGCCGGCCAGCCCCTGCCGCCGCCCGCCACCGAGGCGCTGGCGGATGCCTGGGCGCTGTACCACGCCGGCGATTTCGCGGCGGCGGCCCAGGCCGGCCAGCGGATCGGCGGCGCACCGGGGGCCGCAGTGGCCGACCAGGCCACGGCCATCTATGCCAACTATGTGGAGCCCGACGACGAGCGGCGCCTGGCGCTGCTGCGCCAAGTGGGCGAGCGGGCACTGGCCCGGCACGAGGCCGACGGGGCGGACGTGCAGGCGCTGTACTGGCATGCCTATGCGCTGGGACGCCATGCGCAGGCCGTGAGCGTCGCGCGGGCCCTGGCCCAGGGCCTGGGCGGTCGCCTCAAGGAGACGCTGGAGCGGATCATCCAGTTGCAACCCGACCATGCCGATGCGCACTTCGCGCTCGGAGCCTTCCACGCCGAGGTGATCGACAAGGTGGGCGAACTCGTCGCCCGCATGACCTACGGCGTGCGCGCCGAACGCGCGATCGAACTCTTCGAACGGGGCCTGGCGCTGCACCCGGCCTCGGCCACGGGCCGGGTCGAGTACGCACGGGCGCTGGTGGCGCTGCGCGGCGACCCGACACTCGCGCAGGTGCAACAGCTGTACGAAGACGCCGCCGCCGTCGAACCCCTGGACGCCCGGCAGTTCCTGGACCGCGAGGTGGCGCTGGCCTGCATGGCGGATTGACATCAGCCAGCGTTGTCGCGACCGAAAAGCGCACAATCGTGCTTTTTTCAGACCCGCCCGCCATGTCCGACCTGCAAGCCCGTTTCGAAGCCGCCGAAGCCCGCTCCAAGCTGCTGCCTTCACGCCCCGACAACCCCACCCTGCTGAAGATCTACGGCCTCTACAAGCAGGCGACCCTCGGCGACAACGCCGAGAAGAAGCCCAGCTTCAGCGACATCGTCGCCCGCGCCAAGTGGGACGCCTGGAACACGCACAAGGGCGTGTCGGCCGACGAGGCCAAGCAGAAGTACATCGACCTGATCGACGCCCTGCACGCCGCCTGAACAGGCCAGCCCATGACCAGGCCGCTCCCCGGAGCGGCTTTTTGTTGCCCGGTCGACGGGCCGTTCAGGGCGCCGGTGCGGACGCCAGCGCCGTCACCCTGGCCTCGTGCGTCGGCAGCCGCCCGATACGCTCCACCTCGGCATGGAAGCGCGACCAGTCCCCGTTGCAGCGCGCGAACAGCTGCTCGAACTGCGGCACCAGCTGATCGTAGGCCGCCTGCGCGCCGAAGGTTGCGTTGTTGGCGCGCGCCACCCAGGCGTCGTAGGCGCCCTGGCGGCCGTCGGCCGGCCAGCCGGCACGCAGCTGCGCATAGTGCTCGCGGAATTCGCGCATGGCGGCCTGCTTCATCGCCTCGACCTGGGCCCAGTCGCCTGCCTTCGCTGCCGGCGAACCATAGGCGCGCGCCAGCGCCTCGCGGGTGGACAGCATCAGTGCCTGCATCTGCCGGCGGCGCTGGTCGAAGCGGGCGTAGGCCTCGCGCGCCGGCTCGTCGGCCTCGTCGCGCAGCCACTGGGCGCTGCCCAGGCGTTCGACCGCCGTGGCGTAGGACTCGTTGAACACCGTATCGCCCGAGACATAGAAGCGCTGGTGCGCCAATTCGTGGAAAACGATACGTGCCAGCTCGCCGTCCGGATAGCCGATGAAGGTCGACAGCAGCGGATCGCCGCCCAGCCAGTTGAGCCAGCCCAGCGTCGAATAGGCGGGCACCGGGTAGACGGCGGCCTCCAGGCCCTCGGCCCGCTGGCGCGCCGCCTCCGCCTGGGCCTCGGCCTCGTCGTAGTAGCCGCGGTAGCCCACGCAGCCAGCCACCGGGTAGCACCAGGTCTTGAGCTGCAGCGAATAGGCGGGGGCCGCCACCACGTTCCAGACGGCGGCGGCGCGGTGCAGGTCGGCGTAGGCCGTGTAGCTGCGGTTGTCGGGCAGCGCCAGCCGCTCGCTGGCGTAGCGTCGGATGTGCTGGGCCAGCGTGAGCTTGCGGCGCAGGCCTTCGGACAGTGTGGCGTCCTGCAATACCTCGGGCACGGGGCGCGCCGCATGCAGGATGGCCAGGTGGCCCCCCACCGATTGCGCGTAGTAGCCCAGCGGCCCGCAGCCGGCGAGCAGCAGCGCCGCCATGGCCCCGCCGGTGGCCAACAACAGGCGCCGCCGCCTCGGCCGCGCCGGCGTCCCTGCAACATCGCCCGGGGTGCGCACGCCATCCGGGCCGGCGGCGGGCCCGCTCACGCCGCCACGGCCTCCACCTGCACCAGGCAGTCGTAGAAGGTGGGCCCGCGGCCCAAGTCGGTCAGGCGCTGGCTGGTCAGCTCGTTGACGTTGGTGCCGTCCACACCCAGTTTGCGCCACCAGATGCCCAGGCCGTTGACCACGCCGGGCCGGGCGCGGCGCGAGACCTCGGCGCGGCAGCGGTGCTCGCCGCGCGCGTTGAACACCCGCACCATGGCGCCGTCGGCGATGCCGCGCGCCGCAGCGTCGTCGGCATGGATCTCCACCAGCGGCTCGCCTTCCATGGACCGCAGGCTGGTCACGTTGACGAAGGTGGAGTTGAGGAAGTTGCGCGCCGGCGGCGAGATCATGGCCAGCGGATAGTCGGCCGAGCTGCCTGCGGGCTCGTAGTTGGGCAGGTGGTCCGGCAGCCCGTCCAGACCCTGCGCCGCCAGCCGGGCGCTGAAGAACTCGCACTTGCCCGAGGGCGTGGGAAAGCCGCCCTCGGCGAACGGCGCCTCCGGTAGCGGCAGGGTGGCGAAGCCGTCACGCTCCAGCGCCGCCCAGTCGATGGCCTCGGGGCGGAAGGCCTGGCGGCACAGCGTCTCGTCGTCGTCGGCGAAGCAGGCTTCGCCCCAACCCATACGACGCGCCAGCTCGCGGAACACCCAGGCATTGCTGCGCGCCTGGCCGCGCGGCGCCACGGCGGGGCGGTTGAGCATGACGTCGGTGTGGCCGTAGCTGAAGTGGATGTCCCAGTGCTCCAGCTGCGTGGTGGCGGGCAGCAGGTAGTCGGCATGGTCGGCCGTGTCGGTCTGGAACTGCTCCAGCACCACGGTGAACAGGTCCTCGCGCGCAAAGCCCGCCGCCACCTTGGCCGACTCGGGCGCCACCGCCACCGGGTTGCTGTTGTAGACCACCACGGCCTTCACCGCCGGCCCGCCGGCCAGGGCCGTGGCGTCGCCGGTCAGCACGTCGCCGATGCTGCTCATGTTGAGCGTGCGGGGCTGGCGGCCGGCCAGCAGGTCGGGCCGGTGCAGCGTGGCGCGGTCCACCGGGAACTGGCCGGAGGCACTGAGCAGCAAGCCGCCGGCCCGATGCCGCCAGGCGCCCACCAGCGCCGGCAGGCAGGCCACGGCACGGGCTGCATTGCCCCCGCCGCGCACGCGCTGCATGCCGTAGTTGAGGCGGATCGCCGCCGGCTTCGTGGTGCCGTAGTCGCGCGCCAGGGCCTCGATCTGCGCCGCGGGCACGCCGCACACGGCGGCAGCGCGTGCGGGCGGCCATTGAAGGGCGCGCTCGCGCAGCTGTTCCCAGCCCAGCGTGTGACGGGCGATGTAGTCGTGGTCCAGCCAGTCGTGCACGATCAGCTCGTGCATCAGCGCCAGGGCCAGGGCGCCGTCGGTGCCCGGCAGCAGGGCGATGTGCTCGTCGCACTTGTCGGCCGTCTCGGTGCGGCGCGGATCGATGCACACCAGCCGCGCGCCGGCCCGCTTGGCGGCCTGGGCATGACGCCAGAAATGCAGGTTGCTGGCGATCGCATTGCTGCCCCAGATCAAGATCAGCTTCGACTCGGCGAAGTGCTCGATGCGCATGCCCACTTTGCCGCCCAGCGTGTAGCCCAGGCCCTCGCCACCGGCGGTGGAGCAGATGGTGCGGTCCAGCAGCGAGGCGCCCAGCTTGTGGAAGAAGCGCCGGTCCATCGATTCGCCCTGCACCAGGCCCATGGTGCCGGCGTAGCTGTACGGGAGGATGGCCTGCGGCTCATCGGCGGCGATGGCCTTCAGGCGGGCGGCGATGTCGTCCAGCGCCTCGTCCCAGCTCACCGGCTCGAAGCGGCCCTCGCCCTTGCGGCCCACGCGGCGCAACGGCTGCGTGAGCCGTTCGGGGTGGGCATTGCGCTCCAGGTAGCGCGACACCTTGGTGCACAGCACGCCGCCGGTGTGGCGGTGCGCCGGGTTGCCCTGCAGCTTGATGGCGACGCCGTCCTGCACCGTCGTGACCAGGCCGCAGGTGTCGGGGCAGTCGTGCGGGCAGGCGCCGAGGACGGTGTGCGTGTCGGGGGTGGCGGCAGGAACGGTCATGGTCATCGCGGAGTCGTCGGTGGTACGGGACGCGTGGGAAGAAAGAGTCTAGGAGCGCGTAGCCCTCGGCGCCATCGCGTTTTGCTCATCTCAGCATCAACGTGATGGCATGGATCGCGACGCCGACGAGGCCACCCACCACCGTGCCGTTGATGCGGATGAACTGCAGGTCGCGGCCCACGTGCTGCTCCAGTTCGGCCACGAGTTCGTCCGTGTCCCAGTCGGCCACGCGCTGCTCGATGTAGCGGCGGATGTCCTCGCGCCAGCGTTCGATGGCGGCAGGGGCTGCCTGCTCCAGCTGCTCATTGAGCCAGGCGCGCATGTCGGCGTCCGAGGCCAGCCGCTCCCCCAGCGACGCCGCCATGCGGGCGATGCGCTGGCCGATGGCCGAATCCGGCCGTGCCAGGTCGGCCTGCAGCCACTCTTTCAGCTGCTGCCACAGGCCGTCGAGGTAGCCGCGCAGGCCGTCGTGGGCCAGCAACTCGTCGCGCAGCCGTTCGCCACGGGCGACGAAGGACGGGTCCTGCTGCAGGCGCTGAACGAAGCCTTGCATGTAGGTGTCGAAGCGCTGGCGCAGCGGATGGGCCGGGTCGGCTGCCGTCTCCCCCAGTGCCCGCGCGATGCTGGCGACCAGCTTGCGCGTGGCCAGGCGCGCGGCCACCTGGTCCAGGCCGACGTAGCGCAAGGCCTTGACCTCCTGCGCGATGGACTCGGTGAGCTGGTCCTGCAGTGCCTCGTCGTCCAGCCATTGGGCGGCATGGCCCAGCACCGCATCGAGCATCGCCTGATGGCGGCCTTCCGCCGTGAGCGTCTCCAGCACCTGGCCGGCGGCGCGGGAGAAGTCCAGCTGCCGCAGGCCCGCCGCCGCGGCGCGGCCGAGGAAGTCGCGCAGCCGCTGGTCGTCGACAGCCTCCAGCACCTGCCCGGCCGCCGCCACGCCCAGACGGCCCAGCCGTTCGGCCTGCGCGGGGCGCAACAGCCACACGGCCAGCCGGCCGGCCGCGTCGAAAGCGCGCAGCTTGGCCAGCACTTGCGCCGTGCCGAGGAAGTTGTCGCAGAAGAAGCGCGCCAGGTTGGCGCCCAGCCGTGTCTTGCTGCGCGGCAGGATGGCCGTGTGCGGGATCGGCAGGCCGAGCGGATGGCGGAACAGCGCCACCACCGCGAACCAGTCGGCGATGGCGCCCACCATGGCCGCCTCGGCGAAGGCCGCCAGCCAGCCCCAGCCGGCGTGGCCACCGCGCGCTTCCTGCCAGGTGGCCAGGGCATACAGCAGCGCGACGCCGACCAGCAGCGCCAGCGCCATCCGCTTCATCGGGCCGGGGCCCGTCGCCGCCGCCATGGCCGCGTATCAGCCAATCTCGGCGCTGTCCGCCAGACCGTGCATGAAGGCTTCGCAGCGCGCCAGCTGCGCCAGCGTCACGTACTCGTCGGGCTGGTGGGCCTGCTGGATGCTGCCGGGACCGCACACCACCGTGGGAATGCCCGCGTTCTTGAACAGGCCCGCCTCGGTACCGAAGGCCACCAGTGTGGTGCCGGCCTCGCCCGCCAGGCGCTGCGCCAAGCGGGTGACCGGGTCGTCGCGGCCGCCGAGGAAGGACGGGATCTCGCAGATGGTCTCGAAGCGGAAGCCCGTGTCCGCCGCCACCCGCTGCATGCGCGGCTCCAGGCCGCGCGCATAGTCGACCACCTGCTGCTGCATGGCCCGGGCATCGGCCGTGGGCAGATCGCGGAATTCGTAACGGAACTCGGCGTCGCGCGGCACCACGTTGTCGGCGATGCCGCCGTGGAACTGGCCCACGCTGGCGGTGGAGAAGGGCACGTCGAAGCCGTCATAACGAGGTTCTTCGCGCTCGAAGGCTTCGGCCATGTCGCGCACCTTGCCCACCACCCGCGCCGCCATCTCGATGGCATTGACCGAATGCGGCGTGAGGGAGGAATGCGCCTCCTTGCCGCGCACGCAGCAGCGGTAGCGCCACACGCCCTTGTGCGCGATGGCGGGCACCATGGACGTGGGCTCGCCCACGATGCAGGCAAGAGGCCTGACGCCAGCGTCGCGCATGTCGGCGATGAGTTCGCGCACGCCAAAGCAGCCGATCTCCTCCTCGTAGCTGAAGGCGAAGTGCACGGCGAAGGGCGCATTGCCGGCCAGGATGCGCTCGGCATTGGCCAGCGCGATGGCGATGAAGCTTTTCATGTCGGCCGAGCCGCGGCCGAACAGCGCCGGGCCCTCAGGGCCGTCCTGCACGGTGGCCGACAGCGGGTCGACCGTCCAGGCCTGGCCTTCCCATGGCACGGTGTCGGTGTGGCCCGAGACGATCACCCCGGCCGGCTTGCCCTCGCCCAGCGTGGCGAAAAGGTTGGCCTTGGTGCGCTCGGCATTCCAGGTCAAGCGGCTCTTCACGCCCAGGCTGGCCAGGTGCTCGCGGGCGAACTCGATCAGTTCGAGGTTGCTGCGGTCGCTGATGGTGTTCATGCGCACCAGCGCCTGGGCGAAGGCCAGCGCGCGGTCGGAAAGCGGGGGGTGGCTCATGAGGCTGGATTGTGGCCGGCCGGGCTTGACCCCGGCGCGCCGTGCGGCAAGCAGCGGGCAGCGGGCAGCGGGCAGCGGGCAGCGGGCAGCAAACTGCCAGCGGCGCACGCTGCAGTGCCTGGACGTTCCCGCTTGCCCCTGCCGCGGGCATCCGTATTGCTTGCACCGGCATCCCGGGCGTGTCAGCCTGCGCAGGCCTGCCCCCACTAGACTGCCCTTCATGAAGCTCATCGACTCGATCGTCACCCAGGCGGCCGGGATCGCCGCCATTCGCCGCGACCTGCATGCCCATCCCGAACTGGCCTACGAGGAAGTGCGCACCGCCGATGTCGTCGCGGCCCGCCTGACCGAATGGGGCATTCCCATCCACCGCGGCCTGGGCACCACCGGCGTGGTCGGCATCGTCAAGAACGGCAGCAGCGACCGCGCCGTGGGCCTGCGCGCCGACATGGATGCCCTGCCCATCAACGAACTGAACACCTTCGACCACGCCAGCAAGCATGCCAACAAGATGCACGCCTGCGGTCACGACGGCCACACCGCCATGCTGCTGGCCGCGGCCCAGCATCTGGCGAAGAACCGCAACTTCGACGGCACGGTCTACCTGATCTTCCAGCCGGCGGAAGAAGGCGGCGGCGGCGCCAAGCGCATGATCGACGACGGCCTGTTCGAGAAATTCCCGATGGAGGCCGTGTTCGGCATGCACAACTGGCCCGGCATGGCGGCCGGCCAGTTCGCCGTGAGCCCCGGGCCGGTGATGGCCTCGGGCAATAAGTTCTACATCACCGTGCGCGGCAAGGGTGGCCATGCCGCCCTGCCCCACACCACCGTCGATCCGGTACCGATCGCCTGCGAAATGGTGCAGGCCTTCCAGACCATCCTGACGCGCAAGATGAAGCCGCTGGATTCGGCCGTCATCTCGGTGACGACGGTGCATGCGGGCGACACCAACAACGTCATCCCCAACGACTGCGAGCTCACAGGCACCGTGCGCACCTTCTCGGTGGAGGTGCTGGACATGATCGAGGCGCGCATGCGCAAGATCGCCGAGCACATCTGCGCCGCGCACGATGCCGAATGCGACTTCGAGTTCGTGCGCTACTACCCGCCCACCATCAACACCGCGCCCGAGGCCGACTTCGCCCGACAAGTGATGGCCGGCGTGGTGGGCGAGGCCAACGTGCTGCGCCAGGAGCCGGCCATGACCTCCGAGGACTTCGCCTTCATGCTGCAGGCCAAGCCCGGCGCCTATGCCTTCATCGGCAACGGCGACGGCAGCCACCGGCCGCATCTGCATGGCGAAGGGCCCTGCGTGCTGCACAACGCCAGCTACGACTTCAACGACGAGCTGATCCCCCTGGGCGCCAGCGTGTGGGTAAAGCTGGCGGAAGAATTCCTCGCCCAGCCCCCGGCCGCGAAGAAGTGATGGACGCCACGCAGGCCTTCTCGCCCAGCTACGCGCTGGCGCGGCAGAAATTCCTGGCGGCCTGCGTGTCGGCCGGCATCCCGGTCGAGACCCATCCCCTGCCCTTGCCCGGCGCCGACGGCGAAGCGTTGGCCCTGGACGTGGCGCGCGATGGGCCGGCCGATGCCGAGCGGGTGCTGATCGTGACCAGCGCCTGCCATGGCGTGGAGGGCCACTGCGGCAGCGGGGTGCAGGTGCATGCGCTGCACGACGTGGCCTGGCGCGCGGCGGCGCGCGATGCCGGCGTGGCGGTGGTCTACATCCATGCGCTCAATCCGCACGGCTTCTCGCACGGGCGGCGGGTGACGCAGGAGAACGTGGACCTCAACCGCAACTTCCAGGACTTCTCGGCGCCGCTGCCCGTCAACAAGCCCTATGCCAAGCTGCACGCGCTGCTGCTGCCGCCGCAGTGGCCGCCCGCGCCCCGCGACCAGGAGGCGCTGGAGCACTGGATCGCCAAGCACGGCATGGGCGAGTTCCAGGCCGCCGTCACGCAGGGCCAGTACGCCTTCGCCGGCGGCATGTTCTTCGGCGGGCAGGCGCCAACCTGGAGCCAACGCACGCTGCGGCAGGTACTGCGCCAGCATGCCGCCCGCGCAAGGCGCCTGGCCTGGATCGATCTGCACACCGGGCTGGGGCCCAGCGGCCTGGGCGAGCGCATCTTCGCGGGCCGCAACGACCCCGCCGCCTACGCGCGCGCCAGCGCCTGGTGGGGCGGCGGTGGCACGACGCCGGTCACCTCCATCTATGACGGCAGTTCGGCCTCGGCCCTGCTCACCGGGCTGATGTGGAGTTCGGCCTACGAAGAATGCCCGCAGGCCGAATTCACCGGCATCGCCATGGAATACGGCACCGAGCCGCTGATGGAGGTGCTCACCGCCATGCGCGGCGACCACTGGCTGCATCTGCATCCCGAGGTCGCGCCGGAGCTGGCCCAGTCGATCCACCAGCGCATGCGGGCGGCCTTCTACACCGACACGGATGTGTGGAAGCAGCGCATCGTGGACCAGGCGCGCGAGGCGCTGTTCCAGGCAGCCGAAGGGCTGCGCGGCTGAGCGTTGGTAACGCGGGGCGTGCAGCCCTGCACGCGGCAATGCCGAGGGGTTGGGATGGGAGAGACAGGACGCCGGTGGCTCAGCCGGCGATGCGCGCGGCGCGGTCGCCGGCAATGACCAGCAGGCCGTCCATGATGAGCGACTCCACCAGTTCGAACTCCACCGACATCGACGGCGCCATCTTCCAGCCCGCGCCGCCGGTCATGTAGCAGGCGGGCTCGGCCCCGCAGTGGCGGCGGACGTGCTGCACCATGCGCTCGACGGCGCCGGCGATGGCATAGGTGCCGCCGCTGGTGAGGGCATCGCTGGTGTTGGTCGGAAACTCGCGCACCTCGCCGGTGGGCACATGCAGGCCGGCGGTGCCCGACTCCAGCGCGCGCAGCATGATGCCGTGGCCGGGCAGGATCAGGCCGCCGAGGAACTTGCCTTCGGCATCGATGGCCTCGACCGTGACCGCGGTGCCCACCATCACCACCACCATCGGCCGCGGCCGGCCGCCGGCCACCTGCGCCAGCATGCGATGGCGGGCGCCGATCATGGCCACCCAGCGATCGGCACCCAGACGCGTCGGATGGTCGTAGCCGTTGACCATGCCGCACTCGGCCGCACTCGACACCACCCAGCGCGGCTCGAAATCGAAGCTCTCCTCCACCTGCTCCTCGGTGCGGCGGCGCACCGCGTCGCCCGCGACCACGCAGCCGATCATGGCATCGGGCCGCACGGGCAGCGAGGCCCAGGGCCCTTCGGACAGGCGGTCGATGTGGTCCAGGAACTCGGCCCCCGAGGCCAGCGGCACGCTGCCTGGCTGGGCCTGGGCGTAGAGCGCCCACTTGAGCCGCGTGTTGCCGATGTCGAGTGCGAGGAGGGAAGGCATGGGCGGGCATTATTGCCCCGCCGCCTGACCGCGCCCCGGCTTGCGCCGGATCAGGAGGACCGCACTGCAGCCGTCCTACTAGGGAAATCCGGAATTTCCCGGACAAGTCCGGTCCCTACCATTCAGGTCCTTTTCACCCTCTGTCGGAGCAGTTTCGAATGAAGAAGACCATCGCCCTGGCCGCCCTTGCCGCCCTCACCTTCGGCGCGCAGGCTGCCGACTTCCCCGATGGCAAGACCATCACCTTCGTCGTGCCCTTCGCGGCGGGTGGCCCGACCGACAAGGTGGCACGCGACCTGGCCGAGGCCATGCAGAAGGCCCTGGGCGCCACCATCGTGGTGGACAACACCGCCGGCGCCGGCAGCAC